>NZ_BDJE01000051.1 GCF_002117935.1 Nocardioides sp. PD653-B2 | reverse complement strand
ATCCGATCCACCGCACTGTGCATTTCGGCGGGGACGGAACCGGTCGACCTGCTGCTCCCGAAGAAGGAGTGACCCATCCGGTCGTAGCGTGGGCTCCGAACAGGATGAGAGATGGAGCCCAGGGAGTACGTCGACGCCCGGTGGTCCGCACTGGTGCGTGCGGCCGTGCTCCTCGGCGCCTCGGAGGCGGAGGCTCCGGGCCTGGTCCGCCAGGTGCTGGCCGACAACCAGCGCCGGATCCGCCGGGCGAAGGACCCCGACCCCCTCGTGCACCGGGCTCTCGCCGCGGCCATCCCCCACTCCGAGCTGACCCGCTTCGGCGCGGAGCAGGACCTCGAGACCCGGCGCGAGATGCTGATCGAGTTCGACGAGCAACCGATGCCCGCGCCGGTCGGACCGACACCGAGGCCCCAGGGCCGACGGTGGCCCCTCGCCGCGACAGCCGCCGGTGTCCTGCTGCTCGTCGCCGCCCTGGTCGCCACCGTGCTGACGATGCGAGGAGACGACGACCGCCCCGGCGACACGCTGCGTCCCGACCAGGTGCCGTCGCTCTTCGGGTACGACGTCGCCGCGGCCCAGGCGATGCTCAGCCGGCGCGGGCTCGCCGTCACCCTGGAGCCGTTCCGTGCCTGCGAGGTGCAGGACCGTGTCGTCGCGACGGACCCGCCGACCGGCACGACGTACTCCCCCGGCGACCCGATCACCGTCTACACCTCGGTCCCGGCCGACATCACCTGCCTGACCGACTACCAGGACGTCGCCGCCGGGTGGCAGTTCCTCGACTTCGCCAACGACCGCGGGACCGCGCCGCCGTTCGCCGACCGGGTGATCGTCTCCTACTCCGACGGCCCGAGCACGGTTGTGCGGGACGCCGAGGACGCCGCCCAGTGGGAGGACACCCGCGTCCTCTCAGCTCTACGACGGGCCACCGACCGGGTTGCCCTGGTCGACGACGACCCGCTGACCTACGCGCTGCCCACGCTCGACGTCCACGACGCCGCTGCGACGACGGCCGACGGCTGTGGCGCACCCGACGTCGGCGGCTCCGGGCAGGCGCTGTCCGTGATCATCGGCGCACCGGCCGACCGGACCAGCTGCCCGGTCCGGGTCGACCTGTACCGGCACCGCGGCCTGATCGACGCGGTCGTGCTCTACCCCGCGCTGTCCTGACCGTCGGCCGGCTCGTCGGGCACCGCCACCACGACCGGGCGCAGCCGCGCCCAGATCAGGAAGCCGGCGCCGATCACGATCATCACGATCCCGGCCCACAGGTTCGCGTTGACACCCCCGGTCTTGTCGCCCTCCTTGTCACCGAAGATGCCCATCAGGGTGAGGATCACGCCGTAGACGCCGATCAGCCCGCCGATGATGTTGCGGATGTCGAGCGCGCCGGCGGTGTGCTTGCGGCTGCTGGTCGTCGAGGTGTCAGTCATCTCAGCCTCCTCAGAAGATCACGTTCAGGATGATGACCATCACCAGGGCGATGCCGGCCAGGGGGAGCGTCCGTCGGTACCAGGGGTACGACGCCTCGTCGGCGTCGACCAGGTCCTCACGGGGGGTCTCGGAGTAGACGAGGCCACGCAGCTCGGCGGGGTCCCTCGGCTTCGTGACGAGCGAGACGACCACGCTGAGCACGATGTCGACGACGAACGCCGCACCGGCCGCGACGAACGCCGCGCCCTGCCCGCCGATCGGGATGACGCCGGTGCTCCACGAACCGAAGGCGTCCTCGCTGAGGAAGGCCACCGCCACGGCGGACGCCGTACCGGCGACGAGCCCGACCCAACCGGCGGTCGCGCTCATCCGCTTCCAGAACATACCGAGGATGAACGTCGCGAACAGCGGGGCGTTGAAGAACCCGAAGAGCGTCTGCAGGTAGTTCATGATGTTGGAGAAGTTGCTCGCCAGCGTCGCGGTGAAGATCGCGATGGCGGTCGCCGCCACGGTCGCGATCCGCCCGATGCGCAGGTAGTAGTCGTCGTCGCGGTCCTTGACGACGTACTGCTGCACCAGGTCGTAGCTGACGACGGTGTTGAACGCCGAGATGTTCGCGGCCATGCCGGCCATGAAGGCCGCCAGCAGACCGGTGATCGCCAGGCCCAGCAGGCCGTTGGGCAGGACCTCACGCATCAGGTAGAGCAGGGCGTCGTTGAACGCGACCCCCTCTCCCGAGGCACCACCGGCGACCTTCTCCCCGGCCTTGACGTCCGCGATCTCGCCGACGAGCACCGCGGCGATCATGCCCGGGAGGATGGTGATGAACGGGATGAACATCTTCGGGAAGGCGCCGATGATCGGCGTCTTGCGCGCGGACGAGATCGAGTTCGACGCCATCGCCCGCTGCACCTCGACGAAGTTCGTCGTCCAGTAGCCGAAGGACAGCACGAAGCCGAGGCCGAACACGATGCCGATGACCGACAGGAACGACGAGTCGAAGCCGGTCAGCGCCTGGCCGGGCCACGAGTTGAGCTGCTGCGAGGCCGGCGCGACGACGTCCGGGTTGGCACCGGCCGCGTCCTTGATGCCGGACGTGAGCCCGTCCCAGCCGCCGACGCGGTGGAGGCCGATGAGGGTCAGCGGCAGCAGGCCGCCGACGATCACGAAGAACTGCAGCACCTCGTTGTAGATCGCGGCGCTCAGGCCGCCCAGGGTGATGTACGACAGCACGATCACCGCGGCCACGATCAGCGCGACCCAGAGCGGCCAGCCGAGCAGCGCGTGCACGATGCTGCCGAGCAGGAAGAGGTTGATGCCGGCGATCAGCAGCTGGGCGACGGCGAACGAGATCGAGTTGACCAGGTGCGCCCCGGTGCCGAACCGGCGGCGCATGAACTCGGGCACCGAGCGCACCTTGGACCCGTAGTAGAAGGGCATCATCACGACGCCCAGAAAGAGCATCGCGGGGATCGCGCCGACCCAGAAGTAGTGGACGCTCGGCAGGCCGTACTGCGCGCCGTTCGCCGACATGCCCATGATCTCGACGGCGCCGAGGTTGGCGGAGATGAACGCCAGGCCGGTCACCCACGCGGGGAGCGAGCGCCCGGACAGGAAGAAGTCGAGGGAGTCGGACACCTGGCGCTTGGCCATCACGCCGATCCCGATGACGACGCCGAAGTAGAGCGCGATGATCAGGTAGTCGACGGCATGGGCCGAGATGAGGGTGTCACTCGCCAGGACGGTCGGAACCGACATTCATTAGGCCTTTCTCACACCGATCCGGTGGCTGTGCCCGGAAGGACCATCGGACCTCGTGCCCAACGGCCCGGTCGGACAAACCTCGACATCGCATTGACGCCGAGGTGACATCATCGAGTGGTTGACATGACATCATTGTGATGTCATCGTGATGCACATGGACATCACGCCGTACATCGACAGCCTCCGACGCGACCTCGTCGCGGCCGCCGAGGCCGCCGGCCCGGAGGCGCGGGAGGCCACCGAGCGACTCACGTACGCCCTCGATCCAGCTGCCCGACTAGCGCTGATGGAGGCGATCTCCCAGGCCGCCGCCGAGATCACCGCCGAGATGTCGGACGGCGGCGTCGACGTCCGCCTCAACGGCCGCGAGCTCGACTTCGTGGTCCACCAGACGCCGCTCGCGCCGCCCCCGGCACCGCCGACCCCGGCCTCGGCCGAGGAGGTCGACGAGGACGGCAACGTCGCCCGGATCACCCTCCGGATCCCCGAGTCGGTCAAGGCGAAGGCCGAGGAGATGGCGGCGAAGTCGGGGCACTCCCTCAACACCTGGCTGGTCACCGTCGTCCGCGCCGCCACTCGCGACAGCGCGATCAACGTCGACATCGACCTGTCGAGCATCCCCTTCCTGGGCGGCAACGACCTGTTCGGCGACAAGCGAGGCAACCGCCGGATGACCGGCTGGGTCTAGCGACCAGCAGGACCAGACGCAGCACGAGCAGCTCCGGGACCGGCACCAGGCCGGCCCCGTGGACGAGCACACCCCAGAGGCACCAGAGCACGGGAGAGCACCATGACCGAGCACCATTTCGAGACCCACCAGCCCGTCCGGCTCTTCACCGAGATCGGCAAGGGCTCCGTCAAGGTCGAGGCGACCGACACGACCGAGACCCACGTCGCGGTCGCCGGTCGGGACGCCGAGCACGTGGTCGTCCGCCAGGACGGTGACCAGATCACGGTCGTCGCCCCCAAGCAGCGCAGCGGCTTCTTCGGCAACGACAACCAGCTCGACGTCGCCATCACCATCCCGACCGGCAGCATGATCACGATCCGCACCGGCAGCGCGCCGATCGACGTCACCGGCACCGTCAGCGGCGGCGAGGTCAGGTCGGGCTCCGGCGACGTGCGGATCGACACCACCGGCGGCCCGATGGTCGTGCAGACGGGCTCGGGCGACGTCCGGGTCGAGAGCGCCCATGCCGACCTGCGCGTCAAGAGCGGCTCGGGCGACGTGCTCCTGCTCGACGTCACCGCCACCTCGGCGGTCTCCACCGGCTCAGGCGACGTCCGGGTCGGCACCAACCACGGCCCGGTCGTCGTCAAGACCGGCTCCGGTGACCTCGAGGTCCGCGAGGCCGGGGCCGACGTCACGATGAGCACCGGCTCCGGCGACCTCGTCGTCGGAACGGCGCGCCGCGGGCGGCTCACCGCGAAGGGTGCCTCCGGCGACATCCAGGTCGGCATTCCGGCCGGCGTCCCCGTCTGGACCGACATCGCGACCGTGTCCGGCGCGATCCGCTCCACCCTCACCGGGGCCGGCGAGCCCGCCGCGGGCGCCGACCACGTCGAGGTCCGCGCCAAGACCGTCAGCGGCGACGTCGTCCTGACCGAGCTCTGACCTGCCCCCCACCCGGCACGCCCACGCACCGAAGGAGACCGTGATGTACAGCAACGTGGTCATCAACGCCGAGATAGCCCGCCAGGAGCTCGCCGAGCGGATCGCCCGCGCGAGCTCGCCCCGGATGCCCGCCACCGCCCACCGGCACCTGCTCGCGCAGCGGCTGCGCCGGGTCGCCGACAGGATCGACAACTAGCCTCACGACCTCATCGCGACGCCCCGGCGCCAGTAGCCCATGAAGGCGACCTGGCGGCGGTCCACGCCCAGGTCCTTGACCAGCGCGCGACGCAGCGCGGTGACGACGCCGGACTCCCCGGCGATCCAGGCGTAGAGCCCGTCGAGGCGGTGTCCTGAGCCTGGCGAAGGGTCCTGGCCCGCGACGGCCACCGCGGACTCGACCTCCTCGCCGGAGGAGGAGTACGCCGGGGTCTCCCACAGATCGGGGTCGACCTCCTCGGGCTCCACGAGTGGCGCCGGGCCGGCGCCCAGGTGGGCGAGCACCGCCGGGTGCAGCAGGGAGCCGACCGGCTCGCCCTCGCGGGGCAGCCACACGACCTCGACGCCCTCCGGGTGCGGCACGGTCTGCACGTCGGCCGAGGTCGGCACCTCGAGGAACGCCGCACCCGTCGCCGAGACGGGCAGCTGGCCCAGCACCGCACAGATGGCGGGTACGGCGGTCTCGTCGCCGGCCAGCAGCAGACGGCTCGCCGAACCCGGCTCGAACTCGATGCCGCCGTACTCCACGCCGCGCCGGGGCGCCAGCAGCACGACCCGGTCGCCGACCGAGGCGCCGGCGGCCCACGACGAGCCGGGGCCGGCCTCCCCGTCCTCGACGTGGATCACGAAGTCGACGACGAGCCGGGTCGCCGCGCCCTCACCGCGCACCTCGCGCAGCGTGTACGTGCGCATGTGGCCGCGCTCCTCGACCGGGCGCTCCATCCAGGTGCCGAACCACGACTCGTCGGCGCCCGCGAAGGACGGCAGCGGGCCGTCCCCGTCGGGAAAGACCAGCTTGATCCGCTGGTCGTACGACGGCCCGGCGACGCCGAAGTCGGCAAGACAGGCGCCACCGAGCTCGACCCGCACGAAGGACGGCGACAGCCGCTCGACGCGCACCGCCTCGACCTCGTCGAGGATCATCGGCAGCGAGTGGGTGGCGGTCTGGCTCATGGCGCGCCCTTCAGGTGAGGTGGACCTAACTAAGGGTCACCTTACTTGAAGAGTTCGCGGTCCGGACCGCCGCTCAGATCTGCGTGCGGTGGAAGTTCTGGAACGACTTCGACGGGGTCGGACCGCGCTGGCCCTGGTAGCGCGAGCCGTACTTCTCCGAGCCGTAGGGGTGCTCGCTCGACGAGGTGAGGCGGAAGAAGCAGAACTGACCGATCTTCATGCCCGGGTAGAGCTTGATCGGCAGCGTCGCCACGTTGGCGAGCTCGAGCGTCACGTGGCCGGAGAAGCCCGGGTCGACGAAGCCGGCGGTCGCGTGGGTCAGCAGCCCGAGCCGGCCCAGCGACGACTTGCCCTCGACGCGGGCCGCGATGTCGTCGGGCAGCGTCACGACCTCGTAGGTCGAGCCCAGCACGAACTCGCCCGGGTGCAGGATGAACGGCTCGTCGCCCTCCGGCTCGACCTGGCGCGTCAGGTCGGACTGGTCCGCCGCGGGGTCGATGTGCGGGTAGCGATGGTTCTCGAAGACCCGGAAGAACCGGTCCAGCCGCACGTCGATCGACGATGGCTGCAGCATGGCGGGATCCCAGGGGTCCATCGCGATCCGGCCGGCGTCGATCTGGGCCAGGATGTCGCGGTCTGACAGCAGCACGCGCTCAACCTACCGGGCCGCCCCGGCCGTCGGCCCGCTTCTCACGACCAAGACAATGACTCGGTGAGCTTCCACCGCTACGTCGCCCTCGGCGACTCCTTCACCGAGGGTGTCGGCGACCCCGACCCGGCGCGCCCCCACGGGCTGCGCGGGTGGGCCGACCGCGTCGCGGAGGTGCTGGCGACCCAGAGCGACGACTTCGGCTACGCCAACCTGGCGATCCGGGGCCGCAAGCTGCCCGCGATCCTCGACGAGCAGCTCGAGCCGGCACTGGCCCTTCGGCCCGACCTGGTCACGATCTACGCCGGCGCCAACGACATCCTGCGCCCGAAGGTCGACATCGACGCGATCGTGGAGCGCTACGACGAGGCGCTCGGGCGGCTGGCCGGCACCGGCGCCCGGCTGCTCGTCTTCACGGCGTTCGACCCGGGCGGCTCGGCGATCTACCGCCCGCTGCGCGGCCGGTTCGCCCTCTACAACGAGCTGGTCCGCGGTGCCGCCCAGCGCCACGGCGCCGACGTCGTCGACTTCTGGGCCATGCACGAGTACCGCGACTGGCGCTACTGGGACCCCGACCGGATGCACCTCGGCCCGGCCGGTCACCAGCGGATGGCGACCGCGGTCCTCGACACCCTCGGCGTCGCCCACCCGCTCGCCCCGCCGACGTTGGGCGAGCTGCCGACCGCCACCCGCGGCGGGCAGCTCCGCGAGCACGTGACCTGGGTGCGCAGCTCCGCGCTGCCGTGGGTGCACCGCCGCCTCACCGGCCGGTCGTCCGGCGACGGCCTCGACCCGCGCCACCCCACGCTCTCGCGCATCGACTAGGATCTCCGCGTCCCTCCCGCAGGGGCAGGCGGATGTAGCTCAGTTGGTAGAGCGCGACCTTCCCAAGGTCGATGTCGCGAGTTCGAGTCTCGTCATCCGCTCCAGCAGGTCGAGTCGGCGCCACTTTCCACTCAGGACCCGTCGAGTCGGCGCCACTTTCCACTCCGGACCCGTCGAGTCGGCGCTACTTTCCACTCAGGACCCGTCGAGTCGGCACCACTGTCCACTCCCGGGGAGGCGCCGGGAGCCGCGCCTTCGACCACGCGTGGGGCTGATGGTGCGCTTGACTATCCGTGTGACCATTGGGGACAGTGGTTGTGAAGCCTTCCCCGCTCCGTCTCGAGGTCCTCGGATGCACCGCCCCCGCCCGCGCACGATCGCGATCGGCGCACTGGTCCTGCTGCTCGCCGCCGCACCCTTCATCCCCCGCGGTGACGACGACGAGGGGTTCACCCCCTCCGGCGACGGCAAGTACGGCGCCCTCGGCACGTCGACCACGGCCGGCTTCTCCAAGGTCACCCCCGCGATGCAGGCCGAGATCGACCGGGTCGTGGACGCCGGGGGCGCGCTCGGTCGCACCAGCGGCAAGCAGACGCCGGAGCAGCTCGCCGCCGGCCTGGTCCGCTGCGCGGAGTTCGAGGGCCAGCGCTACTGCCTCGGCACCGGCTGGACCGAGGACACCCAGCAGCAGGTGCAGGCCCGGATGGCGACCGCGGCGCGCACCGTCGCGGCCCGCCGCGGCCCCGTCGTCACCACCGGCGACCTCGACGCCCGCGCCGCCCTCGCCCGGATGGCCCGCATGAGCCCCACTGCTCGCGCCGCCGCCGAGCGCGCCGAGCTGACCATGGCGGCCCGCTCGGTCGCCAAGGTCTGGCTGCTGCGCCACGAGATCGAGGGCGTCGCGCTCCCCGCGAACTTCCTCGCCGACCACCCCGAGGCCCGGGCCGTCGCGACCGCGCCCGCCGCGAAGCCGACGACGACCCCGCCCCCGAACACGGCGAGCCCGTCGAAGTCGCCCTCCCCGACGCGCAGCCCGAGCAAGTCGCCGACCCGGACCCCGTCGAAGACGCCCACGGCGACGTCCTCGGCGAACCCGGGCCCGGTGAAGACCCAGGCCGACTACCCGGGTCGGTCCGCGATCCTCGACATCAAGCAGGTCGCCGAGCAGACCCGGACCTACTGGTGCGGACCCACCGCGATGCAGATGATCGCCTGGGGCTGGCGCAACCGCAAGCAGAGCCAGGGGCACTGGGCCCAGCAGCTCGGCACGACCACCAGCGGCACCTCGATCTACGACATGGTGCGCGTGGTCAACAAGAGCACCGGGTGGGACGGCAAGGACCACGCCGGCCCGTACGTCGTGCTCGACATCGGCAAGTACAGCTTCACCCAGTGGGAGCTGCTGATGATGCGACACATCCACGACTACCAGGCCCCGGTCGTGCTGCACCCGATCCTGCTCAAGCAGTTCTACCCCTACCTCGACGACGACGCCTCCGGTCACTTCCAGGTGGGCCGTGGCTACGCCAAGAACGGCGACAAGCCCGACGCGCTCAGCTACTTCGAGCCGTGGAACCAGCACCGCTTCGACCCGTCCGAGCCGACCATCGCGCGCGTGCAGTGGCGCAGCGCCTACAAGAGCTACCGCGGCAACCAGGCCCACTACGCCCACAACGTCGGGGTCTGATGCGTCGGCCGACGTACGCCGTGCGGGCCGGACTGCCGCTCGCGCTGGCACTCGCGCTGGCACTCACGCTGGCACTCACGCTGGCAGCCTGCGGCAGCGACGACCCGGCCGCCGACCCCGAGCCGACCAGCTCCCCCACGACGTCGTCGGCACCCGCGAGCACCCCTCCGAGCTCTCCGAGCGACTCGCCCACCACCTCGGACGCCCCGACCCTCCCCGAGGGCGGCCCGGCCGACGAGCCGGTCGCGGCGACTCCGACCGACGCGCTGCTCGACTGGGAGCCCGCGCCCGGACCGGTCCGCGACTCCGTGACCCGCAACGGCTCGGGCTGGTCGCTGACCGTGACCCGCAGCGGCGGCAGCTACGCGCTCGACGGTCCCGACGGATCGTCCGGTGGCGCCCGCTCGGGCACCCGCGTGTCCGACGCGCTGATCGACGACGACTGGGCGGTGGTCGTCCTCCAGGACCAGGCCGAGCAGCGGCCCAGCTCCGCCGAGGTCACCGACCTCGCCACCGGCACGAGCTTCACGATCGACGGGAGGTCCGACGTCCCGACCACCACCGGCGGCACCTGGGCCCTCGGCGAGGGCCGGGTGCTGTACGCGACCTACGGCCCGGGTCGCGCCTACTGCCTGGCCGCCCTCGACCTGGCGACCCAGAGGTCCACCCGGGGCTGGTGCGCCGAGAAGCGACAGGGCTTCAACGGCGCCCACATCACGCCCGCCGGCGACGCGCTGCAGACCTTCGACGACTCCGCGCCGGCCTGCCGGACCCTGGTCTCGGTCAGCGGCGACCAGGCCACCCCGTTCGAGGGCGTGCCGGACTGCTCGGGCTGGGACGGCCAGGTCACCGACGACGGTGCGGTCTGGTCGGTCATCCCGAAGGAGAACCAGGTCGAGAACGCCCACTTCTACGCACGCGTCGGCGACGGCTACTACGACCTCGGCCCCGGCACGTCGGGCACGCTCACCTGGTGCGGCGGGGCTTCGTACTTCGTGCGCGACCCCCAGCGCGAGGGTGAGCCGGCCGCGCTGATGCGCTGGTCGGCCGACGACGGGCTCGCCGTGGTGTACGAGTCGCCCGGCGGTCAGGCGTTCCTCGGCGAACCGCGCTGCGGCGGGTCGACGATGACCGTCACCGCCCTCGCCGAGGGCGGCGACGAGCAGGTCACCGCCGCACTCTCCTGAGCCCGTCCGGACTCGTCCGGAAATATTCGAAACGGCCGTCACGCCCGCTCCCCTGCTGCGTTGAACCTCTGTCGGACCGTGGGGATCCGACGCACGGATGGGGTGGCGGCGTTGCAGCGGGCGTCGCCACCTCTCCGGCGCGAGCCCGCCGGCCCTCGTACGCTGGCCCTCGTGACGTTCACCGGCTTCCCCGTCGCCGCCCTCGACTTCTACGACGACCTCGAGGTCGACAACACCCGGGCCTTCTGGGAGAAGCACAAGGACGTCTACGCCGAGGCGGTGAAGGCGCCGATGACCGCACTCTGCGACGCCCTGGTGCCCGAGTTCGCCCCCGACGGACAGACCGCGAAGATCTTCCGGCCCTACCGCGACGTGCGGTTCGCGAAGGACAAGACGCCGTACAAGACCCACCAGGGCGCGTTCGTCCGGGTCGGCGAGGCGACGGGCTGGTACGTCGAGGTCTCGCCGCGCGGGGTCCGCACCGGCGCCGGCTTCTACGAGGCCAGCGGCCCGCGGCTCGCGGCGTTCCGCGCGGCGGTGGCCCACGACCGGTTCGGCCCGGAGCTCGAGAAGATCCTGAAGGCCCTGAGGAAGAAGGACTTCGAGATCGGCGGCGACCGGCTCAAGACCTCCCCGCGCGGCTACGACGCCGACCACCCGCGGATCGAGCTGCTGCGGCACCGGTCCCTCACCGCCGGCCACCAGCTCGGCTTCGAGCCCGTGATCCACACGCCCGACCTGCTCGACCTGGTCCGCGACGACTGGCGCGCGCTGCGCCCGCTCGTCGAGTGGGTCGCCGCGCACACGAGCGTCTAGGAGTACCAGGCGTCGCTCATCGCGATGTCGGTCAGCATCGCGAGGCTGAGCGGCGGCTCCGCGGTCAACGGGGCGACGTCCTTGCCCTCGGCGGCGTTGTACGACAGCACGCTCACGATGTAGCCGTGCCGCCAGACGGCGACACCCTGCGCCGTCACGCGGTCGGCCGTGGTGGGTCCCCAGACCAGGGTCTCCATGCCGTCGACGACTGTGCAGCTGCCGTCCGGGCCGCTCTGCTCCTGGCAGCTGGCCATGCTGCGCGCCGGCGCGATCACGAAGGTCGCGAGGGTGCCCTGGTAGCGAAAGTGCAGGACCCGGTCGTACCGGCCGCTCACCACCGAGTACGGCGGCTCCCTCAGGATCGGGCCGACCTCACCGGGGAGCATGGCCGCGAGCTGGTCACGGATGCCGTCCGGCCCGAGCGCCAGGGCGGCGTCCGGAGCCGGCGGGGCATCGCGCTCGCCGGCCGCGGTCGGCTTCGGCGTCACCGTCCCCGAGGGCGCACCCGCCGGGTCAGTCACCGTGCTGTCGCCGGGGCGCTGGTGGAGCTGGGTGGCGACCAGTCCCGCGCCGACCACGCCGACGACCGCCACCGCCGCGAACGCGGTGCCGGCGCGGCGGCGGCGCAGCTTCGTCCGCCCCCGGGCGGCCCCTCCGGCGACCAGCTCGGCGACCTCGGGGCGCAGTCCCGAACCGGCCCGCTCCAGCAGTGCGGTGATCTCGTGGTCGTTCATCGTGGCGTCCTCTCCCGCGCGCGCTCGAGGGCGCGCATGCTCCGGTTCTTCACCGCACCGGGGCTGAGCCCGAGGCGTCGGGCGACGTCCTCCACGGAGAGGTCGTCGCTGTAACGAAGCACCAGCACGGCTCGGTCGAGCGGCGCCAGCCCGGCGAGGACGTCCTGCAGGACGATCCGCAGGTCGCTCGCCGCGGCTGGGTCCGACCCGACCTGGTCCGGCAGGTCGGCGTACGGCAGCTCGTGGTTGCTCTTCCGTCTCCGTTGGCTGAGGAACGTGCGGACCAGCGTGGTCTGGGCGTACGCCGCGGGGTTGTCGATCCGCTTCCACTTCACGAAGACCTTGGCCAGCGTCTCCTGGACCAGGTCCTCCGCGCCGTGCCGGTCACCGCACAGCAGCCACGCCGAGCGGTAGAGCTGGGGGGTGCGCGCGACCGCGAACTCCTCGTACTCCTGGTCCGTCGTCATCTCGCTCCTGCGGGTCGGGCGGGTGCGGTGGTGCTCCACCCTCTAGGACGCACGCGGGAGCGAAACGGTCACACCTTCGTGTACGACGCCATCGTCCGCTCGGGCTCCCAGAAGGCCTTCATCGACGCGACCCGGCCGTCGTCGTTCACGACGTACACCATGATCAGGTCGGTGACGGTGTGGCTGCCGTCGGGGAAGGACGTCTTGATCCGGCCGACGTTCGCGCACGTGTTGCTGCCCGGGTTGGCGAACGACTCGTAGATCTCGAACTCGAACTTCTCGATCGGCTCGATCGCCAGCTTCCAGAAGGCGGCGATGCCCTCGTGGCCGCGGTGCCCCTTGCCGTCCGGGTCGAACATCGACGGGCCGACGGGATCCTCGAGCACCGCGTCCTCGGCGTAGACGGTCAGCCAGGCGGCCAGGTCGCCCTGGGCGACGGCGGAGTAGGAGCGCTGGGACGCGGCGCGCGCCGGGTGGTCGTCGTTCGCGGCCGTCCAGGTGATGGCGTCGGAGCTGATCATGGCCGCATCCTAGGCGCCGTACTGGAACACGTTCTAGGTACCGGCGGGCGTGACCACCGAAATCTCTCGTCCACGCCTCGTTCACCGCCCATCCGCCCGCGGCTGCCACGGTGGCGCCATGGGACGACGGACGGCATGTCTGCACATCGGGCTCCCCCGCAGCGGGGGCGCCTTCCTCGACTCCGCGCTGGCCGAGCACGCCGAGGCACTCCAGGCTGCGGGGCTGCGGCACCCGGCGATGTCCGCGGAGCAGATGTTCCGCGCCGCGATCGAGATCCGTCGTGACCACCGGGCCTGGGGCTACGAACGCCGCGAGGTCGAGGGCTCGTGGGCGGAGATCTGCCGGCGGGCCCGGAAGGGCAAGGGCGACGTGGTGCTCAGCCAGGAGCTGTTCGCGGCCGCCACGCCGCCGCAGATCGACCTGCTCCTGGACGCCCTCCACGGCTTCGACATCCAGCTCGTCGTGACGGCCCGCGACCCGGGCACCCAGCTGGTCGCGGCCTGGGCGGGCTCCGTCGAGGCCGGGCGTTCGGTGTCGTTCTCCCGGTTCTGCCAGCGGGTGATGGACCCCGCCCGCGAGCACGACCAGGCGCAGCGCTTCTGGGCCGGCCAGGACCTCAGCACCGTCCTGGGACGGTGGACTGCGGCGGTCGGCGGACCGCAGCGGGTGCACGTGATCGCCGTGCCGCCGGACCCCGGCGACGCCCGCGAGGAGATCTGGTCGGCGCTCGGCGAGATCGCGGGCTTCGACGCGACCCGGCTCCCCCTCGCGCTCGACACGTCCTCGGGCCCGAACCCGACCACGATCGCCGTCCTGCGCCAGGTCAATCGTGCCGTCGACGGCCGGCTGCCCGGCCGGACGCACCGGACCGTCGTACGCCGCTACCTGTCGGAGGGCTCGGCCCCCCACGTGCCGGCGCCCACCCTCCCGCCGGACCTGCACGCGACGCTGCTCGCGCTCGGTGAGCGCTGGCGCAAGGACCTGGCCGACGGCGGGTACGACGTGCACGGGGACACCGCCGACCTGCTGCCGGCGACGCCGGAGCCGACGGCGGCCCAGCCCGACGACGTCCCGGTCGAGGAGCGGCTGACGGCCGCGACCGACGTGCTCGCGAACGTGCTCGTCGAGGTCGCCCGCCTGCGTGAGCACAACCAGGCGCTCGAGGGGCGCAACACGAAGCTCGAGAAGAAGCGGAAGAAGCTGAAGAGCCGGCTGGCGGACGCGGAGACGCGTTAGCGGCTCCGCATGGTCAGTGCGGCTGCCATGCGTCCTCGTCGGCGGTGCGCGAGGTCACCGCGGGCGGGAGCTTGTGGTCGGCCAGGTCCTGGATCGAGACCTGCTCGAAGACGTCGCGCAGCGAGCGGCGCGCCGCGATCCACACGTGCTGGAGCACGTCGGCGGTCTCGTTGTAGGTGACCGCCTCGGGACGCAGCCCGTAGACGGAGACCAGCGGGCCGTCGACGGCGCGGATCACGTCGGCGACGGAGACGTCACTGGCGGCCCGGCCCATGCGCCACCCACCGGACTGGCCGCGTTGCGACATCACGACCCCGGACCGGCGCAGGTCGGCCAGGATCGCCTGGAGGAACCCGTGGGGGATGTCCTGGAGCCGGCCGAGCTCCTCCGCGCTCACGGCACGACCGTCCTCGCGCGACGCCATCTCGATCAGCGCACGGAGGGCGTAGTCGGACTTGGCGGAAACTCGCATGCGTCCAGTGTGTCAGATGTGTCGACTTGTTCACTCGACCTTGGCGCCCTTGTGGCGGCGGGTCACGCCGACGCGGCGGCGGGTCACGCCGACGCGGTGGCGTGACCGCGGACCCGGTCCTGAGGACGATCGCCGCCTCCTTCGCGCTCGGCCTGCTCGAGCTTGACGGCGTATGCGATCCACAGCACCCAGAGCGTGAACACGACCGAGGCGAGCAGCGCGATGGTGATGCCGGGGACGCCGGCCTGCTCGGCCAGGGTCTTGAGGTTGGTCAGCACGATGACCCCGCCGGCGGCGACGCCGAGCACCCGGGGCGGCAGGAAGCGGACCAGGGTCGCCGCGATCGGGGCGGCGACGGTGCCGCCGACCAGCAGAGCCGCGGCGAACGCCCAGTTGATGCCCTGGGTCCCGAGCGCGAGCAGGAAGCCGAGCGAGGCGCCGAGGGTGACGACGAACTCGGCGGTGTCGACCGACCCGACGACCTTGCGGGGCTCGAGCCGGCCCGACGAGAGCATCGTGGTCGTGCCGACCGGCCCCCACCCGCCGCCGCCGATCGCGTCGATCACGCCGGCGAAGAGGCCCATCGGCGCGAGGAAGCGACGTGACGGGCGCGGGTCGAAGCGCAGCGTGTGCATCGAGAGGAAGCGCCAGGTGACGTAGCCGCCGAGCGCGAGCAGGATCGCGGCCACGACCGGTACGGCGACGGCGGCGTCGAGGTCGACCAACACGGTGGCGCCCGCGAAGGCACCCACGAAGCCGGGCAGCGCGAGGATCGAGACCGTGCGCCAGTCGACGTTGCCGAGGGCGTGGTGGGAGATGCCGGACACCAGCGAGGTGCCGATCTCCGAGAAGTGGATCGCGGCGGAGGCGGCCGCGGGGCCGAGGCCGCCGGCGACCAGCAGCGTCGCCGAGGTCACGCCGTACCCCATCCCGAGCGAGCCGTCGACCAGCTGGGCGGCCAGGCCGACCAGGGCGAGTAGCACGAGCTTGCGCATGTCGCGTCACCTCGATGAATTATCTCTAGTGACTTTATAGTCAATCCTGGACGCCCGGGTGTCAACCGTCCGGGCTCTCCCGTCCACCGGACGTCGGTCACACCGTCTTGCTGGGTTACTGACCAGTACGTATCATGGAAGTTACCGACCAGTACGCAACGCGAAGGTGGGGCCGTGAGCCACTACAAGAGCAACATCCGCGACATCGAGTTCAACCTGTTCGAGGTGCTCGGCCGTGACGAGGTCCTCGGCAGCGGCCCGTTCGGCGAGGTCGATGGCGAGACCGCCCGATCGATCCTGGCCGAGGTCGACCGGCTGGCCCGCGAGGACCTGGCGGCGTCGTTCGTCGACGCCGACCGCAACCCGCCGGTCTTCGACCCCACGACCAACACCGCCCCGCTCCCGGAGCCCTTCAAGAAGAGCTACCAGGCCTGGATGGACGCCGAGTACTGGCGACTGACCACGATGGCCGAGCTCGGCGGCACCCCCGCCCCGGCCAGCTTCTGCTGGGCCATGGGCGAGCTGGTGCTCGGCGCCAACCCGGCGATCTGGATGTACGGCGCGGAGCCGATGTTCGCCGGCGTGATCCAGCGCAACGGCAACGAGCGCGACCAGAAGATCGCCCAGCTGATGATCGACAAGGGCTGGGTCACCACGATGGTGCTCACCGAGCCCGACGCGGGCTCCGACGTCGGCGCCGGTCGCAGCAAGGCCACCCCGAACGACGACGGCACCTGGAACATCGAGGGCGTCAAGCGGTTCATCACCTCGGCCGAGTCCGACCTGAGCGACAACGTCATCCACATGGTGCTCGCGCGCCCGGTGGGCGTCGAGGGCGCGGGCGGTCCGGGCACCAAGGGCCTGAGCCTCTTCATCGTCCCCAAGTTCCACTTCGACCTCGAGACCGGTGAGCTCGGCGAGCGCAACGGCGCCTACGTCACCAACGTCGAGCACAAGATGGGCATCAAGGTCTCCAACACCTGCGAGGTCACCTTCGGCGACCCGTCCGTGGGTGGCGGCGAGCCGGCCGTCGGCTACCTCCTGGGCGAGGTCCACAACGGCATCGCGCAGATGTTCCAGGTCATCGAGAACGCCCGGATGATGGTCGGCACCAAGGCCATCGCCACGCTGTCGACCGGCTACCTGAACGCGCTCGACTACGCCAAGGAGCGGGTCCAGGGCGCCGACCTCGCGCAGTCGGCCGACAAGACCGCGCCGCGCGTGACGATCACCCACCACCCCGACGTACGCCGCTCGCTGATGACGCAGAAGTCGTTCGCCGAGGCGATGCGGGCCCTGGTGCTCTACACGGCGTCGTGGCAGGACCGGGTCCAGATCGCCGAGCACCACGGCGAGCGCGACGAGCTGGCCGAGAAGGTCAACGACCTGCTGCTCCCGATCGTGAAGGGCTACGGCTCGGAGCGCTCGTGGGTGCTGCTCGGCACCGAGTCGCTCCAGACGTTCGGCGGCTCCGGCTTCCTGCAGGAGTACCCGATCGAGCAGTACGTCCGCGACGCGAAGATCGACACCCTCTACGAGGGCACCACCGCGATCCAGGGCCAGGACTTCTTCTTCCGCAAGATCGTCAAGGACCAGGGCAAGGCGCTGGGCCACCTCGCGGGCGAGATCCAGTCCTTCATCGACAGCGAGGCCGGCAACGGCCGCCTGAAGGTCGAGCGCCAGCTGCTCGCCACCGCGCTCGAGGACGCCAACGCCATCGTCGGCGCGATGATCAACGACCTGATGTCGGCCGACGCGTCGGCCGAGGGCGGCGACATCCGCAACATCTACAAGGTCGGGCTCAACACGAGCCGCCTGCTGATGGTGCTCGGCGACGTCGTCTGCGGCTGGCTGCTGCTGCGCCAGGCCGAGGTCGCGCTCGAGAAGCTCGGCGGCGACCCGGGCAAGGACAAGGCCTTCTACGAGGGCAAGGTCGCCGCGGCCCAGTTCTTCGCGCAGAACCTGCTGCCGAAGATCTCCGCCGAGCGGGCCATCGCCGAGTCGGTGGACCTGTCGCTGATGGACCTCGACGAGAGCTCCTTCTGACCCTGACCCGTCGTCAAGTCACGCTGAGAGGGCGTCGACCCGTCGTTCCTGAACGACGGGTCGACGCCTTCTTCGTGTGTTCTAGCGACGGGTCAGCGTCACTGGAGCGCAGGCCCGGTGTTTCGGGCGCGGGCCGGACGGGCACATAGCGCTCATGGGTATCGGAGTCGGCATCGTCCTCATCGTCCTCGGCCTGATCGGGGTGACCGGCGCGGTCACGCTTCCCGACGGCATCGAGGACAACGTCGCAGGTGACACGCTCGGCTGGATCTTCCTCGTGGTGGGGATCCTGGCGATCATCCTCTCGCTGGTGATCAACCAGCAGCGCCAGAAGGCGACGTACGTCGAGGAGCGCCGCACGGAGCCGCGCCCGCCCGTCCAGTGACGCTGCCCTACTGACGCAGGCTCGCCCGCGCCGCCGCACGGACCTCGTCGGTGAGCCGGTCGAGCACCGGCGAGTCGAGACGCCAGCGCTGCCAGTGCAACGCGACGTCGAGGTGCGCCCGGCCGCCGAGCGGCACCAGCAGCCCCGCGCGGACGTCGGGTCGCAGCTGGGGCTCCGGGATCATCCCCCAGCCGAGACCGAGCCGGACCGCCTCGTGGAAGTCGGCCGAGGTCGGCACCCGGTGCACCACGGGCGGTTCGCCGACGCCGCGGGCCGTGAGCACCTCGTGCTGCAGCGCGTCCTTCTCGTTGAACACCACCAGCGGCATCGCCGCCCAGTCGTGGCCGCGGCCCTGTCTCCACCGCTCGGCGAACGCGGGGGCCGCCGCCGGCAGGTAGCGCAGGGTGCCGAGCAGCTCGACCGAGCAGCCCTGGACGGCGGCCGGCTCGGAGGTCACCGCGGCGAGCACGTCGCCGCCACGCAGCAGGCCGGCCGAGAACGCCTGGTCCTCGACGTGCAGCCGCAGCGCCACGTCCGGCCACCCGGCGACCGCACCGACCACGTCGCGGAACCAGGTCGCCAGGGAGTCCGCGTTGACCGCCACGGGCAGGTCGACGGTCGAGCGATGACCGTCGGCGAGCGCGTCGCGCACCTCGTCGTACAGGAGCTGCGTCTGGCGGGCCAGGCGCAGCAGGACCTCCCCGGCGGCCGTGGGCCGGCACGGCGTCGTGCGCTGGACCACCACCCGGCCGACGGCCGACTCGAGGGCGCGGATCCGCTGGCTCACCGCGGACGGGGTGACATGCAGGTGCCGGGCCGCGGCTTCGAACGTGCCCTGGTCGGCGATGGCGACCAGGGCGGCCAGCTGCGAAGGCGCGAGGTCCATGTAGCGATGCTAATGGTTCTGTAGATTCTTTCGCTGGCCTTCATCGCGACCGACGCCCTAGCGTGGCCGGGTGCTCGACTCGACGTTCACCGGCCTCGTCACCGGGCTCACCCTCATCGTGGCCATCGGCGCACAGAACGCCTATGTGCTGCGGCAGGGCCTGGCCCGCGACCACGTCGGCATCGTGGTCGCGATCTGCACGGTCTCGGACGTGATCTTGATCGTCGCGGGCGTGAGCGGCATCGGCACGATCGTCGAGAAGGCGCCGTGGGCGATCGACGTCGTGCGCTGGTTCGGCGTCGCGTTCCTCACCTGGTACGGCGTGAGCACCCTGCTGCGCGCCCGCCGGGCCGAGGCGCTGCACGCCGCCCACGGGGGCTCGACAGGCAGGCGCGGGATCGCGCTGCGCGCGCTCGCCCTGACCTGGCTCAACCCGCACGTCTACCTCGACACCGTGCTGCTGCTCGGCTCGATCGCCAACCACGAGGGCCCGACCGGGCGCTGGTGGTTCGCGCTCGGCGCCTGTGTCGCGAGCACGCTGTGGTTCTGCGGCCTCGGGTACGGCGCCCGGCTCGCCGGCCGGGTGCTCGCCAGCCCGCGGGCGTGGCAGGTGCTCGACGTGCTGATCGGGCTCACCATGCTCGCGATCGCCGCGAAGCTGGCGACGGGCTGACGCTCACCCGCAGGGGTGAGGGGCGGTGGATTGCGCCCCCGCACGCATTCCGGACGGATATCGTTCGGCTCGGAGGCCCCCCACCCATGACACCCCCGGGCGCCGTCGGCGCCGACCCCTCGTTCGACCGGTACGCCCGGATGGTGTCCCGGGCCCTCGGCACGTCCGTCGCCCTGGTGACCCTCGTCGAGGACGAGCGCCAGGTCTTCCCCGGCGCCTGCGGGCTGCCGTCGGACATCGACGAGGTCCGCGAGACGCCGCTGTCGCACTCGTTCTGCCACTACGTCGTGATCGACCAGGCACCGCTCGCCGTCTCGGACCTGCGCAAGGACGCCCGGCTGCACCAGCATCCCGCGATCGCCGACCTGGGCGTGGTGGCGTACGCCGGCTGGCCGATCACCGACCACACCGGCGCCATCGTCGGGTCGCTGTGCGCGCTCGAGTACGAGCCGCGGGAGTGGAGCGCGGCCGACCTCGAGATGCTCGAGGACCTCGCCGCCGCCTGCTCGACGGAGCTCGCCGAGCGCGCCAAGCGCGGGTTCGAGGAGCACCTCTCCCAACGCAGCCGGGTGCTGCTCGCGCTCAGCGAGGGGCTGTCGGTGACCCACACGATGGTCGACGTCGCCCAGGCCGTCGAGCAGATCGCCCAGGAGCAGCTCGGGTGCATCCAGGCCGGCATGTGGCTGCGCGCGCTCGGCAACGAGGACGGCGCCGGCGGCCCGGACATCCTGGCCTACGTCGACTCCCCCACCAACGCGTGGGAGTCCGCCCGCCTCAACGCCGCGCTCCCCCTCGACGACTCCAACCCGCTGGGCGAGACGGCACTGCACGGCGTGCCCCTCTACTTCCGCAGCCGCCAGGCGCAGAACGAGCGCTACCCGCACCTCGTGCTGACCAAGCAGATCGCCGAGTCGCGGACCTTCCAGCCCCTGGTGTCGCGCGGTGCGGTGCTGGGCGCGGTCGCCTTCCTGTGGGAGGACGTGCACGAGCTCTCCGACGAGGACCGGATCACGATCGAGGCGCTGGCGTCGTACTCCGCGCAGGCCGCACAGCGGGCCCTGCTGCTCCAGGAGCGGCTCGACGCCCTGGTCATCCTGCAGAGCGCGCTGCTGCCCACGCTGCCCGACCCGAAGTCCCTCGAGCTGGCCGCCCGCTACCGTCCGGCCGCCTCGCGCGACCAGGTCGGCGGCGACTGGTACGACGCCGTGACCATGTCGTCGGGCGCCACCGGTCTGATGGTCGGCGACGTCGTCGGCCACGACATCGCCGCGGCGGCGGTCATGGGCCAGCTGCGCACCATGCTGCGCACGATCGCCTGGGCGGTCGACGACGCTCCCGCCGCCCACGTGCACCGGCTGGACCGCGCCATGCGCGACCTCGACGTCACGGGGATGGCCAGCCTCGTCTACGCCCGGGTCGAGCCCGAGCCCGACCCGGACGGCGGCCGCACGCTGCTGTGGACCAACGCCGGCCACCCACCGCCGATCCTGGTCTCCGCAGACGGCACGGTCGAGTTCCTCGACGGCGGGGTCCCCGACCTGTTCGTCGGAGTGGTGCCGGACACCGCCCGCGTCGACCACCGCGCCACCATCGCTCCCGGCTCGACGCTGCTGCTCTACACCGACGGGCTCGCCGAGCGCCGCGGTGAGGACATCAGCGTCGGCCTCGACCGGCTCGCCGCGGTCGCCGGGCGCCACCACCGCCTCGACGTGGAGGCCTTCCTCGACGCCGTCATCGGCGAGCTCGTCGGGACGGACCTGCGCGACGACGTCGCCGTTCTCGCGGTGCGCCTGCACGCATAGGGTGCTGGGCATGATCGATGCTCAGACAGATGGAGAGCTCCTCAGCGGGTACGTCGACGTCTGGTGGCAGGCCATCAACGACTTCACCGACCTCCTCGAGGAGCTCCCGGCCGAGGAGTGGTCGACGCCGACCGACCTGGCCGGCTGGGACGTCCGCGCGGTCGCGTCGCACGTCGCCCACCTCGAGTCGATCCTGGCCGGCAACGGCGAGGAGAGCGCCGAGGTCGGGGAGCCCGAGCACGTCACCGGCCCGATGGGCCTCTACACCGAGATCGGGGTCGTCAACCGGCGCGACGCCAGCCCCGACTCGATCATCAACGAGATCCGCGCGGCCGCCACCGCCCGGCACACCCGGCTGCTCGCGGACCCACCCACGGACGCGAGCGCGAAGCCCGAGCCGATCTTCGGCGGCGTCGGCTGGGACTGGCGCACGCTGCTGCGCAACCGGCCGCTCGACGTCTGGATGCACGAGCAGGACATCCGCCGCGCGGTCGACCGCCCGGGCGGCCTCGACTCGGTCGCGGCCCGGCACACGGCGGAGTACCTCGCCGAGAGCCTGGGCTACGTCATCGCCAAGAAGGTCGGCGCCGAGCCAGGCGCCACCGTCGTGCTCGACATGGCAGGCAGCGACCCGGTCGCGTTCACCGTCAACGACGCCCGCCGCGGGGAGCGACTGCCCGCCGTACCGGCCGAGCCGACGACCACGCTGCGCATGGACCGCGAGGCGTTCATCCGGCTGGCCGGCGGCCGCTGCGAGGCGGAGCCCGGCACGGTCAGAATCGAGGGCGACGAGGACCTCGGCCGGCGGGTTCTCGACAGCCTGGCGACCACCCCGTGACCCCTGTCGACCGCTGGACCCTCGCCGACATCCCCGACCAGTCCGGCCGCACGGTGCTGGTCACCGGCACTACGGTCGGCGGGCTCGGGCAGTTCACGGCGCTCGAGCTCGCCCGGCGCGGCGCCCGGGTCGTGCTCGCCGGCCGCACCGGGCAGCGGCTCGACGAGACCGAGGCCGCGATCCTCGCCGAGGTGCCGGGTGCCGGGCTGGAGAAGCTCGTGGTCGACCTGGCCGACCTCGGCTCGGTCCGCCGCGCCGCCGCCGAGGCCGCGGGCCTGGGGCCGATCGACGTCCTGGTCAACAACGCCGGGGTGATGGGCACGCCGTACCACCGCACGGCCGACGGCCTCGAGCAGCAGATGGCGACCAACCACTTCGGGCCGTTCCTGCTGACCGGGCTGCTGCTGCCCCAGCTGGTCGCCAGCGGTGCCGGGACCGTCGTGTCGGTGTCGTCGCAGATGCACCGGATCGCGCGCAGGGCACCGCTCGGCGACCCGCACGTGCAGGAGGGGCGCTACCAGCGCTGGCCGGTCTACGGGCAGTCGAAGCTGGCGAACCTGCTCTTCGTCTACGAGCTCGACCGGCGCGCACGCCGGGCCGAGGTGCCGGTCAAGGCGCTCGCCGCCCACCCCGGCTTCGCGTCGACCCACCTGGCGGCGAACGGGCAGTACGGCCGCTCGAGCGGGGGCGTCGCGTCGATCCTCGACGCCGTGATCAAGGTGGTCTCGCCCAACAGCGCCGACCAGGGCGCGTGGCCGACGCTGATGGCGGCCACCGCCGACCTGCCGGGCGCGACCTACGTCGGCCCCGACGGCCTCGCCGAGTGGGGCGGCCACCCGCAGGTCACCAGCAGCAACAAGCAGTCGTACGACGAGACCGCGCAGCGCCGGCTGTGGCAGATCAGCGAAGAGGTCACCGGGATCCGCTACCCCTGAGGGCGGCGCCCGCTGCGACCACCGGCGGGATCAGTCGGCGTGGGCGTCGCGGACCCGCACCAGCCCGCCGAGGACGGGGACGTACGCCGAGCCGTCGGGGCCGAGGCCGACCGCGCCGTGGTGGCTGTCGGCGAAGACCGTCAGGCCGGTGCGGACGGCGTAGACGAGCCGGCCGGTGCGCAGGTCGACGGCGCCGAGGTACCACGCGTCGACGCCCAGCCAGCTGTGCCGCTTGAGGTAGGTGAAGACCAGGCCGCTCGCGAGCGAGACGGCCGGCGGGGAGCTGGGGACGTCGATGTCGGTGGACCAGGCGACCTCGCAGTCGGCGTCGACCCGGGCCAGGCCACGCTCGGTGGTGCGGCCGAGCACGGTCGAGAGCGGTCCGCCGTACCCCGAGCCGTTCTGCACGACGACCGCGTCGCCCGCCGCGACCAGGCCGCCGTCGGTCGCGCCGTCGCCGCCGAAGACGGCCGTGTGGCAGACCTCCTCGCCGTCGCCGGGCCGATGGAGCACCACCTGCAGTCCGGAGTCGGCGTTGACGGCGACCGCGACGAGCCCGGAGCTCAGCACGACCGGCGCACTCCCGCTCGAGCCGTCGTACGGCGTGCGCCAGGTCGGCGTGGGCTTCGCGCCGGCGGCGGCGCCGATCCGGTAGACCGCCTCGTCACTCACGACGTACACCCCGTCGCGGGTCACCGTGAGCGGCCGGTCGACCTGCTCGGCCAGGTCGGCGACCCGGACCTTCCCGTCGTCGACGACGCCCACCCGGCCGCCCGCCGACACGAACCAGGTGCGGCCCTGCCAGTCCGGCTGGAGACCGACCACGCAGTCCTCGTCGGGGATGTCGTCCTCGATGCCGACGGTCGCCTGCGTGGTGAGGTCGGGGTGGCCCTCGGCGTCGGCGGTGCCGACCAGCAGGATGCGCCGGTCGTTCGTCGCGACCACAGCCCGGTCGTGGGCGTCGACGTAGAACGCCCCGAAGCACGGGCTGTCGTCGCGCTCGGGCAGGTCCTTCGACGCGAGCTGGCGCAGGTTGTCGGGGTCGACCAGCCGCAGCACGGGCGCGTCGGCACTGCCGCAGAGCGAGACCAGGCGGCCGTGGGAGTCGGCCGCGATCCGCTGGCAGCCGTCGACGCCGTACGACTTGGTCCACACGTGCGTCGAGTCGCCCATCGGGCCGGGCCAGGTGGTGCCACCCGGGGCGAGGTGCGGGTTGTCGGGCAGCTTGGCCGCGACCGGCTGTGCGGTGGCCGGCCGGCCGACGTAGCCCGGTGTCACCAGGTGTCCGGGCCCGGGTGGCAGCCGGACCCAGCCGTCGGGCACGGCGTACGCCACCGCGGCCAGGGCGAGCACGGCCCCGACCCACGCCAGGACGACGCGGCGGGTCGGCCGCAGCCAGTCGCGGACCCGCCGGAAGTAGAGGGAGAGGCCGGCCAGCAGCAGGACGACCGGGCCGAAGCCCAGCCACAGGAGACCCACGCCCACCAGGGCGGTCGTGCGCGCGAACCTCATCGCGTGGAGGTGCCCCGGTCGCCCGACCAGGCGCCGCACCCGACGCCGAACCGCGCGCAGCGGTAGCGGACGAGGAAGGCGTACGCCGCGAGCGTCGTCTCGGCGTTGGTGGCGATCTCGCCGACGTACTCGGGCCGGATGTCGAGCGCCGACGCGAGGCCGCTCATCTGGCGCCGGGTGAAGGAGTCCGGCTCACCGGAGCGTCCGTCGGAGCTGACATGCGTGTAGAAGCCCCCGGTCTGGTCGGGGCGGTAGAGGTCGCCGAGGTTCGTCGTCGGGATCAGGCCGTCGGACCCGACCTGGTGGTCCAGCAACGCATCGGCGACCGCGTCGGCATAGGTGCGCGACGTGTCGTCGCCGAGCTCGAAGCCGAGGTCGGTCTCGACCATCCCGAAGAGCACGGTCCGCAGGGTCGAGGTCGACCCCGAGTCGCACGACCCCGGCAGGCACTCGGCGATGCCCGCCGCGCTGCGGTAGCGCCGCTCCATGTCGGCGACCAGCCCGTTGACGGTGTTGTTGAGATGCTCACCGTCGGAGTACTCGTGCTCGGGGTCGGCGTAGCGCTGCAGGATGTGCAACCCCTGGGCAAGGGGCACGAGCGGGTCCTCACGGGACATCGCCACGTAGCCGCGGGTCGGAATCGTGCACACCTTCGACTGGTACGGGTAGTAGGTCGGCGACTCGGGCATCGAGCTGGCGACCGAGGCATCGGTGCAGTCACGATAGACCGACGGGTCGAACACGAAGCCGTCGGCCTGGGTGGCTCCACGGCCCCAGACAGGCGAGTAGACATCGGCGTCGGGGTCGTAGCCGGACCGGTGGACGACCGTGTCGAGGCGCTTCGCGCGGCCGGTCATCCCGCGGTAGTGGTAGGCCGACGCGGACATCATCGCGACGTGCCGGATGGTGTAGCGCAGACTCTTCAGGTCGCTGTAGGTCTCCGGTGTGAGGACGATCGACGCGCTGCGTTCGATCGCGTCCGGGCGCCACTGGGCGAGCGGCCGGTCCCCCAGCTCGACGATCATCGGCTCGTCGGCGTCGCCGCCGACCTGCGAGACCTCCACGTCGGCATCGCCGGACGTGTCGTCCCAGCGGACGACGGTGAGCAGCTGGACGGGGTCGGTCAGGCCCGGCACGTCGTACTGGAAGACGTAGGACTCGCGGAGCCGGCTCTGCTCGCCGCCGATGATCGTGACCTGGTGGTCGCCCGGCCGCACCCACAGACGCGGGCCGGTGAAGTAGACCCGGAGCGGGAGCGCGTAGTACTCCGAGACGACCGCACGGTCGGGCCCGATGTCACGGTAGAGCCCGTCGAGGTAGTGCTCGGCCAGCGCGATCGAGGCGTCGACCTCCGCCAGCGAGGGTGGGTCGGCCTCGGTCGGGCGCCGGTCGCCGGCTCCCCACGAGAGCGCGAGCTCGACCAGGAGCACCAGCGCCAGCCCGGCTCCGGACAGGCGCACCAGCCACCGGACCGACCACCAGCGGGCCAGCCGGCGCAGGGCGGGCTCGAGCCGCTCGCCGCGGATCGCGCCGAGAACCTCACCCACGGGCGAGCGTGACCCGATCGACCACGTGGGTGACGGCGACCGCGACCAGCCCGGCGAGGGCCTCCGCGAAGAGGGTGCCGCGGTTGGCCTCGACCAGGGTCAGCAGGACGGGGAGCCCGACCACCAGCCCGGCCGCGGCCCCGCCGGCGTACCGGAGCAGGTGGCCGCGGGCCTCGGGACCGGACAGGCGGAGCTTGACGACGATGCCGAGCAGGGACACCACGACGTACAGGCCGAGCGCAGCGCGCAGGTAGGGGACGCCGAGCGCCACCCGCAGCAGCGCGAACGACCCGATCAGGGCGACGTAGGAGACCGCGTTGGTCAGCGCGAGCTTCGAGTCCCGGACGTAGTCCTCCACGACCCGGAGGTCGACGAAGACCTGGTCTGCGGGCGGGCGCAGATCGAACTCGGCCACCGGCTGCACTCTCCCCCGTGCGCTCTGATGCTGACTGTGACTACCGACGACGACGGTGCGCCGAACGTCACGAGCCTAGACCGAACCGCCGGGCGCGGGACGCGGTTCCGTCAAGTCGGTCTTGCGTTTGGCTGTGCCGACGCGACGGAGCACAGTGGGAGACATGAAGCGAATCTCGGACGTGAAGCGGATCGGGTACGGCGCGATGCGGCTGACAGGCCCCGGCATCATGGGCCCGCCGGCCGACCCGGTCGAGGCGGCGCGCGTGCTGCAGCGCGCGATCGAGCTCGGTGTCGACCACATCGACACCAGCGACTACTACGGCCCCTGCGTCGTCAACGACCTGATCCGCGAGTCGCTGCACCCCTACCCGCCGGAGCTGGTGCTGGTCACCAAGGTCGGCGCCCGGCGCACCGACGACGGCGCCTGGCTGCCGGCGTTCAGCCCCGACGACATCAAGGCGGCCGTCCACGACAACCTCGGCCGGCTCGCGGTCGAGCGGCTCGGCGGTGTGAACCTGCGGTTCATGGACGACTGGGAGGGCAGCTTCGAGGACCAGTGGACGGTGCTCGCCGACCTGCGCAGCCAGGGCCTGGTCGGTGACCTGGGCCTGAGCAACTGCACGCCCGAGCAGGTGAAGATCGCCCAGGACATCGCGCCGGTCGCGATGGTCCAGAACGCCTACAACCTCGCCCACCGCGAGGACGACGACTTCCTCGACGCCCTCGCCGAGCAGGGGATCTTCTACGTGCCGTTCTTCCCGCTCGGCGGCTTCAGCCCGCTCGACCTCGAGGCGGTCGCCGGCGTCGCGGCCAAGCACGGCGCCACGCACATGCAGGTCGCGCTCGCCTGGTTGCTCCAGCGCTCCCCCAACATCCTGCTGATCCCGGGCACCAGCTCGGTCGCGCACCTGGAGGAGAACCTCGCGGCCGGCAAGCTGCTCCTCGACGACGACGACCTGCAGACGCTCGACGCGATCGGGGGTTGAGGAACGCCCCCGCGGGCCGAACCACGGCGGCGGACCGAGGGACCAGGTCAGCCGGCGAGCATCACGCGAGGCGCGAGCAGGCCTTCCTTGCGGGCGACCAGCACGGCCGCACCGATCGTCACGGCCACCGCGGCGGCGTTGATCGAGAGCACCGAGACGCTCTTGACCAGGACGAACGTCTCGAGCGACTGCGACTGGAGCAGCCACAGCGTCATCAGCGCCTTCCCGAGGCAGAGCGCGGCCCACATGAGGGTCAGCTGCCAGAAGAGGCGCCGGATCCGCGGCCGCACCGAGAGCTCGTGGTCCATCGGGTAGAAGTCACCGGCCAGCCGCGCCACCATCGGTCGCGCGGTCGCGAGCGAGAGCAGGAACAGGGCCGAGATCACGCCGTCGCTGATGATCGGCTGGAGGAAGTAGAGGAACGTGCTGTCGGTGAGCAGCGCGATCAGGGTGCGGCCGGTCATCACAACCGCGGTGAGGATGAGCAGGCCCGACGTACGACGTCCGGTCAGCGCCCGCCAGGCGATGGCGCCGTAGGACCAGCCGAGCGCCACGAAGATCGCCGTCCACACGCCGTTGACCCGGAAGCAGACGTAGAAGAGCGTCGCCGGGATCGCGCACGCGACCAGGAGGCTCAGGCCGACCCTGCGGACCACGGCGCCCAGGCTCGGGCAGTGGCGGGGCTCGTCGACCGTCGGATCGAGGACTGGAGCGGGCACGGCGGCGAGCGTTGACATGGAAACCTGACTGGCGATCCGAGGTACGCCTGGAAGATGCGACGACGCGGAACGACGACGTCCGGCTCGGTGTCGACAGTTCCGCGTTGTGTTCAGGGTAGTTCCTCCCCCCTGAGCGGCTGCGGGAAACCCTGGTATCGGCCCGTGGACGGTTCCGACGAGGGCAGGGTCACAGGCCGGATCTGTGTCGGATCGGACGCCTCCGGGCACTGCAGGACATGAGCAACGACAGCACGGACAAGGCAGCCCAGGCCCGCGACGGCATGCTCGACAGCATCGCCGGCAAGGCGAAGGAGCTCGCCGGCGCGGTGACCGGCAAGGACGCCCTCGTCGAGGAGGGGCAGCTCCAGCAGGCCGCGGCCCGCACCCGCAAGGAGGGCCTCGCCGACGACGCCGTCGCCGACGCGAAGCGCGAGGAGGCGGCTCAGGAGCTGCGCGAGGCGAACCGGGAGGCGGCCCAGCAGGAGGGCGCCGCCCGTGCCCGGGCCGCGCGGGAGGAGTCCCTCGCCGAGCAGCAGCGGGCCACCGAGCACGCCGCTGCCGAGGAGGCCGCCGCGCGCGAGGAGACCGCCGGACGCGCAGCCGCCGAGAGGCAGGCCGATGCGGTGGCCGAGCGCCGGCTCCGCGAGGCCGAGGCACTCGAGACCGACGCCGACACGACCGAGCAGCGCACCACCGAGGAAGCGGCCCGCCTCCAGCGCGAGGCCGACGCCGCCGACCAGCGGGCCGCGCAGCTGCGCGCCCAGACCGAGAGCTGAGGACCACCATGTTCCGCACCCTGATCGCCCTGCCCTACCAGATCGCCCGCCTGCCGCTGGTGGTCGTCGACAACAGCCTCTCCCGACGGCTCCCCGACGACGCCCCCGCCCGGGTCGCCCTCGACCGCGCCATCGGCACCGCCGACACGGTCGCCGGGGCCCTGCTCCGGGATCGCGGCATCGCCGCCCAGGGCGCCGACCGGCTCGACCGCTCCGACAAGCTCGCGACCGCCGCGCGCCTCGAGGAGGAGGCCGCCGTACGCCGCGAGCAGGCCCGCGCGACCGCCGCCGCCGGCCGCAGCGAGGCCACCCGCACGCGCACCGCGGCCCGCAAGCGCGCCGCCTCCGGCCTCGCGGAGGCCGACGTGGTCGAGGCACGGGGCAAGCAGCAGGCGAAGGCCACCGCGACGAAGACCGCCGCGACCGAGAAGGCAGCCGCCGACAAGACTGCCGCGAGCCGGACCGCCACGGCCGAGCGGCGCAAGAAGGCCGCCACCTCCACCGCTGCCGCGAAGAAGAAGGCCGCCCAGGCCGCCCCGAAGTCCGAGCTCGACCAGGCCCGCGAGACCAAGCAGGCGGCCGTCGAGGCGCGCGCCGACGCCGAGCGCCTCAGCGAGCTCGCCGAGGCCAAGAAGCAGGAGCGCAAGGACAGCTGAGCGGGCGACGCCCATGCGGGTGGTTGGATTCTCCCATGCACCTGGGCGTCGACAGCTTCGTCTCCACCGTCACCGACCCGACCACGGGGCACGTGGTCGGGCCGGTGGAGCGGATGGAGCACCTGCTCGAGGAGATCGAGCTCGCGGACCGCAGCGGGCTCTACTCGTTCGGGATCGGTGAGCACCACCGCAGCGAGTACTACGACTCCGCACCGCCGGTCATCCTGGCCGCGGCCGCCGCCCGGACCGAGCGGATCCGGCTCGGCAGCGCCGTCGCGGTGCTGAGCGCGGTCGACCCGGTGCGCCTCTTCCAGCAGTTCGCGACCCTGGACCTGATCTCGAAGGGCCGCATCGACCTCGTCGTGGGACGCGGGTCGTTCACCGAGGCCTTCCCGCTCTTCGGCCTCGACCTCGCCGACTACGACACGCTCTTCAGCGAGAAGCTCGAGCTGCTCCTGCAGATTCGCGACCAGGACGAGGTCACCTGGTCCGGGCGGCACCGCCCGCCCCTGGTCCGCCAGCGGATCTACCCGCGCCCGGTCCAGGACCCGCTGCCGATCTGGGTCGGCGTCGGAGGCACGCCGGAGTCGTTCGTGCGCGCCGGGCTGCTCGGCCTGCCGCTGATGGTCGCGATCATCGGCGGCGAGCCCCGCCAGTTCGGGCCGCTCGTCGACCTCTACCGCCGGGCCGGCGCCGAGGCCGGCCACCCGCCGGAGCGGCTCCAGGTGGGCCTGCACGTCTTCGGGTTCGTCGCCGAGAGCACGCAGGCGGCCGCCGACACGATCTACCCCGGCTGGCACGAGATGTTCACCAAGGTCTCCCGCGAGCGAGGCTTCCCGACCCCGACCCGGGCGCAGTTCGACGCCACCTCCGGGCCGAACGGCGCCTTCTTCCTGGGCGACCCGCAGACGGTGGCCGACAAGATCCGCCGGGTCGCCGACCAGCTCGGCGGCGTCGACCGCCTGTCGCTCCAGATGACCAACCCCCGTCTCGCCCACGACGACCTGCTCCGCGGGATCGAGCTGCTCGGCACCGAGGTCGCGCCTCTCGTCGCCGACGCCTGAGGGACACACCTGCGCAGGAGCCGACCCGGCTGGGTGGTCCGGCCGGGCTGGCCCGGTGTGGTCCCGCCTGACACTCTGGAGCACGTCGGGCGCGGCCCGACGCTTCTGGGGGGTGGCGAGAGGACCGGGATGGACGCCGATTCGACGTACAAGTGCTGCTCGTTCTGTGGCGAGCAGGGCCGCGAGGACATGCCTCTGGTGGGCGGGCTCGGTGCCTTCATGTGTGGCGACTGCCTCGACTACTACAGCGGTGTCGTGGCCGAGTTCCGACGCACGGGCGAGGACAGGCCGCCGCCGTGGGAGACGATGTCGGACGCCGACCTGCTCGGCAAGCTGGCCCTGATCGTGCAGACGGGCGCGCAGGTCGACCGCTTCCTGGTCGACTGGGTGCAGCTGGCCCGGTCGCGCAAGCTCTCGTGGGCCGAGATCGGCAAGGCGCTCGGCGTCTCGCGCCAGGCGGCGTGGGAGCGGTTCTCCCGCGCGATCATCGACGGGGAAGCGACCCCGGAGCTGGGCTCGGCGTAGCGGGCGCGAGCACGGGGGCCGACCCATGGTGACCCCCGTGGCACCACCTCATCGACCCCCGCCGCCGGACAGCCTGTCAAACGTCAGGAGCTCCTGACAAGGCACGTTGCCGGACCGTGACCAGCGCCACCTCCGGCGGCGGCTCACGTCCGAGATCACGACCTCCGGAGCGGCCCCCCGGTCGCCGTCGACCCTCGAAGCGGTCGGAGCCGTGCTGGATCCCCCGTCCCGGCGATGCTCCCGGCCTGGGACTGACAGGGTGGGCAGCATGGACGACGCCCAGCTCGACGAACGCATCGCTCGACTCCCCCTCGACCGCAAGGTCCGGCTGCTGACCGGCGCCTCGATGTTCACCGTCCGCGGGGACGACGAGATCGGGCTCGCGCCGATGGCGTTCTCGGACGGGCCGACGGGGGTGCGCGGGCTCGACTTCACCGGCGGGCCGCTGACCTGCCTCTTCCCCAATGCGACCCTGCTCGCGTCGTCGTGGCGCACCGAGACCGCCGCGGAGGTCGGGCGGCTGCTCGCCGAGGAGGCGGAGCGGCAGCACATCCACGTCGTGCTCGGCCCGACGGTCAACCTGCACCGCAGCCCGCTGGGCGGGCGGCTCTTCGAGGCCTACTCCGAGGACCCGCTGCTGACCGGCCACCTCGCGGCGGCGTACGTCTCCGGACTGCAGTCGCAGGGCGTCGGCGCCTGCGTGAAGCACCTGGTCGCCAACGAGGCCGAGACCAACCGGCACACCGTCGACAGCGTCGTGGACGAGCGGACGCTGCGCGAGCTCTACCTGCTGCCGTTCGAGATCGCGGTCGAGGACGCCGACCCGTGGTCGGTGATGGCGGCCTACAACGACGTCAACGGCATCCCCGCGACCGAGCAGGGGCCGGTCAACAACGGGATCCTCAAGGGCGAGTGGGGCTGGAGCGGTCTGGTGATGTCGGACTGGTTCGCGACGAAGTCGGCCGCCGCGGCCGCGAACGGCGGGCTCGACCTCGTGATGCCCGGGCCGACCGGCCCCTGGGGTCCGGCGCTGGTCGCGGCCGTCGAGGCGGGCGAGGTCGACGAGAGCGTGGTCGACGACCACCTGCGCCGGCTGCTGCGGCTGGCGTCCCGGGTCGGCGCGCTCGACGAGACCCGCACCTGGCGCACCGACCTGCCCGAGCCGGGTGGGGACGTACGGCGTGAGCAGCTGACGCGGCTCGCGGCCGAGGGGATGACGGTGCTGACGAACGACGGGACGCTCCCGCTGGCGCGGGGTGGCTCCGTGGCCCTGATCGGGCGGCCGGCACTGGAGACCGCCTGCATGGGCGGCGGATCGGCGGCGGTGCGGGCACCGCACCAGGTGAGCATCGCCGAGGGGCTGACCGCCGCGACCGACGGTGTGACGGTCACCGACGGCGTCGCCGTACGGGCCCGGGCCCGGGCCGGGCACTTCGCGATGCGGGTGCGGCACTACGGCGCCTCCGGGGCACTGCTGTCCGACCACCGGTCCGAGGAGGCGAAGACCGTCGGCACCATGGTCGACCAGGCGCTCGCCGAGCCCGTCACCCGGGTGGTGATGTCCGCGACGGTGCCGGGCGGTGCGATGCGGGTCGGGTTCCTGGGGGTGGGGACCGCGACGGTGACCGTCGGGGAGGCGTCGTACGAGGTGACGCTGGAGTCGGAGACCGACGACATGGGGGGCGACTTCCTGCGCCCACCCGGCTGGCAGACCGACGTGGTGCTCGACGGGCCGACGGAGCTCGTGGCCGACGTGACCCTCGGCGGCTGGGCCGGCCTCGGGCTGGTCGCCGAGCCGACTCCCCCGGCCGACGACGCCGCGATCGCCGCCGCGGTGGCCGCCGCTGCCGCCGCCGACGTCGCGGTCGTGGTCGTCGGCCTGACCGAGGAGCAGGAGACGGAGGCCTTCGACAAGTCGACCCTCGCCCTGCCCGGTCGCCAGGACGAGCTCGTCTCCGCGGTCGCGGCCGCGGCCCGCCGGACGGTCGTGGTCGTCAATGCGGCCACCCCGGTGCTGATGCCGTGGCGCGACGAGGTGGACGCGATCTTGTGGGCCGGGCTGCCCGGCCAGGAGGGCGGCCACGCGGTCGCCGCCGCGCTGCTCGGCGACGTCGAACCGGCCGGCCGGCTGGTCACGTCGTTCCCGGCCGCTGACGGCGCGTCACCCGCGTGGGACGTCGTCCCGACCGACGGCAGGCTCTCCTACGACGAGGGCATCCACGTCGGCTACCGGGGCTACGCCGCGCGCCGGGCCCCCGCGCCGGCGTACTGGTTCGGCGAGGGCCTCGGCTACGGCACGTGGGCGTACGGCGCGGTCACGCTGTCGGGGTCGGCGGTCACCGTCGACCTCACCAACGTCTCCGCGCGCGACTCCCGCGAGGTGGTGCAGGTCTACCTGCAGCCGGCCGAGGACGACCAGCCGGTCCGGCTCGTCGGCTGGACGACCGTCGACCTCGCGGCCGGCGCGACCCGCAGCGTCGAGGTCGCCCTGGACCCGCGCGCGTGCCGCACCTGGGCCGACGGCGCCTGGCGGCCGCTGACCCGCGGCCGGCTCCTGGTCGCCCGCGGCCTGGGCGACATCCGGGGCGAGGTCGCGCTGCCGGGTTGAGCCCTGGTCTAGGAACCCTCCCCACGGGGTACAACCCCGGCGTCGACACAGGGGTATGTCACGGGGGGATGTCATGGGGGCCGGCTTCATCGAGCACGCGGGCTACCGCGGCCTGCGCCGGTTCCCTGCCCTCGACGGGGTGCGGGCGATCTCGGTCGTGCTCGTCTTCACCGCACACCCGGCCTACCAGCACGTGTGGCCGCTGCTGCACGGCCCGTCCGGGGTCACGATCTTCTTCGTGCTCAGTGGCTTCCTGATCAACACCCTGATGCTGCGCGAGCGCGACGCACACCCCGAGGGCGTCAGCCTGAGCGCGTTCTACCTCCAGCGGGTCTTCCGCATCTACCCGCTGTTCTTCGCGGTGTTCCTGCTCTACTGCGTGCTGATCGTGGGCCTCGGGCTCCAACCCGAGCGACGTGACGCCTTCGTCGAGAACATCCCCTACTTTGTGCTCTTCTTTCCCGAGCACTCGGTCTTCTTCAACCACGGCGTGCTCGTCCCCTTCGACATGGCATGGTCGATCGGGATCGAGGAGAAGTTCTACCTCGTCTGGCCGCTGCTGGGCTTCGTGCTGCTCAGGGCCCGGGGCCGGTCGCAGGCCGTCGCGCTCGGTGTCGTCGCCCTCACCTGCACGGTGGCCGGCTACCTCGGCGGCGGGTGGGGCGTCTCGCTGGAGAGCTACACCCCGATCGCCCTCGGCGCACTGTGCGCGACGCTCCTGCACCACCGCCGCTCCTACGACCGGCTCGCGGTCGTCGGCCGCCCGCCGGTCCTGCTGCTGGCCTGCATCACGCTCGTGGTGCTCCAGTTCGGCGCCGAGGAGATCCTGCCCCAGGGGTGGCTCTACCCGGTCTTCGATCTCGTCGTGGCGCTGACGCTGGTCGGTCTGGTCACGACGACCTCCACGCGGGTGGGCTGGCTGGGCTCGCGGCCGATGGTCTACGTCGCCGGTCTCTCCTACGCGCTCTACCTGCTGCACAACTTCGGGCTGAACGCCGCGGAGGCCGTGCTGCCGGCCGCCTGGGGCTTCCCGGGGTCGCTCCTCTCGACCGCGGTCGGCCTCACGCTCGCCTTCGTCGCGGCGCACGTCGCGCACGTGTGCTTCGAGGATCCGCTGCGTCGTTTCGGCGTGGGCCTCGCGGCCCGACGGCGGTCGGCGCGGGCGCGTCAGGCGGCGGAGCCGGACCGCACGACGGAGCCGCGCGGGGCGTAGGCGATCGTCTGCCGGGAGCCGGCACCCGTGGGTGAGCCACGACGGCGCTCGCGCCCGCCCCCACGAGCGGGACGAGCGCCCAGATGAGGGGACTTCCTCCCCTCGCCACCGGATTGAGTACTCGGGCTCACGCGGCGAGCGGCGACCACTGACAGCCTCGGGGTCATGATCATCGAGAGCCACGTCCCGCCGTACCGGAACCCCGCGCTGCTCGGTGGCATCGCCGTCGCCGGCGCTTCGCTGCTGGCCTTCGTGATCGGCCTGTACACCCGCTCGCCCGTGCCGATGCACTGCGACGCCGACCCGTTGTTCTGCCCCTCGGAGCGAGACCTGTGGGACTGGGCGACCCGGGACTGGTTCCTCGGGGCCTTCCTGGTGGGGCTGCTGGTCGCCTGGTCCGGGCTGGTGTGGCAGCCGGTCAGCGACCGCCCGCGACTGCGCCGGGTCGGCTCCGTCGTCGGCCTGATCGTGTGCGTCCCCCTGACCGGCCTCCTGACGGTCGTGGCGATCGTGCTCGCCGGCACCGACTGCGACCCCAACACCTTCTGCTTCGGCGGCACCCAGGACGCGCTGGTCGTCGCCGTCCCCGCGACGTACGGCGTCGCCCTCTGCCTCCTGATGGCGGTCGCCATCGGCTCCCGCGACGACCGGCGGCCCAGCCAGGTGAGCGGGACCCTCGCCATGGCCCTGGCCTCGGGAGTCTTCGTCCTCGTCGCGGCCGGCTTCGTGCTCAGCGCACTCGGCCTCTGAGAGCTGGCTCGCAGGTCAGAGGAGCTCGCGGAGCCGGGCGGCGAGCGAGTCCTCGACGGCCTGCGTGATCGCGGCGTCGAGCTGCCGGTTGAGGTCGTCCCGGTCGTCGAGGTTCTCCAGGAGGGCGCGCAGGTCCAGGCCGTCGATCGCGCGGGTGAGGACGTCGTCGGTCTTCAGGGCCGCATCGACCACCGAGTCCGGCAGTGCGCGGATCGCGGCCTCGAGGAAGCCGTTGAGGTCCGCGCTGCCGAGGGCGTCGTCGACCAGGTCGGAGGCGGGCGGCAGGGTGCCGTCGTCCTTCATCCGCTGCACGGCGGACAGCAGGCCGTCGTGCAGGGCGTCGACCTCGGCATCGCTGCGGGCGCCGGGCCGGGCGAGCTCCAAGGTGAGCGCCTCGCGGCTGACGCCGAGGCGGCAGGCGGCGCCGTCGATCCCGAGCAGCACGAGACGCTCGGTGAGGCCGTCGATGCCGTCGGCGCGCGAGACGACCGCCCGCTCGGCGCACGGGTCGGCCGGCTGGAGCGGCTCGAAGTCGCCGCCGCCCTGGGCGACCTGCACCCCGAGCACGCCACCCACCAGGACCAGCGCGACCACCGGCAGGCCGACCAGGCGGGCGAGCCGGCTCATCACCGCACCCGCCTGCGGGGAGCGACCACCGTGAGCAGGGCGAGGAGCGCGAGGCCGGCGCCGATGAGGAAGGAGTCGCGGAAGGCCCGCGTCGCCGCCCGCTCCAGCTGGGCGTCGAGGTCGTGCTCGAGCCGGGCGGCAGCCGGGCGCTCCTCGGGCGCGAGATCCGCCGTCGCGAAGGCGTGGGACAGATCGGGCACCTGGCCCTGCTGCTGGACCAGCTCGTCGCCGAGGGCCTGGGCGACCGCGATCTTGTCGTCCGGCAACAGCTGCGCGTCCAGCATCAGGGACGCGATCGCCTCCTGGGCCGGCACCTGGGCCTCCTGCAGGTCGGCGGTGAACACCGGGGTCAGGATTGCCAGCCCCACGACCACGCCGAGGTGGCGCGCGCTGATGGTCCACCCCGCGTGCCGGATCCGCGGCAGCCGCATCTCCATCGCCTGGGAGGTGAGCCGGTCGACGGTCAGCCCGAGCCCCAGACCCACCAGCGCCTGGGGCGCGATCGTCCAGACGAGGTCGGCCGACGGCGGGACGGCGAGGCCGACCAGGCCGCCGGCGATGAGGAAGCAGCCCACTGCGACCTCCACCTCGGCCGGAGGCCGGAGGAGGCGCGCGAGCGGCCGCGCGGCGAGAGCCGCCAGCGGCACGACCGACACGGTCAGCGCCGCGGTCCCCGGAGAGCGGCGCCAGCCCTCGACCAGGAGCAGCACCAGCAGGAACAGCGCGGCCGTGAGCGCCGCCGACAGCAGGGCGAGGGTCAGGTTGGGGCGGATGGCCGGCCGGTGCCGGTCCGGGGTGAGGTCCGGCGGCGCGGGTACGGCGAGCGCGGCCGGCACCGCCAGCACGGCGAACGGCACCTGCACCACGAAGATGGCCTGCCACGAGAACGCCTGGGTGAGCAGCCCGCCCGCGAACGGCCCGATCGCGGTGCCGACCACACCGGCCGTGACCCAGGCCGCGACGCCGCGCCGCTCGCCGTACTCCGCGGCCATGAGCTCCAGGCACCCGACCAGCGCCAGCGCGCCCCCGAAGCGCCTGCACGCACCGCGCCGCGACCAGCGCGTCGATCGACGGCGCCAGCGCGCACCACGCGGAGGAGGCGGCGAACACCGCGATGCCGACGGCGCTGACGACCCGCGGCGGCGTCCGGCCGAAGACCACGGCCGTCGGCACGGCCGCGAAGCCCAGCACGAGGTTGAACGCGATCAGCACCCACGCGACCCCGCCGACGGTCGCGTCCAGGTGTCGGAGGATGTCGGGCAGCGCGAGCGTCACCACCGCGGAGTCCGCGAGCACCAGCGCCACGGTCACGGCGAGCAGGGGACCCACGGCACGACGCACCCGGACATCCTCGCAGCGACGGCCGCCGCACCGGGGGTTGAGTACCTGGGCTCACGCCGCGGCCCGTGGGGCGGTGACAGCCTCGGGCCCATGAGCATCGAGAGCGGGCGCCCGGCGTACCGGAGACTGGCGATGATCGGCGGCGTCGCCCTTGCCGGCGCGTCGGTGTCGGCCTACCTGATCGGGCTGTACCTGCACCAGGGTCCGCCGCCCGGCTGCGAGGAGTACGTCTACTGCCACTCCGAGCGCGACCGGTGGTCGGCGGAGACCCGGGAGTGGTTCCTCGGCGCGTCCCTGCTGGGACTGCTGGTGGCGTGGTGGACCTTCGCCTGGCGGCCGATCAGCAACCACCCTCGGCTGCGGCGGGTCGGATCGGTCATCGCCCTGGTCGGGTGCGTCCCGCTGGCCGGCCTGCTGGCCGTCCTGGCCTACCTGGTCGCCGGCGCCACCTGCGAGCCCGACGCCATCCTCTGCCTCAGCGGCGCCGGCGACGCCCTGGCGTTCGGGATCCCCGCGACCGTGGCCGCGGTCCTCTCCCTCCTGCTGGCGGTCACCCTCGCCTGCCGCGACGACCGCCGGGCCGCGCGGCTGAGCGGCACCCTCGCCCTGACCGTCATCTCGAGTGTGCTGGTGCTCGCGACCGCCGGCTTCGTTCTCGTCGCCCTGCACATCTGATCTCGTCGGCCGGCTGCTCAGGGTCACTGGCCGCGTGGCCGGCGCGGCATGATGGCGCCATGAGCGATCCCCGCGCCGGTCAGCCCGCCGAACCCTCCGACCTCGTCGACGTCGCGCACCTGGTGACGGCGTACTACACAGGGGTGCCGGACCCCGACGACGTCGACCAGCAGGTCGCCTTCGGCACCAGCGGACACCGCGGGTCGTCGCTGCGCACGGCCTTCAACGAGACGCACATCCTCGCGACCACGCAGGCGATCTGCGACTACCGGCGCGAGCAGGGGTACGACGGCCCCCTCTTCATCGGCCGCGACACCCACGGTCTCTCCGAGCCGGCGTGGGCGACCGCCCTCGAGGTGCTGGCCGCCAACGACGTGACCGTGCTCGTCGACTCGCGCGACCGCTACACGCCCACGCCGTCGGTCTCGCACGCGATCATCCGGGCGAACGGCGGGCGATCCTCGGGGTCCGGGCTGGCCGACGGCATCGTGGTGACCCCGTCGCACAACCCGCCCTCCGACGGCGGTTTCAAGTACAACCCGCCGTACGGCGGCCCGGCGGACTCCGACGCGACCACGGTGATCGCCGGCCGCGCCAACGAGCTGATCCGCGGCGGGCTGGCGGACGTGAAGCGGATCCCCTTCGCCCGGGCGCGGGCCGCGGCCTCGTCGTACGACTTCCTGGGGACCTACGTCGACGACCTGCCGCACGTCGTCGACCTGGCGGCGATCAAGCAGGCCGGGGTGCGGATCGGCGCCGACCCGCTCGGCGGCGCGTCGGTCGACTACTGGGGCGAGATCGCCGACCGGCACGGGCTCGACCTCACGGTCGTGAACCCGCTGGTCGACCCGACGTGGCGCTTCATGACCCTCGACTGGGACGGCAAGATCCGGATGGACTGCTCCTCGCCCGCCGCGATGGCGTCGCTGATCGCGCAGAAGGAGAAGTACGACATCGCGACCGGCAACGACGCCGACGCCGACCGGCACGGCATCGTGACGCCCGACGCCGGGCTGATGAACCCCAACCACTTCCTGGCCGTCGCGATCGAGTACCTCTTCGGCGGGGCACGGCCGGGCTGGCCCGCGGGGGCGCGGATCGGCAAGACGCTGGTCTCGTCGTCGATGATCGACCGGGTGGCCGCGTCGATCGGGCGCGAGATGGTCGAGGTGCCGGTCGGCTTCAAGTGGTTCGTGCCCGGGCTGATCGACGGGTCGTTCGGCTTCGGCGGCGAGGAGTCGGCGGGCGCGTCGTTCCTGCGCACCGACGGGTCCGTGTGGACGACCGACAAGGACGGCATCATCCTCGCGCTGCTGGCCTCCGAGATCCTCGCGAAGACCGGTCGGTCCCCCAGCGCCCACTACGCGGAGCTGGTCGAGCAGCACGGCGAGCCGGCGTACGCCCGGATCGACGCGGCGGCGACCCGAGAGCAGAAGGCGGCGCTGGCGGCCCTCTCGCCGGACGACGTGTCCGCGACCGAGCTGGCGGGCGAGGAGATCACCGCCAAGCTCACCGAGGCGCCCGGCAACGGCGCGAAGATCGGCGGGCTCAAGGTGACGACCGCGTCGGCGTGGTTCGCGGCCCGGCCGTCGGGCACCGAGGACGTCTACAAGATCTACGCCGAGTCGTTCCGCGGCCCCGACCACCTGGCGCGGGTGCAGGACGAGGCTCGGGACGTCGTCAGCGCGGCGCTGGGCTGATCCGGGTCGGGCTCGTCCTCGATCCGCGCTGTGTGACGTGTCGACCCACGGTGACGTGACCCAGCACATTCGTCGGCGGGTCGAGCGGCTGCGAGGATCGGCGCATGACGCCCAGCGCCACGATCCTCGCCTTCGGAGGCGGCGGCTTCGCCATGGAGCCCGACAACCCGCTGCTCGACGACTTCCTGCTCTCGCTGGCGGCCCGGCGCCGCGGCGTCGGTGACCGGCCGCGGATCTGCTTCGTGCCGACCGCGAGCGGCGACGCGGAGGTGTACGTCGACCGGTTCGTGGAGGCGTTCGCGGAGCGCGCGGAGACCAGCAGCCTGCGGCTCTTCCATCTCAGCGAGCTCGAGACGGTCGACCTCCGGGCGCTGGTGCTCGCCCAGGACGTCATCCACGTCGGCGGCGGCAGCACCGCGAACCTGCTCGCCCTGTGGCGGCTGCACGGACTCGATGAGATCCTGCGCGAGGCTCTCGCCGCGGGCGTCGTGCTGTCCGGCGTCAGCGCCGGGATGAACTGCTGGTTCGAGAGCTCGGTCACCGACTCGTTCGGCCCGCTGGCAGCGCTCGACGACGGGCTCGGCTTCCTGGCGGGCAGCGCCTGTCCCCACTACGATGGCGAGCCCGAGCGGCAGCCGACGTACACCCAGCTGATCGGGGCGGGGGTGCTGCCGGCCGGGTACGCCGCCGACGACGGCTGCGCGCTGCTCTTCCGCGACGGCGAGCTCGTCGAGGCGGTCTCGTCGCGCCCGGAGGCCCGGGCGTTCCGCGTGCACCTCTCCGACGACGGGTCGGACGTCGTCGAGAGCGCGCTGCCGGTCATCTACCTCGGCTGACTCGTCGGATGCTCGACGCAGCGCGGCGTCGCCGCCCCGCTCAGTCGGGGAGCGGGAGCCGCAGGAACCTCGGCCGGTAGAGCGTCGGGTCGGCGAGGACCTTGGCGAAGTCGGTGTTGTTGCGGCTGTACGACGCGACCACCGACCCGGCCTCCGGGAACATCGACGGGTGGGCGAGCGGCATGTAGCGCACCGCTCCGCTGCCGGGGTCCGACGGGGCCGTCGCCACGGGGGCCGTCACGGTGAAGGGCCCGGTCGGGCCGGGCGCCGTCCAGAACACCAGCTCGGCGCCGAGGTCGCCGTCCTGCTTGCTGAGGGCGTACCAGCGGTCGCCGCGGTGGAAGACGCTCAGCGTCTGGGACACGCCGCCGACGGCCGGGATCAGCTCGGCCGCCCGGTCGGGGTCGGTCTGCCAGGTGGCGCCGTCCCAGTAGCGCCACTGCGAGGCCTCGAGCACGTCGTCGGGACGGACCCGCGCCACCTGGAGGGAGAAGCCGAAGACTCCCGGCTCCTCGGGGTTCGCCGTGCCGTAGAGGTAGAGCCACCCGGCGTCGACCGTGAGCGCGGCGCCCCACTCGGGCCGGCTCTTGTCAGCGCTGTCGGGGCCGACGTCCTCGGTGGCGATGAGCTGCGGGGTGCCGCCCTCGTGGACGACGAAGACCGCGAGCGCGGGACCGAGGTTGTCGAAGCCGAACGAGCCACCCCCGGTCGTCTTGACCCGCTGCGCCGAGACGAGCACCAGGTCGTAGCCCGGCTGGTGTGCGACGCCGACGGACATCGGCCAGTAGCCGACTCCGTCGAGACGGTCCGGGATCAGGGCGCCCTTGTTGTGCGGCAGCACGACGGACACGCAGTCCTCGTCCCAGAGCATCATCGAGTTCCGCACGAACCGGGGACCGTCGAACGACTCCCCGCGCAACGTGTCCCCGAAGACCAGCGCGAACCGGCCGTCCTGCAACCGGACGTCGGCACCGACGTCGGCGCCCTGGAAGGCGGGGCTGCCCTGCAGGGTCGCGATCTCGTGGTTGATCTCGGCCACGTCGCGCGGAATCCTCCCCGGGTCGACGCACGTGGTCTCGGATGCCAGGCTCGGGAGGCGCTCGGCCGCCACCACGCCCGGCGCCGGCAGCACGGCGATCGTCAGCGCCACCACCGCGGCCAGCGGCAGCACCGCCCCGAGGACCCGGAGTCGCCAGTGCCGCAGCGGCATGGCCGGCTTCGGTTCGACCGGGTCCTCCCCGGCCCTCCGGCGGAACTGCCGGGCCAGGAGCAGCACCACCACGGCGAGGAGCGCCCACGCCGCGACCAGGAGGATCGACCGGGTGGACCGGCCGGGGTCGAAGTAGGCGACGTCGGCGACCGCGGCCTGCATCGCCCCGGTCGGCGACCAGGGCGACAGGGTGGCCCACGGCGGTGGCAGCAGGTAGGGGCTGGTGCCCGAGAGCAGGGGCGTCGCGAGCACGAAGTACGTCGCCGCGACGGCGGCCAGGCCGACGAGGCCGGCCAGCGCCTCGACGGCGAGCGTGATGACGCCGAGGGTGAGGCCGTAGCCGGCCCCCAGCGCGATCACCGCGGGGTCGTTGCCCCCGAGCGCGGTCGCCGGGAGGAGCTGGAGCACGCTCGCCGCACCGAGCGAGACCACGCCCAGGCCCCCGATGCGCAGCACGCCGAGGCCCGCCGTACGGGCGAACGGTCCGCGGACCAGGGAGATCGCCACCACCGCGCCGAAGCCGAACAACCCGCACAGGAGGACGAAGACCCGCACCCGCCCGGCCGGGTCGTCGTCCGCGCTGGGGGCGATCTCCTGGACCTCGGTCGTGCGCTCGCGCGCGGTCCCGATCGACGTCAGCCGGTCGGCGACGGCCCGGTTGAGGTCACGGTCGTTGCGCGCGTTGACGAGGACGACGTCGTGGGTGGTCCTGAGGTCGACGAGGACAGCCGCGACGGCCGCCCCGTCCCGGACCGCGGCCCGCGCCTCGTCGACGTCCTCGGTCCAGCTCGCGTCGAAGGGCTCGTCGGGCATCGCATCGGCCTGGTCGGCGAGGGACTGCGCGACGACTGCGGGCGCGGTGACGACGATCGGGGCCTGGTGCGGTCGCCCGGCGTCCTCGCGCTGGGTGAGCGTGAGGAGAGCGACGGTCTGGGCGGCGAGCACGAGCAGGCAGGCCAGCACCGTGTACTCGGCCGCCCACTGCCTCCGTGTCACCACACCCCTCGTCCGGCCGTACCGCTCCCGCCCGAAGTGTGACCGGTCGAGCGCACGCCCGCCATGGGCGCACCGCGGGGCGCCGGGCCCGAGACCTCCTGCGGGCCTGAAATCCCGATAGTCCCTGACGTTCGCGGGGTCGAGGGCTGCTCTTCACCCCGTTTTCGTCAGGGACTATCGGAGAAGACGGTCAGGCGGCGAGCCGGCGCGACTGCTGGGTGAGCCGGGCCTGGGCGGCCCGGCGGACCTTCGAGCCACCGGTGGTCATCTTGTAGAGGAGCGCGACCTGCTGGGGGGCGTTCTTGAGGTTGGTCGTGGCCAGCCAGCCGTTGGGCAGCGACAGGCGGACCACCTTGTGCCAGGCGCTCGCGAGCTGCTGCGGGAACGGCGCGGCGTGGTAGTTGAGCTCGTACTTGTCGAAGAGCGCCTTCACCTTCGGGGCGATCTCGGCGTAGCGGTTGCTCGGCAGGTCGGGGAACAGGTGGTGCTCGATCTGGTGGGACAGGTTGCCCGACATCAGGTGCATCGCCTTGCCGCCGGAGATGTTGGCGGCGCCGAGCATCTGGCGCAGGTACCACTCGCCGCGGGTCTCGCCCTCGATCGAGCGCTTCTCGAAGGTCTCGACGCCCTCGGGGAAGTGGCCGCACATGATGATCGAGTGGCTCCACAGGTTGCGGACCACGTTGGCCGTGAAGTTCGCGGCCAGGGTCGGCAGGAACGAGCCGGTCGGGATCGACAGGGCCGGGTGGACGACGTAGTCCTTGGTGGCCTGGTTGCGGATCTTCTTCAGGACCTGGCTGACCCGGGCCTTGAACTCCGGCTCCTTGGTCTTCTTGCGCTTGATGTTCGCGCCGAGCTCGAGGTCGTACGCCGCGATGCCGTACTCGAAGAAGCACGCGTTGACGAAGTTCCAGAACGGCTGCACCAGGAAGAACGGGTGCCACGGCTGGTCCTCGTCGACGCGCATGATGCCGTAGCCGAGGTCGTTGTCCTTGCCGATGACGTTCGTGTACGTGTGGTGCAGCTCGTTGTGGGAGTGCTGCCACTGCTTGGCCGGGGTCGCCATGTCCCACTCCCACGTCGTGGAGTGGATCTTCGGGTCACGCATCCAGTCCCACTGGCCGTGCAGGACGTTGTGGCCGATCTCCATGTTCTCGAGGATCTTGGCGACGCTCAGGCCCGTCGTGCCCACGATCCAGGCCGGCGGGAACGCGGAGAACAGCAGGACGGCGCGGCTCGCGAGCTCCATGCGGCGCTGCACGTCGATGACGGTGCGGATGTACTTCGCGTCGTTCTCGCCGCGGTCGTCGATGATGTCCTGGCGGATGGCGTCGAGCTCGATGCCGATCTGCTCGATGTCCTCGGGCGTGAGGTGGGCGATCGGGGACTCGGTCTTCTTCTGCAGTGCGGTCATCAGGTTCCCTTTCGTCGTCCGGGGTGTCGAGACGGGCCCCGAGAGGGCCTTCCTCGACCACCGGAGGGGATCGGTCAGTGGTCGATGTGGCAGGCGCCGGCGGCGGCGCTGATGCAGGTCTGGATGATCACGCCGTCGCCGGGCGAGGCCGTGGTGATCTCGCCGTTGCGGAGGTCGCGCACGGCGCCCTCGCGCAGCGGCAGCACGCAGCCGAAGCAGACGCCCATCCGGCAGCCGCTCGGCATCAGGACGCCGGCACCCTCGGCCGCGTCGAGGATCGGGGTGGCGCCGTCGGCCTCGACGGAGACGCCGGACGCGAAGGTCAGCGTGCCGCCCTCGCCGGTCGCCATGACGGGCGCCCGGAAGCGCTCGATGTGGAGCGGCAGGTCGTGGGTCGTGTGGTGCTTCTCGAGCGCGTCGAGGAGACCGACCGGGCCGCAGGCGTACGTCGTGCGCTCGGCCAGGTCGGGCACGATCGCGGCGAGGCCGGTGTCGGGACAGTCGACGTCGAGCATCCCGTCGACGTCGGTGTGCAGCTCGACGAGCCGCAGCCGACCCTGGGCGGCGTACGCCCGGAGCTCGTCGCCGAAGATGACCTCGGAGCGCGACAGCGCGGAGTGGAGCAGCACGATGTCGGCCGTGACGGGCACCGCGCGGGAGAACATGTTGCGCAGCATCCCGATGACCGGGGTGATGCCCGAGCCGGCGGTGACGAGCAGCAGCTTGCCGGGGATCGGCTGGGGCAGGACGAAGTCGCCCTGGGCCTGGCCGAGGTGGATCATCTGGCCGGCCTTGACCCGGCGCACGAGGTGGTTGGAGACCACGCCGCCGGGGATGCCCTTCACCGTGATGCTGATGCAGCGGTCGGCGCGCGGCCCGTGGGTCAGCGAGTAGGTGCGCCAGAGGCGGACACCGTCGACGTCGACGCCGACGCGGAGGTACTGGCCGGGCACGTGGCCGGCCCAGTCGCGGCCGGGCTTGATGACGAGGGTCGCGGCGTCGGCGGTCTCGGGGCGGACCTCGACGATCCGGCCGCGCAGGTCGGCGCCGCGGCGCAGCGGGTGGAAGACGTCGAGGACGTCGTCGATCTCCAGCGGGGTGACGGCGGCGTCGGCCAGCTTGCGCAGGCTCTCCCGCAGCGAGAGGCCCCGGGGGGACCTCCCCGCTCGGGACGGGACGGCGATGCTCATGTCTTCCAGTGTGCTGCTCCTGCGGCGTAATATCCTGTCCATAGAACGTGAACTTGTCCATCACATTTGTTCACAGGTGACAATCGGGAGTCGACATGGTCCGGAACAGCTCGCGCCGTACGGCGGACCACGGACTCCAGCTGTCAGCCGAGGCCGTCGAGCAGATGCGTGCCGAGCTGCCCCGGGCGGCCGACCACGTGGTCGCCGCGATCATCGACGAGGTGCCCAGCTACACCGACGCGTTCAGCGGGCCGATGGGCGAGACCATCCGCAACGCCGTCCAGGTCGCGCTGGGCGGCTTCCTCTCCCTGGCCAGCGGCAAGCGGGGCACCGACGTGTCGACGCCCACCGCGCCGGCGGTCGAGGGCTCCTACCAGCTCGGCCGCGGTGAGGCCCGCAGCGGGCGGTCGACCGACGCGCTGCTCGCGGCGTTCCGCATCGGGGCCCGCGTCTCCTGGCGCGAGATGTCGACGACCGCGGTGCGCAACGGGGTCGAGGGCGAGGTACTCGTGGACTTCGCCGAGCTCGTCTTCGCCTACATCGACGAGCTGTCGGCGGCCGCGGTCGCCGGCCACACCGACGAGCTCGCGACCACCGGCCGGGTCCGCCAGCGGCTGCTGGAGCGGGTCGTCCACCACCTGCTCACCGGGTCGCCGGTCGACCAGGTCGTCGACGCGGCCGAGCGGGCCGGGTGGGAGCCGCCCAAGACGCTGACCGCGGTGATCGTGCCGGAGGCGCAGGTGCGGCCGGTGCTGTCCTCGCTGTCCCCGGGCACCCTCCAGGCCGCGGACCCGCCCGAGCTCGACGAGGGCGTGCTGCTGCTGGTCCCCGACGCCCACGCCCACCGCCGGACCGCGCTGCTCCGGACGCTCGCCGACCGCGGGTCGGTGGCCGGGCCGGCGCGACCGTGGCTCGAGGTGCGCGCGTCGTACGACCGGGCCCTGCGCGCCCACGCCGCCGGCATCGACCTCGACACCGAGGCCCACCTCGTGACGCTGGTGCTCGACGCCGATCCCTCGGCGCGCGCCGACCTCCGGGCCCAGCTGCTCGCGCCGCTCGCCGACCTGCGGCCGGGCACGGCCGACAAGCTGGCCGACACCCTGCGTTCGTGGCTGCTGCACCAGGGCCGGCGCGAGGACGTCGCGGAGCAGCTGTTCGTGCACCCCCAGACCGTCCGCTACCGCATGGGTCAGCTGCGCGAGCTGTACGGCGAGCGCCTCGACGACCCCGAGTACGTCCTGGCCCTGACGGTCGCCCTGGGATAGCGCCGCCACGGGCGAGGACTAGAATTCGTGGGTGCACGAGCAAGCCGTGATCGCCTACTTCGCGGACGACCCCACCCGGACCTACCAGCTGGTCCAGTGGCTCCCCGTCCTCGAGCTCCTGAGCGCCCGCCAGCAGGTGGTCGTCGTGGTGCGTGACCCCGACTCCGCGGCCGTGCTCCGCGAGCAGACGACGCTGCCGGTCCACGAGGCGCTGTCCTTCCCCGACCTGACCGCGCTCTACGTCGAGCTCGACCCGAAGGTCGTCCTCTACTGCAACAACTCGATGCTCAACTTCCAGTCGCTCATCCACGGCCGGGCCCTGCACGCCCACATCAACCACGGTGAGAGCGACAAGCAGAGCATGGCCAGCAACAACGCCAAGGCCTACGACCGGGTCTTCGTCGCCGGCGAGGCCGCGGTGCTGCGGCACGCGGCCGGTCTCCTGGAGTTCGACACCACCCGGCTGGTGCGCATCGGGCGGCCGCAGCTGGACCTGCACCCGGGTCCGGTCCTGGCGCCGAGCCCGCGCCGGACGGTGCTCTACGCGCCCACCTGGGAGGGCGACGCCGAGTACAACGACTACACGTCGATCGACACCATCGGCCCCGAGATCGTCCGCGCGGTCCTCGGCGTCCCCGACGTCCGCCTCGTCTACAAGCCGCACCCCAAGGTCGCCAGCAGTCGTACGCCGGCCGTCCGCGCGGCGCACCGCCGGATCCTGGAGCTGGTGGCCGAGGCCGGCGATCCCCACGAGGCGATCACCGTCGGCGACATCCTGGCGATCATGCCGGACTGCGACGCGATGGTCACCGACGTGTCGTCGGTCGGGCTCGACTGGCTCTACCTGTGCACCGACAAGCCGATCTTCATCACCGACCGGCACCACGACGCCGAGCGGCTGCGCCGCGAGGTGCCGGTCAGCCGGTGCGCCGACGTGATCGCCGACGTCGAGGTGGCCGAGCTGACGGCGCTGCTCGGCGCCCGGCTCGACCACGACGAGCACCACCTGGCCCGGGTGGCGATGCGGCACCACTACTTCGACGACCTCCAGATCGGCGACAGCACGACCCGCTTCCTCGACGCCGTCTCCGAGCTGGTCGACCTGCGCGACCGGCTGCTGGGCGAGAGCGACGGCGCCGCCATCACCGCCTGACGGTCAGGGCGGCGGGTCCTCGCCCACGAGGCCGTCGACGGACTCGCGGATCAGGTCGGCGTGGCCACCTCGACCGCGGTCGGACGTGATCGACCCGGGCTGAGGGTCGGTTCCCCCGAGAGCTCAGGGGGTGAGCGGCTCCGCGTCCGGCAGCGCGAGCGTGAGGACGGCATCCTCGATCAGCGGGTTCTGCTCGATGTCGCTCTCGACGCGCTGCAGGCGTACGGCGAGGTGTGACTCGGGGTCGTCGCCGACCAGGTCGACCGCGGCGACGACAAACATCCGCTGCGGACCGACGTACTCGACGTGGAGGTAGGTCAGCTTGTCGATCTCCGGGTGCTCGAGCACCGCGGCGATCACCCGCGACCGGACCTCGGGGGTCAGTCCCTCCCCCAGCAGGTAGTCCATGTTGCGGCTCATCAGGAAGACCGCGACGAACGCCAGCAGCACCCCGACCGCGATCGAGCCGAGCGCGTCGAAGACGGGGTCACCGGTGAGCTGGTGCAGCGCGATGGCGCAGCCGGCGAGCAGGATCCCGAGCAGCGCGGAGAAGTCCTCGAAGAACACCGCGCGCAGGGTCGGGTTCGACGTCCGGGTCACGTAGCGCAGCGGGCGCATGCCGAAGCGCTCGGCCGCACCGCGCACCTGGCGGGCCGCCTGGAGGAACGACGTTCCCTCGAGCACGAGCGCGATGCCGAGGACGACGTAGTTGATCAGGAAGCTCGTCTCGGCCTCGTCCGCCGCGAGCTGGGTCACCCCGTGCCAGACCGAGACGACGGCGCCCGCGGAGAAGAGGCCGAACGCCGCGACCAGTGACCAGATGTACGTCGACCGGCCGTAGCCGCGCGGGTGCTCGGCGTCGCGCGGCCGCGCACCCCGGCGCTCCGCGACCAGCAGGAACACCTCGTTGCCCGTGTCGGACCACGAGTGCGCGGCCTCCGCGACCATCGAGGCGGAGCCGGTCACGACGGCGGCCACCGACTTCGCGATCGCGAGCAGGCCGTTGGCCAGCAGCGCGACCACGACGGTCACCAGCGACTCGTTGCCGGTCGGCTCCTCGGGACCCGCGGTCTCGGTCATGTCCCCATCCTCACCGGGTCGTCCACCCGCACGGCGTGTGGACTCGGACACCACCGTACGGTCGGAGGAATGCCCCGCCTCCTGCCCGCCGCCGTCCTGGCGCTGACGATCGCCCTGACGTCCGGCTGCTGGGCGGGCGACGCCGACGAGCCCGCGCCCGGGCCGGCGCGGGCGACGGGGTCGCCCACGGGCGCGCCCGCGGCGTACGACCAGTACGTCGCGCTCGGCGACTCCTACACCGCCGCGCCGCTGGTGCCGCCGACGGACACCTCGAACCTGTGCCTGCGCTCCGGGGTGAATTACCCCGCGCTGGTCGCCGAGGCGATGCCCGGCACCACGCTGACCGACGTCAGCTGCAGCGGCGCCGCCACCCAGAACGCGACCACGCCGCAGACCGGCCGGGGCGGGTCCGTGCCGCCGCAGCTCGACGCGCTGTCGCGGGCCACCGACCTGGTCACGATCGGCCTCGGGGGCAACGACCACGCGCTGTTCGCGACCCTGCTCGGCCGGTGCACCCAGCTCGCGGTCGCGGACCCGGCGGGGGCGCCGTGCACGGCCGCGTATCCGGAGGCCGACACCGCCGCGACGCTCGCTGACATCCGGCGCAACGTCGCCGGCGTCGTTGCCGCGGTCCGGGACCGCTCACCCCACGCGCGGATCGTGGTCGTCGGCTACCCGCAGATCGTGCCGGAGTCCGGCACCTGCGACCTGCTGCCGCTCGCGGCGGGCGACTACCCGTTCGCCCGCGCCGTCAACCAGGGCCTGGCCCGCGCCGTCCGCCTCGCCGCCGACGACGCACGGGCCGACTACCTCGACCTCTGGGCACCCAGCACCGGCCACGACATCTGCGCGGCCGACCCGTGGATCAACGGGCGCGTCACGACCGCCAACGAGGCGCTCGCCTACCACCCGTTCGCGGTCGAGCAGGCGGCCGTGGCCGACCTGCTGCTGGGGATGCTGACCGAGGACTGACGCCCGGCCAGCAGCTCGGCGAGCACCAGCACGGCCAGGGCGGTGGCCGCGAGGGCCGCGCCCACCCAGAGCGGCGCGGTGTAGCCCAGCCCCGCCGCGATCGCCAGGCCGCCGAGCCACGCGCCGAGGGCGTTGCCGACGTTGAACGCCGCGATGTTGGCGCCGCTCGCGAGCGTCGGCGCCGCGCCGGCGTACGCCATGATCCGCATCTGGAGCCCGGGCACGGTGGCGAAGCCGAAGGCACCCATCAGGACCAGGGACGCGATCGTGGCGAGCTGCGACGCGGCCGTGAGTGCGAAGAAGACCATCACGAGCGTCAACGCGGCCAGGACCACGAGGAGCGTGCGCGGGACCGAGACGTTGGCCGCTCGGCCGCCGAGGGCGTTGCCGACGAAGAGCCCGGCGCCGAAGAGGACCAGGAGCCAGGGGACCGAGCCGGCCGCGAACCCGCTCACGGAGGTGAGCGTGTAGGCGATGTAGGTGAAGGCGCCGAACATGCCGCCGAAGCCCAGGACCGTGACCGTCAGCGAGAGCCAGACCTGTCCGTTGCGGAAGGCCGCCAGCTCGCGCAGCAGGCTCCCGGGAGCGGCCTTGGCGCGCTCGGTCACGCTCGGCACCAGCAGGGCGATCGCGACGAACGCCAGGACGCCGATCCCGGTGATCGCCCAGAAGGTCGCGCGCCAGCCCAGCTGCTGACCGAGCAGGGTCCCGGCCGGGACGCCGAGCACGTTGGCGATGGTCAGGCCACCGAACATGAGCGCAATCGCGCTGGCCCGCTTCTCGGGGGCGACCAGGTCCGCGGCCACCACCGCGCCGATCCCGAAGAACGCGCCGTGGCAGAGCGCGGCGATGACCCGGCCGGCGAGCATGAGGGCGTAGGTCTCGGCGACGGCGGAGAGCAGGTTGCCCACGATGAAGAGGACCATCAGGCCGAGCAGGACCGGCTTGCGCGGCAGCCGGGTCACGGCGGCGGTGAGACCCACAGCCCCGACCGCGACGCTCAGCGCGTAGCCCGAGATCAGCCACCCGGCGCTGGCCTCCGAGACGGCGAAGTCGGCGGCGACCTCGGGGAGGAGCCCGGCGATCACGAACTCGGTCAGGCCGATGCCGAACCCTCCGACAGCGAGGGCGAGCAGTCCGGGTTTCAACATGTGCTCCGTTTCGTGCAGGGGGTATCCAGCGTGTGCAACCAAATTAGTTGCACACGCGGTCTATTGCAAATCGCTGGTATAGTGGCCCCATGGCGATCAGCGATCAGGCCGTCGAGGTCCGCGCCCAGGGGTGGCGACGCCTGGCCGCGATGCACCAGCTCATCGAGACGAGCCTGGAGAAGGCGCTGCGCGACGCCCACGGCCTGTCGGTCGTCGAGTTCACGGTCATGGACGCGCTGTCTCGTCAGGACGGCTGGCACCTGCGGATGGCGCAGCTCGCCCGCGCGGCCGGGCTCTCCCCCAGCGCCGCGACCCGGCTGGTCAACCGGCTCGAGGAACGCGGCCTGCTCACGCGCATCCTGTGCGCCGACGACCGGCGCGGCATCTACACGGAGCTGACCCCGGCCGGCCGCACGGCGCTGACCCGGACCCGGCCGGCCCACGACGCGGCCCTCGAGGCCGCGCTCACCGAGGCGGCGGCCCTGCCCGAGCTCCAGGAGCTCGTCCGAGCGGTCACCGGCTGACGGGTCCGCCCGTCACCAGGCCGTGTGGACGACGGACCCGGCCACGAGCGTGAGGGCGCTCCCCATCCCCCGCAGCGCCTGCCCGAGCGCGGCGGTGTCCTGCTGGTCGTGGTCGCGCAGCAGCGGGTCGTGGTCGAGGAGCACCAGGTCGCCGCGGGAGCCGGGCGCCACCGTCGGCTGCCCGTCGACCGACGCGGCCAGCGCCTCGCGCGTGGTCAGCGCCTGCTCGCCGTGCCACGGGTCGCGCTCGTCGTCGCTGCGGTGCACGGCGGCCGCGATGGCCAGCCAGGGGTCGAGCGGCGAGACCGGCGCGTCGGACCCGAGGGCGAGCTCGACGCCGTCGTCGAGCATCCAGCGGAACGCGAAGCAGCGCTCCGAGCGCTCCCCCCAGATCTTCTCGGTGAGGTCGCGGTCGTCGAGCAGGTGCGCCGGCTGCACGCTGGCCCGGATGCCGAGCTCGGCCATCCTCCGGATGTCGGCCCGGTTGGCCAGCTGCGCGTGCTCGATCGACCCGCGGGCGCCGGTCGCGGCGTACGACGCGAGCGCCTCCGCGACCGCGGCGTCCCCGATCGCGTGCGTGGCGACCTCGAGGCCGCCCGCGTGCGCCTTGCCGAGGAGCGCGCGCAGCTCGTCGCCGGAGAGGTTGGGCTGACCGGCGGGGTACTCCAGCCGGTGCGCGTCGCCGTACGGCTCGCAGCACCACGCCGTACGGGTGTTCAGCGAGCCGTCGCTGATGATCTTGAGGGGGCCCATCGTCGCCCGGTCGTCGCAGCCCGGCAGGGTGTCGCCGGTGCGCAGCCCGAGGGCGATGACGTCGTCGAGGTGCTGGTCGTACGTCGCCGCGCGCACCCGCAGCACGTCGCACCCCGCCCAGCGCTCGACCCAGTCCATCGGCCCGCTGCCGAACTCGAAGTCGGTGAACCCGACGATCCCCTTGGCCGCGGCGAAGTCGAGCGTGCGGCGGTAGGCCTCGGGTGACGTGCCGTCGGTGCCGACCAGGCTCGCGAGGCGCGGGTAGGCCGCGAACCACTCGGCCTCGCGGACGACCGAGTCGCGGACCGGCATCGCGAGGTGCATCAAGGCGATCGTGTTCAGCCAGGCGTGGTGGCCGTCGCCGCTGATCAGGACCACCGCGGTGTCGCCGGTGACCGCGTCGAGCTCCGACACCGTGACGTCGCGGTCCCAGATGCCGGAGCGGTGGCCCCACCCGATGACGGGCAGGTCGGGGTACTCCGCCACCCGCTCGGCCACGAGCCGCAGCGCCTGCTCGGGCGACTTGGCCGGCGCCAGGTCGAGCCGGCCCGAGGTCAGGGTCCACTGCGCCATGTGCACGTGCTGGTCCCACAGGCCCGGGATCACCCAACGGCCGCCGGCGTCGACCTCGTCGACGCCGTCCGGCCGGTCGAGACCGGTCCCGACCGCGGTCACGACGCCCTGCTCGACGGCGATGTCCACGGGTCGGTCGACGCCTCGCTCGCCGTCCCCGAGCGGGACGACGCGGGCGTTGCGGATGAGGATGCTCGTCACCCCCCGCACGCTAACGGGCCCGGGTCAGGCGACGTCGGGGCAGGGCTCCTCGTCGGGTACGGCGTCCGCGGCCGGGCCGCCGTGCGCGGCCACGGCCATCGGCTTCGGCCGGAGGAACGTCCCCCCGATGACCGCCGCTGCGAGGGCGAACGCCGCGCCGGCGGCGAAGGACAGCTGGAAGCCCCCGTTGAGCGCCGCGAGCCGCGCCAGCCCGTCGGCGGCGAGCGACTCCGTGCGCCAGGTCGACAGGCTCACCAGCACCGCGAGGCCGAGCGCGCCGCCCATCATGAACGACGTGTTGACCACGCCCGAGGCCAGGCCGGCCTCCTGCGGCTCGACGTCACCCATGGCGGCCAGCAGCACCGGGTTGAACGCGATGCCGGCGCCCGCACCGAGCAGCAGCATCGAGGGGAGCACGTCGGTCGCGAAGCTGCCGTCGACCGGGGCTCGGGAGAAGAGCGCGAGGCTGGCCGCGGCCAGCGCGAGGCCCGCCACCAGCGGCGGGCGGATGCCGAAGCGCAGCACCAGCCTGTCGGAGACCCGCAGCGAGCAGAACGCCATCACCACGCTGGTCGGGACGAAGGCGAGGCCGACGTCGAGGGCGTCGTACCCCAACACCTGCTGGAGGTAGAGCGCCGCCAGGAAGAACCACGCGAACATCGCGGCCGCCCACAGCACGCCGACGACCTGCGACACCACGACGTTGCGGAGCATGAACAGCCGCAGCGGGACCAACGGCTCCGTCACCCGCGACTCCCACAGCACGAAGGCCGCGAGCAGGACGACGCTGCCGGCGATCAGCAGCGGAGCGCTGTCGACGATCCCGTAGACCGACAGCATCAGCGCGGCGGTCACGAGCACGGCGCCCAGCACGTCCACCCGGCCGCGCTGCTCGATCGCGTCGTCGGCCGGCAGCACGCGGGTCGCGGCGACCCAGACCCCGACACCGATCGGCACGTTCACCAGGAAGATCCAGTGCCACGAGAGGAGCCCGGTCAGCACCCCGCCGAGCAGCACGCCGACGGCGCCACCGCCCGACATCACGAAGCCGAAGAAGCCCATCGCCTTGGCGCGCTCGGCCGGGTCGGTGAAGAGGCCCAGGATCAGCGCCAGGGCGACGGCCGAGACCGCGGCACCCCCGAGGCCCTGGATCGCGCGGCCGACCACCAGCAGCTCCGACGACGGCGCCAGCCCGCAGGCGATGGACGCAACCGTGAAGAAGGCGACGCCGCCGAGGAAGACCCGCTTGGTGCCGAGCAGGTCGCCGAGGCGGCCCGAGAGCAGCAGGCACCCGCCGAAGGTCAGCAGGTAGGCGTTGACCACCCACGCCAGCGCCGGCTGGGAGAAGCCCAGGTCGGACTGGATCGAGGGCAGCGCCACGTTCACGATGCTCGAGTCGAGCACGATCATCAGGTCGCCCAGGCAGAGCACGTAGAGCGCCAGCCAGCGGGACTTCACGTCGGTCATCGGGTTCTCCTCGGTGGGAAGGTGCGGTCACCCGCTCCACGAACGGGGGACCACGAGATCGACAGACCTGGCGAGATTCTCTTACTCATCGGTGGTTTCGAGGCTCGTCGCTGGCGCTCCTCGCACCTCAACCACCGCACCACGGTGGTTGAGGTGCGAGCGGAGCGAGCCTCCAAACCACCACCGCGTCGATCACACGTGCCGGCGCAACACGGTGGTTGAGGTGCGACCGGAGCGAGCCTCGAAACCACCACCGCGTCGATCACACGTGCCGGCGCAACACGGTGGTTGAGGTGCGACCGGAGCGAGCCTCGAAACCACCACCGCGTCGATCACACGTGCCGGCGCAACACGGTGGTTGAGGTGCGAGCGGAGCGAGCCTCGAAACCACCACTGCGTCGATCACACGTGGCGGCGGGACTGGATGACGCGAAACCGGGAGGCGACGTACGCGCCGTCGGTGTACGACGCGGTCGCGGCCGGGTTGGCGCCGGTGCCGTGGAAGTCGGAGAACGCCGCGGACTGGTTGACGAAGACGCCGCCCAGGAGGTTCTCGGACAGCGCGACGCCCGCGTCGAGGGCCGCCTCGCGCACCTGGTCGACGACCTCCTCGGAGGTCGAGTAGACCGCGGCCGTCATCGCGCCGTGGCGCTGCACGGTGTCGCGGAACAGCTCGACGGACTGGTCGGTGCCGTCGGTCTCGATCAGGTAGGCGACCGGGCCGAAGCACTCCGACTCGTAGACGTCGGAGTCCTCCGCGGTGAGCGAGATCAGCGTGGGAGTGCGCACCGTCGCGGCGTCGTACGCCGGATGCGTCACCGTCCGCGACGCCACCAGCACGTCGTGCTTCGATGCGGCCTCGAGCCGGTCGAGCACCCCGTCGTTGACGATCCCGCCGAGCAGCTCGACCGCGCGCGCGTCGTCGCCGAGCAGCCGGTCGAGCGCCGCACCGATGCCGGCAGCGACCTCCGCGGGCGACTTCACGCCGTCGTCGGTGGCGATGCCGGCCGCGGGCAGGTAGACGTTCTGCGGCGCGGTGCACATCTGGCCGGAGTAGAGCGAGAACGAGAAGGCGAGGTTCTGGCACATCGCGCCGAAGTCGGAGGTCGAGTCGACGACGACCGTGTTGACGCCGGCCTTCTCGGTGAAGACGACCGCCTGGCGGGCGTGCTCCTCCAGCCAGTCGCCGAAGGCGTTGCCGCCGGTGAAGTCGATCAGCCGCACCTCGGGTCGCGTGGCGAGGGTCGCGGCCAGGTGGTCGTCGGGCTCCTCCGCCGCGAGGGTCACCAGGTTCGGGTCGAAGCCCGCCTCGGTCAGCACCTCCTGGCAGACCTGCACCGTGATGGCGAGCGGCAGCACGGCCGCCGGGTGCGGCTTGACCACCACCGGGTTGCCGGTGACGAGGGAGGCGAACAGCCCCGGCCAGGAGTTCCAGGTCGGGAACGTGTTGCAGCCGATCACCAGCGCGATGCCGCGCGGCACCACGGTGAACGTCTTCTCCATGCGCAGCGGCTCGCCGCGGCCGGGCTTCTCCCACAGCGCGGTCACGGGCGTGCGGGTCATCTCGGTCCACGCGTAGGCGACCGCCTCCAGCGCGCGGTCGAGCGCGTGCGCGCCGCCGGCCTGGAACGCCATCACGAACGCCTGCCCGCTGGTGTGCTGCACCGCGTTGGCCAGCTCGAAGATCCGTGCGTGCAGCCGGGCGAGGATCTCCAGGCACACGCCCGTCCGCCCGTCCGGGCCGGCGTCGCGCCACCCCTTCATGCCGGCAGCCGCCGCCGCGAGCAGGGCGTCGACGTCCGAGGCCCGCGGGTAGGACACCCCCAGCTCGAAGCCGTACGGCGAACGCTCGGTCGAGACGGTCCCGTCGGCGCCCGGCGTCGTGAGCGGGAACGCGCCGCCCAGCCACGCGTCGTACGCCGCCTTGCCGTCGGCGGCCGCGGTCTCGCCGTAGACCCGGGGCGAGGGCGACTCGTCGTACGCCGAGAAGTACCCCCGGCTGGCGCACGCGGCGACCGCGGCCTCCAGTCGCTCGCGGTGGCGGTCGAACAGGGCGTCGTTCATGGCAGGTGCTCCCAGACAGAAAAGAGTTTGTGACAGTCTTCGCACACTCTGGCACAGGACTGTCACAACAGTCAGGCGGCTACCCTCATCCGCCATGAGGGTGCGTTGGATCGGGCTGGCGCTGGTGCTCGCGCTGGTGGGAGCCGCCGCGGGCTACGGCCTGGGCGTGCTGCTCCGCTCCGAGCCCACCACCTTCGCCTCCGCCCACCCGGTGCCGGCCGTGTCGCCCTCGATCCCGATCGAACCGACCCCGAGCTACGCCCCCGACATCGACTACCCGGCCCTCGAGACCGGCCTGACCTACAAGCAGCACCGGATCGGCAACCCGCCCTACGAGTGGGAGTACGACGTGCCGAAGGGCTGGACGTCCTTCCAGGAAGGGTTCTTCGAGGTCCGCTGGCGGCCGGAGGGCGAGCCGACGGTCGGCGGCTACAGCCTACGCGTCAAGATCATCAACCAGCACGAGAGCAACGAGCAGATGGTCGCGGAGAAGAAGGCCGCGCTGACCGAGATCTACGAGGACGACGTCACGTTCACCGGCGAGACCGGCGACCGGCTGTCCTTCAGCTACCGCGACGCGGCCGCCAACAAGCTGCGCTACAACACCTTCCAGTGGTTCACCCCGACCGGCGGCGCCACCGCCGAGTTCGAGATGAGCGTCGTCGGCAGGGCCGTCGACCGGGCCGGCCTCGAGGACCTGCTCGACCACGTGGCGGCGAGCATCCACAAGCGGCCCTAGCTCAGTAGCCGTGCACCACGACGTCGTCGAGGACGTTGTTGGCGGTTGCCCGGGCGGCGCTGCGGACCTGCACCCACAGCAGCCTGTTGGAGGCGAGCTGCACGACCCGCTCGACGGTGACGCCCCCCGGGCAGCCCGTGTAGAGCACCGTCCGGGTCGGGTTCTCGTCGATGGTGTCGTCGACCGGCTCCTGGGCGTGGGTGCACTCGGGGTGCTGCGGCACCTGGTCGGGCAGCTTGGTGCCCGGCAGGATCCCGAGGAAGACGCCCTGCGACGAGGAGTCGACGTCGGTCCAGCGCTGGGACGTGCCGACCGACAGCGCCGGGAACTGCCCGCCCCCGTTCGGCGCCCGCCAGCCCTTCGGCGCCTGCGCCTGCTCCCACCCGCCCGGGACCGTGACCGACAGCGTGCCGGTCCGGTCGGTCACGGTGGTCTCGTCCTCACCGCGCTGCTCGTAGAGGTACCCGCCCACCCCGGCAGCCGCGAGCACGACCAGGCAGGCCAGCGCGCCGACGATCCGGCGGGCGGTGCGCCGCGGCGGCTTCGGGGGAGGCAGTGCCTCGGACACGACGAGCGGTGACGGCCGGGCGCCGGGCTGGGTCAGGTGCGGGTCGATCGGCAGCCACGGGGCGGACATCGAGCCCGTGGTGTCGCCGCCCAGGGCGGTCGCCAGCGCGTCGACGTACGACGCGACGTCGGGCCACCGGTCCTCGCGGTCCACCGCCAGGCCGCGCCGTACGACGGCCTCGAGCGCGCCGGAGTAGGGCCGCTCCGGGGTCGACAGGGGCGGCGGCGGGCCGGGTGAGCCCGCCGCCGACAGCGAGGCGTGGGAGTACGGCGCCCGGCCGGTGAGCAGGAGGTAGGTGAGTGCGGCCAGCGAGTACAGGTCGGCCCGTCGGTCGAGCGGCTCGCCCTGTGCCTGCTCCGGCGCGACGAACGACGGGGTGCCGCCGATCATGGTCAGCCGCGACGACATGTCGAGCGCCTTGCCGAGCCCGAGGTCGGCCACCATCGCCCGGACCCGCCCGTCGACGGTGCGGAAGAGCACGTTGGCCGGCTTCACGTCGCGGTGCAGCACGTGGCGCTCGTGCAGCGCCTGGAGGCCGGCGCCGACCTGGCGCACCACCTCCATCGCCTGGGGTGCGGTGAGACCTCCGGCCTCGAGCCGGTCGGCGAGCGTGCCCTGGTCGGCGTACGCCATCACCAGGTAGGGACGCCCGTCGCCGAGCTCGCCCGCGTCGTAGACGGTCACGACGTACGGCGACTCGACCTTGCGCAGGAAGCGCCCCTCCTCGACGAACCGCTGCCGGACGTGGCTGTCCTCGGTCCAGTTCTCGGCGAGCACCTTCACCGCGACCGGGGAGTCCAGCTGCTCGTCGTAGGCCAGCCACACGGTGGCGAACCCGCCCGACCCGATGCGTCGGCGCACGACGTAGCGACCGAGGCGAGAGGGCATGGACACGCGTGCATCATGTCAAAGCAGGGGTCCGACCCCGAGGATCCTCGGGGTCCGCTCAGGGTCGGGGGGCGTCACTTCCCCGATGTGGGCGACCGCGGTCGACCCCGAGGGTTAACCCATGATCAAGGTCGAGTCCCTCACCAAGCAGTACGCCGGCTTCACCGCCGTCGACGACGTGACGTTCACGGCGCGGCCAGGCCGCGTCACCGGATTCCTCGGGCCCAACGGCGCCGGGAAGTCCACCACCATGCGGATCATGGTCGGGCTGACCCCCGCCTCGTCCGGGTACGCCGAGGTCAGCGGCCGGCGCTTCGCCGACCTGCCCAACCCCGGGCTCGAGGTCGGCGTGCTCCTCGACGCCTCCGCCCAGCACGCGGGCCGCACCGGCCGCGAGATCCTCACCATCGCGCAGCGCACCATGGGCCTGCCCGCCGGCCGGGTCGGCGAGATGCTCGACCGGGTCAGCCTCACCGACGACGAGGCCGACCGCCGGGTCCGCAACTACTCGCTCGGCATGCGCCAGCGGCTCGGCATCGCGACCGCGCTGCTCGGCGACCCCGACGTCCTCATCCTCGACGAGCCCGCCAACGGGCTCGACCCGGCGGGCATCCGCTGGATGCGCGACCTGCTCCGCGGGTACGCCGACCGGGGCGGCACCGTGCTGCTCTCGTCGCACCTCCTGCACGAGATCGAGGTCATCGCCGACGACCTCGTGGTCATCGGCCAGGGGAGGATCGTCGCCCAGGGCACGAAGGCCGAGCTGCTCGCCACCGCCGGCACGCTCGTCCGCACCCCCGACGTGCACCAGCTGGCCCAGGCCCTCACCTCCGCCGGCGTGAGCTTCACGCCCAGCGCCGCCACCGGCAGCCAGGACGCCCTGCGGGTCGACGCCGACCCGGGCGTCGTCGGCAGGGTCGCGCTCGACGCCGGGGTCCACCTCGTCGAGCTGCGCGCCGCCGACGGGGCCGGCCTCGAGGAGATGTTCCTCGAGCTCACCGCAGACACCCAGCGCGAGACCCTCACCGAAGGAGCAGCAGCATGACCGCCACGACCCTCGAGAGTGCCGTCGAGGAGGTCGCCCGTCCGGTGCGGCCGACCCCGGCCCGGATCCCGATGTCCCGGATCGTCTCCGTCGAGCTGCGCAAGTCGTTCGACACGAGGTCGGGCTTCTGGCTGATGGCGAGCATCGGGATCCTGGCGGTCGTCGCAACCGGCGCCACGATCCTGTTCGCACCCGACGACGCCCTCACCTACGGCAACTTCGCCGCCGCGGTCGGCTTCCCGATGGCGATCGTGCTGCCGATGGTCGCGATCCTCTCGATCACCAGCGAGTGGAGCCAGCGCACCGGCCTCACGTCGTTCACGCTGGTGCCGCATCGCGGCCGGGTGCTGGCCGGCAAGGCGCTGGTCGCGGTCCTGGTCGGCGTGGTCTCGATGCTGCTCGCCGGCCTGATCGGCGCGCTCGGCAACGTCATCGGCACGTCGATCAACGGAGTCGACCCGACGTGGAACATCTCCGCCCTGGAGTTCGGCTACATCATCCTCGGCAACCTCCTCGGCATGGCCGTCGGTTTCATGCTCGGCGTCCTGATCCGCAACTCACCGGGCGCGATCGTGGCCTACTTCGTCTACAGCCTGGTGCTGCCGACCGTCACGACGGTGCTCGCCGAGACCCAGGAGTGGTTCGCCGACAAGCAGCCGTGGGTGGACTTCAACTACGCCCAGGGCCCGCTGTTCGACGGTGACATCAGCGGACAGCAGTGGGCGCAGCTCGGCGTCACCGGCCTGTTCTGGCTGGTGATCCCCCTGTCGATCGGCCTCTGGTCGGTCCTCCGGTCCGAGGTCAAGTAACAACCTCGCAACCCTTCCCCGTCGCCTGACTATGGTTCAGGCAACGGGGAAGGGTGCTGTGCATGCAGAACGAAGCGTTGACCGCGGACGAGATCGACGACCTCGCGCGTCGGTCGCAGGCCGGTGACCGCGACGCCCTCGAGGCGCTGCTCACCGCCGTCCGGCCGCGCGCCCTCAACGTCTGCCGCGGGGTGCTGCCGCACCTGCCGGACGCCGAGGACGCCTGCCAGGAGGCGCTGATCAACATCGCGAACAAGATCGGGTCGTGGGGCGGCCGCGGCCGGTTCACCACGTGGATGCACGTCGTCGCGGTCAACTCCGCGCGCTCGACGTACCGGCGCATGAAGAACCAGGCCACCTCGACCGACCCGCTCGAGGCAGGCCCCCTCGACAAGCCCGACCCGCGCACGACCAGCGTCATCGCTGGCACCCGCCTCGACCTGCTCGAGGCGATGGAGACGATCGAGAAGGACCACCCGCAGTTCGTCGAGCCGCTGCTGCTGCGCGACGTCTACGGCATGTCCTACGAGGAGATCGCCCAGCAGATCGGCATCCCGCTCGGCACCGTCAAGGCGCAGATCCACCACGGCAGGAAGCTGGCCCGGCCGTTGCTGCGGGGCACGGAGTGACGGGTCGGCGACGCCGTCCACGAACGTCGACCATCACGGGCTTGTCCGTGGCGTTGGCCGCGACCCTGGTGCTGGCCGGGTGCACCTCCGACGCCGACCAGCCGGAGGACTCACCCTCGCCGGCGCCGGCCGCGGTGCCCGAGGAGGTGGCCGACGGGGTGAGCACCCCGGTCGAGGACCGCGTCTACCCCGACGTGGGCGACCCGGGTGTCGACGCCCTGCACTACGACCTCGGCCTCGACTGGACCCCGACCACCCGCACGCTCGATGCCGTCGAGACGCTCGAGTTCCGGGCGACCACCGACGCCGACTCCTTCCAGCTCGACCTCGCGAAGCCGTTGAAGGTCGCCGCGGTGACCCTCGACGGCAAGGACGCGGCCTACGACCACGCGGGCAAGGACCTCGTCGTCCAGGAGCCGGTCCGCGAGGACGGCGAGCACACCCTGGTGATCCGCTACGCCGGCACGCCGCGCCCGGTCCCCGCACCGACCAACCGCACCGACTTCGACAGCACCGGCTGGACGATCACCCGCGACGGCGGGGTGTGGACGATGCAGGAGCCGTACGGCGCCTACTCCTGGTACGCCGTCAACGACCAGCCGTCCGACAAGGCGCTCTACTCCTTCACGATCAGCACGCCCAGTCCGGGGGTCGGCATCGCCAACGGCCGGCTGCAGTCGCGCACCCAGAAGGCGGGCGACACCGTCACCAGGTGGACCCTGGACGAGCCGGCCTCGTCGTACCTCGTCACCATCGCCATCGGCGACTTCACGATGACCGAGGACGAGTCGTCGTCCGGCGTCCCGATCACCTACTGGACCGATCCCGACCAGCCCGCGCTGCTCGCCCGGCTGCACCGGGCGCCGGCCGCGCTCGACTGGCTCGAGGACAAGCTGGGACCGTTCCCCTTCGACTCGCTCGGCTTCCTGGTCGTCGACTCCGAGAGCGGCATGGAGACGCAGACCATGATCACGCTCGGCGACACCCGCTACGCCACGGGCGCCGACACGCTGGTCCACGAGGGTGCGCACCAGTGGTACGGCGACGAGGTCACCCCCACCGACTGGCGCGACGTCTGGATGAACGAGGGCATGGCCACCTTCCTCCAGGGCGTCTGGACGGCCGAGGACCAGGGCACGTCGGTCGACTCCGTCTTCGGCACCTGGGCCGGCTACGACCAGCAGCTGCGAACCCAGTACGGGCCGCCCGCGGACTTCGTCCCGGACTCCTTCGGCGCCGGGAACGTCTACTACATCCCGGCGGTGATGTGGAACGAGCTGCGCAAGAGGCTCGGTGACGAGCTGTTCTGGCGGCTGGTCCGCGAGTGGCCGTCGGTGCACGCCTACGGCAACGCCGGCTACGACGACATCACCTCGTGGTGGTCCGAGCAGAGCGGCGAGGACCTCACCGACTTCTTCCACGACTGGCTGCTCTCCGACGAGACGCCCCCGACGTCGCCCTGATCGTCGGTCGAGCAGCGAGCGCCGGCGAGCGTCGTCGAGACCCCCGGGGTCGGCTCTGCCGACAGCAGATCCGCTTGCCCCGGCGGCGGTGACCGGGAAGGTTGGCACCCGTGAAGGTCCTGGTGCTCGGCGGTTCGGTGTTCCTGTCGAAGGCGGTCGCGACGGAGGCGGTGGCCCGCGGGCACGACGTCACGTGCGCCAACCGCGGCACCTCCGGGTCGGTGCCCGACGGCGCGACCCTGGTCGTCTGGGACCGCACGGAGCCGGTGCCGGCCGAGCTGACCGACACCTTCGACGTGGTCGTCGACGTCGGGCGCTACCCGTCCTGGACACGGTCGGCCGTGGCCGCTTTCCCCAGCGCCCACTGGGTCTTCGTCTCCACGGTCAACGTCTACGTCGACGAGTCGACCCCGGGCGGTCGGCCCGGCACGCTGCGGCTGCGTGAGCCGATCCACGAGGACGTCGACCTGTCCGTCGACATGGAGGCCTACGGCCCGATGAAGGTCGCCTGCGAGCAGATCGTCCGCGACGGGGTGGACTCCTGGATGGTGGTGCGGCCCGGTCTGATCGTCGGCCCGGAGGACCCGAGCGGCCGGTTCACCTACTGGCCGGCGCGGATGGCCGACGGGGGCACGGTGCTCGCGCCGGGCCGGCCCGACGACAGCACCCAGGTCATCGACGCCCGCGACCTGGCGGCCTGGATCGTGGCCGCCGCGGAGTCGCGGACCACCGGCGACTACGACGGCGTCGGCCACGCGACGACGATGGGCGAGGTGCTCACCGCGGTGGCGACCGGCTGCGACGCCGAGGTCGAGCTCACCTGGGTGCCGCAAGAGTTCCTCACCGAGCAGGGCGTCGAGCCCTGGGCCGGGCCGGACTCGCTGCCGCTGTGGCTGCCGCGTCCGGAGTACGACGGGATGACCGCCCACGACGCGACCCCGTCGTACGACGCGGGCCTGGTCACCCGACCGGTGGCCGAGACCGCCCGCGACACCCTGGCCTGGCTGCGCGCCACGCCGGACGCGCAGGTCACCGGCATGTCACGCCAACGGGAAGGTGCGGTGCTCGCCGCGTGGCATAGCCTGCGCGGATGACCGATCCGAAGCCCGCGCGTCTCTCGGCCGCCGAGCTGATCGACCTCGTCCTGGACGACGGGTCGTGGAGCTCGTGGGACACACCCCCCGACCGCACCGGCGTCTCGGAGGAGTACGCCGCCGTGCTCGCGGCCGCCGCGGAGAAGAGCGGCGTCGACGAGTCGGTGCTGACCGGCGAGGGGTTGATGCACGGGCGCCGGGTGGCGGTCGTGATGGGAGAGTTCGCGTTCCTGGCCGGCTCCATCGGCCGGGCGTCCGCCGACCGGCTGGTCACCGCGATCGAGCGGGCCACCCGCGAGGAGCTGCCCCTGCTGGCGGGCCCGGTGAGCGGCGGCACCCGGATGCAGGAGGGCACCCCGGCGTTCGTGCAGATGGTGCGGATCACCCAGGCGGTGGCGGCGCACAAGGAGGCCGGCCTGCCGTACCTCGTCTACCTGCGCCACCCCACCACCGGCGGCGTGATGGCATCGTGGGGGTCGCTCGGCCACATGACGGTCGCCGAGCCCGGCGCGCTGATCGGGTTCCTCGGGCCGCGGGTCTACGAGGCGCTGTACGGCAAGGAGTTCCCGGAGGGCGTGCAGACCGGGGAGAACCTCTACGCGCACGGCATCATCGACGCGGTCCTCGCCCCGCACGAGATCGCCCACATCCTCGACCGCGCGCTGGCGATGCTGACGGCGCCGCGGCTCGGCATCGCGGCGGTGCCGCCACCACCGGCCGACCACTTCTACGACGGCACCCCCGAGGTCGAGACCTGGGACGCCGTCACCCGCTCGCGCCGCGAGGACCGGCCGGGCATCCGCCGGCTGCTGCGGTACGCCGCGTCGGACGTCGTCCCCCTCAACGGCACCGGGCAGGGCGAGCAGGACCCGGGCCTCTTCATCGGGCTGGTGCGCTTCGGGGAGGCGCCGTGCGTCTTCCTCGGCCAGGACCGGCGCGGCCAGACGCTCGAGCACCCGATGGGTCCCGAGGCGCTGCGCGAGGCCCGCCGCGGGATGCGGCTCGCGTCCGACCTCGGGCTGCCGCTGGTGACCGTGATCGACACCCAGGGCGCCGCACTGTCCGCGGAGGCCGAGAACGGCGGGCTGGCCGGCGAGATCGCGCGCTGCCTCTCCGACCTGGTCACCCTCGACGCCCCGACGCTGTGCCTGATGCTCGGCGAGGGCAACGGCGGCGGCGCGCTGGCCTTCCTGCCCGCCGACCGGGTGGTCGCCACCCAGCACTCCTGGCTCTCGCCGCTGCCGCCGGAGGGCGCCAGCGCGATCGTGCACCGCGACCTCGACCACGCTCCCGAGATGGCCCGCTCACAGCAGGTGCGGGCGATCGACCTGCACGCTCGCGGCATCGTCGACATGGTCGTCGCCGAGCGCCCCGACGCCGCCGACGAGGCCGAGGCGTTCTGCCAGCGGGTCGGCCGGGTGCTCGAGCACGAGCTCGCCGTACTCCTCCGGGTCGGTCCGGGCTCCCCCGCCGACCGGGCCCGGCGCTACGTCTGAGCCCGCCGCGGGGTCGCCCTCCTCGCTGTAACGCGGTGTTAGGACCTCTGGTGACCCCGTTAGAACGGGTTCATAGAGGGCCTAACACCGCGTTACAAGCGGCGGAGCGGAACTAGAACGCGTTACCGTTCGGTCCGTGAAGACGTACGTCGTGAGCGGGGCCGCGTCGGGGATCGGGGCGGCGACGAGCGCGCTGCTGCGCGAGCAGGGGCACCGGGTGATCAGCGTCGACCAGCGCGACGCCGACGTGGTCGCCGACCTGTCGACCGCCGAGGGGCGGGCCGCGGCGGTGGCCGGGGTGCAGGCGCTGACCGACGTCGTGCACGGGGTGGTGCCGGCGGCCGGGGTCGGTGGCTTCACCGGGGTCGACCCGCAGCTCGTCGTGTCCGTGAACTTCTTCGGCGCCGTCGCGCTGGTGCGCGGGCTCCAGCCGCAGCTCCAGGCCGCGCACGGCGCGGGCGTCGTGCTGCTCGCCTCCAACTCGATCACCGGCCAGCCGGGCTGGGACACCGGGCTGGCCGACCTCTGCGTCGCCGGCGACGAGCAGGCGGCCCGCGCCGCGGTGGCCGGCCTCGAGGCGGTCATGGTCTACCCGGCGACCAAGGCGGGGCTGGCCTGGTGGGCGCGCCGCGAGGGTGTCTCGCCCGGGTGGGCCGACGCCGGCATCCGGCTCAACTCCGTGGCGCCGGGCCTGATCGCGACCCCGATGACCGAGCAGCTGCGCGCCGACCCGGTGTTCGGCCCGTTCGCCGACGCCTACCCGACGGCGCTCGGCCGGCCCGGACTGCCCGAGGAGGTCGCCCAGGCGATCTGCTTCCTGCTCTCCGACGCCGCGAGCCTGGTCGTCGGCGCGACGCTCTTCGTCGACGGCGGCACCGACGCGATCCTGCACCCGGACCAGCCGCGGCCCTAGCGGTCAGGTCAGGCAGTCGAACGAGGCCGAGGTCAGCGCCTCCTTGATCGCCGGCTTGTCGGCGAGGTCCGGGTCGAGGAACGCCAGGTCGGCGTCGAAGAAGCCGTCCTCGATCAGGCGGTCGAGGCCGACCGCATCGACGACCGTCGTCGCCACGCAGTCGGCCTGGTTCGCCGTCATCGCCCCCTGCTCCACCAGCGCGTCGGCGAACGCCCCCGCCGCCTTCACCTCGTCGCGAGCCGACGGCGTCGAAGCGACGGTCGGGCTCGAGCTCGGCGTCGGCTCGACCACGGGCTCGCCGCCGTCGCCGCGGGTCAGCGCGTACGCCGTGCCGGCCACGACCGCGAGGGCCAGCACGACCACCGCGGCAACGACCCCCAGCCGCCGTCCGTGCCGGGGCGCCGCGACGGGAGCGGGCGCGTCCGGCAGGCGGGCGGCGGCCAGCAGGTCCTCGCGCATCGCGGCCGCCGTCGGGTAGCGGTCCTCGGGCCGCTTGGCCATCGCCGTGCGCAGCACCCGGTTGACCGCGGCGACCTGCGGGCTCGCCCCGTCCAGCTGCGGCACCGGCTGCTCGAGGTGGGCGCGCACGACCTCGTAGTCCGAGCTGCCGGCGTACGGCGTCCGCCCGCTCAGCGTCGCCCACAGCAGGCAGCCCAGCGAGTACACGTCGGAGGCGACCCCGGCGGTGCCGCCCGTGTGCAGCTCGGGCGCCATGTACGACGGGGTGCCGATCGTGCCGGTGCTCGTCGCGCCGCTCCCCAGCGGGCGGGCGATGCCGAAGTCGCAGAGATGGACGCGGAGCCGGGGGACGCGGCGGATCAGCACGTTCGCGGGCTTGATGTCGCGGTGCACCAGCCCGGCGGCGTGGGCGTCCGCGAGCCCGGACGCCACCTGCCCGATCAGGTCGAGCGCGACGGGGATCGGCGGGGCACCGTGCTCGCGCAGCAGCCGGCCGAGGTCGCCGTCCGGCACGAGCTGGGTGGCGATCCAGAGCTGGCCGGCGTCCTCGCCGTGCGCGTAGACGTGCACGACGTGCTCGGACGTCAGGGCGGCCTGGGCGCGCGCCTCCCGCGTGAACCGCTCACGGAAGACCGGGTCGTCGGCGAGCTGCGGCGAGATCACCTTGAGCGCGACCGGGCGCTCGAGGCCGGTGTCCCAGGCTTCGTGCACCACGCCCATGCCGCCGCTGCCGAGGCGGCGGACGATGCGGTACGGCCCGAGCGTGTCCACGCGCCCCTCCTACCCGGAGCACGCGCGCTTCACGCCGCCGCTCCGTAGGGTGGGGGTATGTCCTCGCTGCGCGTGGCCCTGGCGCTCGGCTCCGGCGGCGCCCGCGGCTACGCCCACATCGGCGCGGTCGAGGAGATCCGTGCCCGCGGCCACGAGATCGTCGCGGTCGCCGGCTCGTCGATGGGCGCGCTCGTGGGTGGCCTCATGTGCGCCGGCCACCTCGACGAGTACACGCAGTGGGCACGGTCCCTCAGCCAGCGCGACGTGATCCGGCTCCTCGACCCGAAGTGGTCGGCCCCGGGCGCCATCGGCGCGGGGCGGATCTTCGACGAGGTCGAGCGCCTCGTCGGCGGGCTGCAGATCGAGGACCTGCCGGTCGCGTTCACCGCGGTCGCGACCGACCTCCACGCGCGCCGCGAGGTGTGGTTCCAGCGGGGACCGCTCACCTCGGCGCTCCGGGCCTCGATCGCCATCCCGGGCGTGATCACCCCGGTCGTCATGAACGGCCGCCTGCTGGCCGACGGCGGGCTGATGAACCCGGTGCCGATCGAGCCGACGGCCGCCTCGGCCGCCGACCTCACCGTCGCGATCTCGCTGCAGGGCGCCCGCACCGCCCGCGAGCCGGCCACGCCGGCCCGTGAGCCCGCGCCCTCGACCTGGCGCGAGGAGCTCGTCGAGCGGGTACGCCGCACCGTCGGTCGCCCCGCCGAGCCCGACTCCGAGCCCACCCTCCTCGACCAGCTGCGCATCTCGGACGTCGTCGGCATGTCGATGGACGCGATGCAGGGCCTGATCACCCGCTACCGGATGGCCGGGCTGCCGCCGGACGTGCTGGTGACCGTGCCGGTCGGCGCGGCCCGCTCCCTCGACTTCCACCGCGCCGCCGAGATGATCGAGCTCGGCCGCACGCTCACGGCCGCGGCGCTCGACGCCGCGGGCCGCTGACCGGACCATTCGCGCCGATTTCCCGACGCCGCGAGGCGTCCGGGTCCTACCGTGTGCACGCGCCCGCTTCACCCGAGAGGATGGCTCGTGTCCCACCGTGACCTCACCGACGTCGAGCTGCGCGCGCTCGCGTTCGTCGACGAGCGCGAGCTGGTGCGCGACCTCGTCGACCTGATCGCCGTGCCCTCGGTGAGCGGCACCGACGCCGAGTGCGACGTGCAGCACCGGCTGTCCAAGCAGCTGCGCGAGCTGGACCTCGACGTCGACCTCTGGTCGCTGGACCTCCCGGCGCTCACCTCCGACCCCGCCTTCCCCGGCTGGGAGGCTCCCCGCGAGGAGGCCTGGGGCCTGGTCGCGACGAGCGGTCCGGGCGAGCCCGAGCTGGTGCTGCAGGGTCACGTCGACGTCGTCCCGGCGGGCGACCCGACGACCTGGCGCACGGACCCGTTCACGGCGACGCTCGAGGGCCGCCGCGTGCACGGACGCGGGAACAGTGCCGGACCTGCTGGTCGCCGAGGGTCGGCTGGGCGTCGCGCTCGGCGAGGACCCGGCCGACGCCCGCGCCGAGCTCGAGGAGGCGGTCGCGGAGGCCGCCACCGCAGATGCCTGGCTGCGGGAGCACCCGCCGGTCGTGGCGTGGACCGGCGGCCAGTTCGCCAGCGGGACCTACGTCGAGGACGACCGCACCCTCTTCGACCTCGTCTCCGCCGCGCACGCCGACGTGACGCGCGGGCCGCGGCCGCGCGAGCGCGGGGCGCCGTACGGGAGCGACCTGCGGCTGTACGCCGAGGCCGGCATCCCGACGCTGCACTACGGGCCCGGCGACGTCCGGCTCGCCCACGGACCGCACGAGGCGGTCGACGTGGACGAGCTGGTCGCCGTCACCGAGAGCCTGGTGCTGGCGCTGGTGCGCGCCTGCTCCTGACCCCCCTCAGTAGAGAAGTGCGGACGCGGGGTCCTCGAGCATCCCGGCCACGTCGGACAGGAAGCGCGAGCCCTTCTCGCCGTCGATGTGCCGGTGGTCGAACGACAGCGCCAACGTGGTGACCTGACGCACGGCGATCTCGTCGTCGACCACCCAGGGCGCCTTCTTGATCGCGCCGAAGCACAAGATCGCCGACTCCCCCGGGTTGATGATCGGGGTGCCGCCGTCGACGCCGAACGGACCGACGTTCGTGATGGTGAACGTGCCGCCGCTCATCTCCGCCGGCTGCGTCCTGCCCTCGCGCGCGGTGGCGGTCAGCGCGTTGAGCGCCTGCGCCAGCTCGAGCAGCGAGAGGTCCTGGGCGTCCTTGACGTTCGGGACGACCAGGCCGCGCGGGGTGGCCGCGGCGATGCCGAGGTTCACGTAGCTCTTGAACACGACCTCGCCGGCCGGCTCGTCCCAGACCGAGTTGATCTCCGGCGTGCGGCGCATCGCGAGCATCACGGCCCGCGACAGGACGAGCAGTGGCGAGACCTTCACGTCGCGGAACTCGCGACGGCCCTTGAGCCGCTCGACGAACTCCATCGTGCGGGTCACGTCGATGCTCACCCACTCGGTGACGTGCGGGATGGTGAACGCGGAGCTCACCATCGCCTGGCCCATCATCTTGCGGACGCCCTTGATCGGCTCGCGCGTCTCCCTCGCCTCGGTGGTTGAGGTGCGCGGCGCGCCAGCGCCGAGCCTCGAAACCTCCGAGGTGCCGACCGCGGCGTGCACGTCCTCGCGCGAGACGGTGCCGTCCTTGCCGGTCGGCGTCAGCGTCGACAGGTCGACCCCGAGGTCCTTCGCCAGCTTGCGCACCGGCGGCTTGGCCAGCGTGCGCAGGGCAGCGGGCGTCTCCGGCACCGCCGCGACCGCAGGTACCGCGGGCTCGAGCTCCTCGGCCTCCACCATCGGTGCCGCACCGGACTCGAAGGCCGCCTGCGCCTGCATGTGGGCGGCGGCCGCACCGGACGCGACCTTGCGGGCGCGTCGTACGGGACCGCGGTCGGCCTTGTTGCGGCCGACCAGGCTCTCGCCCTCGCCGCCGCCGGAGGCGGCCGGATTGGACAGGTCGATCTCCGCCGGCTGCTGGGCCGGGGCCTCGTCGGCGTCACCGATCGCGATGATCGGGGTGCCGACCGGCACCATCTCGCCCTCGGCGGCCATCAGGGCGGTGACCGTGCCGGCGAACGGCGACGGCAGCTCGACGACCGACTTCGCGGTCTCGATGTCGACGATGATGTCGTTGATCGCGACGACGTCGCCGACCTTGACCTTCCAGCTGACGATCTCGGCCTCGGTCAGGCCCTCGCCCACGTCGGGCAGCTTGAACTCAGACATCAGAACTCCTCGCCCTAGAACTCAAGGGAACGGTCGACGGCGTCCAGGACCCGGTCGAGGTCGGGGAGGTAGTCCTCCTCGATCCGCGACGGCGGGTAGGGCGTGTCGAACGCGCCGACCCGCAGCACCGGCGCCTCCAGCGAGTAGAAGCACTGCTCCATGATCCGTGCGGAGATCTCCGCCCCCATGCCGAGGTTGACGTGCGCCTCGTGGGTGATCACGGCGCGGCCGGTGCGGCGCACGGACTCGTAGACCGGGCCCATGTCGAGCGGCGAGAGCGTGCGCAGGTCGATGACCTCGAGCGACTTGCCCTCACCGGCAGCGGCCTCGGCGGCCTTCATCGCGGTCTTCACGGTGGGGCCGTAGGCGAGCACGGTGACGTCGGTGCCGCGGCGTACGACGCGCGAGGTGAAGAGCGGCTCGGGCGTCGCGGTGTCGTCGAGGTCGGCCTTGTCGGCGTGGTACTGCCGCTTCGGCTCGAGGAAGATCACCGGGTCGTCGCAGGCGATCGCCTGCTGGATCATCCAGTAGCCGTCCACCGGGTTGGAGCAGGCCACCACCTTGAGGCCGGGCGTGTGCGCGAACTGCGCCTCCGGCGACTCGCTGTGGTGCTCGACCGCACCGATGCCGCCACCGAACGGGATCCGGATGACCATCGGCATCTTGGACTTGCCCTGGCTGCGGAAGGTCATCTTCGCGACCTGGCAGACGATCTGGTCGTACGCCGGGTAGACGAACCCGTCGAACTGGATCTCCACGACCGGCCGGTAGCCGCGCAGCGCCAGGCCGACCGCCGTACCGACGATGCCGGACTCCGCGAGCGGGCTGTCGATGACGCGGTCCTCGCCGAAGTCCTTCTGCAGGCCGTCGGTGATCCGGAAGACGCCGCCGAGCTTGCCGACGTCCTCGCCCATGAGGAGGACCTTCGAGTCGTCCTCCATCGCCTTGCGCAGACCCATGTTGAGGCCCTTGGCGAGGGTGATCTTCTGCGTCTCGCTCATGCGCGGGCCCCCTCGAACGACGCGAGGTAGGCCTCGAAGCCGGCCCGCTGCTCCTCGAGCTCGTCGGTCAGCTCGGTGTAGACGTGGTCGAAGATGCTCAGCGGCGCCGGGTCGGGCAGCGCCTTGCACCCCTCGCGGAGCCGGACGCCGAGCTCGTCGGCCTCCTGCTGGACGGCGGCGATGAACTCGTCGTCGGCCAGGCCGTTGCGCCGCAGGTAGACCTCGATCCGGGCGATCGGGTCCTTGAGCTTCCAGCGCTCGAGGTCATCGGAGAGCCGGTAGCGGGTCGGGTCGTCGGTCGTGGTGTGGGCACCCATCCGGTAGGTGTAGGCCTCCACGAACGTCGGGCCCTGGCCGTCGCGGGCCCGCTGCAGGGCGGCCTGCGTGACGGCGTACGTCGCGAGGACGTCGTTGCCGTCGACACGGACGCCGGGGAAGCCGAAGCCGAGAGCCCTCTGGTAGAGCGGGATCCGCGTCTGGCGCTCGATCGGCTCGGAGATGGCCCACTGGTTGTTCTGGCAGAAGAACACGACCGGTGCGTTGTAGGACGCGGCGAAGATGAAGGCCTCGTTGACGTCGCCCTGGGAGGACGCGCCGTCGCCGAAGTGGGCGATCACCGCGGCGTCGCGGTCGGGGTCGCCGGTGCCGACGTCACCGTCGCGCTGGATGCCCATCGCGTAGCCGGTGGCGTGCAGCGTCTGGGCGCCGATCACGATCGTGTAGAGGCCGAAGTTGTTCTCGGCCGGGTCCCACGAGCCCTGGTCGACGCCACGGAAGAGCCCGAGCAGGTCGAGCGGGTCGACGCCCTTGCACCAGGCGACGCCGTGCTCGCGGTAGGTCGGGAAGACGTAGTCCTGGGGGCGCAGCGCGCGGCCGGCACCGATCTGCGCGGCCTCCTGGCCGAGCAGCTGGGCCCAGATGCCGAGCTCGCCGTGCCGCTGGAGGGCGGTGGCCTCGGTGTCGATCCGCCGGGTGAGCACCATGTCGCGGTAGAAGCCGCGGACCTGCTCGGCGGGGAAGTCGAGGTCGAACTCCGGGTGGTGGACCCGCTCACCCTCGGGGGTCAGGAGCTGGATCAGCTCCGGACCACCGTCCTGCTGCGAGGGTCCGAAGACCTCCGCGAGGTCCGGGCCGAAGCCTGGCTGCTGCGTCACGAGCACTCCTTCGAGTTCACCGGCGTCGGCGGGGTCTCCGCGTGCCGAGGTCATATCGGTCCGGGTCGTCGGGGCGCGGGGATGGTGCGCCCTGTGACCCGGAACACAATCGTGCCCCGCCAACCTACCTGCGTCATCCTCGGCGTCGCCAATCGTGCGGGCCCTCCGTAGGGTCGTGGCATGAGTGCCTCCGACGTCTCCGCCAGCACGACCGTCTCCGCTCCGCCGGACGTCGTGTTCGCGATCCTGGCCGATCCCCGCCAGCACGCCCGGATCGACGGCTCCGGGACCGTCCGCGACGCGGTCGACGGGCCCGAGCGGCTCGAGCTCGGGTCGACCTTCGGGATGAACATGAAGATCGGGGCGCCGTACCGCACCAAGAACCGGGTCGTGGAGTACGACGCCAACCGGCTGATCGCCTGGCGCCACTTCGGGACGCACCGCTGGCGCTACGAGCTGGAGCCGGTCGACGGCGGCACCCGCGTCACCGAGACGTGGGACCTGAGCCACTGCAACGCGCCGACCAAGCTGGTCTACGGCCTCCTCGGCTACCCGAAGCGGCACCAGAAGGGCATCGAGCAGACGCTGGTGAAGCTCAAGGCCGCGGCCGAGCAGGACGCGGCGAAGGCCTAGGTGCCGCAGAAGGTCCGGTAGTCGCCGAAGCTCTCGGGCGCCGGGGCCGCGTACTCCTCGAGACCCGGGCGCGCGTCGTACGGCGCGCCGACGGCCGCCACCAACCGCTCGAGCGGGGCGAGGTCTCCCCCGGTCGCCGCGGTGAGCGCGGCCTCGACCAGGTGGTTGCGCGGGATGTAGACCGGGTTGACCCGGTCCATCGCGTCGCCGTCCGGCCCGAGCGCGCGCCAGCGCTCGGCCCACGCGTCGAAGGCCGCGAGGTCGAGGAAGTGCCCGCGGGCCGGCTCGGCGTCGCCGCGGGCGGCCGACCCGAGCGCGCGGAAGAACGACGTGAGGTCGACGCGGCTCGCCTGCAGCAGCGGGAACAGCTCGTCGACCAGCGCCTTCTCGACGGCCTCGTCGAGGCCGTCGGGCAGCCCGAGCTTCGCCCGCATCCCGGTCGCCCAGGCGGCGCTGTAGTGCGGCCGGAACGTGCCGAGCGACTCGACGGCGACGGCGACCGCCTGGTCCTGGTCGTCGTGGATCAGCGGCAGCAGCGCCTCGGCGAGCCGGGCGAGGTTCCACTCCGCGATGACGGGCTGGTTGCCGTAGGCGTAGCGGCCCGTCTCGTCGATCGAGCTGAAGACGGTCGCCGGGTCGAAGGCCTCCATGAACGCGCACGGGCCGTAGTCGATCGTCTCGCCCGAGATCGTCATGTTGTCGGTGTTCATCACCCCGTGCACGAACCCGACGAGCATCCACCGGGCCACCAGCGACGCCTGGGCGCCGACGACGGCCTCGAACAGCGCGACGTACGGGTTCTCGGCCGAGGACGCCTCGGGGTGGTGGCGCGCGATCGCGTGGTCGGCGAGCCGGCGCGAGAGCTCGACGTCGCCCTGCGCCGCGGCGTACTGGAAGCTGCCGACGCGCAGGTGGCTGCTCGCCACCCGGGCCAGGACGGCGCCGGGCAGCACGGTCTCACGACGGACCGGGCGTCCGGTCGCGACCACGGCCAGCGCGCGGGTGGTGGGGATGCCGAGGGCGTGCATCGCCTCGCTGACGACGTACTCGCGCAGCATCGGGCCGACGGCGGCCAGCCCGTCGCCGCCGCGGGCGAAGGGTGTCCGGCCCGAGCCCTTCAGGTGCAGGTCGCGCAGGCGCCCGTCGGCGTCCGTGAGCTCGCCGAGCAGCAGGGCGCGACCGTCGCCCAGCCGGGGGCTGAACCCGCCGAACTGGTGCCCGGCGTAGACCTGGGCGACCGGGTTGGCGCCGGGCGGGACGAGGTTGCCGACCAGCATCCGGGAGCCGTCCGGGCTCCGCAGGGAGCCCGGGTCGAGCCCGAGCCCGGCCGCCAGCGGCTCGTTGAGCACGAGCAGCTGCGGGTCGGGTGCCTCGTCGGCCTGCCAGGGCAGGGCCAGCTCGGGCAGCTCCCGTGCGAAGCGGTCGTCGAGGCTGATGGTCGAGGGGAGAGCGAGACTCACGCTGTCGAGGCTACGTGGCGGGCGTGGCGAGCGCGTCCGCGAACTCGCAGAACGCGTCGTACGCGCGGGGCCCGTGGATGGTGGCGGGGCCGCCCTTCATCAGGAACGTGACGCCGATGGCCTCTGCGGCCTCCTGCTTGGTGGCACCGGCCCGGGCGGCCGCCTGGGCGTGGGAGGCGATGCAGCCGTCGCAGCCCTCGACGACGCCGATCGCGAGGGCGATCAGCTCCTTGGTGCGCTGGTCGAGCGCGCCCGGCGCGAAGGCGGCCTGGTGCAGCTCCCCGAACCCCTTGTAGACGTCGGGGACCGCGCGGCGCAGCTCGCGGTGGAGCGGGTTGAGCGCGTCGAGCACGTCCTTGCCGTGCGCGTGCTCGGTGGTCGTGGTCATGACCGGCCCCCGAACAGCCGTCCGAGGAGGCCGGACCCCTCGCCCTTCGGGTGGTCGCGGGGGCAGCGCGCGGCGCGCGGGACTCCGGCCAGGGCACGCTCGACGTGGCGACCGCACCCCGCCCAGCTCGGCTTGCCGCAGGTCCTGCAGGTGACTGCGTGACACATGGTGGTGGCTCCTTCTCGTCGTGGTGCTGGTCAGCTGTGGGAGAAGCGGATGGTGGGCAGGAGACGGGTGAGCCAGGCCGGTGCCCACCAGGCGGCGTGGCCGGTCAGGCGGAGCAGCACGGGCAGCAGGACCAGCCGGACCAGGAACGCGTCGAGCAGGACGGCGACGCCGAGCACGATCCCCATCTCCTTGGGCGGCAGCGGCCCGGAGAGCGCGAAGGTGAAGAACACCGCGACCATGACGGCTCCGGCCGCGAAGATGACGCGCCCCGAGTGGGCGAGGGAGCCGACCATGGCGTCCTTCGGGTCTCCCGAGTGCTCGTAGTGCTCCTTGGCCGAAGCCAGCAGGAACACGGTGTAGTCCATGGCGATCGCGAAGATCATCGCGAAGAAGAACACCGGCGCCCACGCGTCGAGGAAGCCCTGGTGCTCGAAGCCCAGGGAGCCCGAGCCCCACCCCTCCTGGAAGACCAGCCGCGCGACGCCGAAGGCCGCCGCCGTCGAGAGCAGGCTGGCGAGCGTGCCGAGCACCGCGATGAGCGGCGCCTGGAGCGCGATGAGGAGCAGCAGGAAACCGAGCACCAGGATCACGCCGATCACCAGCGGCGTGGAGTCGTCGAGCTGGGTCTTGAGGTCGAGGTTCTCGACCGCCGCTCCCCCCACGACCGCGGAGTCGGGCAGGTCGGCGCGGAGCCGGTCCACGGTCGCGGACAGCTCGGGGTCGGACGGGTCGACGGTGGGCACCGCCTGGATCAGCACGTACGACGAGCCGTCGGGCGCGGGGATGCCGGGCATCGTCCCAGCGATCCCCGGGTCGCTGCCGAGGACCTCGGAGGCGGCCTCGGCGTCTCCCTGGCGCACGACGACCTGCAGGGCCCCGGGCGCACCGGGCCCGAAGGACTCCTGCACCAGGTCGTAGCCGATGCGGGCGGACGCGCTCTCGGGGAGCACCTTGATCGACGGCATGGCCGTCTTGAGTCCCACGATCGGGGCTGCCAGCGCGAGGAGCACGACCAGCGAGGCGAGGCCCCACACGACCGGGCGCTTCCAGAGCCGCTCGCCCCAGGCGGCGAACTTCGGCGAGCGGTGCTCACCGGTGTGCACCCACGGCAGTGCGAACCGGTTGATCCGGTGGTCGAGCTTGGCGAGCACCACCGGGAGCAGGGTCAGGGTCGCCGCGAGCACGAAGAGGACCGCGAGCATGATCCCGCCCGCCATCGAGCGGAAGGACGGCGACGGCACCAGCATCACGGCCGACAGCGAGATCAGGACGGTCGCGCCGGAGAGCAGCACCGCCTTGCCCGCCGTGTCCATGGTCTCGGCGATCGCCTGCCGTGGGCTCTCGTGGTGGCCCAGGCGAGCGGCCCGGAAGCGCACCACGAGGAACAGCGCGTAGTCGATACCGAGAGCGAGCGCGAACATCATCGCGAAGTTCATCGCCCAGATGGAGACGGGCACGACGTGGCTGATCAGGACCAGGGAGCCCGCCGACGCGACCAGGCCGGCGAGCGTGAGGATCAGCGGCAGGCCCGCAGCGACCAGGGCACCGAAGGCCAGCACCAGGATGGCGAGGGTGACCGGCCAGGAGACCATCTCCGACTTCAGCATCGCGGACAGGTTGGCCTCGTTGAAGTCCGACCACAGCAGGGAGGCGCCGGTCGGGTTGACCTCGACACCCCCGCTCGAGAGGTCCTGCAGCGGGCCCTTGAGGTCGTCGGCGACGCGGACCATCTCATGGGGGTCCGCGGCGGCTCCGGCCAGCAGCACGGCGGTCGTGCCGTCCTCGCTCAGGGTCGCGCCGGGCTGCGGCTGGACCACATCAGCGATCCGCGGGTCCGCCTCGAGCATCGAGGTGGCCCGGGCCAGGACCTGCCGGCCGGCCCCGGCCGTGACCGGACCGTCGGTGGAGTGCACGACGACCTGGATCGCGGTGGAGGCGTTGCCGCCGAAGTGCTCCTGCGCGAGCTCGCGGGCCGCGACGGAGTCGGATCCGTCGGCCTGCCAGCCGGCGCCCGAGAGCTCCGACTCGACCCGTGGCGCGAAGATGCCGAGGCCGACGATCAGCAGGAGCCAGACGACGACCGTGAACCGGGAGTGGTCGACCACCCAGACACCGAGGCGGCCGAGAGGACCCGGGCGATAGCCGATCTCGGGATCGATCCCGGCGGAGTGACGATGGGCGTCCGTGGCGGTCATGTGAAATACCCTAGGCGGTATCCGTTACGATTTCCAAATACCCCCTGGGGTACCCGACGATCCGGAGAGATGATGACCACCTACACCCTGAGCACCACCGTGCCCCTGCCCTACGACGACGCCGTCGCGGCTACCCGGGCCGCCCTGGCCGAGCAGGGCTTCGGCGTCCTCACCGAGATCGACATCGCGGCCACGTTGAAGGCCAAGCTCGACGTCGACGTGCCCCCGCAGGTCATCCTCGGCGCCTGCCGGCCGCCGCTGGCGCACGCGGCGCTCCAGGTCGACCCGTCGGTCGCGGCGATGCTGCCGTGCAACGTCGTCGTACGATCCGTGGGCGCGGACACCTGTGTCGTCGAGGCGTTCGACCCGGCCGTGATGACGCAGATCGTCCCCGACCTGGCGCCGATCGCGGCCGAGGCCGGGCAGCGCCTGACCGCGGCCCTGGCCGCTCTCACCGAGGAGCACTGATGGAGCTGGACCCCACCGAGATGACCCCGGTCATCAACCGGATCAAGCGCGCTCGAGGCCAGCTGGACGGCGTCCTGCGCATGCTCGAGGCGGGGCAGGACTGCGAGGACGTCGTCACCCAGCTGGCCGCGGTCTCGAAGGCACTGGACCGGGCGGGCTTCGCCATCGTCGCGAGCGGCCTCCAGCAGTGCCTCACGAACGGCGACGGCCTCGACAGCGTCGACGTGAAGAAGATGGAGAAGCTCTTCCTCTCGCTGGCCTGACCGCCGCGGCAGACTCGGTCGACCGGGGCAGCCCGCAGCTCAGTGCACCTCTCCGAGGTCCTCGTGGTCCTGGTGGGAGACGGGCTCGACCTGGAAGGTCGAGTGGCGCAGGTCGAAGTGCTCGGCGGTGCACGCGCAGAGCCGGTCGAGGATGCCGCCGACACCCGCCTCGTCGAGCGCCTCCTGGGTGACGGTGACATGCGCGGAGAGGCTGGACATGCCGCTGGTGATGGTCCAGGCGTGCAGGTCGTGGACGTCGACGACGCCGGGCATCTCGAGGAGGTGCCGCCGCACGTCGTCGAGGTCGAGGCCGGTCGGCGCGACCTCGAGCAGCACCAGCGCCGAGTCCCGGATCAGGACGATCGACCGCGGCAGGATCAACGCGGCGATGAGCAGGGACGCGATCGAGTCGGCGCGGTGTGAGCCCCCCAGCAGGATCACGACACCGGCGGCCACGGCGAGGAGCGAGCCGAGCAGGTCGGCGAGGACCTCGTTGAAGGCGCCGCGCATGTTCAGCGAGCCCGTGTCGGAGCGGTGGAGGACCGCCAGCGAGACCGCGTTGGCGATCAGCCCGACGGCGGCGAACGCGATCATCGGTCCGGCGTCGACCTCGGCAGGATCGACGAGCCGGGAGATGCCGGCCCACGCGAGGTAGCCGCAGACCACCAGCAGCACGACGGCGTTGACGAGCGCGGCGAGGATCTCCAGGCGGTGCAGGCCGAACGTCGAGCGCGGGCCGCCGCCGCGCGAGGCGACGTACGACGCCCCGAGCGCCAGCACCACGGCCGCCGCGTCGGTCAGCATGTGGCCCGCGTCGGCGAGCAGCGCGAGCGAGCCGGTCAGCAGCGCGCCGACGACCTCGACGACCATCACGACCGCCGTCACGGCGAGCACGATCCTCAGCCGGGCGCGGTCCTCCGCGCGGCCGGTGGCGTGATCGTGGTCGTGACCCATGCGGTCATCATGGCAAGTCCCGGGTCAGCCGAGGTGCTCCCGCCCGTGCGGCGTCAGCCAGACCTCGGGCTCCGGGCCCTGCGGCACGATGCCGGACGGGTTGATGTCGCGGTGGACGACGTAGTAGTGCTTCTTGATCTGGTCGAAGTCGATCGTGTCGCCGAAGCCCGGTGTCTGGAAGAGGTCGCGCGCGTAGCCCCACAGCGCCGGCATCTCGGTCAGCTTGTTGCGGTTGCACTTGAAGTGGCCGTGGTAGACGGCGTCGAAGCGCACCAGCGTGGTGAAGAGGCGGACATCGGCCTCGGTGACCGCGTCGCCCATCAGGTAGCGGCGGTCGGTGAGCCGCTCCTCGAGCCAGTCCATCGCGGTCCACAACCGGTCGTAGGCACCGTCGTACGCCTCCTGCGAGCCGGCGAAGCCGCAGCGGTAGACGCCGTTGTTGACCTCGGTGAAGACCCGCTCCATGACCTCCTCCATCTCGTCGCGGAGGTCGTCGGGCCAGAGGTTCGGGGCGCCGTCCTTGTGGAAGTCGCGCCACTCGAAGAAGAGGTCGTGGGTGATCCACGGGAAGTCGTTGGTGACGACCTTGCCGCTGCTCTCCTCGACGATCGCCGGGACGGTGATCCCGCGCGGGTAGTCGGGGAACCGCGCGAAGTAGGCCTGCTGCAGCCGCTCGATGCCGAGCACCGGGTCGACGCCACCCGGGTCGAGGTCGAAGGTCCAGCTGCGCTGGTCGTGCGTCGGACCGGCCAGACCGAGCGAGATGACGTCCTCGAGGCCGAGCAGCTCGCGCACGATGATCGCGCGGTTCGCCCACGGACAGGCCGCCGCGGCGACCAGCCGGTAGCGGCCCGGCTCGACCGGCCACAGCTCACCCCCGACGGGGCCGTGCTCGGGGGTGCGGGCGTCCTGGGTGATCCGGTCCGGAATGTAGTTCATGTCCCGGTCGAAGCCCTTCCCCTTCTCGACGTACGACGTGTCCTGGCCCTCACCCGAGTCGCTCATGCCGCCAGCCTAGATGAGGGTTCAACGACGTCGTCGATCGAGCAGGTGCTGCTCACGAGGGCTCGGCGAGGGACGCGACGAACGCGAGCTTGTCGAGGACCGGCGGCGGGATGACGAACGGGTAGAGGTCCTCCTTGCCCATCGAGCGGTTGACCATGTTGAGCGCGATCGAGAGCGGCACCCACACCCCGTTGACCAGGTCGCGGAAGTCGGAGAAGACCGACACCGACGCGACCGAGGTCAGGCCGAACTCGGAAGCGGTCTCGACGGTGTCACAGATGTGCAGGTAGTGCGCCCAGGTCTCGGCGAAGTCCTCGAACGGGTGCATGGTGGCGTACGTCGAGATGTACGCCTCCTCCCACCCGGCCGGCGGACCCTCGGCGTAGTGCCGGTCGATCTCGGCCTGGTAGTCCTTCGACTCGTCACCGAAGAGCTCACGGCAGCGCGCGAAGCGCTCGTCGCCCCGCACCAGCTGCCACTCGTAGTAGTGGCCGACCTCGTGGCGGAAGTGGCCGAGCATCGTGCGGTACGGCTCGGCGAGCTGGGCGCGGACCTTCTCGCGGTACGCCGCGTCGCTCTCGGCCAGGTCGATGGTGATCAGGCCGTCCTCGTGCCCGATCACGACGTTCTCGTCGACGCTGGAGAGCAGGTCGAACGCCAGCCCGTTGTCCGGGTCGGTGTCCTTGCCGACGACCGGGAAGCCGAGCACGTCGAGCTCGCGGATCAGGTGCCGCTTCGCCTGCTCGGCGGCCGGGTAGTTCTCGAGACCGACCGGGTCGTCGTCCGCCGGGCGGGTGCGGGTCAGCTGGCAGGAGAAGCACCGGCCGCCCTCGACCGACGCCAGCCAGGTGCAGCCCGAGAGGTTGAGGTTGACGCAGATGTGCCAGATCAGCCCGGCCGCGTCGACGTACCTCCCGGTCTCGTCGACGGGCACGATCGCGCCCTCGGAGCGGGAGAACGCCAGCGCGGTCCCGCAGGAGACGCAGACGGAGTTCTCGAAGTAGAGCGGGTTGTCGCACACCCGGCAGCGGTAGGACTTCACGAGCCCGCCGTACCCACCGCGCCGGCGTCCGACTCGCCCAGCGCATCCACGTCGACGGAGACCAGGAGCGTGGACCGCTTGGCCTCGCTGAAGATGACGCCCTTCACGGGCGGTACGTCGCCGTAGTCGCGGCCCCACGCCACGGTGACGTAGCGGTCGCCGACCCACTGGTCGTTGGTCGGGTCGACCGCGAGCCACTGGTCGTCGCCGGCCCACACCGCGACCCAGGCGTGCGACGCGTCGGCGCCGACCACCCGCTCGCGGCCGGGCGGAGGCTCCGTGGCGAGGTAGCCGCTGACGTAGCGCGCGGCGAGGCCGTGCGAGCGCAGGCAGGCCAGGGTCAGGTGGGCGAAGTCCTGGCAGACGCCGGCCCGCTCGGCGAAGATCTCCGGCACCGTGGAGGTCACCGTCGTGGCGGCCTCGTCGTAACGGAACTCCGTGTGGATGCGGTGGACGAGGTCGGTGACGGCCTCGCCGAGAGGACGCCCGCGGGTGAGCGATCCGGCGCCGTACGCCCGCGCCTCGTCGGTGTGCTCGACGAGGGCGGACGCCAGCGCGAAGTCGGTCGCCAGCCACGCGCCGGGCTGCTCGGGCCGCACCAGCGGGCGCGCGTACTCCCACGGCCGGTACACCAGCGCCGCGTCGACGTACGGCGCCTCGACGCTCACCTCGCTGACGCCCTCCACCACGAGCGAGCGGTGCGGGGTGGTCACCTGGAAGTACGTCGCGGTGTTGCCGTAGAAGTCGATGTCGTGCGAGACGTCGCCGGGCGCGGGGTCGACATGCAGGGCGTACGACGAGACGGCCTGCCACGGCAGCTCGCGCGGCACCAGGTGGGCGACGCCGAGGCTGTCGGTGACGTCGTCGTCGTAGGAGTAGGTCGTGGTGTGCGAGACGCGGTACCTCACGACGGCCCCAGCTGCCGGGGAGCGGGCCCGCTCGCGAAGTGGACGTGCGCCATCGCGTCGGCCAGCCGGCCGAGCTGGAGCACGAAGCCGTCGAGGAACGCCGCGAGGTTGGGTCGGCCCACGCCGCCGATGGTGACCAGCGCGGCGACCTCGGTGCGGTCGAGGTCGGCGAGCAGGTCCTCGACCAGCCGCTCCGGCCGGCTCGACCCGGTCGACCCCGGCAGGCGGGTCAGGTGGTCGCGGGTCGCCTCGAGCGAGAACCGCACCGAGCGCGGGTTGTCGGCGTCCATCAGCAGGAGGTCGAGCACGCCGGCCGGGCGGACGTAGCCGCGGTAGCGCCGACGGTGGGTGACCGCGCTCTCGGTCGCCGCGAGCACGGCGTTGAGCACCTCGCGGTCGACGTCGATGCCGCGCCGGACCGTGGTCGTGGCGCGCAGCAGGTGAGCGACCTGCGCGGCCCGCTCCAGGGCGCGCCCGGCACCCAGGACGTGCCAGCCGGGGTCGCGGATCATGCTCGCGGTGACACCCTGCAGCGAGAGGATGCCGGTCAGCATCCGGCCCGCGCTCTCGGCGATCTGGTGGCTGTGGGGCGACGACCGGAGCGCCTCGGCGGCCCGGTCCGTGGCGCCGAACGCACGCCAGGTGTCGGGGGAGAGCTGGTCGCGGACACCCAGCAGCGAGTCGCGCAGCGCGGCCAGCCCGTGGGCGACCGAGCCGGTCCGGCCGGCGTCGAGCAGCAGCGATCGGAACTCCTCGTCGAGGTCGTCGTGCTGCCGCCCGGCGAGGCGGTGCAGGCCGTCCATCACCACGGCCAGGCTCTCGCCGCCGGTCGAGCGCGGGCGGGTGCGGTAGTCGTCGGCGAGCGCGTGCGCGGTGATCACCAGGCGGAGCAGGTCCTCGACCCGCTCGGCGTAGCGGCCGGACCAGAACATGTCCTCGAGCACGCGCGGCACCAGCACCGCCGTCGACCGCGCGGCCGTCATCGGCAGCACGCCGGACAGTCCCTGGTCGGGGTCGCCGGGCGCGGCCTTGAGCACCCACACGTCCTTGGCGCAGACCGGGCGGCCGCCGTCGGCGCCGTGCACGGTGGCGAGGCCGCCGACGAGCGGGCGGTACGCCGAGCCGTAGCGCAGCGTGAAGGTGCGCAGCGTCAGCGGGCGCGGCACCGGGCCGGCCGGCGTCCAGGTCGGCGACTGCGAGAGCGGCAGCCGCTCCTGCCCGACGTAGCGGTGCGGCTCGTCGAGCAGGCGCTCGCGGAGCCGGTCGGCGCCCAGCCCGTCGAGCGCGTCGGCGGCCCCGTCGATGGGGCGTACGGCGAGCCGGTCGAGGTGGTCGAGCACGTGGCCGAGGCCGTCGGGCTCGCCGCACCACCAGGTCGGCACGGACGCCAGCCGGAGCGGCTCGCCGAGCAGCGCCTCGCAGGCGGCGGGCAGGTAGGGCAGCAGGCCGGGGTTCTCGAGGACGCCGGCGCCGAGACCGTTGACGACCCGCACCCGGCCGCGGCGCACCGCCTCGACCAGCCCGGCCACGCCGAGCTGGGAGTCGCCGCGCAGCTCGAGCGGGTCGCTCCAGGCCGCGTCGACCCGGCGCAGGATCACGTCGACGCGCTCGAGCCGGCCGGCGCCGCCGGGCACCTTGAGGTCGACCCAGCCGTCGCGGACGACCAGGTCGCTGCCCTGGACCAGCGGGAAGCCGAGCGCCGAGGCCACGAAGGCCTGGTCGTAGGCCGTCTCCGAGTGCGTGCCGGGCGAGAGCACGACCACCCGCGGGTCCGCCAGGTCGCCCTGCGCGGACTGGATCAGCGCGGAGCGCAGCGCCCAGAAGTACGGCTCCATCCGGTGCAGGCCGGCCTCGCGGTAGAGCTCGGGCAGCACCCGCGAGATGACCCGCCGGTTCTCCATCGCGTAGCCGATGCCGGACGGCGCCTCGGCCCGGTCGCCCAGCACCCGCCACTCGCCGGTCGCGTCCCGGCCCAGGTCGGTGGCCGCGAGCACGAGGGGCCGCGGGTCGATCGCGGCGGGACGGGCGACGACCCGGGTGAAGCCGGCGTGCGCGAAGACCACCGCGGCCGGGATGACGCCGTCGGCGAGCAGCCGCTGCTCGCCGTACAGGTCGACGAGCAGCGCGTTGAGCAGCTCGGCACGCTGCGCGAGCCCGGTCTCCAGCGGCGTCCACGACGGGGCGTCGATGACCAGCGGCACCGGGTCGAGCCGCCACGCACCCTGGCCCTGGCCGGGCCGCGCATAGGTGACGCCGTCGTCGGCGAGGAAGCGCGCGATGTCGCCGTCGACGCGGTGCAGGTCGCCGGCCGTGATGCCGACGGCGACCTCGGCCAGGCCCTTCCACGCCGCCCGGAGGGAGCCGTCGGGACCGACGACCTCGTCGTAGCGGCCGCGCTCGCCCTCGTCGCCGAGCGTCGGCTGGGACAGCGCGACCGCGTAGTCCCGCAGTGCGCTCATCGGGGTCCCCGCGGCGTTGTCGGACGGAGGAGCGAAGCGGGGGAGGCCGAGAACGGCGTGGGGTGATTCATCGGCCCGGGACCCGGCGCAGGTCGAGCGTGTGCGGGTACTCCTCGCTGGCGGCGCGGCGGCCGGCCTCGCGCACGGCACCGACGTCGATCCGGCCGGCGGTGTGGCCGCGCGGCTCGAAGCGGCTGCGCCGGCGCGACTCCGCCTCGTGGGCGTTGACCGGCGGGTGGTCGTAGGAGCGGCCGCCCGGGTGGACGACGTGGTACGTCGCGCCGCCCATCGATGCCTCGGCGGAGACGTCGACGACGTCGACGTGGAGCGGCGCGTGCACCTCGATGGACGGGTGCAGCGCCGACCACGGCTGCCAGGCGCGGAAGCGGACGCCGGCGTAGTAGCTGCCGGGCACACCCGTCGACGTCAGCGGCACGGGGACACCCTGACAGGTCACGAGGTGCCGCGTCGGGTCGATCCCGCGGACGAGGACCTGCAGCCGCTCGACGGAGGAGTCGACGTAGCGAGCGGTGCCGCCGGCGGTCGTCTCCTCGCCGAGCACGTGCCACGGCTCGATGGCCTGCCTGAGCTCCAGCTCGACGTCACCGATCGTCGTCATCCCGATCCGCGGGAAGCGGAACTCCGTGAAGGGGTCCAGCCACGAGTCCTCGAAGGGGATCTGGGCCGCGCGCAGGTCGGCGGTCACCTCGGCCAGGTCGCGGGTCGCGCCCTGGGGCAGCAGGAAGTCCTCGTGCAGGGCGGTGCCCCACCGCACCAGCGGCGCGGTCAGCGGGCGCTCCCAGAACATCGCGACCAGGCTGCGCACCAGCAGCGCCTGGAGCAGCGCCATCTGCGGGTGCGGCGGCATCTCGAAGCCGCGCAGCTCGAGCAGGCCGAGTCGGCCGCGCGAGGAGTCCGGGCTGTAGAGCTTGTCGACGCAGAACTCGGCCCGGTGCGTGTTGCCGGTCAGGTCGGTGAGCAGGTGCCGCAGCGCGCGGTCGACCAGCCACGGTCGCGGCTCACCCCCGCCGCTGGCCTGCTCCGCGGTCAGCCGGGCGATCTCGGCGAACGCGATCTCCATCTCGTAGACCGCCTCCGGGCGGCCCTCGTCGAAGCGCGGCGCCTGGCTGGTCGGGCCGATGAAGCGGCCGGAGAAGAGGTACGACAGCGCCGGGTGCCGCTGCCAGTAGGTGATCAGGCTGACCAGCAGGTCCGGCCGGCGCAGCAACGGGGAGTCGGCCGGCTGGGTGCCACCGAGGGTGAGGTGGTTGCCGCCGCCGGTTCCGGTGTGCAGCCCGTCGAGGTCGAACTTCTCCGTGGTCAGCGCGCTGTGCCGCGCGGCGTCGTACAACGTCGTGGTGAGCTCGCGCTGCTCCGCCCAGCTGGCCGTCGGCTGGACGTTGACCTCGATGACGCCGGGGTCGGGCGTGACCACGAGCTGGGTCAGCCGCGGGTCCGGCGGCGGGCCGTAGCCCTCGAGCACGACCGGGCCGCCGACGCGGCGGACGGTCACCTCGACGAGGCGGAGCAGGTCGGCGTAGTCCTCGAGCCGCTCGGTCGGCGGCAGGAAGACGAAGACGTGACCGTCGCGCGCCTCGAACGTCAGCGCGGTGGTCGGGGCGCCCTCGGCGTCGGCGACCCGCACCGGCGGGACGATCGGGTGCAGCGGCGGGCCCGCCTCGAGGTAGGACGGCTCGCCGGTGAACTCCGGGTCCTCCCACGCGACCGCGTCGAGCGGCAGGCGCAGGCCGACCGGCGACGTGCCGGGCGTGAGCACCAGGCGGCCGCGGCGGAAGCGCCACGCGGGGCTGGTCCACCCGTCCTCGCCGGTGACGATCGGCAGCACCCAGCCGACGGGCGACTCCCGGCCGTCGAGGACGTCGAGGGCGTCCCGGTCGAGCCCGTCCGGGTCGCCCTGCAGGGGCTCTCCCTGCGGACGGCGCAGGTCGGCGGCCAGCGCCGCGAGCGGGTCGTCGTACGCCGCGAGCAGGTGGTCGCCCGGCAGGCCGAGGGTCTCGGTCACCCGGCGCGCGAGCGCCTCGGCGCGAGCCGGGGCATCCGGGTCGGGCTCGCCGTCCCACGGGTCGGCGAAGAGGCTCGGGTCCTCCCACAGCGAGACGCCGTCGGTGCGCCACTGGAGCGCGATGTTCCAGCGCGGCAGCGGCTCCCCGGGGTACCACTTGCCCTGGCCGCGGTGCACGACGCCGCCCGCGGCGTAGATCTCCTGGAGCCGCCCGGCGAGCTGGTTGGCGAGCGCCCGCTTCTCCGGGCCGTCGGCCTCGGTGCTCCACTGCGCGGTGGTCGCGTCGTCGCGCGAGACGAAGGTCGGCTCGCCGCCCATGGTCAGGCGCACGTCGCCGGCCCGCAGCCGCTCGTCGACGGCCTCGCCGAGCGCGTCGATGCGCGCCCACTGGTCCTCGGTGTACGGCTGGGTGACCCGTGGGTCCTCGTGGATCCGACGGACCTCGTTGTGGAAGGAGAAGGCCGTGTCGGCCGCGCCGGTGACGCCGCCCTCGATCGGCGCGGCCGCGCTCGGGTGCGGCGTGGCGGAGAGCGGGATGTGGCCCTCACCGGCGAAGAGCGCCGACGTCGGGTCCAGGCCGATCCAGCCGGCGCCGGGGACGAACACCTCCGCCCACGCGTGCAGGTCGGTGAAGTCGACGGCGGTCCCGGTCGGGCCGTCCAGGCCGATCATGCTGTCCTGGTCGGGGGCGAGCTGGACGAGGTAGCCGGAGACGAACCGGGCGGCCAGGCCGTACTGACGCAGCAGGCTGACCAGCAGCCAGGCGCTGTCGCGGCAGGAGCCGATCGCGAGCTGCAGGGTCTCGTCGGGCGACTGGACACCGGCCTCCATCCGCACGGAGTAGGCGACGTCGCGGTTGACCGCGGCGTTGAGGCCGGCCAGGAACAGCACCGTCGGCATGCCCTCGTCCGGGAGCTCGGGCCGCGCCTCGCGCCAGGCCTCGGCACCGTCGCTGCCGTCGACCGGGCGCAGGTACGGCGCGAGGTCGGCGGCCAGCGCCGGGGCGTAGGTGAAGGGGAACGTCTCGGCGTACTCCTCGACGAAGAAGTCGAGGGGGTTGATCACCATCAGGTCGGCGACCACGCCGACCGTGATCTCGAGCTTCGTCGCCTTCTCCGGGAAGACGATGCGGGCCAGCCAGTTGCCGAACGGGTCCTGCTGCCAGTTGAGGAAGTGGTTCTTCGGCGTGACGTCGAAGGAGTAGGCCTCGATCGGGGTCCGGCAGTGCGGCGCGGGCCGTAGCCGGACGACGTGGGGTCCGAGCTCGACCGGCTCGGAGTACTCGTACGTCGTCCGGTGTTCGAGCGCGACCTTGACCGACATGCGGCACAGCCTGCCCGGTTTCGTTGCCGGCACGTAACCGGACCGGATACCGGCCCACCCGAAGCGCTGACCCGTCGCGAGTGCACCGTCCCGGAACGCCGACCCGTCGCGAGTGCACCGTCCCGGAACGCCGACCCGTCGCGAGTGCACCGTCCCGGAACGCCGACCCGTCGCGAGCCCCCGACATGTTCCGGCCCCTCGGCGTGCCGAAGCGACGGGTGAGCGCCCCCACCACGTGCCGAAGCGACGGGTGAGCGCCCCCACCGCGTGCCGAAGCGACGGGTCAGCGCCCCCACCGCGTGCCCCGGCGATCAGAGCAGGTGGCGGTGCTGCTTGGCCGTGAGGACCCGCAGCGCGGCGGCGTCCACCTTCGCCCGGAAGGCCTCGTCGTGGCGCGCCCGGGCGAGCACCGCGGCGTACATCGCGGGGACCGGGTCGGGGTCGACGGTCAGGACGATGTCGCCGCCGGCGCCGATGAAGCGCAGCGCCCGGCCCGCGGGCGTGAACCGGGCGACCTGGGCCGCGCGGGCCAGGTCGTCGGAGACCACAACACCCTGGAAGCCGAGGTCGCCGCGGAGCATGGTGTCGACCACGAACGGCGAGAAGGCGGCCGGCCGGTCGGCGTCGAGGCGGGCGTAGTACGCCGTCGACATCATCACGAACGGCGCCCCGGCCTCGACGGCCGCCCGGAACGGCTTCAGGTAGGCGTCGTGGCGGGTGGTGACCCGGTCGGTGACGCCGGCCTTCGTGTCGGTGTTGGCGTTGACCCGGCCCAGGCCGGGGAAGTGCTTGACCGTGGGGACGACGCCGCCGTCCGTCATCCCGCGCAGGAACGCGAGGCCGTGCCGGGTCACGACGCGCGGCGTGTAGCCGAACTCGCGGTGGTACCTGCCGATCGGCGGGTTGTGCTTGGCGGCCTTCCGGCCCGGCACCGTGTCGAGGACCGGCGCGAGGTCGAGGTCGACCCCCGCCTTGCGCAGCTGGCGGGCCCAGGTCTTCGCGGCGGCGCGCAGCCGGGCCGGCGCCCAGGTGCCCTGCTCGAGGGCGGACGGCATCGCGGCGAAGCCCGGGCCCTGCAGCACCTGCACCTGCCCACCCTCCTGGTCGGTCGCGACGAGGAGACCCACGCCGTCCGTCGAGGCGGCGGACACCTGCGACCGCATCGCCCGGGAGACCCGGGCCGGCTTCTCGACGCCGTCGTAGCTGCGGCCGGTGAGGATCACGTTGCCGACGTGGAAGCGACTGATCTGTCGCTTCGTCGCGCGGTCCACCTCGTCGGCCGGCGTGCCGACCATGAAGAGCTGGCCGACCCGCTGCGCCAGCGTCATGTCGGTCAGCACCTGGTCGGCGGTGCGGACCTTCGGCGCGTGCGCCTGCGCCCGATCGGGAGCGTGCGCCGAGCCGGCCGACGGCACCAGCAGCGACACCCCGAGCGCTGCGGCGGAGACGGTCAGGACAACGCGGCGGGTCGGGAGCACGCGGGGACCGTACCGGGTCGAGGTGACGACAGAGAAGTGTTTGCAAATGAATCTTTGCAGTCTTACGGTGGCGCCCATGGACCTCACGTCGATCACCCCGTCGCCGCAGCAGATGAAGGCGCTCACCCATCCGGTCCGGGTGCGGATGCTCGGGATGCTGCGCATCGACGGGCCGGCGACGGCGACCACGCTCGCCGGCCGGCTCGGGCTCAACACCGGCGCGACGTCCTACCACCTGCGCCAGCTCGCCCAGGCCGGCTTCGTCGCCGAGGACACCGCGCTCGGCAACGCCCGTGACCGTTGGTGGAAGGCGGCTCACCAGTCGACCACCACCGACACCGCGGGCCCGGCCGACCCCGAGTCCCGCGACACCCTGGACGCCTACCTGCAGTCGGTCGTCGTCGTGATGACGGAGCGGCTGCAGCGCTCCGTCGAGGAGCTGCCGATGCTGCCCGAGGAGTGGCGCGACGCCACGACGTACAGCGACTGGGTCGTCACGCTCACCCCGCGCCGGGCGCGCGCCCTGATCGAGCAGCTGATGACGAGCATGCAGGAGATCGACGAGGAGGACGACGACGACGCCGCCCCGTTCGTCTTCCAGCTCAACGCCTACCCCTACCCGGGCAAGGTCGCCCCGGAGGACTCGTGATGGGCGCCCGGAGACCGCTCTACGGCTGGTTGACGGCCGAGGCGATCTCGCTGACCGGCACCCGGGTGTCGATGATCGCGCTGCCGTGGTTCGTGCTGACGACGACGGGCAGCGCCACGAAGACCGGCCTGGTCGCGCTCGCCGAGATGCTTCCGCTGGTGGTCCTCAAGGTGCTCGGCGGCCCGGTCATCGACCGGGTCGGCGCCCGGCGGGTGGCGATCACCTGCGACCTGCTGTCGGTGCTCGCGGTCGGCGCGATCCCGTTGCTCCACGAGTCCGGCTGGCTGCCGTTCCCGCTGTTCCTGCTGCTGGTCGCGCTCGCGGGCGCCCTGCGCGGCCCGGGCGACGCCGCCAAGGCCGCGCTGACCCCGGCGGTCGTGGCCGAGGCCGGGGTGCCCATGGAGCGGGCGACCGGCCTGCACTCCACGATCGAGCGGACCTCCGGGCTGCTCGGTGCGGCGATCGCCGGCGGGCTGGTCGCGGTCGTCGGCGCGGCCGACGCCCTGGTCGTCGACGCGGTCAGCTTCGGACTGTCCGCGGCCGTGCTCGCCTGGGCGACCACCTCTCTCCGGCGCCCGGTCGCCTCGGTGGGCGAGGAGCCCGAGGTGCCCTACCGGGCCCGGCTCCGTGAAGGCTGGACCTTCCTGCGCGGCGACCGGGTCCTCCTGGGGATCGCGGTCATGGTCGCCCTCACCAACCTGCTCGACCTGGCGTACGCCACGGTCCTCGTGCCGGTCTGGGCCGCGGAGACGACCGGCAGCGCCGCGACGGTGGGCCTGGTCTTCGCGACCTTCGGCGGCGCCGCGGCGATCGGCGCGATGTGCGCGGCAGCCTGGGCCGCCCGGCTGCCGCGCTACCAGACCTACCTCGTCGCGTTCCTGGTCTGCGGCGCGCCGCGCTTCGTGGTCTTCGCGGTCGACGCGCCGATGTGGGCGGTCCTCGCCGTCTGCGTCGCGGGCGGCTTCGCCTCCGGCTTCCTCAACCCGATCCTCGGCGCGGTCATCTACGAGCGGATCCCCGACCGGCTGATGGGCCGGGTCACCTCCCTCAACACGGCCCTGTGCTTCGCGCTGATGCCGTTCGGCGGCATCCTCGGCGGACTGCTCGTCGCCGGCTTCGGCCTATCGGCCGCGCTGCTGGTCGTCGGCGCGGCGTACTTCCTCGTCACGATGCTGCCCGCTGTCGACCCCCGCTGGCGCGAGCTCGACCGCCGCCCGGCCCCCGAGCCGGTCAGCGCCTGAACGCGGCCGCGACCGCGATCAGCCGGTCGTTCGCCTCGGTCTCGCCGATGGAGACCCGGGCACCCTCGCCGGCGAACGGCCGGACCACGATGCCGGCCTCGTCGGCGGCGAGCGCGAACTCGGCCGTCCGCTCGCCGAGCTCGAACCACACGAAGTTGCCCTGCGCGTCGGGGACGACCCACCCGACGTCCCGCAGCCCGGCGACCACGCGGGCCCGCTCGGCGACGAGAGCCTCCACGCGCTCCAAGAGCTCGTCCTGCCGCTCGAGCGACGCGATCGCCGCGGCCTGGGCGACCGTCGAGACGCCGAAGGGCAGCGACACCGCCCGCAGCGCGGCGGCGATCTCCGGCGGCGCCACGGCGTACCCGACCCGGAAGCCGGCCAGCCCGTAGGCCTTGGAGAAGGTGCGGGTGAGCACGACGTTGTCGTGGCGGCGGTACGTCGCGACACCGTCGACCGCGTCGTCCATCCGCACGAACTCGACGTACGCCTCGTCGACCACGACCACGACGTGCGACGGCACCTTCGCGAGGAAGGCGTCGAGCTCGGTCTGCGTCACGGCCGGGCCGGTCGGGTTGTTGGGCGTGCAGACCAGCACCACCTTGGTGCGGTCCGTGACCGCGGCGGCCATCGCGTCGAGGTCGTGCCGGCCGTCGGCGAGCACCGGCACCTTCACCGTGAACGCGCCGGCGGCGGTGACCGCGATCGGGTAGGCCTCGAAGGAGCGCCACGCGCAGACGACCTCGTCGCCGGGGTCGCAGAACGCCTGCACCAGCTGGTAGATCAGCCCCACCGAGCCGGTGGCGACCGACAGGTCGTCGACCGGTACGCCGAACTTCTCCGACAGCGCGGCGTAGAGCGCGCTGCTCCCCATGTCGGGGTAGCGGTTCATCGTCGCCACCCCCGCCTGCACGGCCTCGACCACGCCCGGCAGCGGCGGGTAGGGGTTCTCGTTCGAGGACAGCTTGTAGGACGTCATCCCGGGCCGGACGGTCGGCGGCTTCCCCGCGACGTACGGCGGGATGTCCGCGATGGTGGCGCGCGGCCGGGGCTTCGACATGCCCGTCAGGCTAACCGCCGCGGTCGGCGGTACCTCCACGGGCGGAGCAGCACCGCCAGCACGATCCCGATGCCGACCCCGAAGACCGCGCCGGTCACGTTGTCGATCACGTCGGTGACGTCGCAGGCCCGGTCGAGCCGGGCGAGCTCGAGCTGGGTCGCCTCGATCGCGACCGAGTACGCCGCGAGCAGCGCCAGCCCGGCCGGCACCAGCACCCGGGCCGCCCGCCAGCGGGCCACGGCGACGACCAGGAGCGCACCCGACGGGATGAACACCACGACGTTGAGCAGCCGCTGACCGCCGGGGACGATCCAGAACCCCTCCGGCGCCGGACCGCCGATGTCCCAGGAGCAGGTGGTCTGGCGGCCCTCGGCCGCCACGATGCCGGGGGCGCCGTCCGCCGGGAGCAGGGTGATGGTCCCGAGCACCGCCAGCGACCAGACGAAGCCGGCGATCGCGATCGCCGACACCCAGCCGAGGCGTGGCCGCAGCGCGGCGGCGAGCAGGCCGCAGAGCAGGCCCGAGGCCGCGACGAGCAGCAGCATCACCCCCACGCCGCCGACTGGAAACACGCCGCCGACGGTAGCGGGCGCACCGAGGGGCCCGAGGAATCGGACCTCGGGGCTCGCCACGGTCGGCCCGGGCGACCTCGGCCCGGTGACCGGCGGCCGCCCACTCCACGATCACACCGGCGGGAGGACGACCTCACCACCAGGGACGGACGGGAGGTCCCGGCCGATCCGGACGTCGACGGGGTTGGTGAGGCAGCGGATCGAGCCGCCGCCCTTGTGGAACTCCGACACGTCCACGATCACCACGGTGAAGCCCCACTCCTCGAGCTGGGCACGGACCCGGTCGGGGCAGGCCGGCATCACGACGGTGCGGCCGATGACGATCGAGTTGGCGCAGAACGTCGTCAGCGCCTCCTCCTCGGTCAGCACCAGCGGCTCGGGCACCAGCGCGAGCACCGCGGCGGCCGAGGCCTCGTCGAGGGCCGCGGGACAGACGATCGCGCGCCGGTCGTCGAGCGGGCAGAAGGCCAGGTCGAGGTGGTACATCCCCGGGTGCGTGATCCGCAGGCCGCGGACCCGGATGCCCAGGTCGCTCGCGAGGTGCTTGAGCGCCAGCTCCTCGGTGCGCGGGCCGTAGCCGACGACCAGGGCGTCGCCGAACGCGAAGGCGTCGCCCGCCTCGAGGTGGGCGCCGACGCCGTCGCGACCGACGTACGACGTGGCGAAGCCGCGCTCGGCGAACCAGGGGTGGGCCGAGCCGGTCTCCATCCGGCGCTCGGCGTAGCGCATGTGTGACAGCACGACGTGCTCGGCGCCGTCCGCGCGGACCAGGCCGAGGCCGAGGTTCATCGCGTAGACCATGTCGGGCGCGTCCGGGCGCTGCGGCAGCGCCTCGACGGTGCCGCCGAGCCGCTCGATGGTGGCGACCAGGTCGCGCCACTGCGCCAGCGCGAGCTGGGGATCGGGCTGGTCGGCGGGGTCCATGAAGGGGTTGATGACGTACTCGACGCGGAAGTGCGTCGGCTCGACCATGACGTACCGGCGACCCCAGCTGAGCTCCACGAACCCTCCTCATTTCTCGGAATGCCAGATTGTCGGACAATCTGACAGTTCGCCCAGTGTGGCGCACGGAGGGGTCCGGGGGCAAACTCCGGCAGACTGTGGCCATGACCGAGTCGCCGGGGCAGTTCGCGTCCCTGCACCTGGAGCTCTCCTCCACCGTCGACCGGGTGGCGGCGGAGCTGCGGCGGGCGATCTTCGACGGCGAGCTCGAGTCCGGCACCCCGTTGCGCGAGGTCGCGCTGGCCGCCTCGCTCGGCGTCTCGCGCCCGACCGTCCGCGAGGCCCTCACCGTCCTGGTCGCCGAGGGGCTGGCCACCCGCGAGCCCAACCGCGGCGTCGCGGTCTCCACCCCCGACCCCGGCTCGGTGCGCGACATCTGCCGGGCCCGGCTGGTGCTCGAGGGCGCCGGCGTACGCCGGTGGCGCGACGCCGACGAGCAGCACAAGGACGCGGTCCGGAGCGCATTGGTCCGCTACACGACCGCGGTCCGGTCGGGCGGGTCCTACCAGGAGCTCAACGAGCGGCACCTCGCGTTCCACGTCTCGCTGGTCGGGCTCAACGACTCCCCGCGCCTGACCGCCATGACCGAGAGCCTGATGGTCGAGCTGAAGCTCGCGCTCGCGCAGGTCGACCGGCTCCGCCGCAACGCCCACGACCAGGCCGACAGCCACACCGCGCTGGTGATGCTGCTCGAGCGTGGCGACATCGACGGCGCCTCGGAGTTCCTGCGTCGCCACCTCGAGGACGCGGAGAACTCGATCATCCAGGCCCTGGGACTGGGCTGAGCCGGGCCCCTAGGGTGGGGCCGTGGGATTCCTCAGGTTCATCGGGTGGCTGCTGACCAACGCCGTGGCGCTCGCCGTGGCCGCTCAGCTCTTCGACGGGATCGGCTTCGGCGGGTCCGACGACTGGCAGGACAAGATCTGGCCGCTGCTCTTCGTGGCGCTGATCCTGGGCATCGTGAACTCGTTCGTCAGCCCGATCCTGAAGTTCCTCTCCATCCCGTTCATCATCATCACGCTGGGGCTCTTCCTGCTCCTGATCAACGCGCTGATGCTGCTGTTCACCGAGTGGCTCGCGGGCCTGTTCGACATCGACTTCTACGTCAACGGGTTCTGGACCGCGGTGGGCGGCGCGATCGTGATCACCGTCGTCACCTGGATCGTGGGCCTGATCGTCGGCGACACCCAGGAGGCGTAGTGCCGCCCGCGCTGCCCCCGGCGCGGGTCCCCGGTCGCTACCGGATCGAGCTCGTCTGCCTCGGCAACATCTGCCGCTCCCCGATGGCGCACGTCGCCCTGGAGGCGCGACTGGACGACGCCGGCCTCGGGGACCGGGTCGGCGTCACGAGTTCGGGCACCGGGGACTGGCACGTCGGCAACCCCATGGACCGGCGCGCGGCCGCGACCCTGACCGCCGCCGGGTACGACGCGACCCGCCACCGCGCCCACCAGTGGGCAGGAAATGACGCCGACCTGGTGCTGACCATGGACACCCAGAACCTCGCCGACGTCGGTGGCCCGAGCGACCGCGTGCTGCTCTTCCGCGACTTCGACCCGCTCGAACCCGGGAGCGACGTACCGGACCCGTACTACGGTGGTGACTCCGGATTCGAGGAGGTGCTCGCGATGGTCGAGCGCACTGCCACGGCGATCGCCACCAGGCTCGCCGAGCAGCGACCCTGGGGCAACCACTCGTGACCCGCCAGCCGCTGGTCGCGCGCCGTGCCGAGGAGCTCCTCGGCTCGGCGGTGGTGGCCACGGCACCGGTCGCGGGGGGTGACGTCGCGACCGCCACCCGGCTGCGCCTCAGCGACGGGACCACCGCGCTGATGAAGACGCTGCCGCACGCCCCCGAGGACTTCTTCACCGACGAGGCGGCGGGCCTGCGCTGGCTGGCCGAGGTCACGCCCGACGGCGGCGCGCACGTGCCCGAGGTGCTCGGCGTCGACCACGAGTGCCTGATCATCCGCTGGGTCGAGCCCGGCAAGAACTCCGTCGACGTCGCCGCCGCGCTGGGCCGCGAGTTGGCCGCCACGCATGCGGCCGGCGCACCGTCGTACGGGCTCGACCGGGACGGCTTCATCGGCCGGCTGCCGCTGCCCAACCGCCCGGCCGACACGTGGGCCGAGTTCTACGCCGTCCGGCGGGTGCTGCCCTACCTCAAGCTGGCCCGCGACCGCGGCGCCGTGACCGACTCCCAGGCCGCGACCATCGAGGCGATCGTGCCCCGGCTCGCCGACCTGGTGCCCGAGGAGCCGCCGGCCCGCCTGCACGGCGACCTCTGGAACGGCAACGTCCTGTGGGGTCTCGACGGACACGCGTGGCTGATCGACCCGGCGGCGTACGGCGGCCACCGCGAGGCCGACCTGGCGATGCTCGCGCTCTTCGGGCTGCCGCACCTGCCGCGCGTGCTCGACGCCTACGACGAGGCCGCGCCGCTGGCCGACGGCTGGCAGGACCGGGTGTCGGTGCACCAGATCTTCCCGCTGCTCGTGCACGCCTGCCACTTCGGCGGCGGGTACGGCGAACGCGCCGCCGACGCGGCCGCGAAGTACGTCTGATGGCTCTCAGTTCGGGCTCAGGCTCGGCTGGCACAGTAGGAGCGTGACCACGACCCCCGTGCCGAAGCCGCGCGTCCTCGTCGTCGACGACGACCGGGCCGTGCGCGAGTCCCTGCGGCGGTCGCTGGAGTTCAACGGCTACGACGTGTCGCTGGCCGCCGACGGCGCCGAGGCCCTGGCCGGCATCGCCGTGGCCGCCCCCGACGTGGTCGTGATGGACGTGATGATGCCGCGTCTCGACGGGCTCGAGACGACCCGGGCGCTGCGCACCGCCGGCAACGACCTGCCGATCCTCGTGCTCACCGCCCGCGATGCCGTGGGCGACCGGGTCGAGGGACTCGACGCCGGCGCCGACGACTACCTCACCAAGCCGTTCGCCCTGCAGGAGCTGCTCGCCCGGCTCCGCGCGTTGCTGCGCCGCGTGGTCCCGCGCGAGGACACGCCCGACGAGACGCTGACCTTCTCCGACCTGTCGATGGACATCGCGACCCGCGAGGTCCGTCGCGGCGACCGCAGGATCGAGCTGACCCGCACCGAGTTCACCCTCCTCGAGATGTTCCTGCGCCGGCCGCGCCGGGTGCTGGAGCGGTCGTTCATCCTGGAGGAGGTCTGGGGCTACGACTTCCCGACCACCGCCAACTCGCTCGAGGTCTACGTCGGCTACCTGCGCCGCAAGACCGAGGCCGAGGGCGAGACGCGCCTGATCCACACCGTGCGCGGGGTCGGCTACGTGCTGAAGGAATCGTGACCGCGACCGAGCCCGATGCATCCCCCGATCTGGCCCCGGAGATGATCGAGGGTCGCTGGCACTACCGCCGATCCCTGGCGAGTCGGGTCACCCTGCTCACGACGATCGCGGTCGGGCTGGCGGTCGCCTTCGTGGCTGCCGGCGCCTACTTCACCGTCCGGATGCAGCTCCAGACCACGCTCGACGACTCGCTGGTCGACCGGGCCCGGGCGGCCCAGGCCGACGAGATCTGCAACTCCCGGTCCGCGCCCGTCGCGCTCCTCGAGGCCGCCAACGTCTGGGTCGCCTGCTTCGAAGGCAGCCCTCTCGGCGTCGCGTCGGACCCCAACGTCCCGTTCAAGCTCGGCGAGCCGGAGGCCGACGTGGTCCGCGGCGTGGACAGCAAGTCCCTCCGGACCGTCGTCGGCACCGACCACACCCGCTGGCGCGTGGTCGCCGTCCACCGCAGCGGCGGCCAGACCCTGGTGCTCGCGGAGTCGCTGGACTCCGAGGAGACCGTGCTGCGCAAGCTCGGCATCGTGATGTTCCTCTTCGGCCTGGCCGGCGTGATCGCCGCCGGGATGGCCGGCTGGGGTGTGGCCCGCAACGGCCTGCGCCCGGTGCGCCGGCTGACCGCCGACGTGGAGCGGATCGCCCGCACCGAGGACCTGCGCCCGCTGCCGGTCGAGGGCGACGACGAGATCGCCCGGCTCGCGACCGCGTTCAACCAGATGCTCGCCGCGCTGGCGGCCTCGCGCGACCGGCAGCGCCAGCTGGTCGCCGACGCCGGCCACGAGCTGCGCACCCCGCTCACCTCGCTGCGCACCAACCTCGACCTGCTCAGCCAGGCCGACGGCCAGGCCGGCGCCGGCCTCCCCCCGGAGGCGCGCGCCGAGCTGCTCGACGACGTCCGCGCCCAGATCGAGGAGCTGACCACGCTGATCGGCGACCTGATCGAGCTGGCCCGCGACGAGCCGCTGACCCACGTCGTCGAGTCGGTCGACGTGCCCGAGCTGGTCGACCGGGCCGTGGCGCGGGTACGACGACGGGTGCCCGGCATCACCTTCGACGTCGAGACCGGCCCGTGGTTCTGCATCGGCGAGCACGCCGGCCTCGAGCGCGCGGTCACCAACCTGCTCGACAACGCCGCCAAGTGGAGCCCGCCGGGCGGCACCGTGACCGTCCGCCTCGCGGACGGCACCCTCACCGTGGACGACGAGGGGCCCGGCATCGCGGCGGAGGACCTCCCCCACGTCTTCGACCGGTTCTACCGCTCCCAGGAGTCGCGCACGATGTCGGGCTCGGGCCTCGGCCTCTCGATCGTGCGCCAGGTCGCCGAGCGGCACTCCGGCACCGTCGAGGCGGGCAGGTCGCCGGCCGGAGGCGCCCGGCTGACCCTGGCGCTGCCCGGCTCCACGCTCCCCGTGCCCGACTGGATCCCGACCACGTGAGGGCCCACGCGATCGTCGTCGCCGTGCTCGCGGCGGTGGCGCTGGCCGGCTGCTCGTCGTCCGACGACATCCCCGCCGCGGACCCGTCGCAGGCCGCGTCCCCGGCGGACGTCGGCTGGAGTCCCTGCGACGGGCTCGACGCCGCGACCGTCAGCAGGTTCATCGGCGAGGAGATGAACGAGGACACCGGCACCGCCGACCAGCCGCGGTGCACCTTCACGCCGGTCGTCGAGGGCGGGCCGGCGTTCGACGTCAACTACCTGTGGTTCGACGGCGGGCTCACCGAGGCCCTGGACTCGATGGGCACGGTGCCCGGCACGGTCACCGACATCGACGTCCGCGGCGCCGACGCCGCGCGGCTCGTCGTGCACGCCCGGCGCCCGGCGATCTTGGTCACCGGCTTCGTGCAGTCCGGCGGGCTGGTGCAGAGCGTCAACACCGTGCAGCTACGGCCGTACGACGAGCGGACGGTCGTCGCGGCCACGAGGAGGCTGCTCGAGACCCTGGTTCGCGAGGCGCCGGCGGACTCCTCGGCACCCTGAACCACAATGGCGCCGTGACCGACCAGATCTCCTTCTTCACCCACGACGGCGACGACCTCGTGCCCACCGCGCTGGCCTGCAGCATGTGGAGCGACGACCAGATGCACGGCGTCGCCCTCAGCGGCGCGCTGGCCCGGGCGGCCGAGGCCACCGTCGTGGCGGCCGGTCGCGACGACCTGCGACCGGCCCGCTTCGTCGTCGACCTGTTCAAGCCCGCCCGGATGGTGCCGTGCACCTTCGCCACCGAGGTCGTGCGTGAAGGGTCTCGGATCTGCCTGGTCGACGTGACCATGTCGCAGGAGGGTCAGCGGGTCGCGCGCGCGTCGGCGACGTTCCTCAAGCCCACCGCCGCCGCGCCGGGCGAGGTGTGGAGCCCCGAGACCCACCCGGAGCCGCCGCCGCTCGACGTCGCCCCGGTGACGACCGAGCCACGGGTGCCGTTCTTCCACTCGTCGGTCGGCTGGTCGCAGAACTTCACCGAGCACCAGAACGCCGACCGCAAGGCGTCGTGGAGCAGCGCCATCCCGGTCGTCCCCGACGAGCCGCTCACCGGCTTCCAGGCCGCGGCGGCCACCGCCGACGGCGCCAGCATGGTCACCAACTGGGGGAGCAACGGCGTCGAGTACATCAACACCGACATCGCGATGACCCTGGCCCGCGCGCCCGAGGGCACCGAGATCGGCCTGCTCGCCACCGACCGGGTCGAGGTCGACGGCATCGCGGTCGGCACCGCCGCGATGTTCGACCGCTGCGGCCCGCTCGGCACGGTGATGGTGGCCGCGCTCGCGAACGCCCGGCGGACCGTGGACTTCGCGCAGGTCGAGTACACCGACGACGGCCGGCGGCGTACGACGTCGGCCTGATTGGGCGGGCCCGGCGCGGGGCAGCATCCCGCCCATGAAGCCCGCCCTCGCCGCCCTGGTCGCCGTCCTGCTGCTCGGCGCCGGGTGCAGCGGAAGCGACGACGGGCCGGAGGCGTCCAAGGACCCCACGGATGCGGCGATGTCGGCACTCGAGTCGTCGATGGCGTCGGCGGAGGCGCCGATCGAGACCGACCTCCCCCACCCCTGCGACCAGGTCACGAAGGCCGACGCGGAGGACCTGGTCGGCGGCCAGGTCACGGTCAGCCGGATCCCCGAGAGCGGCGCGGCGACGGTGATGACGTGCAGCTACACGTCCGTCGACCTCGACCACCCGTCGGTGACGCTGCAGACCACGGTCGACGGCGGCTCCCTGAAGCTCTTCGTGCAGCTGACCACGGCGACCGGCGGCAAGGCCTACGCCCTCGACGTGCCGGGCACCGACGAGGCCGCCCTGATCCGCGACGAGGACCCCGACTTCCCCACCACCACCGCGGTCACCGAGCTCGACGGCACCATCCACACGGTGATCGTCATCGACGGCACCGAGGAGCAGCAGGCCGACCTCGCCCGGAGCGCGCTGATCGCCCTGATCAGCTAGGGCGCGTAGGGGTTCGACTCGCGCCAGGAGCGCTCGAACGGCAGTCGCCAGGCGTGCGGGGCGATCAGCTGGTGGATGGCGTTCGGGCCCCAGCTGCCCGGCGCGTAGACCCGCACCGGGGGCGGGTTGGTGATCAGCGGGGTGGACTTCTCCCACAGCGTCTCGATGCCCTCGGCCGTCGTGAAGAGCGTGTGGTCGCCGCGGATCGCGTCGTGGATCAGTCGCTCGTAGGCCTCGAGCACGCCCCCGGACGACGAGGTCTCGTGGGTCGCGAACTGCATCGACAGCTTCTCGAGCTTCATGCCCGGGCCGGGGCGCTTGCCGTAGAAGGACAGGGACATCTTCGACTGGTCGGCGAGGTCGAAGGTCAGGTGGTCCGGGCCCTGCGTGCCGGCGTTGGAGCCCGCCGGGAACATCGTGAGCGGCGGCTCCTTGAACGCGATCGAGATGATCCGCGCGCCCTCGGCGAGCTTCTTGCCGGTGCGCAGGAAGAACGGGACGCCGGCCCACCGCCAGTTGTCGATCTCGACCTTGAGCGCCACGAACGTCTCGGTGTCGGAGTCGTCGGCGGTGTCGCGGTGCTCGCGGTAGCCGGCGTACTGGCCGCGGACCACGTGGTGCGGCTCGATGGGCCGCATCGAGCGGAAGACCTTGAGCTTCTCGTCGCTGATCGGCCCGGGTGCCAGCGAGGTCGGCGGCTCCATCGCCATGAACGCCAGCACCTGCATCAGGTGGGTGACGACCATGTCGCGGTAGGCGCCGGTCGACTCGTAGAACTTCGTGCGCCCCTCGAGGCCGAGGGTCTCCGGCACGTCGATCTGCACGTGGTCGATGAAGTTGCGGTTCCAGATCGGCTCGAAGAGCCCGTTGGCGAAGCGGAACGCCAGGATGTTCTGGGCCGCCTCCTTGCCGAGGAAGTGGTCGATCCGGAAGATCTGGCTCTCGTCGAAGACCTCGTGCAGGCGGGCGTTGAGCTTCTTCGCGGACTCGAGGTCGGTGCCGAACGGCTTCTCCATGATGATGCGCGACCGCGCGACCAGCCCGGCCTCGTCGAGCTGGCGCACGACGTCGAGCGCGGCCTTCGGCGGCACGCTCAGGTAGTGGAGGAAGTGCACGTCGCGGTCGTCGGCGCCGAGCAGGCCCTCGGTCCGGCGTACCTCCTCGGCGAGCGCAGCCGGCCCGGCGGACTGGGGCACGTAGCTCAGCAGCTCGGCGAACGGCTCCCACCGGGCTTCGTCGACAGGCCCGTGACCGAACTCGTCGCAGGACGTGCGGGCGATCTTCACGAACGTCTCGGTGTCGATGTCCTCGAGCGAGGTGCCGACGATGCGGGAGTCCTCGAGCAGACCCGCCTCCCAGAGGCGCAGCATGCCCGGCAGCAGCTTGCGGCGAGCCAGGTCGCCCGTCGCACCGAAGAGCACGACGACATGCGGGTGTTCCATGCCTTCCACGGTAGCCACCCTGTGTTGCCGGGTCATGACGTCATGATGCCGACACCGGTCCGGCCACACCCAGGGCCTGCAGCACCCGGGCGGCCTTCACCTCGGACTCGGCGTACTCGTCGGCGAGGTCGGAGCGCACCGTGATGCCGCCGCCGGTGCCGATCAGGTAGCGGCCGTCGCCGGCGGTCATCAGGCTCCGGATGACCACGCCCAGGTCGGCGCGGCCGTCGGCGGAGATCCAGCCGAAGGCACCGGCGTACGGGCCGCGGGGCGTGTCCTCGACGTCCTCGACGATCTCCATGGTCCGCAGCTTCGGCGCTCCGGTCATCGAGCCGGCCGGGAAGAGCGCGCGCAACGCCTGCACCGTGGTGACGTCGGCGCGAAGGTGGCCGCGGACCGTGCTCACCAGCTGGTGCACGGTCTCGTAGGACTCGACGTCCATCAGCACCGGGACCGTGACCGTGCCGGGCTCGCAGACCATCGACAGGTCGTTGCGGAGCAGGTCGACGATCATCAGGTTCTCGGCCCGGGTCTTAGGATCGGTCGCGAGCGTCGTGCGGAGCTCGTCGTCCTCCGCCGGCGTGCGCCCGCGCCTGGTGGTGCCCTTGATCGGCTTGGTCTCCAGGGTGCGGTCGGCGGTCACCAGCGCGTAGCGCTCCGGGCTCGAGCTCAGCAGCCACGCCGCGGCGCCGGGCACGTCGTGCTGGAGGAACCCGGCGTACGGCGCGGGGTTGAGCTCGCGCAACCGCAGGTACGCCGACACCGGGTCGACGTCGCTCTCCGCCACCATCCGGTACGTCAGGTTCACCTCGTAGGAGTTGCCCGCGTGCAGCTGCTCCTGGACCCGGGTGAAGGCGGTGGCGTAGCTGGCGGGGACGGAGTCCCCGCTCGGCCCGGGAACCCGGACGTCGCCGAGGGAGACGTCCCCCGCCGGCGTCCGGTGCTGCCCGTCGACCGCGTGGTCGAAGAAGCGCACGTTCCGCGACCGCATCCACACCGCGTCCGGCAGGCCGCCACCGACGAGGGCCGGGAGGTCGGGCCGGCACGCGTAGCCGAAGTAGCCGAACCACTGGTCGCCCGGGTCGCCGGCCGCGAGCTCTGCTTCCAGGACGACGAACACGTCGTCGCCGACGACCTCCGCCGCGCCGCCGACGTGCCGGGTGACGCTGCGGGCGGCGGCGTCGTAGGTCAGCGAGACCTCGTCGTCCTCCAGCCAGCCGACCAGCGAGCGGCGGCCCGACCACGCGCGGGCCCCGCCGCCGTCGAGCCAGAAGCAGCGCGCGTGGCGGGCGGCGACGTCGCGGAAGAACCGGACCGGATCCGTCATGCCCGGCCCAGGAAGTTGGCGACCAGGACAGCGCCGTGCTCCGAGAGGATCGACTCCGGGTGGAACTGCACGCCCTCCAGCGGGAGCGACCGGTGCCGCACCCCCATCACGACGCCGTCGGACGTGGCCGAGACCTCGAGAGCCGCAGGCACGTCGGTCGCCGCGAGCGAGTGGTAGCGCACCGCCGCGAACGACGCCGGCAGCCCGGTGAACACGCCCCGACCGTCGTGCTCGATCATCGCGACCTCGCCGTGGGCGGGCGGCACCCGCTCGACGGACCCGCCGTACGCCGTCACCAGGCCCTGCATGCCCAGGCAGACGCCGAGGACCGGGCGGGTGGCCCGGCGCAGCACCTCGCGACCGACCGCGAAGTCGCGCTCGTCGTCGGGTCGACCCGGCCCGGGCGACAGCACGACGTGGCTGTGCGCGAGGACCGTGTCGGCGTCGACCTCGTCGTGCTGGACGACGGTGGGCAGCACCCCCGTGACCTCGGCCAGGAGGTGCACGAGGTTCCAGGTGTAGGAGTCGTGGTGGTCGACCACGACCACGTCCGGCACGGCCACGGGCTCAACCTACTGAGATCTCGACACAGGTCGCAGGTCCCGCGCTGACGCGCGACCCCCGCCGACCCACTCGATCTCCTCGCAGCATCGAGGTGACCTGGCTTCGCCAGGGCGCCACGGCTCGGGAGACAGCGGAGGGCCCGATGAAGCTGGGGGGCAGTCTTCACCGGGCCCACGAGGGTTCCGCTGTCGTACGAGCAAAGCGTAGCCGGGTCAGGGCCCGGTTGTCGCCGGATCGACGAGAAGCTCGGTCACGAATTGGTGGAGCAGGTCGTAGCCGTTCTCGGTGAGGATCGACTCCGCGTGGAACTGGATGCCGCGGTAGTGCGGACCGCGCACGACGTGGATGTCACCGGTCCGGACGTCGGCCTCGACCTCGACGCCCTCCGGGACCGTCCCGGCGGCACCGACCCGGCCCACGAACGTGTTGTAGAAACCGACCCGCTCGGTCCGCCCGGCGATGGACACCGGGGACTGGGTGCCCTGGAAGACGATGTCCTTGTAGGTCAGGTCGAGACCGAGGTGGTGGCACAGCGCCTGGTGCCCGAGGCAGACCGCGAGGAAGGGCCGCCCGGCCGCCATCAGCTCGGCGACCGCGGCCCGCAGCTGCGCCATCTTCGGGTCGTCGCCGTCGCGCGGGTCGCCCGGCCCCGGCCCGACGATCACCAGGTCGAAGCCGTCGAGCACGCCCGGGGCGTAGTCCTCGTGGCGGACCACCGTGCTGCTCATGCCGAGCACGCCGAGGACGTGGCGCAGCATGTTCACGAAGTCGTCCTCGCCGTCGAGGATCACCACGCTCTTGCCGGCCAGCTGCGGGTTCGGCGTCGCGCCGCCCTGGTCGGTGAGCCAGAACCGCGAGAGCCGCTGGTTGCGCACGTTGAGCGCGAGCAGGACGTCCTCGTCGCTGACCAGCTCGGCGACGTTCGTGTCCGGCGCCGGCGCCGCGGGCACCAGCCCGAAGGCACTGAGGATCCCGCCCGCCTTCGCGTGCGTCTCGGCGACCTCGTACGCCGGCTCCGAGTCGCGCACGAGCGTCGCACCGGCGGTGACCTTGAGCCGGCCCTCGAGGTCGACGTCGGCCGAACGGATCACGATCGGGCTGTCGACCACCGGCCCACCGCCCTCGTCGCGGCCGAGGATCGCCAGCGCGGCGCCGTAGTAGCCACGACCCTCGGGCTCGTACTGCTTGATCAGCCGGCACGCGTTCTCGACCGGCGAGCCGGTGACGGTCGCGGCGTACATCGTGTCGCGCAGCACCTCGCGCGGGTCGCGGCTGGTGCGGCCGGCGAGGAGGTACTCGGTGTGCACGAGATGGCTCATCGGCTTGAGGAACGGGCCGAGCACCTGGCCGCCCTCGTTGCAGATGTCGCACATCATCTTCAGCTCCTCGTCCACGACCATGAAGAGCTCGTAGATCTCCTTCTCGTCGCGGAGGAAGTCGAGGAGCCTGCCCTTGACGTCGCCCTCGCGCGGGATCCGGAAGGTGCCGCTGATCGGGTTCATCCGCACGTCGCCACCGTGGATGGTGACGTGTCGCTCCGGGCTGGCGCCGATCAGGTAGCGGTCGCCGGTGAAGAAGACGTAGGTCCAGTACGCCCCGCGCTCGCGCTGGAGCAGCCGGCGGAAGACCGTCAGCGCCTTGTCGGCGCCCCAGTCGGCGACCTGGGCGCGGTAGTGGCGCCCGATGACGAGGTTGGCGCCTTCGCCCTGGCCGATCTCGTCGGTGATGATCGCCTCGACGAGCTTGGCGTACTCCTCGTCGTCGGTCTCGAAGCCGCCCCGGTCGTCGAACTCGATGCCGGTGTCGTCGATCGCCTCGACGACCTCGGCGACCGAGAACTCCAGCTCGGTCTCGACGTCGACCACGACCAGGGGCGTGCCGTCGTCGTGGGCCTCGAAGCCGCGCTCGGCCACCTGGCGGAACGGGATCGCGAGCAGCCGGTCGGCGATGTGGCCGTCGGCGGGCGTGCCCTCCTCGAGCGGTACGTCGAGGAGCGACTCGACCACGCGCCGGGTGCCGCCCACGAGGCCGACCGTGTCGCGGTCGCCGGCCCGCGTCGAGCGCCGGATGATCGCCCACGCCTCGTGCCCCTGGAGCGCGTCGATCGCGGCCCGGGCATCAGGTGTGGCAGTCATGGCCGAAGCCTAGTTCTCGGCCCGCCCCTGCCGACCCGGACGTCCGGTGGTTGAGGCGCAGCGACCGGTCAGCCCAGGGTGGTGAGGAGCTGCGTCGCGCGGGTCAGCACGACGTACAGCGTCGCCTTGCCGGTGGCGGACTCGTCCTCGATCTCCTGCGGGCGGACGACCACGATGCCGTCGAACTCCAGGCCCTTGGTGTCGAGGCCGGTGAGCACGACGATCCGGTCCTCGCCCGACGGTGCGACCGACGAGTCGACCGCGGCCCGGGCGCCCACCGCGTCGTCGGCGAACTCCGGCCACGACGCCAGCCAGGCATTCACCTCCGAGCGGCGGGCGACCGGCACCACGATGCCCACCGTCCCGCCGACCTGGTCGGCGATCTCGGCGACGGCCTCCCGGGTGGCGGACTCCAGGTCGCTCACGCCGGTGACGACCTTCGGCTCGACCCCGGTCGACCGCACGGCGGTCGGCAGGTCGGCGTCCAGGCCGACCCGCTGGGCGTACGCCGCGGCGTACTCGTAGATCTCGGAGGAGTTGCGGTAGTTGGTCGAGAGGTGGAACGCGTGCAGCTCCTTGCCCTCGGTCGCGGCGGCCCGGGCGGACGCCGACTCGGCGGGCACCGGCCACGACGACTGGGCCGGGTCGCCGACGATCGTCCAGGACGCGGCCCGACCGCGACGACCGACCATCCGCCACTGCATCGGCGTCAGGTCCTGCGCCTCGTCGACGAGCACGTGCGCGAAGCCGTCGTCCTCGATGCGGTGGGTCGGCGGCGCCCAGGCGCGGCCGGACGGCGCGTACTCGCGGTCGGCCGCGGTCAGCAGCTCCTGCATGTCGACGCCGCCCTCCAGCAGGGAGGTGTCGTCGAGGTCGCGCTCGTCCTCGGTCTTGGCCGGCACGTCGCCGAGCGCGTAGCGCAGCTCGTCGAGCAGCGGGATGTCCTCGATCGACAGCGAGGTGTCCTCGCCCCACGACTTCGACAGCAGCCGCTGCTCCTCGGCCGACAGCACGCCGTCGGCGACGCGCGCCAGGAACTCGGGGTCGCGCATCCAGCCGAGCACCTCGGGGGCGTCGAGCGGGGGCCACCAGGAGACGGCGAAGTCGACGAACCGCTGGTCCGAGAGCATCTCGTCGTCGAACGCCTCGCGGCCCCGGTCGCGGCCGCGCTCGCCGCGGACCTGGCGCCACATCACGTCGAGCAGGGCGTGGGCGACCCGCGGGAGCTGGCGGTTGCGCCGGCCCTGCGACATCAGCTGGCGGCGCAGCGTGCCGAGCTGGCCGGCGGTGAGCACGATCGTGTCGTCCCGCCAGAAGATGCGGAACCCGTTCGGGCTGCCGGGCGCCTGCTGGCGCGACGTACGGCGCATCACCTCGGCCATCCGCTCCGAGCCCTTCACATCGGCGACGGCGGGCTCGTCGTGGCGGGTGGCGCGGACCCCGTCGATCACCTCGCCGAGCGACCGCAGCGCGATGGCCGTCTCGCCGAGGCTCGGCAGCACCCGCTCGATGTAGCGCATGAAGACGCCGCTGGGTCCGATGATCAGGACGCCGCCGCCCTCGTAGCGGCGCCGGTCGGTGTAGAGCAGGTAGGCGGCGCGGTGCAGCGCGACGACCGTCTTGCCGGTGCCGGGGCCGCCGGAGATCGCGACCACGCCCTTGCCGGGCGCCCGGATGGCCTTGTCCTGCTCGGCCTGGATGGTGGCGACGATCGAGTGCATCGAGCGGTCCCGGGCCCGGGACAGCTGGGCGATGAGCGCGCCCTCGCCGACGATCGGCAGGTCGGTCTCGGCCTCGGCGTCGAGCAGCTCGTCCTCGACCCCGACGACCCGCGGCCCGGTGCAGCGCAGCACCCGACGGCGTACGACGTCGTGCGGCTCGGCCGCCGTGGCCTGGTAGAACACGGCGGCTGCGGGTGCCCGCCAGTCGATCAGCAGCGAGTCGCGGTTGGCGTCGCGCAGTCCGATCCGGCCGATGTAGCGCGGCTCGGGGTCGAGCTCGGGCAGCAGGTCGAGGCGCCCGAAGACGAGCCCCTCGTGGGCGGCGTCGAGCTGGGCGATCCGCTTCGCGGCCTGGAACACCATGGCGTCGCGCTCCACCAGGCCACCCTCGTGGCCCAGCCGGCCCCGGCTGTGGCCCTCGCGGGCCAGCTCCTGGGCGGCCCGGGCCGAGTTGGCCAGCTGGACGTACACCCGGTCCACGACTTCCTGCTCGTGCGCGATCTCTCGCTCGACCAGCTCATCCGACAACGGTCTTTCCCCTCACCCGAAACTCGTCCCCCACCCGCAACCGACGGGCGACCCGATCGATTCCGGCAAGTGGACAAGCCTACCCAATGCGGTCGGGCTCGGGTGCCGGTTCTCGACACGTCCGACGACGCTACTTCGTGCGGGACAGGAACGCCGTCATCGCCTCGCGGGCGGCGTCGGAGGCGAAGAGGTTGGCGCTGAACGCCGCGAGCTCCTCGCCGTCGGAGTCGAGCTGGGCGAGCAGCTGGCGGTTCAGGATCCGCTTCGACTCGCGCAGCCCCTGGGGTGCCCCGGTGGCGAGGGCGGCGCAGACCCGCTCCACCTCCGCGTCGACGCCGTCGGCCGCGACGACCGTCGTGACCAGGCCGTACGCCGCCGCCTCGGCACCGCCGAACACCTCGCCGGTCAACGTCACCAGGGAGGCCGCGCGAGGGCTCATCCGGTGGAAGACCGGGATCGAGATGATCGCGGCCGCCAGGCCGAGCTTGACCTCGGTGAGCGCGAAGTTCGCGTCCTCCGAGGCGATCACGATGTCGGAGGAGGCCACGATCCCGATGCCCCCGGCCCGGACCGGGCCGATCAGGCGGGTGACGACCGGCTTGCCCAGCGCCACGATCGCCCGCTGGACGGCGACCATCCGGCGCCCGCCCTCCTCCATGCCGACGCTGGTGGCCTCCGACAGGTCGGCGCCGGAGCAGAAGACCCGGTCCGCCGACTGCAGCCGGACGACCAGCACGGCGTCGTCGCCGTCCGCCTCCTCGAGCCGCTCGAGCAGCTCGGTGACCAGCTGCTGCGACAGGGCGTTGCGGTTGTGGGGCGAGTCGAGGGTGATCGTCGCGACGGCACCGTCGACGACGTAGTGCACGAGCTCAGGCAGGGGTTCGGGCATGCGGCTCATCCTGCCGCATGCCCGACGCCCCCATGCCGTCCCGGGTCGGCGCCCGGGGTCAGTGCCTGATGCGCACCGTCTTGGTGACCCCGCCCACGGTCAGCGACGCCTTCTTGATGCTGGACGAGGCGAGGGCCTTGCGGCCCGGCCCGGTCTTCGTGAGCTGCAGCGTCACCTTCTTGCCCGACTTGATCTTGTACGTCGCCCGGGCCAGGAGGGTGCCCTTCTTGACCACCGTGCCGCTCACCTTCTGGGTGGACGACGCGACCAGGGTGGCCACTCCCTTGCAGGAGCCGCCGCCCGCGCCGCACTTGACCGTCGCCGCCACCTTCGACTGCGTCACCGTCACCAGCGGCGCCACCGGTGTGACCACCGGCGAGTCGTCGACCTGGATCGAGACGCTGTCGCTGTTGTCGGACGACGAGGTCTCCGGCGTCGTCGTCGTCACCGTGGCGGTGTTGACGATGTTGCCGCCCTGGTCGGCGCCGCGCTCCGTGCGGTTCGCGAGGCAGAGCAGGTAGAGGTCGGCGCTGAGCGGACCGTTCGTCGGGTTGTAGAACTTGAACACCCGGATGATCGGCCGGGGGTCGTTGCCGAGCACGACCAGGCCCGGGTCGATGTCGTAGCCCGCCACGATGCCCTTGGCATCACCGGCGCACGAGAGCGTGAACTCCGCGCTCTGCCCGGCCGGCACGGTCACGGTCTGGCGCACCTCGTCGAGGCCCAGCGCGTGGGTGTGCCCGTTCGCGGTGCTGACCAGGTTGTCGAGGCAGCGGATCGAGAACGTCCCCTGGGTCGCGGCGTCGCCGCCCGGGGCGGTCACCACGCCGAACGTCCAGCCGTTGTCACCGGAGGGGTACGTCGTGAGCACCGGCGCGATGCCGTCGAGCTGGTAGCCCGGCTGCACCGGGGTCTGGCCCGGAGCACAGTTCAGGGTCACGTCGGTCCGACCGGTCGGCAGCGCGTGGGTCTCGCTGATCACGTTGCCCACCACCAGGTTGTGGCTGTGGCCGTTGACGGTCTCGCTCTGCGTCTGGATGCAGACCGCGAACACCTTGGCCTGGGCCCGGCCGGTCGCGTCGTTGACGAAGGACGCCGTCCAGCTGCCGTTGCCGACGGCGTGGTTCTCCGTCATGTGGACGTCGGCGAGAGTGCCGGTGTCCTGGTCGACGTGGTCGATCCGGCCGGAGCCGTCGGACACGACGTAGCCGGGCATGCAGCTCGCCGTACCGGTCGCCCGGTCGCCGGGCTCGATGTCCACGTGGACCTCGGTCTTCTGCACGTCGAACAGGTGCTGGTGGTCAGCGCCGATCTCGGGCAGCGGGTCGACCTCGACCCTGACGTCGACGCTGCGCGTCGCGCCGGCGGGCACCGTCCCGAGCTCACACCGGACGGTGGAGCCGGAGCGGGTGCAGGCGGCGTCGGCGGACACGAACGTCACCCCGGTCGGGAGCGCGTCGACCACGACGACGTCGCGGGCGTCCGCGGCACCGGTGTTGGTGACCGTCAGCGTGTAGGTGACGACGTCACCCACCCGGGGCGTCGCGTCGTCGACCGTCTTGCGGACCTTGACGTTGGTGGAGCTCGGCTGCACCGGCGTCGTCGTCGAGTCGGTGTCCGTCACCGGGGTGCCGTTCGGCGGCGTGCCGCTGGCGGTCGCGGTGTTGTCCACCTTGCCGGCGTTCACGTCGGCCTGGGTGATCGTGTAGGTCACGTCGTTGCAGGCGAACGACTCGTCGGGCTCGAGACCGCCGGTCGGGCAGGTGACCGGGCCGACCTTCGGGTCGGTGACGGTGATCGGGTCCAGCTTCACGTTGCCGGTGTTGGTGACCCGGAACGAGTAGGTGATGGTGTCGCCCGCGTCGGGACCGTTGCCGTCGAGGTCGACGACGCTGCCCGCCGTCTTGACCAGCTGGATCGCGCCGGTGGCCGGCAGGTCGACCGTGCGGCTGTCGTCGTCGGTGACGGTGCCACCGGTCGGCGTCGTGCCGTGCACCTCGGCGGTGTTGTCCACCGAGCCGTGGTCGATGTCGGTCTGGACGAGCGTGTAGGTGCGCGGGTCGCAGTTGAGCGAGGCGCCCGGCGCCAGCGTGACGTTCGGGCAGGTCACCGGGCCGACCTTCGGGTCGGTCACGGTGATGTTGCTGAGCGTCACGTTGCCGGTGTTGGTCACCTTGAACGTGTAGGTGATCGTGTCACCGTCGTCGAGGCCGTTGCCGTTCACGTCGTTGACACCGCTGGCGGTCTTCACCAGCTCGATGCCGGCAGCCGGGGTGACCGGCGTGCTGGTCGAGTCGGTGTCGGTCACCGGGCTGCCGGTCGGCGGCGTGCCACTGGCGGTCGCGGTGTTGTCGACCCGGCCGAGGTTCACGTCGGCCTGGGTCAGCGGGTACGCCTTCGGCGTGCAGGTGACGGCGGCGCCCGGCGCGAGCGCACCGCCCGGGCAGGTGATCGCGCCCAGCTTCGGGTCCGAGACCGTGACCGGGTTGAGCGTCACGTTGCCGGTGTTGGTGACCTCGAAGCCGTAGGTGATCGTGTCACCGGCGTCCGGGCCGTTGCCGTCGAGGTCGGAGATCGCCCCTGCGGTCTTGTCGAGGTGGATCGACGGTGCGGCCGGGACCGGCGTGGTGGTCGAGTCGGTGTCGGTCACCGGGCTGCCGGTCGGCGGCGTGCCGTTGGCGGTCGCGGTGTTGTCGACCCGGCCGGCGTTCACGTCGGCCTGGGTCAGCGGGTAGGTCTTCGGGGTGCAGGTGACCGAGTCGCCGGGCGCGAGCGCACCGCTCGGGCAGGTGATCGCCCCGCCGAACTTCGGGTCGTTGACCGTGACCGGGTTGAGCGTCACGTTGCCGGTGTTGGTGACCTTGAAGCCGTAGGTGATCGTGTCACCGGCGTCCGGGCCGTTGCCGTCCACGTCGGTCAGGGCACCGGCCGTCTTGTCCAGCTCGATCGAGGGGTTCGCCCCGACCGGGGTGCTGGTCGAGTCGGTGTCGGTGACCGGGCTGCCGCTCGGCGGCGTGCCGGTCGCGGTCGCGGTGTTCTCGACGCGACCCGAGTCCACGTCCGCCTGCGTCAGCGTGTAGGTCTTCGGCGTGCAGGTGACGTTCGCGCCGGGCGCGAGCGCGCCGCCCGGGCACGTGACCGGGCCGACCTTCGGGTCGGCGACGACGACCGGGTTCAGCGTCACGGTGCCGATGTTGGTCACCTTGAAGCCGTACGTGATCGTGTCGCCCTTGTCGGGGCCGTTGCCGTCGAGGTCGGCGATCGAGCCTGCGGTCTTGTCCAGCTCGATGGCCGGCGTCCCCTGGAGGACGGTCGTCGTCGAGTCGGAGTCGGTGACCGGCGAGCCGGTCGGCGGCGTGCCGGTCACGGTGGCGGTGTTGTCCACGCGGCCGGCGTTCACGTCGGCCTGGGTCAGCGTGTAGGTCTTCGAGGTGCAGGTGATGCTCGCGCCGGGCAGGAGCGCGCCGGTCGGGCAGGTGATGGCACCCCCGAGCTTCGGGTCGTTCACGGTGACGGGGTTGAGCGTCACGTTGCCGGTGTTGGTGACCTTGAAGCCGTAGGTGATCGTGTCACCGGCGTCCGGGCCGTTGCCGTCGAGATCGGTGATCGCGCCGGCGGTCTTGTCGATCCCGACCGCCGGGGTCGCCGGGACGGTGACCGTGACCGCGTCGGTCGCGGTGACCGGCGCGCCGGTCGGCGGGGTGCCCGAGGCGGTCGCGGTGTTGTCGACCTTGCCGGTGTTCACGTCGGCCTGGGTCAGCGTGTACGTCTTCGGCGTGCAGCTGACGTCGGCGCCGGGCGCGAGCGCTCCGGCCGGGCAGGTGACCGGGCCGACCTTCGGGTCGCTCACGGTGACCGGGTTGAGCGGCACGTTGCCGGTGTTGGTGACCTTGAACGTGTAGGTGACCGTGTCGCCGGCGTCGGGGCCGTTGCCGTCGAGGTCGGTGATCGAGCCGGCAGCCTTGTCGAGGGCGATGGACGGAGCGGCCGGGACGACGACCGTGGCCGAGTCGGTGGCCGTCACCTGCACGCCGTTGGAGGCGGTGCCGGTGGCCGTCGCGGTGTTGTCGACCTTGCCGGCGTTCACGTCGGCCTGGGTCAGCGTGTACGACTTCGGCGTGCAGTTCACCGAGGCGCCGGCGGCCAGTGAGCCGCTCGGGCAGGTGACCGGGCCGACCTTGGGGTCGGCGACGGTGACCGGGTTCAGCGCGACGTTGCCGGTGTTGGTGACCTGGAACGTGTAGGTGATCGTGTCGCCGGCGTCCGGGCCGTTGCCGTCCACGTCGGCGATCGCGCCGGCCACCTTGTCCAGCGCGATCGCGGGGACCAGCGGCAGGTTGGTGAACGTGCAGATGACCGTGTTGCCCGAGGTCGCCGGCGTCGTGAAGGTGCCGGTCTGGCCGGTGCCGTTGGCGAGCGTGGCGCCGGTCGCCGAGAGCACGCACTTCCAGGTGGTCGTGTAGTCGTTCAGGTCGGTGCCGCCCGCTGCGGTCTGGGTGACCGTGTACGTCGTGCTCGGCAGCACGACGACCGGGCCGGCGACCTCGTCGTCGAGGCCCTGCACGCCGGAGTCGGTGCCGGCGGTCACGCCGGTGTTGCCGGCGCTCACCCCGCCACCGGTGATCTTGGTGCCGAACTGGTCGGCGTCGTCGTGCCGGCCCGAGGGCAGGTCGACGCGCACGGAGGCGGTGCTCGGGGCCGAGCAGGACGCCATGTCGGAGAGGCTCAGCGACACGGTCTTGGTGCTGAGCAGGGCACCGCTGGACGGGTTGACCCGCAGCACCTTGCCGGTGCCCGTGCCGATCACCAGGACGCCGGAGCCGTCGAAGGCCATCGAGGCGTACTGACCGGAGTCGCCCGGCAGGGACGCGAGCACGGTCGAGGCGAAGGCGGTGGAGCCGGCGGTCGTCGGCAGCGGGCCGTTCACGCGGGCCAGGGTGCCGGCCGCGGAGGCGCTCGCGTTGGACACGACGTACAGGTTGCCGACGGAGTCGAAGGCCATGTCACCGTTGACGGAGAGCCCGGCGATGGTGCCGACCTGGCCGATCGAGGTGTTCGTGCTGGTGTTGAACGCGTAGAGCTTCCAGGGGGAGCCGCCCGCCGCGTAGTAGTAGATGCCGTTCGCCGGGTTGATCGCGCCGGCGATGACGCTGCTCGCGCTGGCGTTCGTCGGGGCGCTGTAGCTGTCCTCGTCGTTCGTCGTCGCGTCGAAGCGGACGATGTCGTTCTCGGAGCGGTTGAACGCGTAGATGTAGCGGCCGCCTCCGGCGGGCAGGGCGAGCGCGTTGATCGCGTCGCTGGAGCCCGGCAGGATCCGGCCGTTCGACGACGTCGCCGCCGTGCTCGGGTTGATCCTGCTGATCGTGTGCTCGCCCTGGTCGATGCTGTAGACGGTGTCCGAGGCACACACGAAGCTCGGCGACGAGGACGAGAACGAGCCCCCGGTGGCCTGAGCGGGCGCGGCCGGCACCAGCGCGAGCGCGGCTCCGGTCAGCGCCAGCGAGAGAAGAGCGACGCCACCACGGCGTCCCCGGACCGAGACGGTCCTCGAATTTGCGCGCGACAACAGCATGATCGCCGGCCCCCCAGCCGTGTGCTCGTCTACGAGCGTGTGGTGTGCCTCCCGCCGTCTGCGCGAGGCCCTGCACCAGATCTGCGTGCACCAGGCACGTCACATCAAGCAATCTCCCGAAGAGTAGGGCCGCGAGCTCCCGATCGGTGTCGTCTTGAGGGAAAACGGAGGTTTCGGAGCGGAGCCGGGCCATCCGCCGGACGGTCGGCTCCGAACAACCTCCTATGCGGACCCGACTCACGTACGCCGGCCTCGGCGTGCTGTCCACGCTCGTGGGCGTCGCCGCCGGCCACCTCGTCGCGTCGCTGACGACTCCGTCCTCCTCCCCGGTCCTCGCGGTCGGCTCGGCGGTCGTCGGCCTGGTGCCGACCCCGCTCGCGGAGTGGGCGATCGCGCAGTTCGGCACCCACGACAAGACGGTGCTGGTCGGCTCGGTGCTCGTGGGCGTGCTGCTGCTCGCCGCCGTGGCGGGACTGCTCGCGCGGCGCCGGTTCGCGTACGGCGCGGGCCTGCTGGTCGTCCTCGTCGCGATCCCGGCGGCCGCGGCCCTGACCCGCCGGTCCGCCGGCATCGGCGACGTCCTCCCCAGCCTGGTCGCCGGCGCGGCCGGCGTGGCCGCGCTGGCCTGGCTGACCGGCGCCCGCCCGGCGCCCGCCACCGGCGACGAGGGGGACGCGCCCACGCGCAGGGGCGTGCTGGTCGCCGCCGGCGCACTCGCCTTGTCGGCCGCCGCGATGGGCGGCGCCGGCCGCTGGATCACGGCGTACCGCACCCGCACCACCCGCGTGGACATCCCCGCCGCGGCCGACGCCGCGGCGCCGACGTCCGGGAGCCTCGACGAGCGGGTCCCCGGCATCAGCCCCTTCCGGACCCCGACGGACCGGTTCTACCGGATCGACACCCGACTGTCGCTGCCCGTGGTGCACCTCGACGACTGGACGCTCACCATCGACGGCGACGTCGAGCGCGAGGTGAGGCTGAGCTTCGACGACCTGGCGGCGATGCCGCTCATCGAGCGCGACATCCTGCTCACCTGCGTCTCCAACGAGGTCGGGGGCTCGTACGTCGGCGCCGCCCGCTGGCGCGGCGTCCGGCTGACCGACGTGCTGGCCGAGGCCGGGATCGGCGCGACCGGAGCCGACCAGATCCTCAGCACGGACCTGGACGGGATGACGATCAGCACCCCGCTCGAGCTCGCGACCGACGGCCGCGACGCGATGATCGCGATCGGGATGAACGGCCGCTCGCTGCCGCAGGAGCACGGCTTCCCGGCCCGGATGATCGTGCCCGGGCTCTACGGCTTCATCAGCGCGTGCAAGTGGATCAGCCGGATGACGCTCACGACCTACGCCGAACAGGACGCGTACTGGACCCAGCGGGGCTGGGCGACCGACGCTCCGATCAAGACGTCGAGCCGGATCGACACGCCCCCGTCGTTCGCCACCATGCAGCCCGGCCGGACCGTGATCGGCGGCGTCGCCTGGGCCCCGCACCGCGGTGGCGTCCAGCGGGTCGAGGTCCGCATCGACGGCGGCGGCTGGCAGCCGGCCCGGCTCGGGCCGGCCGGCGGCAACGACTACTGGCGCCAGTGGTACCTGCCGTGGACCGCCGAGTCCGGCGAGCACTCGCTCGCCGTACGTGCCGTCGACGGGCAGGGGGTCGTGCAGTCACCGGCCCGCGTGGCGCCGTTCCCGGACGGTGCCAGCGGCTTCCACGAGATCAGCGTGATCGTGGCCTGAGGGAAAATGACCCGACCTGCTCCAATCCGGCCGCGGGGTCGCTCCGAAGACCTCTTCAGAAGCGGCACACCAGGAGCACGACGACCAACGGTAGGAGAGCATTCACCTCATGGACCATCTCCGGCCCGTACCCTCCGAGGACCCGGCCCCCGTGGACCGGTCCGCGGAGGCTGCGCCCGATCTCGCCGACCTGTTGCGCCGCTCGGGCCGCGCCGACGAGGCCGCCTTCGCCCAGCTCTACGACGCCACCTCCCGGCGGGTCTTCGGACTCGCGCTCCGGGTGGTGCGTGACCCGGCGCAGGCCGAGGAGGTCACCCAGGAGGCGTTCCTGGAGATCTGGCGCACCGCGGGGCGCTTCGACGCGGACCGGGGCAGCCCGCTGTCCTGGCTGATGACGATCACCCACCGCAAGGCGGTCGACCGGGTCCGGTCGGCGGAGGCGTCCACCCGCCGCGACACGACGTACCACCACGAGAACCAACCGGTCGACCACGACTCGACGGCCGAGGCCGCCCATGCCTCGCTCGAGGCGCACCGCGTCCGCGGCGCGCTGGCGACGCTGACCGAGGTGCAGCGCGAGGCCATCAACCTCGCCTACTTCGGCGGCTACACCCACACCGAGGTGGCAACCATGCTCGACCTACCGGTCGGCACCGCCAAGACACGAATCCGAGACGGACTGATCCGGCTGCGCGACGCGATGGGAGTGGGGCAATGAGCGACATCCACGCGCTCTCCGGGGCGTACGCCATGGACGCGGTCGACGACATCGAGCGCGCCCGCTTCGAGAAGCACCTCGCGGTCTGCGCGGAGTGCCAGGCCGAGGTGGCCAGCCTCCGCGAGGCCACCGGCGTGCTGTCCGAGACGACCGCCGCCGAGCCGCCCGCCGCGCTCCGCGACCGCGTGCTGGCCGATATCGCCACCGTGCGCCCACTCCCGCCGCTCACCACGCCCGGCGCCACGCCGGAGGAGGCCCGGCGCCGGCCCGGCCGATTTCGCCTGGTGGCGCTCGCGGCCGCCGCGGCCGTCCTCGCGGCCGTCGGGGTCGGGGTGGCGACCCAGCCGTGGGCCGACGAGACCTCGCAGGCACCGTCCGCCGCGGAGCTGGTGCTGAGCGCCGCCGACGCGAAGAGCACCTCGCTCGACTTCGACGACGGCGCGAAGGCCACCGTCGTGCACTCCGACTCGGTGGGCAAGGCGGTCATCGTGACCGAGAAGATGCCGCCGCCGCCGAAGGGCATGGTCTACCAGCTGTGGCTCGACCAGCCCGCCAGCGGCATGGTCTCGGCCGGCCTGATGCCGATCGAGGCCGACCAGACGATGGTGCTGGAGGGCGACGCCGCGACCGCCAAGGCCGCGGGCATCACGATCGAGCCCGCGGGTGGGTCCGACCACCCCACCTCCAAGCCGATCGCGCTGTTCGACTTCGGGGAGAGTGCATGACGCACGCCACCGCCCGCCGGGTCGCCGTCATCGGCTCCGGCGTGGCGGGGCTGACGGCCGCGTACGTCGCCTCACGCTCCGCCGACGTCACGATCTACGAGGCCGACGACCGGCTCGGCGGTCACGCCGACACCCACCTGGTCGACGACGGCGGCCGCGAGCTGGCGATCGACACCGGCTTCATCGTGCACAACGAGAAGACCTACCCGACCCTGCTCCGGATGTTCGCCGAGCTCGGTGTCGCGACCCAGGAGTCGGAGATGTCGCTCTCGGTGCGCGACGACCAGTCGGGCCTCGAGTACGCCGGCGCCCTCGGCGCGAGCGGGCTCTTCCCCGGCGGCCGGAACCTGACCCGGCCGGCCTACCTGCGGATGCTGGTGGAGATCCCGCTCTTCCACCGCCGGGCCCGGACCCTGCTGGCGTCGAGCGGCGACGACGTCACCCTGCGCGAGTTCCTCCGCGCGGGCCGCTTCTCGGCCTACTTCACCCGCCACTTCATGGAGCCGCTGGTCGCCGCCGTCTGGTCCACCGACCCCGACGTCGCGCTCGACTACCCGGCCCGCTACCTCTTCACGTTCCTCGACCACCACGGGATGCTCGGCATCTTCGGGTCGCCGCAGTGGCGCACCGTGACGGGCGGCTCGCGCGAGTACGTCCGCCGGGTGGGCGACCGGATCGGCGACGTCCGCACCGGCACCAAGGTCACGTCGGTCCTCGAGACCCCGACCGGTGTCGAGGTCACCGACGGCAACGGCACCGTGACGGCGTACGACGCCGTGGTGATCGCCACCCACCCCGGGCAGGCGCTCGCGATGCTGGCCGACCCGACGCCCGCCCAGCGCGAGGTCCTCGGCGCGCTGCCGTACTCCCCCAACGTCGCGCTGCTGCACACCGACGTCTCGCTGCTGCCCGAGGCCGACGGTGCCCGGGCGTCGTGGAACTTCCGCCGACCGGTCGAGTCGCTCGGCCACGTGACCGTGACCTACGACCTGACCCGGCTGCAGCGGCTGCCCACCGAGACGCACTACCTGGTCACCCTCGGTGGCGAGCACCTCGTCGACCCCGCGACCGTGATCGACCGGATGGAGTACGAGCACCCGCTCTACACCCCGGAGTCCGTCGCCGCCCAGGCCCGGCTGCCCGAGCTCGACACCGACCGGGTCGCCTTCGCCGGCGCCTACCACGGCTGGGGCTTCCACGAGGACGGCTCCCGCTCGGGGCTGAAGGCCGCCGAACGGCTCGGGTTCAGCTGGGGTGGTTTCGAGGCCTCAACCACCGAATCGGTCGTTGGGGTGCGACGAGCGCTAGCGGCCAGCCCCGAAACCACCACGACCCCCGCGATCTACGAGACCACCATCCGGCACACCCGGCGCCGGCCGTTCAGGCGCACGTTCACCCACCACTCGCACACCTGGCTGGTCGACCTCGACGACCTGCCCGACCACGGACTGCTCGGCCGCTTCGAGGCGCGCGACCACCTCGGTGAGCCGGACTGGTCGATCCGCGACAACCTGGCGACCTTCCTCGCCGACCACGGCGTCAGGCTCGGCCGTGGCCGGGTGCTGATGGCCGCCAACGCCCGGGCGTTCGGCTACTGCTTCAACCCGATCAGCGTCTTCTGGTGCAGCACCGAGTCCGGCGAGCCGCTCTGCACGGTCGTCGAGGTGCACAACACCTACGGCGACCGGCACGCCTACCTCGTCCACCCCGACGAGCAGGGCCGGGCCCGCACGCCCAAGGAGATGTACGTGTCGCCGTTCCACGGCACCGACGGCACCTACGAGCTCGCCGTCCCGCGGCCGGGCGACGACCTGCACATCGCCGTCACGCTCACGACCGATGCCGGCGCCACGTTCAGCGCGTCCCTCGCGGGACGCCGGTCGACCCGCGGCGCCTGGCGCGCCGCCCCCGCTGCTCTCGGAGGATCGCTGCTGATCCGCGCCCACGGCATCTGGCTGTGGGCCCGGCGCCTGCCGATCCAGCCCCGCCCCCACCACCACCAGGAGGGAGTCCGATGACCCTCACCCCCGTCCGCCCCGCCCCGGAGACCTGGCCCGGCCTCGACGCCGTGCCCGCCGGGCTCCACACGACCGTGTCCGCACACGTGGCCCGCAAGCTCTTCCTGGCCGCCGTCCGACGACTGCCGGTGACCGTGGACCTGGACGGAGAGGTCCACGGCCTCGGCGGCCCGTCGATGACGGTCCACCGGCCCGACGAGTTCTTCGCCCGACTCGGCCGCGACAAGCTGATCGGCTTCGGCGAGGGCTACCTCACCGGCGCCTGGGACTCCGACGAGCTGGCCGGCTTCCTCACCGTGCTGGCCGCCGACGTGGCCGACCTGGTGCCGCGCAGCCTGCAGACCCTGCGCGGCCTGGTGGTCGCCCGGCCGCCGCGGCTGCACCGCAACAGCAAGCGCCGCACGCGCGACAACATCGCGCACCACTACGACCTGTCCAACGACCTCTTCTCGCTCTTCCTCGACCCGTCGCTGAGCTACTCGTCGGCGCTCTTCGAGGGCAACCCGTCCGGTGACCTCCACGCGGCCCAGCTGCGCAAGATCGACCGGCTGCTCGACGAGACCCACGTCGGACCGGGCACCCGGGTGCTGGAGATCGGCACCGGGTGGGGCGAGCTCGCGATCCGCGCCGCCGCGCGCGGCGCCACGGTCCACTCGGTCACGCTCTCCACCGAGCAGCAGGCGCTGGCCCGCCAACGGATCGAGGCCGCCGGTTTCTCCGACCGGGTGCACGTCGAGCTCGCCGACTACCGCGACGTCGCCGGCGAGTACGACGCCGTGCTGTCGGTCGAGATGATCGAGGCGGTCGGCCACGAGTACTGGCCGACGTACTTCCGCACCATCGACCGGGTCCTGGCCCCGGGTGGACGGGTCGGCATCCAGGCGATCTTGATGCCGCACGACCGGATGCTCGCCACCCGGCGCACCTACACGTGGATCAACAAGTACATCTTCCCCGGCGGCTTCCTGCCGTCGGCGCAGGTGATCGACGAGGTCAACGAGCAGCACACCAGCCTGCGCGTGACCAACCGGCTGGCCTTCGGCGCCGACTACGCCGAGACGCTGCAGCGCTGGGACACCGCGTTCCTCGCCGCGGCCGACCGGGTCAAGCAGCTGGGCTTCGACGAGACGTTCCTGCGGATGTGGCACTTCTACCTCGAGTACTCCCGCGCCGGCTTCGCCTCGGGCTACCTCGACGTCCAGCAGCTCACCCTCACCCGGGAGACCTGATGGCGGGCACGGCCGTCGCGCCCGCCCTCGCCCGGGCGGTGGCGCCCTTCGTCGGCGGCGAGCTCCCCGTGCGGCTGCGCGCCTGGGACGGCTCCGAGGCCGGCCCGGTCGACGCACCGCTCGTCGAGCTGCGCTCGCCGGACGCCGTCCGGCGCATGCTTTGGCGCCCGGGCGAGCTCGGTGCCGCCCAGGCCTACGTGGCCGGTGAGCTGGAGGTCCCCGGCGACCTGGACACCGCTCTCACCCACGCCTTCGCCGTCGCCCGCGAGCGCGGCCTCGACGGGGTGCGCGCCACGCCGGCCGCCGTCGCCCGCGCCGTGCGCGCCGCCCTCGGCGTCGGCGCGATCGGCCGCCCACCCACCGCTCCCCGCACCCAGGCGCGGCTGCGCGGTCGGCTGCACACGGCGCTGCGGGACCGCCGCGCGATCAGCCACCACTACGACCTCTCGAACGAGTTCTACGCCGCGATCCTGGACCCGGCGATGGCCTACTCCTGCGCCTACTACACGACCGACGACATGACGCTGGCGGACGCGCAGGCCGCGAAGCTCGACCTGGTCTGCCGCAAGCTCGGCCTCGAGCCCGGCATGCGGATGCTGGACGTCGGCTGCGGGTGGGGCTCCCTGTCGCTGCACGCGGCCGAGCACTTCGGCGCCCAGGTCGTCGGCGTGACGATCTCCGCCGAGCAGAAGGCGTTCATCGAGCAGCGGATCGCCGACCGCGGCCTCGCCGACCGGGTCGAGGTGCGGCTCCAGGACTACCGGGAGGTGCCCGACGACGGCTTCGACGCGGTCGGGTCGCTCGAGATGGGCGAGCACGTCGGCGAGCGCAACTACCCGACGTACGTCGAGGTGCTGCGACGCGCCGTACGGCCCGGTGGCCGGGTGCTGGTCCAGCAGATGTCGCGCCCCGGGCCGAAGGGTGGGCGGCACCCGGGGGGTGGCCCGTTCATCGAGTCGTTCATCGCGCCCGACATGCACATGCGGCCGGTGGGCGAGACGATCGCGCACCTCGAGCGCGGGGGCCTCGAGGTGCGCGACGTGCACGCGTTGCGCGAGCACTACGTGCGCACGGTGGCCGGCTGGCTGGAGCGGTTCGAGGGCAACCGGGAGTGGCTGACCGCGCTCGTCGGCGAGGAGGTCGTCCGCGTGTGGCGGCTCTACCTCGTGGGTGGGGCGATGGCGTTCCGGGACGGCAGGATGGGGGTCGACCAGATCCTGATGGTGCGCCCGGACGGGTCGCACTCGCTGCCGTGGAGGAGAACCTGGTGAGTGACTTCCTGCTCGTCGCCGGCCTGTCGTTGGCGGCGGCGGTCCTCGTCATGGTCGCGACCGCCCTGGCGGCGAAGCGGACGGGGCGCGTCTCGGTCGTCGACGTCGCCTGGGGCATCGCCCTGGTCGCGGTGTCGATCGTCTGCGCGCTGCTGGCCGGCACCTGGCAGTCCTGGCTGCTCGTCGCGCTGGTCGGCGTCTGGGGCGCACGGCTGTCCTCCCACATCTTCACGCGCTCGCGCGGGCATGGCGAGGACCCGCGCTACACCGCCCTCCTCGGCGGCTCCCTCGACGAGGTCGGCATCGGTGTCGCGGTCCGCAAGGTGTTCCTCGTGCAGGGTGCGGCCGTCTGGCTGGTCTCGCTGCCGCTGCAGGCCGCCGCCCTCTCCGACGACCTCGACTGGCCCGCGGTCGTCTGGGCCGGCATCGCCGTCTGGGTGGTGGGCGTGCTCTTCGAGACCGTCGGCGACCGCCAGCTCGCGGCGTACAAGGCGGACCCCAACCGCGGGCCGGTCATGGACCGCGGGCTGTGGTCGTGGACCCGGCACCCCAACTACTTCGGCGACGCCTGCGTCTGGTGGGGCATCTGGCTCACCGGTGGCCTCGCCTCCGGCTGGCTCGCCGGCCTGCTCAGCCTGGTCGCCCCGCTCACGATGACCTTCTGGCTCGTCTGGGTCACCGGCGCCAAGCTGCTCGAGCGGTCGATGATGAAGCGCCCCGGCTATCCCGAGTACGCCGCCCGCACGTCGATGTTCGTCCCGCGCCCGCCCAAGCGCTGAACCACCACCTCGGTGGTTGAGAACGGACGAAGTCCTGTCGCCCCCGGTGGTTGAGGACGGACGAAGCCTGTCGTCCCCGGTGGTTGAGGACGGACGAAGCCTGTCGTCCCCGGTGGTTGAGGAAGGACGAAGCCTGTCGTCCCGGTGGTTGAGGAAGGCGCGCAGCGCCTGTCTCGAAACCCCCGCAGCCGACCCGCCCACCTGTCCTCGGCTTGCGGGCCGCTGCTAGGGATTTACAGAGTGATGTGGTCACCGTCCGCTTCGGTTGAGGCGGCGACTTCCAGCCGTCGTCTGGCTTGCGGGTCCGCTCGGGTCGACCGTCGTGGTCACCGTTCAAAGATTTTACTTTCGAGATCGTCAGGACCCTGTGGAGAACAGGGTTTTCGGGGTCTGACTGTCGGTGGCGGGTGCTTGATTGAACCATGGCAGCCACCACCGAACTCGACACCGCGACCGCGGTGCTGGTTGCCGCCCGCGAACGTCGAGCGGTCGCCGATCAGGCCGAGTCCGAGCAGTTCCAGCTGGCCGCCCAGTGGGCCGCCATGCACTCGGTCGACTCGATCGGTCCCGCCGCGGTGTGGGAGGGCGAGCT
>NZ_BDJE01000050.1 GCF_002117935.1 Nocardioides sp. PD653-B2 | reverse complement strand
GCTACCGGCCTGGACATCTACTTCGCCGACCCCGGCTCGCCCTGGCAACGCGGCACCAACGAGAACACCAACGGTCTGCTGCGCCAGTACTTCCCCAAAGGCACCGACCTCTCCCTGTGGGGACCCGGGATCCTCGACCAGGTAGCCCGCGAGATGAACAACCGCCCCCGCAAGACCCTCGAATGGCACACCCCCGCCGAAGCCCTCGACGCCCTACTCTCACCACACGACAATCCACCCGGCGTTGCACTCACCGGCTGAAACCACCCGCAGCGCCTGTCTCGAAACCCCTCAGCCTCGCAGCCTGACCACAGCCACAACGAGTGCTCCGCCGAGGCCGCCGAGGGTGTTGGCGGAGACGTCGGCGAAGCTCGCCGTCCGCTCGGGCAGCAGCAACCCCTGGACGACCTCGACGAACCCCGCTATCACGAACGCGTAGGCAGTCCAGTCGCGCCACGTCGTGCGCGCCCAGAGGAGGGAGCCTAGGGCCGAGACCGGCATCAGGATCAACGCATTGGAGAGGAACTCGATCCGTGGCTGGATCGTGAACCGGTCGGGCACGCCCACCGACGTGGTGAGGTCGCCGAGCCAGGACGCGCCCTCCGACTGGGTACCCGAGGTGGGAGCGAGGAGCGCCACGGCGAGGATCGCGGAGTAGATGGCGAGCAGGATCGCCAGGTGCCGTCTCGATAGCCGATAGCTCACGGGGAGAACGCTCTCAGACGCCGCAAGGCCGCGCCGTCGTACCCGACCGTGGGGGATCTGCTGTCATGGAGCCAGGCAGATCTACGACGGCCTTCGTGCGCCGGGTGGCGTCCGTCGCCCTGAAGTGACCCCGCCGCTGCGGCTACTCGGTGGGAGACGAGATCAGCCGGTTGCGCTGCGATCCGTGGGGCTGCTGTGACCTGCTGCACTCCGGCGACGTGCCCTATCAGGTGCGGGGAAGAGATAGGCAGGCGCCTCTTCGACGCCGGAGCGGAGCCGCTCGACATCGATGCGCACCATGTGCTCGATGACCGCCTCGAAATCGAGAGTGGGCTCCCATCCGAGCTGCTCCCGTGCCTTGGTCGGGTCGCCGTAGAGGTCGACGACATCGGCCGGCCGCATCAGGGCGGGATCCTGGTGGACATGGGCTCCGGGGTCCGAGATCCCGATGGCGTCGAACGCCACCCGCAACACCTCGGAGAGAGGTCGAGACTGACCCGTGGCGATGATGAAGTCCTGCGGTTCGTCGAGCTGGAGCATCAGGTGCATGGCCCGGGCGTAGTCGGCGGCGAAGCCCCAGTCGCGACGAACGTCGAGGTTGCCCAGGCTCAAGGTGGTGCGAAGGCCAAGGGCGATCTCGGCGACTGATCGGGTGATCTTCCGGGTCACGAACTGCGGGCCGCGTAGCGGGCTCTCATGGTTGTAGAGGGTGCCGGTGGTCGTGAACAGCTCGTACGACTCGCGGTAGTTGACCGTCAGGTGATGGGCGAAGCTCTTGGTGGCTGCGTAGGGGCTGCGCGGGTGGTGAGGCGTGCCCTCGGTCTGGGGTTGTTGATCGGTGACGCCGAACATCTCCGAGCTCGAAGGCTGGAAGTAGCGGGGAGCCGCGCCGTGCCGGTCGCGGTAACGGATGAGCTCCTCGAGGATGCGAAGCACCGCCATCCCGTTGGTCTCGGCCACGACTTCGGCATGACCCCAGCTGGCACCGACCGACGTGAACCCCGCGAGGTTGTAGATCTCGTCAGGTCGGACGTCCTCGAGAGTCGAGGCAAACCCTTCACTGTCCAGCTGGTCGAGCTCGACGACGTCGACGTCGGCCAGGTAACCCGTGCGGTCGGCCGCGCCCCGGGTCGGTCGCACGGTGCCGACCACCCGGTATCCCAGGTCGACGAGGTGGCGGGCGAGGTAGACCCCGTCCTGGCCGGCGACGCCCGTGATGAGGGCTGTCGGCCCAGAAGTCATGCCCATGGTCGGAGCATCGTATCGGTGTGTTCCTGGGCTTCGTCAGCAGAGCGGACGCGTGACAACTCCGGCGAGGAATGTCCTGGCCGGAGCCTGGGTTGGGATGGTGTGAGCACCGGAGCCTGGGTAGTGGTCGTCGCGGTGGTGGCCGCCCTCGCATTCGGTGGTTACCGGCTGCTGACCGACGGCCGGTTCCGCGGCACCCACCGTCTCCCGGTGGAGCAGCGAACGCCCGCTGAGGGCCTGAGCGTGTCGACACCCGCCGAGCCCACAAGTGACCTCTGGTCGCACGTCGTCGCAGCAGTTCCCGAAGCCACCCTCGGCGACAAGGCCACCCTCCTGCAGTTCTCGTCCGCCTTCTGCGCCCCGTGCCGGGTCACCCGCCGGACGCTGTCCGAGGTGGCCGAGCTGGTGCCGGGGGTCGAGCATCTCGAGGTCGACGCAGAGCACCACCTCGACCTCGTCCGGCGGCTCGGCATCCTGCGCACGCCGACGACCCTCGTCCTCGACGCGAGCGGCCGCGAGGTCACCCGGGCCGCGGGTGCACCGCGCAAGGAGCAGGTCCTCAGCGCGCTCGGGAGCGCATAGTGTCCATATCGTGGATGCCTGTCTCGCAGAATGAGATTCGCGTTTCCACGCGGGCGAAGCGACTGCCTACTCTGATCGTCATGTCCTCGACCTGGTTGACCAAGCGACGTGCAGTGGACCACTGCCGCGTGCGCTCGTCCCTGTGTCGAATGTCCTGAACCCGGGACCGCTGCGCTCTTCTCCTTTAATCCAACTGAGTTGGTAGACTAAACTCAGGATCTGGAGTCTCGCCGTACGGCGAGCGCGACGTACCCGGCCGCAGTCAGGCATCCGCATCGTCCGCGCAGGAGAGACATGTCCACGACCATCACCCCCGGCCCGCAGGCCGCCACCCGCACGCCTGCCGCCATCGACCCACGGGGCCCGCAGTTCGCCGCGGCCCTGACGTCGGTCGTGCTGATCGCAGTGCTGCTCCTGGCGCCGGGACCGGTCGGCGTCGCGCTGCTCGCCGTCCAGGCCGCCCTGTTCGCGCTCGGCGCCACCCGTGGCGTCCAGCGCACGCCGTACTCGTGGCTCTTCCGCACCCTGGTCCGGCCGCGCCTCTCGGCGCCCGCCGAGCTCGAGGACCCGGCGCCGCCACGGTTCGCGCAGTCGGTGGGTCTGGTGTTCGCACTGGTCGGGCTCGCGGGCTTCCTGGTCGGCGTCGACGTCGTCGGGCTGGTCGCGACCGGGTTCGCGCTGGTCGCGGCGCTGCTCAACGCGATCTTCCGCTTCTGCCTCGGCTGCGAGATGTACCTGCTCCTCAAGCGGATCGGCGGTTGAGGTGCGGGCGAAGCGAGCCTCGAAACCACCGCTTCCCGCACTCGAAGTTCGAGCAGCGGAAACCGAACCCGGCGCTCGAGCAGCCAAGTCCGAGCCTTCGTCGGTGGTCGAGTAGTAGAGGCCGAACCCGCGTCGGTGGTCGAGTAGCGAGCGTCAGCGAGCGTATCGAGACCCCCAACAGACAACTCAAGCCACACACCCAAGAACCCCGCAGCACAAGCTGCACAAGAAAGGTAGAACCATGACTCGCGAAGACTCCCTCGTCACCGCCCAGTGGGTGGAGGACCACCTGGATGACCCGAAGGTGGTGCTGATCGAGGTCGATGAGGACACGACGGCCTACGACAAGGGCCACATCAAGGGCGCCATCAAGCTCGACTGGACGACCGACCTGCAGGACCAGGTCCGTCGCGACTTCGTCAACAAGGCGCAGTTCGAGGAGCTCCTCTCGGGCCGCGGCGTCGCCAACGACAACACGGTCGTCCTCTACGGCGGCAACAACAACTGGTTCGCGGCCTACGCCTACTGGTACTTCAAGCTCTACGGCCACCAGGACGTGAAGCTGCTCGACGGCGGCCGCAAGAAGTGGGAGCTCGACTCCCGCGAGCTGACCAACGAGCTGCCGACCCGCGAGGCGACGTCGTACACCGCGCAGGAGCAGGACCGCTCGATCCGCGCCTTCCGCGACGAGGTCGTCGAGGCGATCGGCGTGCAGAACCTCGTCGACGTCCGCAGCCCCGACGAGTTCGCCGGGCGCCTGCTCGCGCCGGCCCACCTCCCGCAGGAACAGGCGCAGCGCGCCGGCCACATCCCGACCTCGGTGAACGTCCCGTGGAGCAAGAACGCCAACGACGACGGCACGTTCAAGTCCGACGAGGAGCTCGCGGCCCTCTACGCCGAGGTCGGCTTCGACGAGACCAAGGACACCATCGCCCTGTGCCGGATCGGTGAGCGCTCCTCGCTCACCTGGTTCGTGCTCCAGGAGCTCCTCGGGCGCAAGAACGTCAAGAACTACGACGGCTCGTGGACCGAGTACGGCTCCCTGGTAGGCGTACCGGTCGCCCTCGGCGACGAGCCCGGCCAGGCCTGACCGCTTCGCCCAACCGGCGGTTGAGGTGCGAGCGAAGCGAGCCTCGAAACCCCGGAACTGAAGCAACACAACAGCAACACCGGGCGGCGGCGCGAAACAGCGCCGCCACCCGCCTCCCACCGGCGGTTGAGGTGTGAGGCGCCCTGGCGCCGAGCCTCGAAACCACACGCAGCCAGAACAAAGGAAGCAAGAATATGTGCGGAGCAACTGAGGGCGGCCTCTCCCTCGACGGCATCGACGTCAAGAAGGAAGCCATCGTCCAGGGCCAGGTCACGCGTGACGGCCAGCCGGTCGGCAACGCCTACGTGCGGCTGCTCGACCGGACCGGCGAGTTCACCGCCGAGGTCCCGACCTCGGCCACTGGCCACTTCCGGTTCTTCGCCGGCGACGGCGAGTGGACGCTGCGCACCCTGGCCCCCAAGTCGGACCCGGTGGACCACAAGGTCGTTGCGTCGATCGGCTCGATCGCCGAGGTTGCCGTCGCGATCTGACGGCGACTGGGCGCTCGCTGTGCCGGCCAGGGCTGGGTGACGGCTGACGGTCGGCAACGCCCCGATCCTTCGCGAGCATGGCTGGTCCTCGCGCGTCGCCTGCTCCGACTCGTTACCAATCTTGTATGGACGGCGGGGTTCACTTCAAGACGAAGGTGTAGTTGCGATCCTCCGCCTTGACGCATCGGTATCCGGCAGTGCGGAGTCGCCGGACGCGCCGGAGGGTTCGCCACGGCGGCTCAGGGGCGTCGAACTCGACGCACAGGACTCGCGGCAGCGGTCCGCGCTCGAGCAGATCGGCAAGAACAGCGACTTCGGCTCCCTCGATATCCAGCTTGAGAAGGTCCAATCGCGAGTGACCAAGTTGACGCATGAGAGACGAGACGGCCAGGCAAGGTGCCTCGAAGCCAACTGCCGTGTTCTGCATGTTCGTCGCCGAGTGGGAGACGTGTGAGGGATCGTCAGGGGCGTAGAACCGGAGTGTCTCGTCCGTGGCCCAGAGTCCAACAGGAAGGAAATGAAAGCGGGGGTCTGCGATGTCTCGAACGTAAGTGAGGGCTCGTGGCGTGGGATCGAACGCCCAGACATCGCAATCGAACTGCTCCGCCAAGGCGAGATCGAACGTAGCGTCCTCACCGACGCCGGCTAGATAGCAGATCGAGTCGCCGTCGACCAACTCTGCTGGTATCCACCATCCGCCGTAGTCGCTACCAAGTCTGACCATGTCGGGTCTCGGCTCGGCCCGAATCGCCTGCCGCACGGCCACCCGAGCCACTTTCACGCACACTCTGCGAAGCACTCGGCGACACTACTACTGGCGGGACGTCCGTCTGCGTGATCATTCGGTGGCCGCCTCGACCTAGTCACGTTCACGAGTCGTTGTCGACTCGTCGCGTTCGGCAACCACGTGGTGACTCCCGAAAGCTACGGGCTAACGACTCATCGCGCGGGCGGCGCTGTAGACATCGGCGATCGCGCGCATCCAGACTCTCTCGGTGTAGTGATCGTCGAATGCTGCTCGAGCCTGAGTTCGCATCGACGGGAACGCCGTGGCCGCATCGTCCAACGTGTCCTTCAGATCACCGTCCCGGACTACTGCGCCAGAACCTTGCTCCTGGACGAGGTCAGCTACCGTGGACGAGTCCCACGCCAGTACCGGCGTTCCGGCCGATAGGGCTTCGAGGTAGACCAGCGGGCAGCCTTCGAACCACCTCGATGGGACCACCAGCCCCAGGGCATCACGCAGCCGTGCGCCAACTTCACTCGCGGGGCGGGTGCCGATCATGGTGACTGACGGCCCGGCAGCCGACTCAACTTCCGACCGCAGTGGGCCATCTCCGATGACTGTGAGACGGTGCTCCCGGGGCCACTGACGTACCAGCTCGAGGATGCCTTTCTCGGCCGAAAGTCGCCCAACGAACAACCAGTCATCGCCACCATCTCCTGGCGGACCTGGGCTGGGTAGAAAGTTCGGAAGTGTCGCTATCCGGCGCCTAGGCACACCAGCGTACTGCGCAACCGAGTCTCCGATTCGCTGGTTCACTGCGATTACTCTGTCTGCGCGCCTGAGTAGGGGATCCTTGTCAAACCTAACGCCAGCGGCTACTGGCAGCGACGCCAGATGGCTCTCTCGGTAGCAACCGAATCGTACGGCTGATCGGCTATTCGAATTCTCCGCGCAAAGAGTGCATATGTTACCGGCGCGATAAAACGTTCCAGCAGCGCACACCGTGCGGAAATTATGAAGCGTCGCCACGATTGGTCCATCCCAGTCTTCGACCCATCGGCGGCCGAAGTTGGGGAAGAGATTGTGCACGTGCACGATGTCCGGCTCAAACTCGCGCAGTGCCCTCAAGGGCGTCCGGCCGAGCCCTGTCGCCACGGTGGCCGCGGCCTCGAATCTATAGGCGGGTGACTGCTCGCGGTCGTCAGTCCGCTGCGATACCAGCCTGACCGAAATTCGCGCGCGTTTCATGGCGTCAATTTGGTACTCCACGGCTCGATTTTCCCCGCTGGGCTCCCTGGAGGAATAGAAGCTGTGAACCACCGCCACGCGGGACACTTGCCAGCCGTCAACCGTCATGATCCTCCGAGCGGTGCCCTTGGCAACCAAGGCTTCCGCAGATAGGGCGGCGCGCCAAGTCCGTTCGGACCCCACCACTGGGCGTTGTGTGTCTCATCGATGTGCCCCGGTCCCGAAGCCCGTTCGAGCGGAGCGGGTGCCGCTCGACCAGTTGTGCGGCCGGCCCGCGGCGGCCGAGCGCGGACGGCTAACCCGGAATACTCCCTCGCCCTGGACCGACTCGGCCTGGGGGTCTCTGGGAGCGGGGAGTGCGCAATCTGCACGGATCCGACCCGACACTGACGCCGGTCGCGCGAGTCGGTTAGCAGCGACGCGAAGTCGGATCCTGAGCATGACGTCACCCTATGACAGCGTCGTGCCGGTCGATCGCACACGAAGGTCGCAGCGGCGCAACCAGGCTCCTCTCATCGACGAGATGCTTCCGGGGAGAGCGGCGCTACCTTCCGCTGGTGCCTCGAGCCGAGACTCGGTTGCGCGAGCTCGCGGTCGGTCCGAGGCCCGTTGGCTCGTGTCTAGCGCCGCGCTTGCTCCCGACGGTTTGATCCCATCTCGTGTCGCTCCCTCCGGACAGTAGACTCGACCAAGTCGTGGACAGCAGGCATGTCCGCAGCCGGGTCCCTTGATGAGCGACGAATTCGACGAATGTGTGAGGGCTGACGCGCATGCTTGACACTGTCGTTCGACTGGCTCTCGGCCTCTGGTCGCTAGTGCCGCTGGCCGCAGGCGCATCTTGCCTACTTCTCGTGGCCGCAAGTCCCTTGGCGAGAAACTTCTACGCGACCTTTCCGGCGCAACGAGGTGGAGGGACCTTCGCGACATGGATCCTGCTGCTCGTTGTCTTCGGAGCCCAAGTGTTCGCGGGGGCCGTCGAGCAGCGTGGCTCAAGCCAATCGCCATTAGTGGCGCTGCCTGGCATCGGCAGAGTGGCACAGATCCTTCGGGAAGAAAGATTGGCAATTGCGTTGATTGGCGTCTCAATCCTCGCGGTCGCTCATGCAGTCACGCTCAAGCGTGAGCGCCCGGGGCACTGGGCGAGGGTTGCCCTTCTTGCTTGGATGGGGCTGACAACGCTCGTGACGACCGTCAACGCCGTATTCAATCACTCCTCCAGCATCCCGCAATTGCTTCAGCTTGTAGCCGCCGGCAGCGCGTTCGTGGCGATCATGTTGTTGGCGAGTAGCCTCGACCTAGTACATGGTGCAGCCATCCTTGCCGTTCTCCTGGTGACCGTCCTCCTGCTCAACGCCTTCTTCCTGGTGGAAGCGCCAACCTGGAGCGACACATTGGACTGGCCGGGCGGGTTCATCAGCGGACCCCGCCTGCAGGGAACATTCCCGCAGCCGAACGTGGCAGGAGAAGTCTTCGCACTAGCAGTGATCTTCTTCTCCTCCATCTCGAAGTCGAGGCCGATCCTGACCTGCCTTGGATGCGCACTCGCAGGGTATCTGGTATTCCTGACCGGATCGCGAGGAGCATTGGTAATGCTGGTCGGCGCACTGTGCTACGCGTTGCTGCGGCGGATAGGTCCAAGGACCGTATTGGCCGCCGGCGTGGGGCTCGGCCTCGCCGCAGCACTAGTCCCACTGACGAACCTCTCAGCGAGTCAGTTCATTCATGGCCGGGCCGTCAGTTGGAATGAAGCAAAGGCTCTCATTTATCAGTCACCCGTCTGGGGGGAAGGCATATTTCCTGATGGGTACGACGCAGGATTTTATGCGCACAACCAAGTTCTGCAGACCGCGGTGGAGGCTGGCATGGTCGGCCTTCTGTTCTTGTCTTTGGGAATCTTCGCGGCGCTCCGCGAAGCGAGTCGTTCCACCATGCCCCCGGTGTGGGGAGCGATCCTTTTTGGCACGCTGTGCACATTCGCCTTCGAGAACCCGTTGCGATTCTATAGGCCAGAGTTCGGACTGTTGCCGAGTGTGGTCGCGATGACAGTCGGTCTCGTCGTCGCCATTTCCAAAGACGACATCGGGAATTCAGAAGGCGACGCCGAGCAGAGCCTGGCCGACTCAGGATCCGCGGAGACTGGAAACCTTGCAGCACGAGGGCCCGGATGAGCGCCTGGAGGCCTATCCCGGGCTGGCTGCATGTCTACATACCGCTGGTCCGAAGGCAACGGGCGAGATTCATCAGTTCGTCCCTGCTAGTCGTACTGTCGGCCGCGGCCGAAGCGTTCAGTCTGGTTGTCCTCGGCTACGCGGCCACTCGGTCAGAGCTTGAGGGAACGGAGGCCGTCCTCCTCTCTGGACTGATCGGGTTCTCTCTGGCTGTGTCTGCCGGCATTCGAGCTGGCGGTGAGGCTGCAGTCGCTCTTGCGCAAGTCGACTTGGAGCGCGAACTCCGCGATGACATCTCCAAGGCGATCTTGCGCAGCGATTGGCAGGACTTTGTTGATCAGCCCGGCCATGAACTTCAGTCGGCAGTCCTAGCCGAGTCGCCCCAAGTTGCCAATGCGACGGCGACCTGTGTTCGCGGTTTCGCGACCGGAGCCGCGGCTCTGGTCTTGTTTGCGACGGCGTTCTTCGTTTCAATCTATGGGGCGCTGGTATGTGTTCTCTTTGCCATACTGATAACCCGCGCCTACAGCTACGCTAGCCGAGGTCTAGGGACCGTCCAAAAGAGTTTGGCAGACGGGACCACTCAGATTACCCGGCATACCGCTATCCTTGTGTCCGGCCTTCGAACTCTTCGACTGTCTCCCGTACAACGCGAGTGGGCTAACGACCTGTACGCCGCCTACGATAGGCAAGCAACATCGCGAAAACATGATCTCCGCATCCCGATTCGCGGCCGATTCGTCGTAGAGTTGCTGGGGGCGGTGATGATTTTCGGCGTACTCGCTGTGCAGACCGTTGCCTCCGGAAATATTCTTCCGGGTCTGATTGTGATGGCATTGATTCTGAGAGTCCTTCCACGGATTCAAGCCGCGCAACAAGCCTGGGCGATTGCGAAATATGGTGTAATCTGGGTCGACCGCTGGAATGCCCGACTCAGCACTATTGCGCAGCATCCCTTGCAGGAAGGCCGACCGGATCCTCCTCTGCGTCGACAGTCGGGCGCCGTTCTAGAATTCGACAATGTTGAGTTTCGATACCGGTCCCACCTGACCAGCGCAATCCGCGGTCTTTCCCTTTCGATTTCTGCGGGCGAGTGGGTCGGGGTTGTCGGACCATCGGGCGGCGGGAAGTCGACGTTGATAGACCTTCTGGGCGGAATACTGCGACCCACACAAGGTCAGATCAATCTTCACGACATAAGTATTCACGAGATCGACCCTGATATCCTTCACTCGACCGTCGCGATCGTCCCGCAGGATATACATCTCATGGGGGAGACCCTGGAGGAGATGCTTACTTGGGGTGGGCGTCTTGAACGCCCCGTCAACTTCGACCAGATATGCAACTCACTCGGTGTCACGGAGATGTTCCTTCACTCAACCGTGGGGCTCGCAAGCAAGATGGATGAACTCGGCAGGGACATCTCTGGAGGCATGCGCACGCGACTTGCGGTTGCCCGTGCACTGATGACATCGCCGGAGGTCTTGGTCTTGGATGAAACAACATCCCGCTTGCATCCGACCGCAGAAGCCGCGATCTTCGAAGACATCCGCAGAACGATGCCTGAACTTGCTGTCATGGTGGTCACCCATCGCGAGGAAACGACCAAGGAGCTCGACAAGGTGTGGCGGTTGGAGAGCGGCCTGTTGCGTCCCTCGCTGAAGGGGGGGCACCCATGACGGCTGATGTCTCGATCATCATTCCTTCGCGTGGAGATGGTCGCGGGCTCGCGCGCGCGATTCGAAGCGTTCGCGGGCAGGTAGGGGTGAGTACGCAGATCGTGGTGGTTCTGGACTGTCCCGAAGCCTCGGCCGTGGAGGACCGCAATGCTCTCTCAGATCTCCGAGCGCGCGACCAGATCATTGGCACTTCCTCGTTTGGGCGGCCAGGTCCACTGCGGAACCTTGGGATCGCCGCGGCGACGGGCCGCTACATCGCCTTCCTTGATGACGATGACGAGTGGCTGCCCACGAAGTTGCAGCGCCAACTGGACGTGATCCGGAGCGCAGACTGCGTGTTGGTCTCAACAGACGCCACGATGGTGACCGGAGGTGTCGATGGTCCCAACTACCACCACGGTCCGCGGCCGCGACATCGGCTAGAGCTGTCTGATCTGACTCGGTCGAACCTTGTGATTACGAGCTCGGCGCTGGTGAGAGCGGACGCGATACGGAGAGTAGGTGGGTTCCCGACAGATGCAAGCGTTCGTTTTTGTGATGACTACATCGCATGGCTGAAACTGTTGACCATCGGCTCAGGATCATTTGTCGACAGCCCATTGGTTCGATATTCGCGCCATGGGCCGGGCTCATTGTCGAGAATGGACAGGTTGAGCGGACGAGAAGTGCGCGGGCTTGCCCTCAGCAGGCTCGTGGATGAGGCAGACGCGATGGGGCTTCCGCTCGGTCGACGTGCCAGACGCCGAATCTTGAGACAGGTGGTTCAGGACAAATTGTCGGTGAACGAATGAGTTCGGAGACGACGCGCGTTGGTCTGATCGTCATCGCAACTGGGAGGTATGTCGAGTTCGTCGATCAACTTCTAGCGTCCGCGCACGAACACGTCGCGGGTCTGCACAGGCTCTACGTCTTGTCGGACAGGCGTCCGCCCGACGACCCACGTATTGTCTGGTTGCCATGGGGACACATCGGTTGGCCATACCCGACTCTCCTGCGTTACCGCGCCATCGCGGCCCATCAAGACATTCTGCGGGAGTGTGACATTCTGGTGTATTCGGATGTGGACATGCGCTTCGTGGCGAGTTTCGACATGACCCAAATTCGCGGAATCTTCGCTGTCTCGCACCCGGGGTACGTCGGCGCCACCCCTGACAGCCTTCCTTACGAGCGAAACCCGGCATCGCAAGCCTACGTTCCTGTCGGGAGTGGGCTCGAGTACTTCGCCGGCGGGGTCCAGGGGGGGCGTGCAGAGATCTATTTGGACGCGTGCGAGCAAATGGCTGCCAGAGTCCAGGAGGACCTCAATGCTGGAATCGTCCCCGTCTGGCACGACGAGAGCATCTGGAACGGCTGGCTGATCGATCATCCCCCAGATCTTGTGCTGGGCTCGGAATACTGCACCCCCGAAACGGCAGCTGGCCCGCAGTCCGTCCTCCTCGCTCTCGACAAGGACCACGCCCGGTTGCGTGGAACTCCCTGGCAGGTGCGCTCTGTCGAACGCCTGGTGAGAGCGCGACGAGCCCTCCGGCGTAGGAGTCGCGCCGCGGCAAGGGTCGCGGCCCGCGCTTGGGGTCGGCGTCGATGACCGTCATCCGCTTGGTAGGTGGGCTCGGAAACCAGCTGTTCCAGCTCGCGGGCGCCCTGACTGTGCGTGAGCAGGAGGGGTTCAAGGTCACGCTCGATGCATCGTGGTTCAACGGCGACCAAGGCGTCGACACGCCGCGCGTGCTCGAAATGGCGGAACTGTCGACGGGTGTCCCTATTCGACATTTCCCCAAGAGCATTACCAAGTTAGCGTACTCGAGACATAATCCGAGGCTCTTGAAAGAGTCTGGTGACGACGATGTCCTCATGAGTGGGGCAGTGTCGCGTCGCTCATGGCTGCAGGGATATTTTCAATTCGCAAAATATCCGATGGCGCTGGACAACATTCTCGCGCCCATGATTCGACGGCGCCTATTGATGGCCCCGCGTATCGCTAGCCGTAATGACCTTGCTGTTCACGTCCGCCTGGGGGACTACTACCACAATCCTCGGACTCGTGAGCACCACGGCGTATTAACGCCGGAGTACTTCGCAAGATGTATCGAATTGATGGGCACGGACCGATGGTCGAGGATAGTTGTCTTCACGGACTCGGAAGACGTCTTCCGTGCGGAGTTCGCACACGCCTTTCCCAAGAATTGGGTTCTGGCTCCTAGTCGCAACGCTTGGGATACCATTGGGGCGATGGCTAGTTGCGGAGGCGTCATCATGTCGAACAGTTCTTTGTCTTGGTGGGGATCCTTTATGTCAGCTCGGCTCGGTGACGGTTATTTGCCGCGCACGATCGCTCCTCGCCCCTGGTTCAGAAATCACAGTTCTGCTGATTCGCGTCTGTTGGTACCGTCGTGGGATGTCGTGGATCGCTGACCCGGGCCTTGCGGACGCCGAGGAAGATAGAATGAGTCCCTTAGTGCACGAAATAATTATTTGCACGCGGAATCGTCCTGATGATTTGCGTAGGGCAGTAGCCACTGTTGGGCTGCAGTCGGTTCGACCGCTGATCTTGACGGTTGTCGACTCGAGCGATGATGGCGGCGCCGCTGTCTGCGAAATTCTGCGAGAGGCTGATTCGGAGTCGGGCCCCACGGTTCGATTTGTGCACACAACGCCAGGTCTTCCGCATCAACGAAACCTAGGGATTGAACGCGCTCAGGGCGATATTGTGCACTTCATCGATGATGATGTCATCTTGCACCCGGAATACTGTGCCGAACTCGGAGCTCTGTTTGATTTGCAGGGCGACTCGCTCATTGGGGCAGGAGGGCTGATTGAAAGCCATGGGACGAGAAACCCACGGTTGTGGTGGCGGCTCGGGCTACTCGATAGTCGCCGGCAAGGGGTTGTCCTCCCTTCGGGTGTTAGTGTCATCGTGACGCACGCGGATGAGCCATTGAACGTCCAATGGCTATCGGGTTGTTCCATGAGTTTCCGTAGGTCGCTCTTCGAGCTTGAGCGCTTTGATGATGACCTGCCTGGATACGCCTTGATGGAAGACGTGGATTTCTCCTGGCGCGCGTCGCTTCACGGCTCGCTCATGATCACACCGGCGGCGACGTTGGTTCACAACGTGTCTGCGGTTGAGCGCTGGGACTTCGAACAGCGGACTCGCGCCGGCGTCTACCGGCGTGGCTGGTTTGTGGAGAAGCACCTCGGTTCCCGAGGCCGATTTGCCTTCGCGTGGAGTGTGATGGCCGGGATTGTCATCAGTTCCGTGTTGGCCGTTGTCACGCTGTCCCGATGGAGGTTGCGCATCGCTTGGTGGACAGCGAAAGGCCTATCGGACTTCGTGCGCGGAACTCGCTAACGGCGTCGTCCGTCATTTGTCCCGGTGAATCCCTCGAGTAGCCCCCGCAGGGCCTTGCGGTCGCATAACCTGCGCGCACGTCTAACCGACGTACCCCTGCCGACGAAGATCGCGCCAGCTAAAGCGGCAATCTTCTTGCAGATCGCCATGGCGATGCGAACCCTAGGTCTCCGCTCGCGGCGATGGACGATCATTGTCCAAGCCAGCGCCGAATTGTATGCCCGCTCCGACGCCCATTCCAAGGTACGCCGCGTGGGCGGGACGTCTTCGTCGGCAATCGCCGATGCGGCGTATCGGACCTGATAGCCGCTGGAGCGGAGGTTCCAAAAGAAGTCTGTGTCTTCGCCCATGGACGTGAACTCCGTCGCATACGCTACCTGTGATTCTCGGAGTAGCGAGAGCGGAATAAGCACATTTCCATTCCCGACAGTATTCACGACCTGCGTGTCTGAGTATTCAGGACGGCTCCATGGCCATCCTTCAGCGGCCCACTCGGGAACGTCGAAGTCCAGGGTTGGACGAACTGGCCCTGTCCAAACGCAGGTTGGATCGATATCCATTGCTCGTACGAAGGCTCGCAGCCATCCTGAACGGGGTGTCTGATCGTCATCAAAGAAGATCAACGACGCGAAGCGCGTGGTGGACTCGGTAACATAGGTGAGTGCGCGATTTCTCGCATGCGCAATTCCGGTCGCCTCCTCCGGGAGATAGATGGCCGCCGCCTCTCGGGCGACCGCATATGCTGACTTATGTGGATCGTTGTCAACTACAATCAGCTCAACACGGTTCGCAACGGTTTGCATCTGGCTGGCCATACATTTCAAAGTGCGCGCCAGTTGCTCGGGTCGGCGGTAGGTACAGATCGCTATGGCGATTGCGTCGAGCTTGTCGTCCAATGTTGATGCCGCCCTTGCGTTCTGTCGTTGATTGTGAGGAGGCTCCCAAGGCGCACGTCTTTGAGCTGTCATACTTCTCGGCTGAGTGCGGCGTGGATGCCGAGCCGGAAGTTTGCAGCCATGGCTTCTACGCTGAAAGCTCGAGATGCCGTCAGGCACGCTAACTTCATTTCGGCCCGTCGGCTCTCCAAGTTCAGGATATCGACGAGCCCCGAGGCGTACGACTGCACGTCGTCCGGCGTAATGATCGCGGTGACGCCGGGGTCCAAGTAGCTGAATTCCGGAGCGTGGAATGGCCATGCGGTCGTAATGAGCGGGGTACCCGCTACCAGGCACTCGACAGCTATCAGCCCGACCCGTCCGGGCATGGCCACCACGTCCGCCAGCTTCAGCATGAGGGCGCGTCTGTGGCCCGCCACGGCACCGACATAGATCAGTTCCGGCCGAAGTCGAGCGGCTTCCTGCACCGCCGGGCGCAGGGCTCCGTCCCCAGCGATGACAAGCCGGAAGCGAGCGTCGATACGGTGCGCCGCGGCAGCGGCCTCGAGGAGAAAGGCGATGCGCTTCGACTCGTCCAAGCCGCCCATGAACAGGGCGGTTCGTCCTTCAAGAGCGAGGTGGTCGGCCAGTTCCGCAACTGCTTCATTCGGCACTGTCGCCAGGTCTACTCTCAGTGCCCGCGTATCGATGGTGTTGTTCACGACGGTGATGTGGGCCGGCGGCACACCGGCGGACTCGGCCGCTTCGGAACTGACTTGGGTGTACCCAAAGAAGTGCCAAGCGCGCCGAAGGAGCGCCACGCTGATCCGACGTTCCAGGGCGCTGGGGGATTGGGTGAAGTCTCGTCCGTGGCCCCAGAGCGCGGTCCGCGGAGGTGATTGAAGCTTTCGCGGCAGCAGCAGCCGGTAGACGTCCAGGTTGCGTCGTGCCTGTTCTAGGATCAGCAGGTCGCAGTTGCGGGTCTCTGGCGGAAGTCGTCGGACCGTGACTCTGCGGCCTGCGATGGACCTTTCCGTTTGGCGCACGAAGACGTCGGCGAATCCCCCTGTATCGTCCGAGCGCATCGCCTGATCTTTGTTGGGATTTCCGGCGGCTACCACGAGCCGCACGCCGTCCTCGGCGAGTCGCGTTCGCAGTTCGTTGAAGAATGGCCGGCGATACTCAGGCACATACTCCTGCGCGATGCAGACTGTTGTGGGCATGGTCATCTCTACTTGTGCCTGAGATGCGACAGGAGGAAACGGGGGTTTCCGAACAGGTACCGTCGCCACAGGCGTCGTGGTTCTCGCGCCAAGCGGTACGTCCACTCCAATCCACTTCCGTGTAGCCACACGGGTGCCTCGGTCACGTTCCCGGACCAAAAGTCGAATGCGGCGCCGACTGGCACTATCGGCATCGAAAGGAGTCCTGCGAACTCCGCCACGGCGTAGTCCTGTACCGGGGTCCCAAGTCCGATCCACAGCACGTTCGCACCTGAGTCGGCTACGGTCCGGGCGAGATCGTGGATCTCGGGAGGAGATAGCGGACGGAAGGGTGGGGAGACGTTGCCGACCACCCTGAGCCCCGGTGAGTAGTTGGCAAGGCGCCGTCCCATCTCCTCCGCGACCCCTGGCGCACCGCCCAAGAAGAAGTGTCCGAGACCGTGAGGAACCCCGGCGGCGCAGACGTCCGCGACGAGCGATGGACCTCTTACTGGCCCGTTGGTTCCTTCCTTACGACCAATCCACGCGACGGGTGCCCCATCTGGGAGGTTGAGGTCAGCATGGGCAAGCGCGGCCCGTAGTCGGGCATCGCGGTCAACCAGCGAGAGAGTGTAGGCGTTGCACAAGTGCACCTGAAGGCTTTGGTTGCGCTTCGCCGCATCCACTACCGCTTGCGCAGCTGACGCAGGGGTTGCGGCGGCGATTTCGACACCACAGACGCGATAGATGCGGTGTGTCGCGTGCACCTTGTCAGGACTCCTCTTACGACGTCGGGCGTCATCATGTCATGGGTCGGGTCGCCAGTCTTACGACCTGGGTCAACTGGGGTCCTGCCACCTTCGGGTCTGCTGCACGGATAGGT
>NZ_BDJE01000049.1 GCF_002117935.1 Nocardioides sp. PD653-B2 | reverse complement strand
CGCCTTCCTCAACCACCGGTGAGCCGGGGTTCGCTTCCTTCCTCTCCCACCGGGTCGTCGCTAGTAGTCGGACGCGGCCGATCCGCTCGGGAAGAGCACCAGCTGGTGGGCGGGGGGCCGGATGGTGCGCAGGGCTCGGCAGCGCTGCTGCTCGACGGTGAGCCGGCACGTCACGAGGGTGACCCGGTGCGGTCCGAACGGGGTGCCGTCGAAGGCGACTCCGTACGCCGTCGCGTCGTCCGTCCAGCCGCCCAGGACGAACTTCCGACCGTGCAGGTCGGTCGGCAGCCGGCGGCCGCTGTCCACCGCGAACACCTCGGTGCGGTTGGCGACGAGCTGCAAGGTCACCGAGCCGTCGGGCGAGACGTGACCCCACTGGGTCGACAGGTAGGGGTCGCGCGGGACCACCAGGCGGCCGTGACGCACGAGAGCGGGCAGCGACCGACCCCCGCCCGGGTCGCGGCCGGCGAAGAAGAACTGGTCGCCGTGGTCGGTCCGCTCGCCCGTCCGGGGGTCCCAGGACATCACGTCGATGCCCGACGCGGTCCGGACGAAGAGCTCGTCGCCGTCGAAGCCCAGGACCCGGGGCTCCGCGTCCTCGTACAGGTCGGCGAGGTCGTCGTCGGCGTCACCCATGCCGGCATCGTCGCGGACCACGACCTCGCCGGACTCGAGGTCGACGACGACGGTGGACCACGGCATCTCGGACGTGTCGAGGAAGCCCAGGTAGCGGCCGTCCTCCGACGCGCGGAGCTCGTCGGCGCGCAAGTCCGTAGCCCGGACCCTGTCGCCGTCGGTCACCCGCACGACGTCGGAGCGGCCCCGGACGAAGTAGATCCGGCCGTTCGCGGCCACCATCGCCCGTACGGCGCCGCCGGCACGGATGGTCCTCTCACCGACGTGGACGGTGTCGCCGACCGCCCAGACCACGGCGTCCGTGGCGAGCGGGCCGGTGCCGGCCGGCAGGTCGGGTGGGGCCGGGTCCGTCCGTCCGGAGGACGAGTGGCAGGCGGTCAGCGCGAGGCCCAGCGTCACGCATGCCAGGGCCCGTCTCATCGCGCCATCGTAGGTGCGGGGCCCTTGACGCCCGGACACCCCTTCAGCACCGTGGACGCATGTCACCCGAGGCCGTCTGCGTGCGATGCTCCGCGCCGGTCCTGGAGACCCCCGGTGCCCCGGACGCGCCGTGGTCGTGCCCGGCGCACGGCGCGACCCGCGCGCTGTGGCGGCCGGAGGAGGCGACGTACGAGGCGTTCGCGGGGCACCTGTCGGCGACCGACGGCTTCCCGACCTACGTGCCCTGGCCGATGGGACCCGGGTGGAGCGTGACCGACTTCGCCGCGGTCGGCGACGCGCCGGGACGGACCCGCGCGACCCTGACCTGCACGTCGGGCACCAGCGAGCTGGACGGACCGGTCGACGCCATCGTGATCGCCGAGGAGCCCGGCACCGGTCTGGGGGCTCGCTGCGCGGGCACGAGGTACGACGACCCCGGGATCGACATCCTGCGCCGGCCGCCGGCGGCGCGGATCCGGATCGGCAGCCAGTCGGTCAACCTCTGGGACATCTCGACCAGCTCGTCGGACGGCGAGTTCGACCGGTCGGTGGTGGCCGGTGAGGCGGGCGGCCGGTGGCTGTGGATCGTGCTGCGCCCGGCGTCGGCGCTGTTGCTGCTGCGCGACGACTGGATCCTGCGCGACGTCTCGCACGTCGGCCCGCAGCTGGTGGAGATGCCCTTCGGAGGCCACCGGCCGGTCTGGTGAAAGGTCCAGCGCCTAGGCTCGTCGGGTGCGCATCGACCTCCACACGCACTCACGTGCGAGCGACGGGACCGACCGTCCCGCCGCACTCGTGCGCGCGGCGGTCGACGCCGGTCTCGACGTCGTCGCGATCACCGACCATGACACCGCCGACGGCTGGGCCGAGGCCGGTGCCGCCGCGGTCGAGCTCGGGATCGAGCTGGTGCCCGGCATGGAGATCAGCACCATCCACCGGGGTCGCAGCGTGCACCTGCTCGCCTACCTGCCCGATCCGACCTACCCGCCCCTGGCCGGCGAGCTCACCCAGGTGCTGACCGGGCGCGGGTCACGGGTGCCGGCGATGCTCCAGCAGCTGCACCGGCACGGCATCGAGATCACCGAGGACGACGTGCGCCGTGCCTCCGACGGCACCGCGGCACCGGGCCGCCCCCACATCGCCGACGCGCTGGTCACCCTGGGCGTCGTCGCCGACCGGACCGAGGCCTTCAACGCCTACCTCGGCGCCGGCAAGGTGGCGTACGTCGACCGGTACGCCGCCCCGCTCGAGGCCGCCATCCGCCACGTGACGGACGCCGGCGGTGTCGCCGTCATCGCCCACCCGTGGGGGAGGGGCGGCCTCGGTCGCCCCGACGAGGAGACCCTGGCCGCGCTCCACGAGATCGGGCTCGCCGGGATCGAGGTCGACCACCAGGACCACGACCCCGCCACCCGCGAGCGGCTGCGCGCCATCGCGCGCAACCTCGGCCTGGTCGCGACCGGCTCGAGCGACTACCACGGGGTCGGCAAGACCGACCACGAGCTCGGCTGCAACACCACCGCGCCCGAGGAGTACGCCCGCCTGATGGAGCTCGCCCGGGCGGCGGCCGCAGGCTCCGACCGCGTCACCCCGGTGCCGGTCGTCCCGCCCGACCTATGATCGGGCGATGCGTCTCGGAAGACTGGTCTTCTCCACCGTCCTCCTGACGACCGCCCTCGCGGCCGCCCCGGTGGCCGCCGCCGACGCGGCCGCCCGGCCTGTCCCGGTCGAGGGACGCGTGGTCGACCGGCAGGGCGACCCGGTCCGCGGGGCCACGGTCGTGGCGGTCGACGTCCAGGACCGCGCGCGGCACCTGATCGCGAAGACCTCGGCCGACGGCCGGTTCGAGGCGACCCTGGCGCCGAAGGGCAGGTTCTACGTCGAGGTGTGCGAGGGCAGCGGCCGGGCGGGGTGTGCCGCGATGCCGTCCCTGCTGCCGGTCTACGTCGGCCCCGACGAACGCGCCGTGACGCCGCTTCTCCTCACGTCGTACTTCCCGCGGGGCCAGCGGCGGATCGACCTGGGGCGCGTCGCCCTGCGGCACCGGGCCGCCCGGATCACGGTCACCGTCGACGCGGGCAGGCCCTCCGTCGTCCGCATCCAGGGCGCTGATCCCGGGGGCCGGATCGTCGTGCCGGAGCCGCCGTCGGCGACTCTCGACGGCCGCAGGTCCGGCGGTGTCCGTCGCATCGGCGGCCTGGTGCCGGGCGCCTACGACCTGCACCTCACGTCCTACCGGGGCTCCCTCGGCTCGTCGACGTTCCGCGTCGAGCTGACGGCGGGCGCCAACCGCGTCGACCTCTCCGGACCGGGCCCCTCGGTCTCCGGCACCGTCACGCACGACGGAGTCCCGGTCGCCGACGCACGCGTGCGGCTCCAGCGCACGTCGGCCCCCGGCACCGTCGGCTACGGCAACGAGGTGGTCGTCCACACCGACGCGCAGGGGCGCTACGTGGTCGACGCGGTCCCGACCGGCACCTACCGGGTCTCGGTCGGTGGCCCGGGCGAGGCGACGCCGTACGCCGTGGCCGACGCCCGCGTCCCCGGACGGCGCTCGCAGGTGACCGCGGACCTCGCCACCGACACCGCCGAGGCCGGGCGGATCACCGGCACCGCTCCACCGGCCGCAGGGCAGACCGCTGAGCAGCGCGCGCAGCAGGTCGTCTCCGTGCGTGACATCACAGGCGACCCGGAGCCCGCCAGACCGGTCGCCGAGGTCCCGGTCGACCCGGTGACCGGCGCCTTCGTCGTGGACGGGCTACCGGCAGGTGAGTACGGCCTCGAGTCGTTCTGGACGCCCGACCACCCGAGCTGGACGACCGTGACGGTCGTCGCCGGCGACACGGCGGAGGCGACCTTCGACCCACCACCGGTCGGCGCGGGGCGGCTCACGATCGACCTGCCGCCGGACGCCGACGGGGTCGAGCTCGCGCGCCGGGAGCCCGCCTGGGCGCCGGAGAGGGGCGGGCCGGTCACGTGGGCTGCAGATGACCAGGGTCGTGTCGTCCTCGACGACTTCCCGTTCGGGACGTACGACGCGCAGGCGTTGAACGAGGCGGAGTTCGTGGCGGCGCCACCGCGGGTGGTCGGGTTCACCGAGGACGGCCAGACGGTCACGATCGAGCGGGGCCCCCGGTACGGCGAGCTCGCCGGTGTGCTGACGCTGCCCTCGGGCCGCCCGGCCCCACGCCCGGGCGTCGTGCGGAGCGTCTTCTGCCAGCGACTCGGGGGCGGCAGCCTCTTCGGCCGGGACCTGGTCCGCTTCTACACCCGCCGCGGCGCGACGTTCGGGTCGCCGTACCTGCGCCCGGGGACGTGGGTCTGCCGTCCCGAGGTGCCGCCGACCAGCCCGGGGCGCGCGGGCAACGGCAACTGGCGGCTCCCGTACTACTGCCCGCCGTCAGCGCCGTTCGACGTGCGGCCGGGAGAGGTCACGCACCTCGCGCTGCCGCTCCGCCCCCGGAAGCCCTGAGCCCTACTTGCGCCCCAGCGCCTGGAACCGCTGCAGCACGCCGGTCGGCACCAGCCGGGCCGCGGTGGCGATCGCCTTGTACTGAGCGCCGGGGATCGACCACACCTTGCCCTTGGCGTGGTCCTTGAGGGCGGTGGCGACCAGCTCGTCGGCGTCGAGCCACAAGAAGGCGGGCGCCGAGTCGCGGCTGACGTCCATCCGCTCGTGGAACTCGGTCTTCGTGAAGCCCGGGCACAGGCAGGTCACGGTGATGCCCTGCGGGCGGTACTCGTGGGCCGCCCACTCCGAGAAGCTGTTGACCCAGGCCTTGGCCGCCGAGTAGGTGCCGCGGGGCAGGAACGACGCCACGCTCGACACGTTGATGATGCCGCCGCTGCCGCGCTCGGCCATCGGGCCGAGGGCCGCGTGCGACAGGCGCAGCACGGCCGTCACCAGCACCTCGAGCATCGCCTGCTCCTCGTCGACCGTGTTGTCGAGGAACCGCTTCTTGAGCCCGAAGCCCGCGTTGTTGACCAGCAGGTCGACCGGCCGCGCGGGGTCGGCCAGCCGAGCCTCGACCAGCGCCAGCTCCGCCCGGTCGGTCAGGTCGGCGGCCAGCACCTCGACCTGCACGCCGTACGACGACCGCAGCTCGGCCGCCTCGGACTCGAGCCGGTCGACGGCCCGCGCGACCAGGACCAGGTCGTAGCCCTGCCGGGCCAGCTGGTGGGCGAAGGAGCGGCCGATGCCGGCCGTGGGACCGGTCACGAGTGCGGTCGGGGACATGACGCCAAGTCAAACAGGTGCCTGCGCGATCTCTGCACCCCTGTCCGGCATGATGGTCCGCGTGACCACGACACTCGCGATCGCCAACCAGAAGGGCGGGGTCGCCAAGACGACGACCGTCGCCTCGGTCGGCGCTGCGCTCGCGGAGCTGGGTCACTCGGTGCTGCTGGTCGACCTCGACCCGCAGGCGTGCTTGACGTTCTCCCTCGGCATCGACCCCGAGGACCTCGAGCTCTCGGTCCACCACGTGCTGACCAAGGGCCTCGACCCGACCGAGGTGATCATCACGACCGAGGACGGCGTCGACCTGGTCCCGGCCACGATCGAGCTGGCCCGTGCCGAGGCCGACCTGCTGACCCGCACCGGGCGCGAGCACGTCATCAGGTCCATGATCGAGGCGCTCGAGGAGGAGGAGTTCTCCTACGACTGGGTCCTGCTCGACTGCCCGCCGTCGCTCGGTGTGCTCACCGTCGCCGCCCTGACCGCCGCCGACGGCGTGCTGATCCCGCTCCAGTGCGAGACTCTGTCCCACCGCGGCGTCGGCCAGCTGCTCGACACGGTCCACGACGTACGCCGCTTCACCAACCGCAAGCTCGAGGTCTGGGGCGTGCTGCCGACGTTGTACGACGGCCGCACCAACCACTCGCGCACGGTCCTCGAGACGATCTCGGACACCTACGACCTCGAGGTCGTGGAGCCGCCGATCCCCAAGACGATCAAGTTCGCCGAGGCGCCCGCCGCCGGCCGCTCCATCCTGGCGACCAGCCGCTCCAGCAAGGGCGCTCAGGCCTACCGTGCCGTCGCCGAGAACCTCGTCCTGCGCTCCCAGCGCCCGAAGGCCACGAAGAAGGCAGCGAAGAAGGCAGCGAAGCAGGCTGCCAAGTGAGCCAGCACCGGGGTGAGCGGGTCAAGCCGCGCTACGGCCGGCTGACCGCGCTCGGCTCCTCGCTCGCGGTGACCCTGATCGCCGTCCTCGGTGGCACCGGCGTGCTGCCGTCGGCCGCCGGCGGCGACCCCGAGCGCACCGCCTCCAGTGCCGCCGGCTCGATCAACCCGGTCGCTGACCCGAGCCCGACCGCCGAGCCGGAGACCGACACCACTACGCCGGACGCGACGCGGTCGACCGACGCCACGGAGACCGAGCTCGACCCGGCCCTCGACTCGGCCCTCCCGGCCGACTCGGGCCACGGCAAGCGCGTGGTCTTCAGCGAGAGCCGGCAGCGGGTCTGGCTGGTCACGGGCGCCAAGAAGGTCGTGCGCACCTACCTCGTCTCGGGCAGCCTCACCGACAACCTCGACCCCGGCACGTACGCGGTCTACTCGCGCTCCGAGCAGGCCTGGGGCATCGACGACTCCGGCACGATGAAGTACTTCGTCCGGTTCACCCAGGGCGACACCGGCGCCGCGATCGGCTTCCACGACATCCCGGTCGACGACGGCCACCTGGTGCAGACCAAGGCGCAGCTCGGCACACCCCAGTCCCACGGCTGCATCCGGCAGAACCGCCCCGACGCCATCGCGCTCTGGGACTTCGCACCGCTCGGCACCACGGTGGTCGTCACCGCCTGAGGTGTCACGTGGAGGCCGACGTCAGGCGTCAGTGAGGTGTGACCATCACGAAGACCGACGTCGGCCCGACAGCCGGGCGAGAGGTGTCCCGGGTGCAGGACTTCGACGAGCTGGTCGCCGCCACCGGCCGTCAGCTCCACCGCGCCGCCCTGCTCCTCACGGGAGGTGACCACCACCTCGCGGAGGACCTGCTCCAGACGACCTACGCCAAGGTGTACGCCTCCTGGAGCCGGGTCAGCCGGGCCGACGACCCGGTCGCCTACACCCGGACCGTGCTGACCCGTACGTTCCTGTCCCACCGGCGCCTGCGCCGCTCGTCCGAGCAGCCCAGCGACGAGCTTCCCGAACGTGCCGCCGACCCACCCGACCGGGCCGTGCGCCTCGACCTCGTCGCGGCCCTGCAGGAGCTGTCGGCCGCGGACCGGGTCGTCGTCGTGCACCGCTACTGGCTGGATCGCAGCGTCGCGGAGACGGCCCGCGAGCTCCGGATCAGCGAGACGGCCGTCCGCACCCGGTCCCGGCGGGCGCTGGCTCGGCTCCGTCTCCACCTCACCGACCTGGACGAGGAGTCCTGATGAACCTGCACGAGCACCTCACCGCCACCCTGGACCGGGTCGACGAGACGGGACCGGACCTGGTCCGGCTGACCGCGGTCGCCCGGCGCCGCGGCACCGGCCTCCGACGACGCCGTACGACGGGTCTCGCGGCCGCCGCGAGCGTCGCCGTCCTTGCGATGACCGGCGGCGTCGTCGTCGCCATCAGCGGGCCGGACGGCACCGGGCCGTCGATCGCCACCGAGCCGGTCCGGCCCGACCTCGGCGGCGCGACCGCGCCGACGACGGGCGAGAGCGCGGCGCTGGCCCTGCAGTGGACCGTCGGCCAGCAGCGGCCGGGGTCGGCCTCGGATCTCGCGGGGCAGCTCTCGGCGACCAGTGGCGACTACTACGTCGAGATCCACTGGGACGACGCCGATGCGTTGGGCGCGTCAGTGGTCGGGCTCAACGTGCAGCACGGGCGCGGCATGCACGCCACCTGCGACGACCCCGAGCACCTGGGCTGCCGGGCCACCCGCCTGTCCGACGGGTCCGAGCTCACGACGTACGAGGAGCGGGCCGACGTGCCCGGCGGTCCGGCGACCCGACGGGTCGCCGACCTGCTGCGACCCGACCGGATCCGCATCGTCGCGTCATCGACCGACGGTGTCGACGCCGAGGACGGCTCCTGGGACCGGACTCGGCCGACGCCCCCGCTGAGCCTGGCCGACCTGACCTCGATCGTGCGGCGGCCGATGTGGGGCGACGAGTTGCCGGTCGCGTTCGTCGACGCCGGGCAGGGCCTCGAGCCCTACCGCGACCTCGACGACCACGGTGGCTGGATCCACGGACCCGCCTGAGGCGTGCCTCAGTCGGTGTTGGGCACCGGCGCGGTGGTGCCGCTGCCGGAGCCGCTCGAACGACGGCGCCGGTTGCGGCTGCGGCTGGGACGCGACTCGCCCTCGGCGGTCGCGTCCTTCGCGGCCGGCGCGGTGCCCCCGGAGGCCGGGGTCTCGCCGCTGCGGGTGCGCGTGCGGTTGCGGTCGCGGTTGCGGGCCGGACGGTCGCCGCCGGAGCGCTCGCCGCGGCCACCACGGTCGCCGCCACGGTCCTCGCGGGGCTTGCGCTCCACCGGGGCGGGGTCGACGATGCGGCCCTTCGTGCCGGGGGCGATGCCCTGGTCGTGGTAGAGGTGCTCCGAGGTCGAGTACGTCTCCTGCGGGTCCTCGAACGGCAGGTCGAGCGTCTTGTTGATCATCTTCCAGCGGGCGATGTCCGGCCAGTCCACGAAGGTGATCGCGATGCCCGAGGCGCCGGCCCGGCCGGTGCGGCCGATCCGGTGGACGTAGGTCTTGTCGTCCTCGGGGCAGGTGTAGTTGATGACGTGCGAGACGCCGGCGACGTCGATGCCGCGGGCGGCGACGTCGGTGGCGACCAGGACCCGGATCTTGTCCTCGCGGAACTTGGCGAGGGCCTTCTCGCGGGCCACCTGGGCCATGTCGCCGTGCAGCGGGCTGGTGCTGAAGCCGCGCTCCGCGAGGTCGTCCGCGACGCGCTGGGCCTGACGCTTGGTGCGGGTGAAGACGATGATCTTGCCGGCGTCCTCGGCCTGCAGGACGCGACCGATGATCTCGGGCTTGTCGAGGTCGTGGGCCAGGTAGATGAACTGCGCGGTCGCGGGCACCATCGTGGTGTCGTACGACGACTCGGCGCGGATGTTCATCGGGTGGCGCATGTGGGTGCGGGCCAGCGAGACGATCGCGGCCGGCATCGTGGCCGAGAAGAGCATCGTCTGGCGGGTCTCGGGCGTCATCGCCAGGAGCCGCTCGACATCGGGCAGGAAGCCCAGGTCGAGCATCTCGTCGGCCTCGTCGAGCACCAGCGCGTGCACGTGGGAGAGGTCCAGCGCGCGGCGGTTGGCCAGGTCGATCAGGCGGCCCGGGGTGCCGACGACGATGTCGACACCGCTCGCGAGCGTGTCGAGCTGGGTGTCGTAGCCGACGCCGCCGTACACGGTGAGGACCCGGAGACCCAGGTCCTTGCTGGCGAGGTGGAGGTCGTTGGAGACCTGGAGCGCGAGCTCACGGGTCGGAGCAACGATCAGCGCCTGCGGCTTGCCCTGCGGCAGGTCGGCGTACGCGGGGTCGGTCATCGTGACGCTGCGCTGCAGCACCGGGATGCCGAAGGCGAGCGTCTTGCCGGTGCCGGTGCGGGCCTGACCGATGAGGTCGGTGCCGAGCAGGGCGACGGAGAGGGTCATCTCCTGGATCGCGAACGGGGTGGTGATGTTGGCGCGCTCGAGCGCGTCGCAAATCTCGGGAAGGACCCCGAGCTCTCGGAACGTGGTCAGTGTCTTCTGCTTTCGTGAGTCAGCCGGGTATCAACCGAGTGAACGTCGGATGCGGCGGACTCCCCGAATCGACACCGGGAACGGCCTGCCGCGCACATGCGGCGAGGTCACAGCCAGGGAACGGGTGACCTCGGTCGGAACCAGTCTATCGGTAGGGTGCGCACGTGCCCCCATCCACGCCGCCACCCGCTCCGGAGGAGATCCAGGTGGCGTTCCAGGACCCGCAGTACCGCGAGGCCGTGGTCGACCTGCTGGGTGCGATCGCGTACGGCGAGATCTCGGCGTTCGAGCGGCTGGCCGAGGACGCCAAGCTGGCGCCCACGCTCGAGGACAAGGTCGCGATCGCGGCGATGGCCTCCGCCGAGTTCGGCCACGTGGCGCGGCTGCGCGAGCGGCTGACGCAGCTCGGGGCCGACCCGTTCGAGGCGATGGCGCCCTTCCAGGCGCCGATCGACAAGTTCCACGAGTACACCGCGCCCGGCGACTGGTACGAGGGCCTGATCAAGGCCTACGTCGGCGACGGGATGGCCAACGACTTCTACCGCGAGATCGCGGCCTACCTCGACACGGACACCCGCGACCTGATCGTCGCCTCGCTCGAGGACTCCGGGCACTCCGCCTTCGTGGTCGACCGGGTGCGCGCGGCGATCGCCGCCGACCCGCGCCTCGGCGGCCGGCTCGCGCTGTGGGGTCGCCGGCTGATGGGGGAGGCGCTGACCCAGGCGCAGCGGGTCGCGGCCGACTGGGACGCGCTCACGGCGCTGCTCGCCGGCGGCGTCGACCGGCCGGGCCTCGACCTGGCCGCGCTGGGCCGGATGTTCACCCGGATCACCGAGCGGCACGCCGAGCGGATGGCCGAGCTCGGGCTCGCCTCCTAGTCAGCTCTGCGTACGACCGGTGCTGCCGGAGGCGACCGCCACCAGCACCGCGGCGACGATGACCTGCCAGGTGTGGCGCCACCAGTCGAAGCCCCGCGTGTTGTCGGCGTAGAACAGCCCGTACAGGTAGTTGCCGATCAGCACGCCGCCGATGCCGCAGATCACGGTGAGCCACAGCGGGATGTTGTCCCGGTCGCCGGGCGCGACCAGCTTGCCGAGCAGCCCGATGATGCTGCCGCCGATCAGGGCCCAGAGGAGCGCGGAGATCATGGGCTCATCATGTCGGAAACTAGCCGCGGAAGCCGACCTGTCCGGCGGTGCCGTGCCCGATCTCGACGTACGCCAGCTTGGCTGCCGGGACGATGATCTTGCGGCCCTTGGTGTCGCTGAGGGTGAAGACGCCACCCTCGGACCCCAGCGCGTCACCGATCAGCTTCTCGACGCTCTCGGCCGACTCGTCGGTCTCGACGGTGAGCTCACGCGCGGCGTACTGGATGCCGATCTTGACCTCCACGAGGTCCTCCTCTTGCAGTGCTGTGGGTGTGGGACTACGGGTCGGTGGTTCAGTGGTCTTCGTTGAGCGGGAACCCGCGGATGCCGCGCCAGGCGAGGCTCGACACCAGGGAGGCGGCGTCGGACTGGCGGATGTCGCCGGGGTCCGAGAGCCAGAACCGGGCGCTGACCTGTGCCATTCCCACGAGCGAGACAGCGATCAGCCGGGACGCGTCGCCGGGCAGCCCGGTGTCGTCGTGGATGACGTGCGCGATCATCGCGGCGCACTCGGTGGTCACGCGGTCGACGTGCTCGCGGACGGCAGGCTCGTTGGTCAGGTCGGACTCGAAGACCAGGCGGAACGCGCCGGTCTCGCCGGCGACGTACTCGTAGAAGACGTCCATGGTCGCCGCGACCCGCTGCTTGTTGTCGTGCGTCGACTCCAGGGCCTGGCGGCAGTTCTCGATGATCGTGTCGCAGGCCTGGTCGAGCAGCGCGAGATAGAGGTCGAGCTTGCCCGGGAAGTGCTGGTAGAGCACCGGCTTGGACACACCCGCCCGCTCGGCGATGTCGTCCATGGCCGCCGCGTGGTAGCCCTGGGCCACGAAGACCTCGAGTGCGGACTCCATCAGCTGCGCTCGACGCTCGCGTCGGGGCATCCGACCGCCGCGCGGGCGTGCGGCCGGTGCGTCGTACTGCTCTGCGGTCACGCCGCGAACAGTACCGGTTCGACGCGAACGTCCGGATGACGGGACGTGGCGATCGGGCCCGCGGGTCGGCGGGGAACATGGCAGGGCATCAGGTTGTTCGAACAGTCGAACCGACCACTCAAGGAGTACGCCGTGTCCTTTCCCGCGCTCGTCGAGCCTGCGGACGAACTGACCATCGACGAGGTACGCCGCTACAGCCGGCACCTCATCATCCCCGACGTGGGCATGACGGGGCAGAAGCGCCTCAAGAACGCCAAGGTGCTGGTGATCGGCGCCGGCGGGCTGGGCAGCCCCGCGCTGCTCTACCTGGCCGCGGCCGGGGTGCACACGCTCGGCATCGCCGAGTTCGACGAGGTCGATGAGTCGAACCTGCAGCGCCAGATCATCCACGGCCAGTCCGACATCGGGAAGTCGAAGGCGCTGTCGGCCAAGGAGTCGATCGCCGAGGCCAACCCCTACGTCGACGTGATCCTCCACGAGGAGCGCCTCGACAACGACAACGTGATGCGGATCTTCGAGGGCTACGACCTCATCGTCGACGGCACCGACAACTTCGCGACCCGCTACATGGTCAACGACGCGGCGTACTTCCTGAAGATCCCCTACATCTGGGGCTCGATCTACCGCTTCGACGGCCAGGCCTCGGTGTTCGCGCCGTCCATGTCCGACGACGCGCCCTGCTACCGCTGCCTCTACCCCGAGCCCCCGCCGCCGGGCATGGTCCCGAGCTGCGCCGAGGGCGGCGTGCTCGGCGTGCTGTGCGCCTCCATCGGCTCGATCCAGGTCAACGAGGCCATCAAGCTGCTCACCGGCATCGGCGAGCCGCTGATCGGCAAGCTGATGATCTACGACGCCCTCGAGATGGAGTACCGCAAGCTGCGCGTCCGCAAGGACCCGAACTGCGCGCTCTGCGGCGAGCACCCGACCGTCACCGGGCTGATCGACTACGACGCCTTCTGCGGCGCGATCTCCGAGGAGGCGGCCGACGCCGCCGCCGGCTCGACGATCTCGGTCACCACGCTCGAGCACATGCTCAAGGAGCGCGACGAGGGCACGCGTGACTTCGTCCTCGTCGACGTCCGCGAGCCCAACGAGTACGAGATCAACAAGATCCCGGGCTCGGTCCTGATCCCCAAGGGCGACTTCCTCAACGGATCGGCCCTCGAGAAGCTGCCCTCCGACAAGCAGATCGTCATGCACTGCAAGTCGGGGGTCCGCTCGGCCGAGACGCTGGCCATCGTGAAGGGCGCCGGCTACGCGGACGCCGTCCACGTGGGTGGCGGCGTCGTCGCCTGGGTCAACCAGATCGACCCGAGCCAGCCGACGTACTGATGAGCTGCCTGCGGGACCCGAGCTTGCTCGGGTCCCGCAGATGCAGCAGCCAGATCGAGTAGCCGCGCGACCGACGCAGGAGGTCGCGACCGGCGTAT
>NZ_BDJE01000048.1 GCF_002117935.1 Nocardioides sp. PD653-B2 | reverse complement strand
CGACGCCGACCACATCATCGAGCACGACCAGGGTGGTCCGACCTGCTCCTGCAACCTCGCCCCGCTCTGCCGCCACCACCACCGGCTCAAGACCCACGGCGGCTGGACCTACCAACGCACCGCAGCCCGCATCTTCCGCTGGACCAGCCCACTGGGGCACGTCCACGTCAACGACCTCACCCACCCACGACATACCTGACCACCCGACCCCGCCGGCCACCGCCGACGGGGCCACAACCCATGCCCACGCCCGACCAGGTGCGGCCTCGACCACCGGGTGTGACCTGCACAGAACCTTCACGAGTCGTCCCCCGGTCCTGACCGGATCGGCTCCTAGGCTCGCACCATGCCAGTGAGCGGAGCGGTCACCCGGATCCTCGTCGTCGAGGACGAGCCGGTGATCAACCAGGCGGTCACCGACCGGCTGCGCGATACGGGTTACCAGGTCGTCCAGGCGTGGAACGGGCCGGACGCGGTCGCCCGGTTCGCCGACTCCGAGCCGGACCTCGTGGTGCTGGACGTGATGCTGCCCGGGTTCGACGGCCACGAGGTGTGCCGGCGGATCCAGGCCGAGCGACCGGTCCCGGTGCTGATGCTGACGGCGCGCGACGACGAGTCGGACATCCTGGTCGGGCTCGGGGTCGGTGCCGACGACTACCTGACCAAGCCGTTCCGTATGCGCGAGCTGGTGGCCCGGGTGGCCGCGCTGCTGCGCCGCGTCGACCGGGCAGCCGAGCTCGCCGGCCGACCCGCCGCCGACCTGGGCGACCTGCGCGTCGAGGCGGCCTCGCGGCGCGTCTGGGTCGCGGGCACCGAGGTGCACCTGACGCCGACGGAGTTCGACCTGCTGCTGCACCTCGCCGGCAACCCGGGCCACGTCGTGACCCGGGACAGCCTCTACGCCGAGGTGTGGGGCTGGGCGGGGGCCTCGGGGACCCGGGCCGTCGACAGCCACGTGAAGGCGCTGCGCGCGAAGATCGGCGCGGACCGGGTGCGCACGGTGCACGGCGTCGGCTACGCCCTCGAGCCCGGCGGTGGAGCGTGAGCGGCCCGCTGCTTGACCAGGTGACGTCGGTCAAGGTCAAGCTCGGCCTGCTCGTTGCCGTCAGCGTCACCGTGGCCTCGGTCGTCGCGGCGATCGGAGCCGGTGGCGGGGTGCCGTTCTGGCTCAGCGTCCCGGTCACCGTGGCCCTGGCGCTCGGCGTGACCCAGCTGCTGGCCGCCGGCATGACCTCCCCCTTGCGCGAGATGACCGCCGCCGCCCGCCGGATGGCCCGCGGTGACTACTCCGGCCGGGTCACCGCGACGTCGAGCGACGAGGTGGGCGAGCTGGCCCGGGCCTTCAACCGGATGGCGGAGGACCTGGCCGCCGTCGACCGCCAGCGCCGCGAGCTGGTGGCCAACGTGAGCCACGAGCTGCGCACCCCGCTCGCCGCCCTGTGCGCCGTGCTGGAGAACCTCGCCGACGGGGTGAGCGAGCCGGACCCGGTGGCCCTGCGGACCGCGCTCGACCAGGCCGAACGGCTCTCCGCGCTCGCCTCCGACCTGCTCGACCTGGCCCGGGTCGACGCCGGGGTGACCCCGTTGTCGACCGCTCGGGTGCCGGTCCGAGACCTGCTGGAGCGCGCCGTCGCCGAGGCGCGGGTCGCCGGTCGCCAGGTGGAGTACGACGTCCGCGTCACCCCGCCCGGCCTGGTGGCCGGCGCCGACCCGGCCCGCCTGCACCAGCTGGTCGCCAACCTGCTCGACAACGCCTCCCGGCACAGTCCCGCCGGCGGCGTCGTCCGGGTCACGGCTCTGGAGACGGCCGCCGGCTGGCGACTGGAGATCGAGGACGAGGGCCCGGGCATCCCGGCCGCGGACCGGGACCGCGTCTTCGAGCGGTTCGGGACGCTGGCCGACTCCGACGGTGGCGGCGGCACCGGCCTCGGCCTCGCGATCGCCCGCTGGGTGACCGACCTCCACGGCGGCAGCATCCACGTCGTCGACCCCGAGCCCCCCGGCGCCGGTGCCCGGGTCCGTGTCGACCTCCCGTCCGAGCCGCGCCAGCACCCCGCGGCACCCCGTGTCCCCACCACCGTCGAGGAGCCCGCCGTGACGAACCCCGTCGAGATCCCCGCCGCACCCGCACCCACCGTGGTCGTGCAACCGACGCCGGCCATGGACCTGCTGTTCGGCAGGTTCTGGCCCGAGACCGGCCTCCGCGGGAACGTGCGCGCGGTGCTGTGCTGTGTCGGCGTCGGTGTGCTGGCCGGGGTGATCCTCCCGTTCCGAGACCTCGGCCTCGGCACGTTCGTCGTGCTGCTCGCGGCCGGGGGTGTGACCCTCGCCTTCAGCGCCCACCGGCGGTCCCCCTTCACGCTGACCTGCGCCGCGTCGTGCGTGCTGCTGGCGGCGACCGTGGTCGTCCGCGACGCCGACTGGATCGTGCTCCTCTGTCTCGTCGCCGGGAGCGCCGTCTGCATGGCCGGTCTCGCGAACGGTCGGACCCTGCCCGGCTTCGTGCTGGCCGGCGTCGCCTGGCCACTCGCCGGGCTGCGCGGACTCCCGTGGCTGGGCCGCTCGGCGCGCGCCGTCACCGGTCTCGGCACCAGCGCGGCCGCGTTGCGCACCGCGGTGTGGTCGGTGCTGGGCATGGTCGTCTTCGGCCTGCTGTTCGCCTCGGCCGACGCGGTCTTCGCCGAGTGGGCGGGCGCTCTCGTGCCCGACCTGCACCTCGACACGTTCGTGCTGCGGGCGTTCATCGCCGTGGCCGTGGGTGGCGTCGTGCTGGCGGCGACGTACCTCGCACTGAACCCTCCCCACGTCGACCTCGCAGGCGGTACGGCGCGACCCGTCGCGCACCGCTACGAGTGGCTGGCCCCGGTGCTGATCGTCGACGGCGTCTTCCTGACGTTCCTCGCCGCACAGGCCACCGTGATCTTCGGCGGGCACGACTACCTCGAGCGCACCACCGGCCTCACCTATGCGGAGTACGTCCACCAGGGCTTCGGCCAGCTGACGGTCGCCACCGCGCTCACCCTCCTCGTGGTGTGGGCGGCCGCGCGCAAGGCATCGCGCGCGACACCCGCCGACCTGGCCTGGCTCCGCGGCTCTCTCGGCCTGCTCTGCGCACTGACGCTGGTCGTGGTCGCCTCCGCTCTCTACCGCATGCACGTCTACCAGGAGGCCTACGGCTTCACCCGGCTCCGTCTCCTGGTCGACGTGTTCGAGGGCTGGCTCGGGCTGCTGGTGCTCGGCGTGCTGGCGACCGGCGTGACGCTGCGCGCCCGCTGGCTGCCCCGCGCCGCGCTGCTCAGCGGCGCCGGTGCGCTGCTGCTGCTGGCCGCGGTCAACCCGGACGCCTGGATCGCTCAGCACAATCTGGACCGGTACGACGAGACCGGCAAGGTCGACTGGTCCTACCTCCAAGGACTGTCCGCGGACGCGGTGCCGGTCCTCGCCACCCTCCCGGACGACGTCGTCGACTGCGCCCTGACGGGCCGCGGGCCGCGCAGCAGCGACGACTGGCTGGAGTGGAACCTGGGCCGGCACCGCGCCGCGTCGGTGATGCGCGACCACCTGGGCGCCCGGCCGTACTCCGACGACGTCTGCGCGAACCGCTGACCGACCTCGCCGGTCTCGAGGCCGACGGGCGCACCTCGTCCTACCGGGGTGGCGAGGTCCCGGGACCGCACACGCTGCGTAAGGGGAGGCCCCGAGACCTGCCAGTTACCTGGTTCCTTGGTACCGCTCCCGGGTGGCCGCCGGACCACCCTTTCGGGTGACCTGCAGCCTCGACCGCTGCCGCGCCGGGGCGGACCGAGCGGACACCGGCCGTCGAACGGGAGCCGTCGCGTCAGGCGGGCAGCCGCGAAATGTTCCCGGCGATCTGCTGCTGCGCGCCGCATTCTTCTGCCATTCTGCAGATGGACGCGGGTGTGCGTCCGACCCGAGGAGGCGCTCCATGTTCAAGCGGCACTCGTTGATCACGACAACGGCCCTGCTGGCCCTGGTCCTCACGGGATGCGGAAGCGACGGCGGGAGCGATGCGGCCGACGCCCCGGCGAAGGGCAGCGGCGTGTGCGGCACGACCGACGCCTCCGGCGACGCGCTCGCCGAGATCTGCGACCAGGGCACCATCACGGTCTCGACCGACCCGGCGTACCCGCCGCAGTCGTCGCTCGACGCCAAGTCCGGCACGTACGTCGGCTTCGACATCGACGTGGCGACCGAGATCGCCAAGCGCCTCGGCGTCGAGATCGCCTGGGAGACGCCGTCCTGGGACGTCATCACCGCCGGCGGCTGGAACAACCGCTGGCAGATGAGCGTCGGCTCGATGACACCGACCAACGACCGGCAGAAGGTCCTCGACTTCACCCAGCCGTACTACTACACGCCCGCGGTCGTCGTCGTGAACGAGGACAACACCAGTGTCAGTGACCTGAGCACCGACCTGGACGGCAAGAAGATCGGGGTCTGCTCGGGCTGCACCTACGACCAGTTCCTCACCAAGACCCTGGCGATCAAGGGCTTCACCTTCGACTTCATCATCGACGACGCCGTCGTCTCGGGCTACGACACCGACACCACCGCACTGCAGGACCTCGCACTGGGCGACGGCACCCGGCTCGACGCGGTGATCACGTCGTCGACGACGGCCCAGGGCTACATCGACGCGGGCAATCCGGTCAAGATCGTCGGCGACCCGGTCTTCTACGAGCCGCTGGCGGTCGCGATCGACAAGTCCTCCGAGCTCGACCCGGCGAGCCTGGCCCAGGCGGTGGACGAGATCGTCGGCGAGATGCACGACGACGGCACGCTCACGACGTTGTCGAAGAAGTGGTACGACGGGGCCGACCTGACCGTCCAGCAGTGAGCCCGGCACCGAGCGACGAGTCGCGGCTGGAGCGGCTCGCGCTCGCCAGCGCGCGGGTGCCGTTCCGGCTGAAGGTCGCCGCCGTCTGGGTCGTGCTCTTCGTGCTGCTCGCCCTCTTCGTCCTGGCCGCGGGCTTCGACCGCGACTGGATCCGCGACAACATCCGCTACATCGCCGGGGGGCTCCGCTACACGATGGTGATGGCGGTCGGGGGCATCGCCATCGCGGTCGTGCTCGCCACGATGGGGGCGCTGGCCCGGCTGTCGCGGAACTCGGTCGCCTACGGCATCTCGGGGTTCTACGTCTCGTTCTTCCGGGGCACCCCTCTCATCGTGCAGATGTTCCTGATCTACCTGGCGCTGCCGCCGGTCGGCCGCAACCTCGCCGACCGCTACACCTGGCTGCCGCCCGACTTCGACTCGGTGTTCGTCCTCTCGGCCGCCATGGCCGGCACCCTGGCGCTGGGCCTCAACTACGGCGCCTACATGACCGAGATCTTCCGAGCCGGCATCCAGGCCGTCGCCATCGGCCAGGGTGAGGCCGCGGACGCGCTCGGGATGACCCAGGGCCAGAAGATGCGGCGGGTGATCCTGCCGCAGGCCTTCCGCGTGATCATCCCTCCGACCGGCAACGAGTTCATCGCGATGATGAAGGACACCGCGCTGGTGTCCTTCCTCGGCGTCACCGTCGCCAGCGCGGAGATCTTCCGGCGGGCGCAGCTGCTCGGCAAGGCCGACTTCAAGAACCTCGAGGCCTACCTCGCATGCGCGCTGATCTACTGGGGACTCACCGCGATCTTCACCCTCTTCCAGCGGCAGTTGGAGAACCGGCTGGCCCGCGGTTACATACGGACCCCCATGAAGGCCCTCCCGGTCCAGCCCCACGGCGGCGGCGGAGGGCTCGCCTCATGACCGATCCCATCGTCCGCATCGACGGGCTGCACAAGCGCTTCGGGGACCTCGAGGTCGTCAAGGGCGTGGACCTCGAGGTCCAGCGCGGCGAGGTGGTCGTGATCTTCGGCCGGTCCGGGTCGGGGAAGTCCACGCTGCTGCGTTGCGTGAACATGATCGAGGACCCGAGCGAGGGATCGATCGAGGTGTCCGGCGTACGCCTCTCCGGCGGCCACCGGACCCGGCGCAAGCGCCGCCAGATCCGCGAGCTCCGGCTGCGGACCGGCATGGTGTTCCAGCAGTTCAACCTCTTCCCCAACATGACCGTGCTGGGCAACGTCATGTCGGGCCCGATCTGCGCCGGGGAGAAGGAGGCGGCGGTCGAGGTCCGCGCGCGCGACCTGCTCGACCGGGTGGGACTCGCCGACAAGGCAGGTGAGCACCCGATCCGCCTGTCCGGCGGCCAGCAGCAGCGCGTGGCCATCGCCCGCGCGCTGGCGATGCAGCCCGACGTGATGCTCTTCGACGAGCCGACCTCGGCACTCGACCCCGAGCTGACCGGCGAGGTGCTCTCGGTGATGACCGCACTGGCCACCGACCTGCACATGACGATGATGGTGGTGACCCACGAGATGGGGTTCGCCCGGGAGGTCGCCGACCGGATGTGCTTCTTCCACGAGGGCCGGATCCTCGAGGAGGGGACGCCGGAGCAGATGGTCGGGTCGCCCCGGTTCCCGGAGACCAGGACCTTCCTCGACGCCGTGCTCTGAATATGCTGACTCATCGCCCGGAAGGACCCCCATGATCAGGACGACGCCGTTCCACGAGCGGCTCAGCGAGCTCAACTCGCAGCACCTGTACACGCACTGGCAGGGTCAGCTGTCGCCGCTGCGCTACACCCACGCCCCGAAGCACGAGTACTTCGCCGTCCGCAACAGCGTGGGTGTCTTCGACACCTCACCGCTCTACAAGTACGCCGTGACCGGGCCGGACGCCGAGCGCCTGCTCGCGGGGTCGCTGGTGCGCGACATCCGGACGTGTCGTCCGGGTCGGGCGCACTACACGGCGTGGTGCGACGACCGGGGCTTCCTCATGCACGACGGGGTCGTGTTCCGGCACTCGGCCGACGAGTTCCTGCTCACCGCGGGGCGGCCTGCGCTGTCGTGGTTCCAGGAGCTGGCGACCGGGCTGCGGGTGCGGCTCGACGACGTCAGCGACGACTACGGGATGCTCGCCGTCCAGGGGCCGCGCTCGCGGGCCGTGCTGGCGTCGCTGATGCCCGAGGCCGAGGCCCTGGCGTACTTCGACCATGTGCCCGCCAAGGTCGCGGACGCGTCGATCACGCTGTCGCGCACCGGCTACACCGGCGACCTCGGCTTCGAGCTGATGGTCGCCGCCGACGACGCCACCGCGGTGCTCGACGCCGTCCTGGAGGCCGGCCGCCCGCACAGCATCCGGCCGTTCGGCGAGGAGGCGCTGATGACGCTGCGGATCGAGGCCGGCCTGCCGCTGGTCGACGTGGAGTGGCACGACGCACGGCTCACGCTGAGCGACGCCGACTGCGTGACGCCCCCGGAGCTCGGCCTCGGCTGGATGCTCCGCGGCGTCCGCGACGGGTCGCGCCGGTTCGTGGGCTCGGAGGCGATCCGCCGCGAGCTGGTCGACGGCACCTCGCGCTGGGCGACCACCGGCATCGTCGTCGACCCCCACGACTGGGACCGGCTCTACCGAGAGGCCGACCTGTTCCCGCCGAAGTCCGAGCACCCGTTGCCCTACGAGTCGATGCTCTATCACCACGAGGGGGTCGACGACGACCGCACGGAGGCCGGCTACTGCACGAGCTTCGTCTACTCCCCTGTCCTGCAGCGGCACATCGGCATCGCCCGGGTCCGGCCCGACCTCGCCGCGACCGGCACCGACCTCCGGCTGGAGCTCGCGGTCAACCACCACAACACGACGGTGCGGGTCACCACGACCCCGATGCCGTTCTTCGACCCGGAGAGGAAGAAGGCATGACCGGTCACACGTCGGGCCACGAGTACGACGCGATCGTCGTCGGCGGAGGCCACAACGGCCTGACCAACGCCGCCTACCTGGCCAAGGCCGGCCTCCGCACGCTGGTGCTGGAGGAGAACGACCTGGTGGGAGGGGCGGCGATCACCGAGGAGCTGATGCCCGGCTTCTCGTTCACCACGTTCTCCTACGCGCTCAGCCTGCTCCGGCCGGAGATCATCCACGAGCTCGACCTGGTGAAGCACGGCTTCCTGCCGCTGATGATGCCGTCGTCCTTCCACCCGACCGGCGACGGCGACTACCTGCTCTTCGGCGACGACCACGCCCAGAACCTCCAGGAGGTCCGCCGCCACTCCCCGCGCGACGCGGACGCCTACGAGCGCTACCACCGCGACCTCGACCGCGTGTGCCAGGCGATCCGGCCGCTCTTCGACCACGCGCCGCCCGACGTCTTCAGCAAGGACCCCGAGGACGAGGTCGACGTCAAGTGGCTGATGGACCACCTCGGCGGCATCGACCGCAAGACGATGCACGACGTCGTCCGCCTGCTCACGGGCAGCGCCGCCGACTGGCTCGACGACTACTTCGAGCACGAGGCGATCAAGGGCTACCACGCGTCCTCGTCGATCATCGGCTCCAAGGTCGGGCCGATGTCGCCCGGCTCCGGGCTGGTGCTGCTCTTCCACAAGATGGGCGAGCACGACGGCCACCTCGGCTCGTGGGCCTTCCACAAGGGAGGCAACGGCGGCTTCACCCAGGTGCTCGCCAGGGCGGCGCGGGCCTACGGCGCCGAGATCCGGCTCGGCGCCCAGGTCAGCTCGGTGCTGACCGACGGGGGCCGTGCCGTCGGGGTCGTGCTGGAGGACGGCACCGAGTTCCGGGCGCGGACCGTGGTGTCCGCGCTCGACCCGCGCCGTACGTTCCTCGACCTCGTCGACCCGCGCGAGCTCCCGCTCGACCTGGTCGACAACATCCGCCGGATGAAGTTCCGCGGCGTCTCGGCGAAGGTCAACTTCGCCCTCGACGGCCTCCCGGTCTTCCCCGCACTCCCCGACACCGTGGACCACTACGGCGGCTTCCTCAACATCGGCCCGACCATCGAGTACGTCGAGCGGGCCTTCGACGCCGCCAAGTACGGCTGGTACAGCGAGCGACCGTTCATCGACGCCGCGATCCAGTCGGTCGTCGACCCCGACATGGCCCCGCCCGGCAAGCACGTCATGTCCTGCTTCGTGCAGTACGCACCGTACGAGCTGCGCGGCAGCGACTGGGAGACGGAGCGGGAGAGCTTCGGCGACAAGGCGCAGGCGGTGCTGGAGTCGCACTTCCCGGGGTTCGGCGACCTGGTGCTGCACCGCGAGGTCGTCACCCCGGTCGACATCGAGACGCGCACCGGCCTGACCGAGGGCAACATCTTCGCCGGTGAGTTCCTGGCCCCGCAGATGTACTTCTTCCGCCCCGCCCCCGGCTGGAGCCGGTACGCCACCCCGATCGACGGCTACTACCAGTGCGGCTCGGGCACGCACCCCGGCGGCTGCGTGATCGGCGCCCCCGGCAAGCTGGCCAGCCAGCGGGTGCTGCGCGACCTGTCCCGCTGAGGAGCGACGGTTGCTGCAGGCCCTCAACGACACCGGCTTCACCATCCCGGCGCACGCCGTCCACCTCGCCCGGCTGCTCAGGGACGCTCCCTACCCGCCCGAGTAGGGCCCCACCACCAGGCGATGATCGAGTTCGACGGCAAGAAGATCCTGCCGGCGTTCGGCTGAGCGCTCAGCCGAGGAACAGGTCGGCCGTGATCGGCAGCGACCGCACCCGGACCCCGGTGGCGTGGAAGGTCGCGTTGGCGACCGCCGCGGCCGTCCCGACGATCCCGATCTCGCCGATGCCCCGCGAGCCCATCGGCGTGAAGACCTCGTCGGACTCCTCCAGCCACTCCGCGTCGACGTCGAGGACGTCGGCGTGGCTCGCGACGTGGTACGTCGCGAGGTCCTGGGTGACGACGTGCCCGAACCGCGGGTCGCGGTAGGACTCCTCGAACAGGCCCGCGGACAGGCCCATCACCAGCCCGCCGATGAACTGCGAACGCGCGGTCATCGGGTTGATCACGCGGCCGACGGAGTAGACGCCGTGCAGGCGGGGCACCCGGATCTCCCCCGTCCACCGCTACCGGGCATGTCAGCACACATCAAGAAGTCCGTGGAGACCCACCGTCCGGTCGAGGCCGAGGGTGTCCCGGCCGAGGAGGCCATGAACACCGCAGACGTCGGCGAGCGGGTCGACCTGGACCCGGAGAAGCAGACCAACCTCAACGACCCGCGACCCGAGCGGCCGGTCCCGGACGACGACTGACCAGACGTCAGCGCCCGACGGCCTTCTCCAGCGCCGCCTTGTCCATCTTCGAACGACCCTTGACGCCTCGACGACGCGCCTCCTCGTAGAGCTGCGCCTTGGTGCGGCCGCCCGGACCGCTGTGCGACCGCAGGCCCCCGCGCCGGCCTGAGGAGATGTCGTCCGTCGAGCTCCGGCTGCTCTCCGTGGCCTCCCCGGCGCGCGCCCGCTCCTTGTTCACCGTGCGGGCAGCGATCTCCTCGGCGGTGTCCTCCGAGCGCCCCCGCTCCTCCAGGCCCTCCTTGATGTGCTCGTACTGACGTTCCCGCTTCTCACTCCACGCCTTCGGCATCTCACGACTCCTTCCGCGTCGATGGCTTCTCCGGTGTCCGTACCCACGATCGCCTCGGAGATGAGCCCGAGGTCCGGCCGATGCTCTCGCCGTTCGGGACGTAGGACCCTGCCGACCCGCGCCGTTCGCGCGGAGACTGGAGCGAGAGGTGATGCCGATGTCTCCCACGGCCGCTCGACACCGCCGCCTGGGTGTGGCGGCAGTCATCACGATGCTCCTGGCCCTGCTGGTGTCGTGCGCAGGCTCGGACAGCCCGACCACCCGGGGCCTGTCGTCCGACGCGCGCCCGTCGACGACGGTCGAGTACGCGTCGGGGTTGAGTGAGGACATCTATCTCCCCGCGGGCAAGGGCCGGGTGCCGCTGGTCGTCCTGGTGCCCGGAGGCTCGTGGACGACGGCCGACCCGACCGGCCTGGCCGGGCTCGCCGCGGCCCTCGCGGAGGCGGGTGTCGCCGCGGCGCCCACGCACATCAGGGCGGCGGACGACGGCGTGGTCTATCCCGCGCCCGTCGAGGACGTGCTCTGCGCGGTGGCCGCCGCGGCCGAGCGCCTCCACTCGCGCGGCTTCGTGCCCGACCCGGTGGCGGTACTCGGGCACTCGTCGGGCGCACACCTCGCCGCGCTCGCCGTGCTGGCGGTCGACGACTACTCGCCCGACTGCGGATCCCCTCCGGTGACACCCGACGCCCTCGTCGGGCTCAGCGGACCGTACGACATCAGCCAGCTCCCCGACGTCGCAGCGTCCCTCCTGGGCACCAGCCCGGACGACGACCCGGCCGCCTGGGCGAGCGCGAACCCCGTGGCGCGCGCCGCTCTGCGACCCGACGTCCCGGTGCTGCTGATCCACGGGGAGGACGACACGACCGTGGCACCCGCCTTCACGTCGCAGTTCGCCCAGGCCCTGGAGGATGCCGGGCATCCCACCACCGTGCAGATGGTCCCGGGGGCCGATCACCAGACCATCTACCGGGGCGATGTCGCGAGCGACCGCGTTGCGCAGTGGCTGCTGGCCCTTCCCCGTGCGAGCGACAAGCCTCGCTCATGACGGGTCTCGGGCGGATCGGTCGGGTCAGGACCGGTTGTGGGCGACCGCTTCCTGGATCAGGGCGACGAACGCGCCGTCGTCGACCGTCTCGTCCTCGCGGATGTCGATCGCACGGCGGGTCCCGGCGTCCAGGCTCGCGTTGAACAGGCCGGCCGGGTCGTCCAGCGAGGCACCGCGGGCGAAGGTGAGCTTCACCTTGTCCCGGTAGGTCTCGATCGTGCAGACCAGGCCGTCACAGGAGAAGGTCGGCACCCCGTCGGGATTGGAGGCCTTGCGCCACTTGGCTTCCTCCACCATCTCCGGCTCGGCACCCAGGATCAGGGACCGCAGCCTCTCGACCGTTGCGGTCCGCCAGTCGTCGCTCACGCGGAGACCCTACGCTCCTGCCGCGGCGGATCCATGCCGCGGAGCGGGCGTCCCGCAAGGATTTCGTCGCGAACCCGTATCCCCCGTGCCGGTGCGGACGATCTACCCGGTGAGCGCGCTGACGCACAGCGCCCACCGAGAGGATCCGCACCATGACCTTCTTCGAGCACCGCCGCGGCGTGGCCGCCGTCGCCGCCGGCCTGGCCGCCGTCGCCGCCCCCCTCGCGCTGGGCAGCCCCAGCTCCGCCGGCACCAGCCGGGACTGGGACCGCGACGGGATGCCGAACCGGTGGGAGATCTCCCACCACCTGGATCCCCACCATGCCAACGCCCGCGCGGACGCGGACAAGGACGGCCTCCGCAACCTCGCGGAGTACCGGCACCACCTGGATCCCCGCGACCAGGACACCGACGGCGACGGTGACGACGACGGCGACGAGGTCACCGACGGCAGCGCCGCCACCGACCCGAGCGACGCCGACACCGACGACGACGGCACGCCGGACGGCGACGAGGACGGCGACCACGACGAGGTGGACAACGAGGACGAGGACGACGCCACGGAGCCCTGCGCCGCCGACGACCAGGACGCCGACTCCGACGGCGTGGCCGACGAGGACGAGAACGAGAACGGCACGGACCCCGCGGAGGCCGACTCCGACGACGACGGCACGCCGGACGGCGACGAGGACGGCGACCACGACGGCACGCAGAACGAGGACGAGGACGACGACGCGAACGACAGCTGCTCGACCTCGGACGAGGGTGAGGACGACGACGACCAGGGCGAGCCGGGCGACAACCGGTCGGCGACGACCACGAGCGCCCGCACCGATGCGAGCGCATCGGGCAGGACCGTCTGGTACGTCGTTGGCTGAGCAGGCAGGTCCGCCGACCCGTCGCGCGTGGTGATCACTGCACAATGAGGGGCCGTGGACTTCGACGAACTGCTGCGTGAGGCACGGCTCGGCGAGGGTCAAGCCTTTGCCGAGCTGTGGCGCCGGCACGCCCCGCGCGTGGCGGGGTTCGTCCGTGCCGGCGGCGCCAGGGACGTGGAGGAGATCACCAGCGACGTGTTCACGGCGGCGTTCGGGGGAATCGGGCGCTTCGAGGGCGACGAAGCCGGCTTCGTCGCCCTGCTGATGACCATCGCCCGACGCCGGGTCATCGACGAGCGCCGGCGTCGTCACCGCCGGGTCGCGATCGAGCCCTGGCAGCACGACCGCGACGTCACCGCGGCCGGCAGCGTCGAGGACGACGCCGTCGCCCGGGTCTCCGTGGGCGAGCTCGCCGAGCACCTGGCTCGCCTGACTCAGGACCAGCGCGAGGTGGTCCTGCTGCGGCTGGTCGGCGATCTCTCCCTGGAGCAGACGGCGACCGTGATGGGCAAGCGGGTCGGCACCGTCAAGTCCCTGCAGCGCCGCGGCCTCGACGCACTGCGCCGCTCGCTCGCCGCCCACCCCCAGGTCACCCGACCCGCCGTTCCCGAGAGGAAGCCGACGTCATGACGTCACTGCTCACGCACGACCAGGCCGAGGCCGTCATCGCCGACGCCCGCGGCCGCGGTCCGGGCGCCGCGACGTCCCGTCCCGAGGGCGATCTCCGTGAGCTCACCGATGCCCTGGCGGCGTTGCGGACCGCCCTGGTGGACGCACCCGCGCCCGCACCGTCCCTCGAGCTGGGCTCCTGGTTGGCACCCGGGCGGCGCTCCCCCGGGCCGCGGCCACGGCCGGTGGCCTGGTGGCGCCGGGCCACGCGGACCTTCCTCGGGTTGGGGCTCGGCGTCCAGATCGCGATCGGCGTCGGAGCCGGGGCCGCGGTAGCCGGCATCGGGATCGCGCACCACCACGGCCTGTTGCCGGGCTCGGGCGACCCGGACCCCCAGCCACGGCACGAGCCGCTCCGCCCCCAGCCCGCGCACCCGCGGCACCAGCTGAGCACACGGCCGCACCCCGGGTCACCCATCCCGACGTCCACCCCGACGTCCACCCCGGCGTCCACCCCGAGATCCACCGCGCCGGCGCCCGCCGCACCGTCCCCCTCGGCGCAGCCCGACCCGACCGAGCCGCCCGCCGCGCCCGCTCACGAGCACGAGCACGACGGCACCGGCCCGGAGCCGGAGGACCAGCCGTCCGGAAGTGGCGGGTCGGACGACCAGGCCGACGACCAGGCCGACGACCAGGGTGACGACCAGGGTGACGACCACGCCGGCGACCCGTCCGAAGGCGAGCCCACCGACGACCCGGGCGACGAGGTCGACGAGCCGGACGGACCCGAGGAGCCGGAGGCGTCCGAGGGGCCGGGCGGGTCCGGCGAGCACGAAGACCCGCCCATCTCCGGGACCGGAGCCGAGGTCACGGCGCCTGGACCGGGAGGGTGACCGGGCTCGTCGGTCCGGCACCGGTCGTCAGGTGCACGGTGAAGGTGACCTCGGTGGCGCCGGGCGGGACAGCGGTGGGGAGGGGCAGCGTCGCGGTCGCCTCCTCCGCCAGGTCGATCGGCATGCTCCCGAGCTCCTGGCCTCCCGCGACGGCGACGACCGTCCCTGCGCAGCCCTTCTCGCCGGTGCCGCACGTGACCTGGAGGCCGGCCTTCCCGTCGGCGTCGGGGGTGACGGTGGTGCTGGCGACGCTGAGCAGCGAGGGGAACACGATCCCGGTGGGGGTGTCGTCGCCGTTCGGGTCGAAGCACCCGTCGAACTCGAAGACGGGGTTGGTGACCTCGCGCCCGTGGGCGTCGGTCATGGTGAGGAACCCGGTCAGCTTGCTGGGCCCGCCCGCCGTGTAGCAGTCGTTGCTGTGCACGTTGAGCTCGAACTTGCCGTACCCCTCCGGCGGCATGGGCACCTCGGGGTCGGTCCAGCTCACGAGGCAGACCCAGTCGCCGCCCGGGCCTACGTCCTTGTTCTCGGCGCCGGCCTTGTCGCACATGCTCGTGGCGTGCAGCGACGAGGCGGTGATGTCGCGGCCCTCGATGCGGGCCTGGTCGACGTACAGGTTGGCGAAGGTGGTGGTCAGCGACCGCTCGAGGCGGGGCCTGGTGACGGTGCTGCTGTCGCCGCTGGTGGCGACGACGGCCGAGCCGAGGGCGATGACCGCCACGAGAGCGGCGAGGACGACGAGGATGGTTCGACGCATGGGGTTCAGCCTCCAGTGATGTCGCGTCGGCGGAGCAGGACGAAGGCAGCGCCCAGGCACACGGCGCACCAGACGGCGCTGGTGAGCAGCCCGTCGGTCAGCGGCCCGGTGAACCGGGGGTCGGCGAGCAGGCCGTGCCAGGCCTCGAACGGGGTCGTGAGCAGGAACGGGCGGATCGGCTCGACGCCGCCGAGGGCGCCGACCAGCTGCATCACCATGCCGATCACGACCGGTGCGGCGATGCCGACCGCGGGGTTGCGGGACCACACCGAGAGCAGGATGGCCAGGCAGGTGAACCCGAGCATCGGGGGCAGCATGGTCGCCCAGCTGAGGGCCACGAGCCGCAGTGCCTCGGCGGCCGGGATGGTCTGTCCGGAGAGCCCGATCAGGGGTTGGTGCCCGACGACGAGCAGGCTCGAGGCGATGGTGGCGGCCGCGAGGACGACCAGGACGAGGACGGCGAAGCCGGCGGCGGTGACCGCTTTGGCCGCGAAGAGGCTGCCCCTGCTGGTGGAGCGCGTGAGCACGGTCTTCCAGGTGCCGTGTTGGTCCTCGCTGGCGAAGATGTCGCCGGCCACGACCGCCGTGAGGAGCGGCAGGACCCACTGTGCCGCGAAGCCGAGGACGAGTAGGGCGATCGCGTAGCCGTTCACGGTGGCGAACCGGCCGAAGAGCGTGTCCTTCGGGGGACGCGACTGGCCGTGGATGACCACCACGACGATGATCGGGAGCAGGACGGCCCCGATGAGCACGGCCTTCGCGCGGTACTGGGCGCGAAGCTTGCGCACCTCCCACCGCAGCGGTGCGAGGAGGCCGGGACGGCGGTCGGTCCTGGAGGTGGTGTCACCCGGGGTGACGGGCGCGGTGGTCGCCGTGCTCACCGGGCGGCCTTCGTGAGCTCGACCGGCCGGTCGAGGGTCTGATGGGTGGAGTCGTCGGTGAGCATGAAGAACAGTGCCTCCAGCGGCGTCTGGGTCGGGTTGAACGCGAGCAGGTCGATCCCGGCGCGCACGAGCCCCGAGACGAACGTCGAGACGTCCTCCCGGCGGCCGGTCACGACCAGGGCTGCCTCGGGGTCGCGCACGACCTGCAGGGCGGGGTGCTCCTCGGCGAGGGCGAGTGCGCGGGTGTCGTCGGTCGTGGCGAGGAGGTAGCCGGGGTCGGGTGCCATCGTCCGCAGCTCGGAGATGGTGCCGTGGAAGGCGACGGTCCCGCGCTTCATGATGGTGACGTTGTCGCAGATCTCCTCGACCTCGTCCATGTCGTGTGAGCTGAGGAGCACCGTCAGCCCGCTCGCGGCGAGCCGCTTGACCAGCGCACGCATGTCGCGGATACCGGCGGGGTCCAGACCGTTGGCCGGCTCGTCGAGGACGAGCAGGCGGGGCTCGCGCAGGAGGCTCGCAGCCACCCCGAGGCGCTGGCGCATCCCGTAGGAGTAGCCACCCACCTTCTGGTCGGCGCGGTCGGTCATCTCGACCAGCGCGAGCACCTCCTCCAGGAGGCCGGGGCGGACGCCGCCGTCGAGGAGCGCGAGGCCCTCGAGGTTCTGCCGGCCGGTCAGGTAGGGGTAGAACCTCGGGCTCTCGATGAAACCGCCGACGCCGTCCAGCACGCCGACGCCGTCGTCGTCCCAGGTCTTCCCGAGCACGCTGATCGTGCCGGCGTCGGGCCGGATGAGCCCGAACAGCATGCGGAGGAACGTCGTCTTCCCGGCCCCGTTGGGGCCGAGGACGCCGTACACCTCCCCCGCGGCCACCCGGACGGAGACGTCGTCCACCGCGCGGACCGCTCCGAAGGTCTTCGTGACGCCCGTGGCGTCGACCGCCAGTAGATCGCTCATGTGGCGCACCGTAGAAGGAGCGACATGAAGGGACGATGAACCCGGTCCCGAGGGTGCAAGGTGGACTCGTCGACAACCGCGGAGGAGGGACGAGAGTGCGGATCTTGGTCGCCGAGGACGATCGCCGGCTCGCCGACCTCCTGGAGCAGTCCCTGGGCGAAGCCGGCTGGGACGTCGAGGTGGTCCACGACGGCACGGCGGCGTACGGCCGGGCGCTTCCCGACGGGCTGCCGTACGACGTGCTGCTGCTCGACTGGATGCTTCCCGGCATGGACGGGCTCGCGGTGTGTCGTCGTCTTCGTGGTCTCGGGGTGGTCACGCCGGTGCTGATGCTCACGGCCCGGGGTGACGTTCGTGACCGCATCGACGGTCTCGACGCCGGCGCCGACGACTACCTGCCCAAGCCCTTCGACCTCGACGAGCTGTTGGCCCGGCTGCGGGCGCTCGTCCGGCGCTCGACGTACGGCGAGGGGACCGTGGTCGAGGTCGGCGACCTCGTCGTCGACCCGGCCGGACGTCTCGTCTGGCGTGCCGGGACCCCCATCGAGCTCTCGGCCCGTGAGTTCGACATCCTCCACCTCCTCGTCGCACGGACGGGCCAGGTCGTCAGCCGCTACACGATCCTCGACGAGGTCTGGGACGGCGAGACCGATCTCCACAGCAACGTGATCGACGTGCACCTGGCATCGATCCGCGCGAAGATCGACCGCCCGTTCGGGACCACCACCATCACCACCGTCCGTGGCGCCGGCTACCGAGTCGATCCCGGGCCGACGCGGTGAGCCGGCTGCCGCTGCGGGTGCGGCTGGTGGCCGGGTTCGTGGTCGCCATGCTCGTGCTGCTCGGCGCGGCCGGGGCGTTCGTCTACTGGAGGGTCGAGTACGCCCTGGACCGCGGGCTCGACACCGAGCTCGACCAGGCCACCGCCGTCATCACCCCGCTGGTGGACGCCTCGGGTCGGGTCGCCTCCCCCGCCGCCGCGGATGCCACCGGCGCCGGTTGGCAGGTCCTCGGCAGCAACGGGCAGCTGCTGGACTCCGGCGGGACCGCGCCCACCACCTCGCTGGTCCCGGCGGCCGACCTCGACGAGGTCGGGTCCGGGCCGATCACGAAGGACATCGGCCGGCTCCTCCCCGTCGCTGACCAGCCCTACCGGGTCCAGATCACCGCGCTCGACCCCACCGGTCCCTACCTGGTCGTGGGAGTCCGGCGCGACCATCGCGACGAAGCTCTCCGTGAGCTTCTCCTCCAGCTCTCCCTCGCAGGACTGGGGGCGCTCGTCGTGGCCGCCGTCGTCGGTGACCTGCTTGCCCGGGCCGCGCTGCGCCCGGTCGAGCGCTACCGCCGCCGGGCGGCGGAGATCGCGGGCGGCGCGGATGGCCTGCGCCTCGACGTACCGGCCGGCCGCGACGACGAGGTCACCCGCCTCGGCCACACCCTCAACGACATGCTCAGCGCCCTCGAGCGCTCCCTCGAGCACGAACGCCGGTTCGTCAACGACGCCAGCCACGAGCTCCGCACCCCCCTGACGCTGCTCACCAGCCGGATCCAGCTCGCCCGCCGCCGCAGCCGCACGACCCAGGAGCACGAGGCAGTCCTCGACGAGCTCGCCGTCGACGTCGCCCGCCTCACCGACCTGGCCGGACAGCTGCTCGAGCTCGGCGCCCCCGACGACGCGCGCGCCGAGGACACCGATGTCACCCAGGTCGTCCGGGACGTCCTCGCCCGACGGCGTCTCGCTCAGCCCGGCGGTGCCGACCACCCGGACGTCGACCTGCCTTCGGCCGACGCGCGTGCCGCCGTCGACTCGCACACGCTCGAACGCATCCTCACCAACCTCGTCGACAACGCCTACCTGCACGGCTCCCCGCCCGTCCAGGTGCGGGTCCGCGTCGTGCCGGGGTGGACCGTGATCGAGGTCCGCGACGCGGGGCCGGGCATGCCCCCGGCACTGATGACCCGGGCGACGGAACGGTTCACCCGCGCCGCGGAAGCCCGGTCCCGGCCCGGCGCCGGCCTGGGGCTGTCGATCGTCGAACAGCTGGCTCGCCGAGCCGGCGGAGAGCTGCGGCTCTGCTACCAGGAGCACCACTCCCGCCACGGCCCCCCGACATCGGTCGTCCGCTGCGACCACTCGACCTCGATGACCGCGACCGTGATCCTGCCGCGACCGGGGCTGCGGGCGCAGTCACCGGGGTGACCCGGCACGTCGTCCCGACGGCGTACGACGAGCTGATGCCGGCCAGGATGCGCAGCGACGGCCACTCTGGTCGTGCACCGCGTTCGCGACCACCGGCCCACCGCAGGGCCGACGTCACCTACCCGTCGCGCTCTCCGAGACGGGGTGCGACACTGCCATCGGACGCGTCCCTCAGAGCCAGTCCTTGCGCTTGAACGTGATGAAGAGGGCGCCGGAGAGGGCGACGATGAGGGCCTTCGACGTGAGGAAGCCCGAACCGTTGGCGAAGCCGGGGTAGGGGACGTTCTGGCCGTAGAAGCCGGTGATCGCGGTGGGGACTGCGATGATCGCGGCCCAGCTGGTGACCTTCTTGGTGATGATGTTGAGCCGGTTCCCCTGGATCGTCAGGTTCGTCTCGAGGATCGTGTTGACGAGGTCTCGGAGGCTCTCGGTCCACTCGGTGGCGCGCAGGACGTGGTCGTAGACGTCTTGGTAGTACGGCATGAGCTCCTCGGTGACCAAGCCGACGTCGCGCCGCATCAGGGTGTTGACGACCTCTCGCATGGGAAGCACCACCCGACGCACCTTGACCAGGCTCTTGCGCAGCTCGAAGCTGCGGCGCTGGACGTCCTGGTCGTGTGGGCGGTCGTCGAAGAGGAGGTCCTCGAGCTGTTCGATCTGGTCGTCGAGCGACTCCACCGCCTCGAAGTGCCCGTCCACCACGAAGTCCAGCAGGCCGTGCACGAGGGCGCCGACGCCGTACTTGGTCAGGTCGACGTCGTCGTCCCAGCGACTCACCAGCCCGGTGATGGAGAACGAGTCGTCGCGGCGCACCGTGATGAGCGCAGCCCGGGTGATGAACGCCGCGATCTCGGCGGTGACCAGCTCGCCGGACTCGACGTCGAGGCGCACCGAGTAGGCGCTGAGGAAGTCGTGCCCCGCATAGCAGTCGACCTTGGGTCGTTGGTGGCCCTGGGTCGCGTCCTCGACGGCCAGGCGGTGCAGCCCCAGCTCGTCCGCCACCAGCTGGAGGTCCGCCGCATCAGGTGCACACAGGTCCACCCAGACCACGGCCGAGTCGTCGCGGAGATGCTCCGCGACGTCGGCCAGCGCGAAGTCCTCATCCGTCAAGACCCCGTTGCGGTAACAGCGAGTCCGTGGCACCCCGTCAGTATCCGGCATCGCCCCTGCGGGCAAGGGACCTCGGCCGGCTCCCGGCACCTCCCCAGCCGGCACCGCGGCGGGTCCGGCGGACCGGATGACTCCGCGGAGCAGGCCCGACCGGTTCGTCGTCAGGTGTTCGACGACGACGACGGCGCCCGCCCCGGGCCGAGGAGGCGTTCGAGGAGCGTCGGGTCGCTCGGCCAGGCGGCGAGGAGGGTGTCGCGCGGGATGCTGCGCGCCGCGTAGCGCAGCAGCAGGATCACGGCCACCACGTCGTCGAGCGGCCCGATCACCGGGAGGAACTCCGGCAGGAGATCGATCGGCGACACGACCCACAGCACCGCCACGAGCAGGGCGACCTTCGCGCGACGCGGCACCGCCGGATCCTTCCGCAGGGTGCGCGCCGTCGAGACGCAGGACGGGAGGAACTCGGCGACCTGGCGCATCAACCCGTCCGGGAGCCGCGATGCGACGAGCACCATCACCAGGCAACTCATCGCCCACAGCGCCAGCCCGGCGGCAGCCAGGAGAAGGACCCGCTCCATCTCTCAGACCGTAGCCGACCGGCGCACGTGCACACCGCGTCACGGTCGCTCGTCACGAGCTGGTGGCCGCGTCGCGGACGAGCACGCAGAGCCCCGGAAGACAGGGACCAAAGTCCCTTGTCCCGGCCCAGGGCCGGGCGTAGAACTGTTCTCACGAACCCCCGCAAGGGGGATCGGGACGACTCGGAAGAGAAGGTCCACACGGAGGGGTGACCCTCCGCGGCGGCAAGGTGACGAGGCCGCCGGGACCGGAGGAGAAGAGTCGCCGATCGGGAGCGTCACCGGTACCGACCACCAGAAGGGCCCTTGCGACTCATACTCTCGAGGGCCCTTCGCCGATGTGGGGCACCGACGCGCTGCGCTGACTCCTACCGATCGATCTGCATCACGATCGCCTTCGGCTCGGTGAAGAACTCTCGGCTGAAGTTGCCACCTTCGCGTCCGACGCCCGAGTCGCCGACGCCACCGAAGGGCGTGCGCAGGTCGCGGATGAAGAAGCAGTTCACCCAGACGGTCCCGGCTCGCAGCCGAGACGCCACCCGGTGTGCGCGCGAGAGGTTCTCGGTGAAGAGCATGGCGTTCAGGCCGTAGCGGGTGTCGTTGGCGAGACCCACCACCTCGTCCTCCGACTCGAAACGGTTGACGACACACACCGGCCCGAAGATCTCCTCGCAGTACGCCGCAGCCGTGAGCGGCAGATCGGTGACGATCGTAGGTCTGACGAGCCACCGGCCGTCCTCGTCGACCCCGCCGGTCAGGATCTTCCCCCCCTCGAGGTCGACCCCGTCGACGTACGACGACACCTTCTCGAAGTGCTTCTTGCTGGCCAGGCTGGCGAATCGTGTCCCCGGGTCGAACGGGTCACCGATCGGGAGTGCCTCGGCGGCCGCCACGAACAGCGCCATGAACTCGTCATAGATGCCGGAGGCCACGTAGAGCCGGGAGCCCGCCAGGCAGACCTGACCGGAGTTGCGGAAGATGGCCTCCACGGTCCAGCGCACCGCGTTGCCGAGATCGGCGTCCTCGAAGACGATGTTGGCCCCTTTGCCGCCGAGCTCCAGGGAGACCGGCGCCAGATGGGCGGCGGCTGCCGCCATCACCCGCTTCCCCGTCGCCGACGACCCGGTGAACGTCACCCGGTCGACGCGGTCGTCCGCCACCAGAGCCGCACCCGCCGGGTCGCCGTGTCCGTTGAGCACGTTGATGACGCCCGGCGGGAGCCCCGCCTCCGTCGCGAGCCTGCCCATGAGAGTGACCGAGGCCGGGGTGTCCTCCGAAGGCTTGATGATGCAGGTGTTGCCCTAGGCGATCGCCGGCGCCACCTTCCAGCTCGCCATCATCAGCGGGAAGTTCCAGGGGCTGATGGCAGCGACGACGCCGGCCGGTCCGTACTCGCTGTAGGAGTGGTGCCCGGAGTCCATCGGGTAGACCTCGCCGCAGTGGTCGCGCTGGTGGTCGGCGAAGAACCGGAAGTTCCACACCGACCGGGCCACGTCGTGCTGTGCCTGGGCGAACGGCTTGGCCATGTTCCGCGTGTCCAGGGCGGCCAGATCGTCTGCTCGCTCCTCCAGGAGGTCGGCGAGGCGGTGGATGGCCGCCGCACGCTCGGCGCGCCCCATCCGCGGCCACGGGCCCTCGTCGAACGCCCGTCGTGAGCTCTCCACCGCGCGGGCTGCGTCGTCGGGCCCGCCCTCCGCAGCCTCGGCCCACACCTCCCGCGTCCAGGGGTTCCACACCTCGAACGTGGAGCCGTCGACCGACGGTGTCTCCTCCCCGTCGATGACGTGCCCGAAGAACTCCAGGTCGCTCATGGCGCATCCCCTTCGCGCGTTGCTCTCTCGGCGATCGTCACGTCACCGGCCGCCCAGTGCGTGGCAGGAACCTCTCGGACGACGACCCGCACGTTCTCCAGCGGCGCGCCCACCGCCTCGCAGGCCGCCCGGGTGAGGCCGCTGATCAGGGCCCGCAGCTGCTCGGCCGTGCGCCCCTCCACCAGGGTCACTTCGATCATGGGCATCGCGTCAGACCTTCCCGCCGTTGAGGAACACCGAACCGAGATGGGTGAAGTGCATCGCGATCGAGGAACCCGGGGGCGCGAACACCGCGTCGGTCATGCCGCCGGTGAGGACGATCCAGCCCGGCTCGATCGCGTGCCCACGACGGGCGAGATCGTTGGCTGCCAGGGCCAGCGCTTCGCCGGGGTGTCCCTGGACCGCTGCGCCGGTGGCCGAGTCGACGACCACGCCGTCCACCTCGACCAGCACGGCCTCGAGGGACAGGTCCAGCTCGGACGGCGGCAGCCCGATCGGTCCGGTCACGAACGCTCCCGAGGACGCGTTGTCGGCTGCGACGTCACCGGCCGTGAACCGGAAGTCGCGGTAGCGGGAGTCGATGATCTCCGCGCCTCCCCAGACCGACTCGACGCACGACATGGCCTGGGCACAGCTCACCCCGGGGCCCGCCAGCCGGTCCCCCATCACGAAGACGAGCTCGGGCTCGGCCCGCGGGTGGATCAGCCGCGACTGCGGCACCGGGTCGCCGACCGGCAGGATCATCGCGTCCGTCAACCAGGCGACGAACGGGAAGTGCACCCCCATGCGCTGCTGCTTCGCGCGACTGGTCAGACCGAGCTTGATCCCGACCAGCGTCTCGCCGCGCTCGAGTCGCTTGCGCAGGTTGACGTCCTGGATCTCATACCCGGTGTCGAGGTCGAGCCCGGGCCACTCGTCGGTGAACGGCGGCCGCTCGATCCGCTCGTCCTCGCACCTCAGCAGCTCGGCCGCCGCGGTCTCGACGTCCCAGCCGCCGGGCGGCGCCGGCGCCGGTCCTCCGGTCCCGGCGGCCATCAGCGGACCCCCACCGCGGCCAGGTCACCGAGCGACTGCTCCTCGGCCAGCTGCAGCGCGATGTCGATGATCATGTCCTCCTGGCCGCCGACGTACCCGTGCTCGCCGACGCGTTGCAGGATCGCGTGCGCCGGCACGGCGTACCGCTCCGCGGCGCGTTCGGCGTGCAGCAGGAACGACGAGTAGACCCCCGCGTAGCCCTGGGTGATCGAGGAACGATCCATCCAGGGCAGTCGCGGGATGAACGGACGCACGACCTCCTCGGCGGCCGACAGCACCTCCCCCAGGTCGACACCGGTCCTGATCCCCAACCGTTCGAAGGTGGCGGCGAGCACCTCGGTGGGAGAGTTCCCCGCACCCGCCCCGAGCGCGCACAGCGCACCGTCGATCTGCTTCGCGCCCGCCTGGTAGGCCAGGACGGAGTTCGCCACACCCATGCTCAGGTTCTGGTGGCCGTGGAAGCCGACCTGGGCACCGTCGCGGCCGATCTCGTCGACGACGGCCTGGATCCGCTCCTGGGCGTCGGAGAGCACGAGGGCGCCCGCGGAGTCGACGACGTAGACGCACTGGGCTCCGGCGTCGACCATGGTGCGGGCATTCTCGGCCAGCACCTCGGGGGAAGCCCGGTGCGCGAGCATCAGGAACCCCACGGTCTCCATGCCGAGGGACCGCGCCTCCCCGAAGTGCTGGATGGACACGTCCGCCTCGGTGCAGTGGGTGGCGATCCGGGCCACCGAGGCGCCCACCGCCTGGGCCCGCTTCAGGTGCTTGACGGTGGCCAGGCCGGGCAGCATCAGGATCGCGATCTTGGCCCGGGCGGCCTCGTCCACCGCGGCGGCGATGAGGTCGAGCTCGTCGACCAGGCTGAACCCGTAGTTGAAGCTCGAGCCGCCGAGCCCGTCACCGTGGCTCACCTCGATCACCTGCACGCCGGCGCGGTCCAACGCGGAGACGACACCACGCACCTGCGCCTCGGTGAACTGGTGGCTCATCGCGTGGGAGCCGTCTCGCAGCGTGGAGTCGGTGATCCGCAGGTCCGTCGGACCGCCGGCGGAGCCCACGTGCTCGAGGACCTCGGTCTCGGTCACCTCGCGGCCGACGACCGGGAGGTCCTCCGGCCGGATCGTCATGTCGCCCACGGTCAGACACCTGCCTTCTCGGGTGCGGTCGTGTCGGACGCCGGATCGCCCAGCTCGGCTGTGGACTTCCACGACGTCGCGGTGCCCAGCCGGTGGGCGACGAGCAGGTCGCCGACGCGTGCCGCGGCCGCGGTGATGATGTCGAGGTTCCCTGCGTAGTCGGGCAGGTAGTCACCGCTGCCCCTGACCTCGATGGGGACGAACACCCGTGCCTGGCCGCTCCAGGCGGGCCGGGCGGGGTCGAACTGGGGGTCCGACCGGAGCTGGTAGCCGGCGACGTACTCCTGGACGTTGCGCACCATCGCGTGGATCGACTCGAGGATCCGGTCCTGGAGGGCGCCGGGCTCCCCCGCCTCCTCCGGGATCGCGCAGAAGACGGAGTTGCGCATCATCAAGGGCGGCTCGACCGGGTTGAGGATGATGATCGCCTTGCCCCGTTCGGCACCGCCGATCTCCTCGACGGCGGCGGCCGTGGTCTCGGTGAACTCGTCGATGTTGGCCCGGGTGCCCGGCCCGGCCGAGCGGCTGGAGACGGAGGCCACGATCTCGGCGTACGGCACCGGGACGACCGAGGACACCGCGTTCACCATCGGCACGGTGGCCTGGCCGCCGCAGGTGATCATGTTGACGTTCGTCGCGTCGAGGTTGAAGGACAGGTTGACCGGCGGGCACAGGTAGGGGCCGACGGCGGCCGGCGTGAGGTCGACCGCCAGGATGCCGGCTTCGGCGTAGCGGGGAGCGTTGGCCACGTGTGCCTTGGCCGAGGTGGCCTCGAAGACGATGTCGGGCAGCTCGTCTCGGGACAGCAGCCAGTCGACACCTCCTGCGCTGGTCTCCAGGCCCAGTCGCCGGGCCCGGGTGAGGCCGTCGGAGGTGGGGTCGACCCCCACCATGTACCGGGGTTCGATGATCTCGCTGCGACGGATCAGCTTGAACATCAGGTCGGTCCCGATGTTGCCGGGCCCGACGATCGCCGCAGAAGCCTTGGTCCTGGTCATGTCAGTCCTCTCAGTTCTCCGCGAACCGGGCGGTGACGCTGCCGAGTCCGCTGAAGCGCGCCGTGACGGTGTCGCCCGGGGAGATGGCCACCATGGCGCACACGGCGCCGGGCAGCACCACGTGGCCCGGCTCGAGCGTCACCCCCCGAGCACCCACCGTGTTGGCGAGCCAGACCAGGGAGGACATCGGGGACCCGAGCACGGCGCCCCCCGCCCCCGTGCCCACGACGACCCCGTTGCGGGTCATCACCGCTCCCACGAGGCGCAGGTCGAGCTCGTGGAGCGGTGTCGGCGTCGAACCCAGGACGACGCCGCCGGAGCTGGCGTTGTCGGCGACCGTGTCGAAGAGCCCGATCTTCCAGTCCTCGACCCGGCTGTCGACGATCTCCAGCGCCGGCAGCACGAAGTCGACGGCGGCGATCGCCTCCTGGACCGTCACGCCCGGCCCGCGAAGCGGCGCCTTGAGGATGAACGCGACCTCCGGCTCGATCCGGGGCTGGAGGAACCCGTCCATGGGGATGGGCTCGTGCTCGAGGTGGAAGAAGTCGTCGAGCAGGTGGCCGAAGTCGGGCTCGCCGACCCCGAGCAGACGCTGCATCGCGGCGCTGGTCAGCCCCACCTTGTGGCCCTTGACCGAGCGACCACCGGCGAGGCGGTCCTCGACCTGGAGGAGCTGGATCGCGTAGGCGTCCTCCAGGGACATGCTCTCGTAGGTCGAGGTGAGCGGGGCGATCGGCCGGCCCGTGGCGTAGGCGTCGAGCAGCAGCCGAGCGGCCTCGACCCGGGTCGAATCGTCCATGGCACCGTCCGTCACAGGTCCAGCTCCAGACGGTCGCAGATCGGCTTCGAGCAGCAGATCATCATCTTGTCCATGGCCGCCTGCTCCTTCCTGGTCAGCACCAGGTCCTGGTGGTCGACGGTCCCGGACAGCACCGAGGTGACGCAAGACCCGCAGATCCCGTCACGGCAGTCGTTCTCGACCTCGATCCCCAGGGCCAGGACGGTCTCGAGGATGTTGGCGTCGGGAGCCATCCGCAGGCTGTGCCCCGATCGCGCCAACACCAGCTCATAGCTGTCGCCGTCGAGCGGCACGGGCTGCCTGGGCTCCACACCGGTCCTGCTGAACAGCTCGAACCGCACCAGGTCCTGGTCTGGCCCGTGCGCGGCTTCGGCCGCCACCTGCACCGCCTGCAGCAGCGCAAGGGGTCCGCACACGTAGATGAGGCCGCCGTCCGGCAGCTGCTTGACGACGGTGTCGAGATCCGGCCTGCCGTCGCGGTCCTCGGCGAGGAACGTCACCCGGTCACCGAGCAGGCGCAACCGCTCCCCGAACGCCATCGACGCCTCGGTGCGCCCGCCGTAGGTGAGCCGGAACGGACGGCCTTCCCGGTCGAGGTGCTCGGCGAACGCCATGATCGGCGTGATCCCGACACCGCCGGCGACCAGCGCGTGGTAGGGCGCCTCCTCGAGCGCGAAGCTCTGCTTCGGCCGGGTCACCAGCAGCCGGTCGCCCACCCGGAGCTCGTCGTGGATGAAGGCAGAGCCGCCGCGACCCTGAGGTTCTCGCAGCACGGCGATCTGCCAGGACGAGAGGTCGCGCGGATCGCCGCACAGGGAGTACTGCCGCGTCGTCCCGTCCGGCACGTACACGTCGATGTGGGCGCCGGGGTCCCACGCCGGCAACGGCTTGTTGCCCTCGATCCTGGACAGTCGCAGGGAGAGCACCCCCTCGGCCTCCAGGGTCATCTGCGTGACCCGCAGCTCGCGCTGCTCAACCACCGGGCACCTCAGGGGGCAGGCCGAGCAGCTTGCGGACCTCCGAGAAGGACCTGTCGGGGTCGACGACGTCGAACCACACCGACGGGATCCCGAGGGCCTCGGCACCGCGGATGTTGGTGGCCTGGTCGTCGAGGAAGACCATGTCGCCGTAGGGGACCCCGAGCCGCTCGGACAGCAGCTCGTAGAGCCGGGGCGCGGGTTTCAGGTGCCCCTCGACGGACCCGTCGACGACCACGTCCACGTCGCCCACGATCTCGATCTTCTCGATCCAGTCATCGGAGTGAAAGGCCCGGAGGTCGTTGGTCAGGATCCCGACCGGGAGCCCGGCCGCCCGCGCGTCCCGGACCAGGCTGCGGGCCTGTTCGCGCACCAGCTCGGGTCGCGGAGGGTTGTAGAGGTGCGCGATCATCGCCCGGATGTCGGGCTCATGGCCCCCCTCCTCGTGCCACTGCTCCGCCCGGGCGGCCCAGTAGGCACGCTCGGTGATCCGCCCCTCCTGCAGGTCCTCCCACACCGGGTCGGGCTTCTCCGGAGTGGCCAGCGGGCCACGGAGGTGGAGCAGCCCGTACGCCGGCGTGCCCGGCTCGTCCGCGACGAGCTCGAAGGGGGTCAGCAGCACCGGGCCGCCGAAGTCCAGCACCAGGGCAGGCGACGTCATCAGTGCTCCGGCTCCTCGATGGTTGCGCGGGAGAACAGCACGACGTTGCCGGTCCAGCGGCACTCGGCGCACCAGGTCAGGAAGATCCGGTCCTCGCCGCTCCACCACTCCGAGATCAGGCCCCGCTCCAGCGAGGCCGAGCACTGCGGGCAGAACTTCGGCCGGTCGAGCAGATGGTGGGCCGCGTCGGACGCGAACCAGTCACCCGGTGGCGGCAGGCGATGCGGATCGGGAGGGAGCTGCGGCATCGGCCCGTGGTGGGCCGCACGCCGTGCCTCCTCGTGGATGTCACGCACCGGACCCGGCCTTCTCGCGTGCCGCTGCCGCGTCGCGGTGCAGCGCGAGCAGCTGCTCGCGGATCGGGCTGTACTTCATCGAGCCGCCGTTGATCCACTGGTCGGTGAACGCCGTGCCCGCACCGAACTTGTCCTTCTCGCAGGGCAGGTCGATCACGTCGTGCTTCCGGCGCACGACGCCGGGCGGGTCCTCCCCGTCCTCGACGGCGGCCATCGCCTCCTTGAACATCTTTCGCAGCATGGCGACGCCCTGGTCCGAGCGGCCGAGATGCTCCTGCGTGCGGTCGGTGATCGCACCCTGGGAGACCCAGGCCATCACGTCCTGGCCCTCGACGTAGTCGGTGATGAACTCGCCGTTCGCGTCGATCCACTCGTACTCGTAGACGACGGGGCGGTCCTGCTTCTCCCAGGTGCCGCCCTCGGGGTGGTGGAGGGAGTAGAAGAGCTTCCACGTCGTGGTGTCGTCGATCGGGACCCGGATCTGCATCTGGTCGATCCACTGACCCCCGACCCGCATGCCGTAGGGGAACATCAGCGGGTGACCGACGGCCCAGTCGTCGTCGGACTCCGAGTGGCCCTCGAGCACCCGGCGCTTGATGATGCCGTACTCGAACTCGTCGAAGGACACCTTCATGTGCTTCTTCTGGAACGACTTGGGCGCCTCGAAACCTTGGGTCTGCCCGAGGAACTCGAAGTAGGCACCGTGCAACCACTCGACGTGGTGCGGGTCGACCGAGTTCTCCATGATCTGGAACCAGTTGCACGGCAGCGTCGCCACGCCGACGTCGCGGATGCCGTCGAGGACGTAGACGTCGAAGCGGGGCAGCTCCGGCACCGGCGCGGGCCCGACGTAGACCCAGACCATCCCGCCCATGGTCTGGGCGGAGCCCGCCTTGGCCTTGATCTTGTCTCGGAACGTGGTGCTGTCGTTCTCGGCCGGCTGCTCGACGCACTGCCCGTCGAAGTCGTACTTCCAGCCGTGGTAGCCACACCGGATGCCGTCCTCGTGCACGACGCCGTACGTGAGTGACGCCCGGCGGTGCGGGCACGCCTCGCCGATGATCCCGTACCTGCCGGACGGGGTCTTGTAGAGCGTCCAGTTCTCGCCCAGCAACCGCACGGTCTTGCTGGGCCTCGTGTCGAAGTCCTGCTCGAACGCGATGGGGTACCAGTAGCGGCGCAGCAGCTCGCCCATGCGAGTGCCGGGACCGACGCTCGTCAGTTCTTCGTTCTGCTCGACCGTGAGCATGACGTGTCTCCTTCTCCAGGAATCGTGGCTGTGGGCGGTGGGTCAGCTGTCGAGGACCGTGACCTTGCCGGTGTTGCCGTCCACCCGCAGCATCTGGCCGGTCTTGATGGTCTTCGTCCCGAACGCGGTGCCGGTGACGGCGGGCAGCCCGTACTCGCGGCAGACGATGGCCGCGTGGCTCATCATCCCGCCGACGTCGGTCACCGTGGCCTTGATCTTGCCGAAGATCGGCGCCCACGAGGGCGCCGTCAGGGGGGCCACCAGGATCTCGCCGTCCTCGATCTCGCCGATCTGGTCGGCGGAGAAGATCACCCGGGCAGGTCCCTCGACCAGCCCCGGGGATGCGGCGAAACCACTGAGGACCCCTTCGTCATCGCCCTCGCCGGAGTTCAGCCAGGCCGACACGGAGTCCGACGTGATCCCCCAGAGCATGACCGTGAACGGCTCCGTGACGACCTCCGGCGGGATGCCGAGTGCCGGGGGGGCCGACCACTCCTTGAGCGCCTGGTGGATGGTGCGTCGGCGCTGGATCTCCCCCGGCCAGTACCCGGGCCCACGCGCCGGCGCGCCGACCGCCCACGCCGCGTAGAGATCCCACAGCACGTCGGCGAGCTCGGAACGCTTGAACATGAAGACGTCCTCGGTGTCCGCGATGAACCCGGCCGACTCGAGGACCTTGCCCAGGTCGCGCATCTTGCGCCAGAGCACCGAGTGCGCCCAGTGCTCGACGTAGAAGTTGTGGTTCTCCACGTACGGGAACACCGTGCGCGACAGGCCGAGCTTGGCGTCGAACGCCTCCCGGTCCTCGTCGGAGTCCAGGAGCTCGCGGTACTCGCCGACGACCCGGTCCCGCTCGACGTGGAGGGCATCCACCGGTCGGTCGAGGTCGACGCCCTCCTTGACCTTGACGATGTAGTCGGTGATGTAGCCCACCGGGACCTCGGTGTTCTCGATCCAGATCTTGTCGGAGTGGTAGAAGCCCGAGCCGGTCGAGAAGTTGAACCAGGGCTCCGCGGCCCTCTCCCACTCGGCGATCCAGGCTCGCCCCGCCTCGTCGGACTCCAGCTTCTCCCAGACCGTCGCCACGTCACCTGCGTCGAAGCGGCCGTCGACCCCGGAGGACACCGCCAGCCGGGCGAGCTTCTTCAGCTCGTCGTCCGGCCGGAACAGGTCGACGTCGACGCCGGCGACCATCTTGGCGATGGCGAGGTCCGGGATGGAGGGGAAGGCGGCCTTGCAGAACCCGAAGAAGTCGAGGTAGGCGGCGTAGCCGAGGTTGAGGAACTCGAAGTGGTACTGCCACAGGGTCAGGGACAGGTCGAGCAGACGGTGGTACGAGGCGAGGAGCTCGTTGCCGGATCCCTTGCCGGCGCCGGAGGTGATGACCTCCATCTCCTCCATGTCCGGCAACGAGACGAACGACAGCTCGGTCATCTCCTTGACCAGGTCACGGATCTTGACCAGCCAGTCGTCGTACAGGCGGTCCCAGTTCGCGAAGTAGAAGCCGGCCCGCTCCATGAACAGCGGCACGCGCGCCTCGATCTCCTCGGCCGGAGCCGGCACCGGGCTGAGGTAGACGTAGCCGTTGAGGATGCGGAAGTCCACGCCGTACGCCGGCGGGATGAGGTAGTGCCGGGTGTTGTACTGCGACAGCGAGGCGATGGCGAACTCCATGAACGTGGTGTCCCACGGCGTGAGCGCCTCCGGCCAGTGGACGCCGTCGTGGAACCAGAAGGCCGCGTCCTCGTAGTCACGTCGTTCTTCACCGAACAGCGACGAGTAGGTGTAGAGCTCCTGCCAGCCCTCCGCACCGTCCGGCGTCGAAATGTCGAAGGGGCTCGGGAAACGGTCGGCCATGGTGACCTCCTCAGGGTCAGGTGAAGCGCATTGATGGAACGGGTTTTCTTCCACCCGCGTGCGGGCGTGCCCTGATCCCGAGTCAGGCCGGCTGGGTCCGCCTCTTCGCGTAGAGGGGATTGACGAGCGTGTCGACGATGGAGGCCATCGGATCGGGCTTGGCCCCGACGGCGTGGTGCTTCTTGCTCCAGACGGTCTCGGGGCGCGCCTGCAGCAGCACCGCGTCCTGGCCGGCCGGGAGGTCGTCGTCCACGGCCCACTCGATGTCCTGGGGACAGCCGTAGTGCTTCTCCGCAGCCCGGGCGAGCCGGGCGATGGTGAGGATCTCCTCATCGGTCAGGGACGGCGCGTTGACCCGGTCCTCCGGCACGGGCACCCTGCTGACCCTGGGGTGGCCGGAGCCCTCCACCTCCGTCAGCAGGTGCGCGTGCGTCTTCGGGCTGATCGTGCGCCGGTTGATCGACCACATCACCTTGTCGACCAGGAAGTTGTCCGGGGTGACGTCTCCGGAGACGACGCCCTCACCGAAGCCCCAGGCGGCGTCGATGCAGATGCCCGACCGGTCGCCGTTGGTCGGGTCCAGGGTGAAGGCGACACCGGCGGCGCGCGGGCGCACCATCTTCTGCACGCCCACGGCCATGTCCACCTTGTCGTGGTCGTAGCCCAGCTCGTGCCGGTACATGATGGCGCGCCCGGTGTAGAGGCTCGCCCAGCAACACCGGATCTTCTCCAGCACGTCCTCGATGCCGCAGACCCACAGGTAGGTGTCGTGCTCACCCGCGAACGACGCATCGGGAGAGTCCTCCGCCGTCGACGAGGAACGGACCGCCACGGGCACGTCCTCCAGGCCCGACAACCTGCAGAGGTCGTCGTACATCTGGCGGATCCGCGTCTCGTGCTCCTCCGGGATCTCCCAGGTCATCAGCAGCTCTCTCGCCTGCGCCGCGACCTCCTCGAGCGCGTCCTGGGTGATGACCGCAAGACCGTCGAGCGCGCCGTCGACGATCTCGACGAGCCGGTGCTCCGACCCCGAGTGGGCCTTGGCGTCGCGGAAGACCCGGGTGGTCACCGCGAACCCGGGGGGCACCGGCAGGCCGGCCTGGCTCATCGTGCCGAGCGAGGCGCACTTGCCACCGACGCGGGGATGGTGCTCCGTCGTGAGGGTGCCGAACGGGATCGCACTGGGGCATTCAGACATCTCGTTCACTCCTGGAAGCGGGGGTCGGAGTTCGGGGGCAGGGCCTCGAGGTCGGGGATGACGACCTCCTGGACCCGGTTGCGGTAGAGGACCAGCGCGGTGGTGCCGCCGGCCACGACCCGGACGCGCACGAACTCGGTGTTGAACGGTTCGCCGGGGTCATAGCCCATGGCCGACGTGGCGAAGGCGCGGATCGGGCCGGAGTGGGTCGCCACGACGATGGCCCGCGCCTGCGTGCTCGCCCGGGCTTCGAGGATGCCCCGCCAGAAGCGGCGGACGCACGACACCGGGGGCTCGAAGTACATCATCGGCATGGTCAGCCAATGCGTGATCGGGTCACCGCCGCCCTGCTGGATGCCCCAGAACCGGTCGACGTCGACCAGCCACCCGGGGCGCTCGCCGAGACCGACCCGCTCGTACTTCTCCATCTCCCGGTGGTAGGTCCGGAAGGCGCTCGTGACGTCTCGCGGGCCCTCCGGCGTGGCGACCTCGAAGTTGCGGAAGTTCCGGTCGTCGTGGAGGTGACCGATGTCGGGCGTGCCACGACCGTAGAGCTCGACGTTGTCGAGGAGGCCACGCCGAAGGTGCTCGCCGGTCTGGCGCGCCCGGTTCGTCGGCGCGCACAACATCTCGACCTTCATGCGGTCGGTGACCCGTCGGGCCAGCTCCTGACCGCGCCGGTGCGCCTGCCAGGAGCCCAGCGGGGTCAGCCCCGATTCGGACGAGTAGCCCTGGGTCTCGCCGTGCCGGACCAGGTAGATGTCGCAGTCGATGTCGGCGAGCTGGTCCCGACGCTCCGGCACGATCTCCTTGGTGCGGGTCACCTCGGCCCAGGCGCGCGACGTGCCGACGACGTTGCCGTCGTGCAGCACCGGGTCGGTGCCGGTGCCCCGACCGCGGAACTGCCGCAGGTAGAGCGGGACGGACTCGTCGTGCTCTTCCTGCTCGCCGGGCGCGGTAGCCGGCGCGGCGCGACGCGCCTGATGGCGGGTCAGGTACGCGGGGGCATCCGGGCGCTCGGTTCGCGGCAGCGAAGACGTAGCGGTGGGCTTCTCGGGTGTCATGTGCAGGCCCTCAGCTGTGCACCGTGAGGAACTGCTGGTTCACGACGCCGTCGTAGTAGAACATCGCCCGGCCCATCTCGGCCTCGGTCCAGGTGACCGGCTCGGCGCCGGGGTCGACCCAGTAGCCGCCGGTGAACATCTCGTTGCGATTGCCGACCGGGTCGAAGAAGTACAGGCACTGCCCGCGCGTCGCCCCGTGGCGGGTGGGGTTGGTCTCGATGTTGACCCCGTGGTAGATGCAGGCGTCGGCCGCGTCGCGCAGGTCGCTCCACGCGTCCACCCAGTACGCGAAGTGGTGGAGTCCCCGGTTGGGGCCGGTGATGAACGCGATGTCGTGCGATCGGTGGGACACCTCGAGCCAGCTGGCGATCTGGTAGCCGTCGTCCCCCAGGATCTGCTCGGTGAGACGGAAGTCGAGGTGCTCGGTGAGGAAGCGGGTGTTGGTGTCCACCTCCTCGGCGGTCAGGAAGACGTGGTCGACCCGGGGCGGGGCAATCCCGACCAGGCCCATCGGCCGCGGCGGGGGGTTGGTCTGCGGGAGCAGGTTCCCGACCTGCTGCATGCCGTAGACCAGCTCCATCTCGTGGCCGCTGGGCAACGTGAAGCGGATCGACGTCCCATGGCCGGGCGCCCACTCGTCGGCGGCGTAGCGGCGTACCGACACCCCCGCGGCCTCCAGGCGCTCCTGGTAGAGGTCGAGATCCTCGGCGTCGGTGACCTTGAAGCCGAAGTGGTTCAGGCCATGGGTGGGCTCCATGGTCAGGACGACGCTGTGGTGCTGGTGCTCGTCCCAGCACTTCAAGAAGACCCGGGAGGAGTCCCGCCCGGTCTCGACCATGCCGATGACCTCGGCGTAGTAGGCGGTGGCCAGCTCGAGATCAGGGACCCGGATCTCGACGTGGGAGAGGCGCAGGATCGTCATCAGGTGTGCACCTTCATGAATCGGTCGTTGACCTGGCCCTCGTAGTAGAAGACGGCACGACCGATGTTGTCCTCGGTCCAGGTCAGGGTCGGGAAGTCGGGATCAGGTCGGTAACCGCCGGTGAAGACCTCGTTGCGGGTGCCCAGCGGGTCGAAGAAGTAGATGGTCGAACCACGGGTGATGCCGTGCCGGGTCGGACCCACGTCGAGCTGGATGCCGTTGTAGGCCAGGACGTCCGCGGCATCCCGGACGTCGTCCCAGTCGTCGAGCCAGTAGGCGAAGTGGTGGAGCCCGCCGTTGGGACCGTGCACGATCGCCAGGTCGTGGGGAGAGTGTGACCGCTCCAGCCAGGTGCCCAGCTGGTGCCCGTTGCCGTCGAGGAGCTGCTCGGTGATGCGGAAGCCCAGCACGTCCATGAAGAAGCGCGTGGACTCGCCGACCTCCTCGGCGTTGATCAGCATGTGGTCCATCCGTGGCGGGCAGATCTTGTCGCGCGGGAAGGGCTGCTCGTCGGTACCCGGGTCGGGCAGGTGCCGCGGCCGGGAGGTCCCCAGCTTCTCCACGTCGGCGACCAGCTCCATGACGTGCCCGCTCGGCGTGGAGAAGCGGATGGACTCGCCCTGGCCCAGGGCTTCCCCCTTGCTGATCCGCTCGACGGGGAAGCCGTACCGGGAGACCTTGGTCTCCAGGTCCGCGAGGTCGTCCTCGTGGTGGACCTTGAACGACATCAGGTCCATCCCCACCCGGGGCGCGTAGCGCAGCCGTAGTGAGTGGTGGTCCTCCTCGTCCCAGCACTTCAGGTAGACCGAGTCCTGGGTGAGGGCGCTGATCTCCATCCCCATGACGCCGGTGTAGTACGCCGTGGCGAGGTCGAGGTCGGTGACGGTCACGTCGACGTGGCCGAGACGCAGGATCCCGCGCGGAGGACCGGCCACGGTGCTGCGTCCCGCCTGCCGCGAGTCCGAGGGGTCGGAGCGGGCTCCGTCGGCCGGCTTGTCCGGCGCATGCACCCGATGCGTGCCGGCCGGCGTGCCCTCCGCCAGGTCCCGGACACCTGTGACGCCGTTCACATCTGCCATGTCGGGAAACGTACGCAGACACTCACCCCAGCGCGCCAGCGGTTCCGCCATACGGAACGCAAATGTGCGAACGGCCGATCACCGGCCATGCTGAGAGGGTGAGCGAGGCTGCGCACCACCCCCGACCGGAGGCCATGCGGGACCTCGTGCGCGCCTACGTCGCCACGGTGCACACCACCTACCTCGACCACAGCGCCCACCTGGCGCCGGGCACGCGAGCCACGCTCCCCCTGGTCGCCGCCGGCGAGGTCACCGTGGTCGTGGCGGCCGCCCAGCGGCTGCACCTGATCGCCACCACCGACCCGCTGCCCGCGCCGCAGGGTCCGGAGGTGGAGCTCCGCGACGAGCATCGCGGGACCAGGTGGACCGTGCGGTTCTTCGATCCGTCCGTGCTGCCACCCCTCGGCCTGCTTCTCGAGGACACCCCCGCCGATGTCCGACGCGTCCTCGGCATCGCCGACACCGTCTACCACCTCACCGTCGCCGTGGGCGGTGGGCTCACCGGGCATCACGCCCAGCACACCGGGGTCGCCCTGGCCAACCAGCACGCCAAGGCCCTCCGCGACCTCGAGCGGCTTCGAGTCGCGCTACCGCGCCAGGAGCGCACCGTCGACGAGCTCGGTGACTGCACCCGGCTCGGTCTCGACCGCGCCGCCGCCCTGCTCGCCGCCGAGCTCACCTCCGGCAGGGTCGCCCCGGAGCCCGGGACACCAGCCGCCTCCTGCCTCGCCGCCGTCCTCGACGACGTCAAGCGATGACGATGTCGATCACGCCGATCCCCCCTGGCGCGGAGCGACTCTCGAGCGTCGCCACCGCCGCGCGCATGCTCCGGGAGTTCGGCAAGCACAGCACGCAGCTCGGGGTGACCCAGCTGGCCCACCGCGTCGGCGTGGGCAAGAGCACCGCCCACCGCGTCATCTGGACCCTGGTGGAGGAGGGTCTGCTCGAGAAGGTCGAGGAGACCGGTCTGTTCCGACTGACGGCGACCATGCGTTCCCTGGGTGCGAGTGCGGAGACTGCCCAGCGGCTGCACGAGGCTGCGACGATCCCGCTCGATCACCTGCGCAGGCAGACCGCCGGCACACTCCACGTCGCGATCCTCGACGGTGTCGACGTGTTGTACATCGAGCGGCGCGAGGGGCCGGGTGCCATCCCGGTCTTCCGGGCGGTAGGCAGTCGCAACGCGGCCCACGCGACATCCAGCGGCAAGGTGCTCCTGGCCCATCTCCCGCCGGACCAGCAGCGACGGATGGTCGAGAGCATGAGACTGACGCCCAAGACCTCCCGCACGATCACCTCCGCCCCCGTCCTCCTCGCCGAGCTGGCGCAGGTCCGGCGGCAGGGGTACGGCGAGAACCGGGGCGAGTCGACGCCTGGCATCTGCTCGATCGCCGCGCCCATCCGAGATCCCCTCGGGCGCGTGGTCGCGTCGGTCTCGGTGGCGGAGTACGTCGAGGACGTGGACGCCGGACTGCCGCACCTCTCCCGGCCCGTCCTCGAGACGGCACGGCACATCTCCGCGGGCCTGGGATGGTGCGAGTGAGCGGCACCTGGGAGCGCGTCTGTCGCGTGGAAGAAGCCGTGCCCGGCCAGCCGCTCGGCAAGGTCATCGGCAGCTCCGGGCAGGACCGGGACCGGGTCTGCGTGCTGACCACCGACGACGGGCAGCCCGTCGCGCTGCTCGACCGCTGCCCCCACCGAGACATCCCCCTGTCCGGTGGGGTCGTCAGGGACGGCACCCTCGTCTGTCCGGGACACTTCTGGCGCTTCGACCTGCGGACGGGCGCCCGCACCGACCTGCCCGAACGCGGGGCGACCGTCTACCCGACGCGCGTGGTCGACGGCTGGGTCGAGGCCCTGGTGCCGCCACCCTCACCGCAGCTGACCATGCGCGAATGGCTGCTCGCCGAGGCGCGCGCGGCGCACCGAACCGAAGCTCCTTGACCGGGCGGGCCCTCACTCGACGATCGACACCAACTACGCCCGCGAGGCGTACGTTGCTTGGTCGGCCGACTCCGTGCGGGCAGTCCCCCACAGTCCTCGCTTATGGCGCTCCCACGGCGTCGCGCTCGTCGGCCCGGTGAGATTCCGGGTCGGGCTGCTGGGTCGCGAGGGTGAGCGCGATGTCGATGATCATGTCCTCCTGGCCGCCGACCAGGCGCCGGCGACCACACTCCATCAAGATGTCGCGGACGTCGACGTCGTAGCGGGCCGCGGCGTTCTCGGCGTGGCGTAGGAAGGACGAGTACACGCCTGCGTAGCCCAGGGTGAGCGTCTCGCGGTCGACCCGGACCGGACGGTCCTGCAGCGGTCGGACGATGTCGTCGGCGGCGTCCTGCAGCTTGAACAGGTCGCAGCCGTGCTCGAAGCCGGACAGGTCTGCGACGGCGATGAAGGCCTCGATCGGGCAGTTGCCCGCACCGGCACCGTGACCGGCGAGCGAGGCGTCGACGCGGAAGACGCCGTGCTCGACGGCGACGACCGAGTTGGCGACCGAGAGCGAGAGGTTCTCGTGGGCGTGAATGCCGATCTCGGTGCCCGGGTCGAGCACGTCGCGGTAGGCGCGGACCCGCGCGGCGACGTCGTTCATCGTGAGCCGGCCACCGGAGTCGGTGACGTAGACGCACTGGGCGCCGTAGGACTCCATCAGCTTGGCCTGATCGGCCAGCTCCTGGGGCGGTGCCATGTGGGAGAGCATGAGGAAGCCCGAGACGTCCATGCCGATCTCCCGCGCCGTCGCGATGTGCTGCGCGGAGACGTCGGCCTCGGTGCAGTGGGTGGCGATGCGGACCGAGCGGACGCCGAGGTCCCACGCGCGCTGCAGGTCGTGGACGGTGCCGACGCCGGGAAGCAGCAGCGTGGTCAGGCGCGCCCGCTTCACGACCGAGGCGGCCGCCTCGATCCACTCCCAGTCACTGTGTGAACCGGGACCGTAGTTGACCGAGCCGCCGGCGAGCCCGTCGCCGTGGGCGACCTCGATGGCGTCGACGCCGGCGTCGTCGAGCGCACGGACGATCCGCTTGACGTCGTCGGGGGCGATCCGGTGCCGGACGGCGTGCATGCCGTCGCGCAGGGTGACGTCCTGGACGAAGATCGGGGTGCTCACTGAACGCTCCTCAGGTCAGCAGCGATGCGCTCGGCCATCTGCAGGGCGGCCGAGGTCATGATGTCGAGGTTGCCGGCGTACGCCGGCAGGTAGTGCGCCGCGCCCTCGACCTCGAGAAACACCGACACCTGGTGCGTCGGGCGGGCCGCGCCCTCCTCGAGCAGGGTCTGGACGGGTTGGTCAGCCGGGACCTCGGCGAACTGGACCTGCTGCTTGAGGCGGTAGCCGGGCACGTAGGCCGCGACGTCGTCCACCATCTTCTCGATCGACTGGCGGATCTCCTCGTGCGTCGCCGGGTCGGGCGCAGCCACGAGCGCGAAGACGGTGTCGCGCATGATCAGCGGCGGCTCGGCCGGGTTGAGGATGATGATCGCCTTGCCCCGCTGCGCGCCGCCGACCTGCGCGATCGCCGCCGACGTGGTCTCCGTGAACTCGTCGATGTTGGCGCGGGTGCCGGGACCGGCGCTCTTGGAGGCGATCGAGGCGACGATCTCGGCGTAGGGCACGGGGACCACGCGGCTGATCGCGGCGACGATCGGGATGGTGGCCTGGCCACCACAGGTCACCATGTTCACGTTCATCGTGTCGAGGTGCTCCTCGAGGTTCACCGCCGGCACGACGTAGGGGCCGATCGCGGCCGGTGTCAGGTCGATGAGCCGCTTGCCGAACGGCGCCAGCCTGGCCGCGTGCTGCTCGTGGGCCTTGGCCGAGGTGGCGTCGAAGACGATCTCGATCTCGTCGAACCCGGGGAGCGCCACCAGCCCCTCGATGCCCTCGTGGGTGGTCGCGAACCCGAACCGCGCTGCTCGCGCGAGCCCGTCCGAGTCGGGATCGATCCCGACCATCGCCGCCATCTCGAGATGCTGGGAGGTGCGCATCACCTTGATCATCAGGTCGGTGCCGATGTTGCCCGACCCGATGATGGCGACCTTCGACTTCGTGGTCACGCGTCCTCCTCTGCCGGGAACGTGGCCGCCACCGTGCCCAGTCCGGAGATGGCGACGGTGACCTCCGCGCCCGGGGAGACCGGGCGCATCGGACCGAGTGCGCCGGACAGGATCACCTGGCCGGCACGGAGCGGCTCGCCGAGCTCGCGTGCCTTCCTCGCAAGCCAGACGACCGCGTTGAGAGGGTCGCCGAGGCAGGCGGCACCGTTGCCGGTGGAGACCTCCTGGCCGTCGATCCACATCGACATCGTCACGTCCGCAGGGTTCACCTCGGCGAGGGTCCGGCGCTCCGCGCCGAGAACGTAGACGCCCGATGAGGCGTTGTCAGCGACCGTGTCGCCGAAGCTGATGTCCCAGTCGGCGACTCGGCTACCGCACACCTCGATCGCGGCGACGGCGTAGTCGATCGCGGCGCGCACCTGCTCGACGTCGAGGGCGCCATCGGCCAGGTCCTCGGCGAGCACGAACGCCACCTCGGCCTCGGCTCGCGGCTGGAGCACCGCAGCGAAGGGGACGGCATCACCATCGGCGAACGCCATGTCGTCGAGCAGGACCCCGAAGTCTGGCTGGTCGACGCCGATCTGTTGCTGCACCGCAGCAGAGGTGAGGCCGATCTTGCGACCGACGATGGTCGCGCCGGCCGCGATGCGGGCGTCGACGTTCAGGCGCTGGACGGCGTACGCCGCGGCGACGTCGTCGCGCCCGATGAGGTCGCGCACGGGGGCCACCGGCGTGCCGTGCTCGGCCGCCTGGCGCAGGCGCGCCGCGGCATCGGTGACGGCCGCCGATGCGACGGTCGTGGGGGTCTCGGTCATGGCACCAGCCTTCCGGCCGGGTCGACGGATGGCCACCGGGGCGTTCCACTCACTGGAACGCGGACGCGTATCCTGATCGGGTGGCCGCCGACCTCGACACCGTCCTCGGCAAGGCCGTGACGATCCTGCGGTCGTTCACGCCCGAGGACCAGGTCCTGTCGCTGGCCGAGCTGGTCCGCCGTACCGGCCTGCCGAAGGCGTCCGTGCACCGCATCGCGGCAGACCTGGTGGGGTACCAGCTGCTCGACAAGTTGCGCGGCGGCTACCGGCTGAGCGGCGGAATGTTCGAGCTGGGTCTCCGCGCTTCGGCCGAGCGGACCCTCCTGGAGGTGGCGATGCCCTTCCTCCAGGACCTCTACGAGCGCACGCACGAGACCGTCCACCTCGGCACGTCCGACGGTCAGGCGGTGGTCTACATCGCGAAGATCGGCGGACACCGGCAGGCCGCCAGCCCATCGCGCGCAGGTGGACGCATGCCCCTCCACTGCACCGCCATCGGCAAGGCGCTTCTCGCCCATGCCGACCCCGAGCTCCAACACTCGATCTTGACCGGCACTCTCGAGCGTCGTACGCCGTACACGATCATCGCGCCGGGTCTCCTCCGTCGCCAGCTGGACGCAGTCCTCGAAACCGGGACGGCCTTCGAACGGGAGGAGTCGACTCCCGGCCTGCTGTGCGTCGCGTCGCCGGTGTTGGACGTCGACGGCAGGACAGCGGTCGCCGCGATCAGCGTGACCGGGCCGGTGACGAGATTCAGACCTGACCTGCACGCGACGGCCGTGCGTGCGGCCGCCCAAGGCGTGAGCAGCCTGGTGGCGCGGCGCGGTGGGACGCAGGTCTCGAGCACACGCTGACGTCCCTCGCCGACCCGGCCGGTCAACGGTCTCCGATCGCGGCAGGACCCGGGTCAGGCGCTCAGCGCCGTCACGACGCCGAACCCGGCGATGTACTCGCGGATCGGGCGGTAGAAGGAGGACGTGACGGTGTAGGGGCCGGCGGCCGACAGCGCGGCAAACGCGGCCACCCAGGTGCGGACTTCGTGGGCCGAGTTGCCGGCCTCCTCTGCCATGACAGCAGGCGTCATGGCGTCGATGGCACCGAAGTCACCCGCTGCCAGATGTGCCATGAACGCTCGATCCCACTCGGGGTTGAGGTCCTTGATCGATGCGGTGCCGGCCGCGAACTGCTGAGCGGTGTCGATCACCCGCTGCTGACGAGCGTGACGGGCCGCCTCGGTGGGGTGTCGGCCGTCGAGCAGGAGCGCGCGCTGCTGCTGGTCCGCCGTGGCCCACTGCGGCACCGGCGGGTCGTGTGACAGCCCACCGGAACCGATCACGAGGACCCGTTCGCCCGGCATGTGCGCCACGAACTCCCCCACGGCCCGACCGAGCTGTCGCACTCGTGCCATCTTGACGAACGGGGGGGCGACGCCGTTCACGAACACCGGGATGGTGGGGACGAGGTCGATGCCGCCCAGCAGGATCTCCAAGGGCTGCACGGCCCCGTGGTCGACCTCCATCCGGCGAGAGATGCTGACGTCGAGATCACGGTCGGCCACCCATTGCGACAACTCCTCCACCACCGCCGTCGGCACATCCAGGGGGCCAGCAGTGGTCCCGTAGTCCCCCACTGCGAGGGCCTCGTACCCGATGCAGAAGGGCGGCATCAGGTCGTGGAAGAAGCCGTTGTAGTGGTCGGGAGCAAACGCCACGACCAACGTCGGCTCGTAGTCCGCGACGAACGCCCGCGCCCTCGTGAACGCCTCGTCGACCGCACCCGCGACCTCTGCGGGCGGATCGGCGTACTCCAGCAGCGGACTGTGGGACATGCAGACAAGGGCCAGGCTCATGGGTTACTCCTTGCGGGCGTGATGGCGGGCGTCGAACCGTGGGAGGCCCCGCCGCGGTTCGCGAGCTCAGGCGTGGGCGAGGAAGTCGATGACCAGACGGTTGAACTCAGCCGCGTGCTCGATCATCGCCCAGTGGCCGCAGCGGTTGAGCAGCACAGCCCGGGAGTTGGGGATGTTCGCCAGCAACCACAACGTGATCTCGTAGTGCAGGACCCGGTCGTCCTTGCCGTGGATGAGCAGCGTCGGCACGGTGATGTCGGCGATCTTCTCCCTGTCCACCCGGATCGGGATCGGTGCACCGTGGGCCAGGCCGGCGACGTAGTTGCGGAGATGGTCGGGCCGCGCCAGGGCCGCTTCGGAGCGGGCCTTGGTGAGTTCGGGGGTCGCGAACCGCTGCTTGTCGAAGGTCATGATCTCGACCAGCGCCCGCATGTTCTCAGGGCTCGGGTCGCGATATGCCCGGACGATCGCCTTGAGCCCTTCGCTGGGCCCGTCACCAGGCCCGAAGAGGGTGGTGCCCCGGCCGAGCGAAGCACCCATGGTCACCAGGTGGGTGATGCGGTCCGGATGGAGAGTCGCGAACCTGATCGCCGTATGGGCGCCCATCGAGTTGCCCACCAGAGCAACGCTCGCCAGATCGAGGGCGTCCAGGAACTCGACCAGGGTCGCGACATGATCCATGTCCACGGTCGCCTGGGCGTCGGAGTCGCCCCAGCCCGGCATGTCCGGGGCGAGGACGTGGTAGCCGGCGTCGGCGATGACACCGATGTTGCCGGAGAAGTTGGACCAACCCGTCGCTCCAGGACCAGAGCCGTGCAGGAGGACGACTGGCGTCGCACCGGGTTGTCCCGCCTCGTAGTAGCGCAGGTGCACTCCCGACGGGAGCTCGATGTCTCGGGACGCCGACTCGCGGATCCCAGTCGCGGCAGTCAATGCGACCTCAGCTTTCTGTGCGGGTGGGTGTGGCGGTCTGCACGTCAGTGCGCGCTGGCGTTCCCAGATGTCCGCCGCCTCACCGAGGCGGCGGACATCTGGGGTCCGGTCATCGCGAGATGCTGGCGGCGAGCTCCTCGACAGTCATCGACGTGGCGAAGAGTCCCATCGAGCCGAGCGAGGCCTCGCGGCTCGCGCCGTCACCGGCTGAGGTGGCGTCCGCGAGGACGACCACGTGAAAGCCCAGGTCGGCTGCCTGCCGTACCGCACCCTCGACCGAGGCATTCGTCGCAACTCCGCAAACGACGACGTTCTCGATCCCACGATCACGGAGAACCTCCTCGAGGTCGGAGCCGGTGAAAGGACCGGGGCGCTTGTGCGTGATGACGACGTCGTCGTCCTCGACGGCGAGCTCCGGCACGAGCTGGGCCCCGGTGGTCCCTTCCTTCAGGCATCCCGCCTGCTCGACCATCTGCAGGAGTGGCAGGGTCGGTCGCAGGTCCGAGTGGTCAGGCGCGAACGCGATGCGCAGCGCGACGACCAGGCCGCCGTGATCGCGGACTGCCCGCATCGCGACGTTGGTGTGCTCGACGACGTCCCTGGCGGCGGCCTCCGCAGCGAAGACGGACCCGAAGGCGGTGCCTTCGCTGACGATGTCCTCCTGCAGATGGACGACCAGCAACGCGGTCGATCGACCGAGAAGATCTGACATGAGTGTTCTCCCTGCTATTCCTGGGGACGGACGACGACGCTGGTGAAGCCCCCGCCGCTGTCGGTGGAAGCCGCCTCGACGGCAGCATTGACTTCGTCCAGCGTGAAGTGCCGGGCGGTGAGATGGCTGAGGTCGAGCGTCCCGGCGCCGGCCATGCGCGCCATGTCCTCGCCCTCCGCCGTGGTGAACCACAGCGACCCGAGCAAGCTGATGTGGAGCGTCATCAGCCGGTACATCGGGACGGGAAGGTCCTCCGGCATGGCACCGATACTGACCATGCGGCCACCCCGGCGCAGCGCCCAGATGCCCGCCATCGTGACGTCGGCCGTAGCGCTGGAGTTCGTGGCGTCGAGGAACACGTCGACGCCACGCCCCTGGGTGTGCTCGCGAACCCACTCCGACACGTCGCGATCGCCGTACGAGAGCACCTGGATCCGATCGGGGTCGATCTGGCGCAAGCGCTCGAGGCGTGCGGCGTCGCGGGCCACGCCGAAGATCTGGGTGGCGCCCATCGCGAGAGCGAGAAGGACCGCGTTGACCCCGAGCGTGCCGGTGGCACCGTGGATCAGGAGGCTGGTGCCCGCCCGGACGTCCCCCTTGCGGAGACCGCTGTAGGACGTGCCCAGGTAGCCGAACCGGGCGGCGTGGTCGAGCGAGACGTTGTCCGGGATGCAGACGATGTTCTTGACGGGAGCCTTCACGTACTGACCCAGCCCGCCGTACGGGTAGTCCCGGTGAATGACCGCCGAGTCAGGTCCGAAGCCGAAGTAGCCCTCGAACGTGTAGGCGGGGTCGTTCATCGGTTCTCCGTTGCGAGCGGCCCACGAGTCACCCGTGTCGAGTCCGGGGTTGATGTAGACCCGATCGCCCGGCTTCAGGTTGCGCACCCGAGCACCGACCTCGGTGATCACGCCGGCACTGTCCATGCCGAAGATCGCCGGCAGCTCGGGCAGCGGGAGGAAAGGCTTCTGGCTCGGGTAGGTGTTGATGACGTTGCGCAGGTTGGGCACGATGTGCGCCGCTTCGACCCGGACGACGACGTCCAGTTCGCCGGGCACGGGCATCGGGACCTCGTCGACCTGGAACGCGCCGCCGACCTCGTGCAGACGGGCCGCTCTCATCGTTGTCACAGGGAACTCCTCAGGGACTGCGAGCCAGCCTGGCTCGCCAATTGACATGCCAGATTGTAGGGGATCGTGACGACCACCACAACTGAAGCCAGGAGTTCAGCGCAATTGACGTAGCACTACGGCGGAAGCGAGACTTGTTGGCATGCTAGATGGCTGATGTCGCTGCGGCGCCGCCCCCACTCAGACCGATAGGCTGACCTCGCACCTCACGAGCGGCCACGTCGGAGGACGACCAGGAGAAAGCAGGGACCATGATCGAGGAAGCGCGATCCGAAGCGCCCCTCGGTCAGTTCCTGTTCGACAGGCTTCGAGCCCACATCATCGAAGGTGCCTACCCGCCGGGATCTCGGGTGCCGATCGAGGCGCTGAAGGTCGAGTTCGGCGTCAGCAAGCAGCCGATCATGGAGGCGCTGCACCGACTCGCGACCATCGGTCTGGTCGAGATCGAGCCACGCAGCGGTTGTCGCGTCCGCACCTATGCGCTCCAGGAGGCACGCGACTTCTTCACCGTGTTCGCCTCCTTCGAGGGAGAGATCGCGGCGGCTGCTGCCTTACGACACGATGCGGAGCACGTGCACCAGCTGGACGAGGCGCTGGCACTTCTCCACGAGGTGGAACACACCGCCGACACGGATGACCGTGGACGCGAGTACTTCCTCCAGAACGCGCGCTTCCACGGCGTCATCCACGCGATGTCCCGCTCACCACTGGTCGCCGACCTCAGTCGCCGGATGTGGTACCTCTCCGACTTCTTGATGTACGGCTACGCGGGCGCCGACATGATCGCCACCGCGGTCTCGGGTCGAAATCATGATCATGACGTCATCCGGACCGCGATCGTGGATCGCAACGACGTCGTCGCCAAGGCGGCCATGGAGCAGCACATCAGGTCCATCACCGGGCTGTTCTCCTGAGAGGTTCGCCCGCGCGGCTCCCTCGAGGCTGTCGCGAGACGAGATCACCCCACCCCGTGTCGGCGCGGTCCGGGTCAACCCGCGCGGGCGCCCACCCCAGGACTACACCTGAGCGGAGACGACCTCGCGGAGACGATGGATCGTCTCGGTGATCAGGGGCGCGGCAGAGCTGATCTCGCTGGAGGCCGTGTCGAGCCCCACGCTGAACCGGACCGAGCACACCGCGTCTGCCTTCGAGGCACCCATGGCACGCAGTGCCCCCGCCTTCCCCGACGGGTCCTTGCGGGCTGCGCAGGCAGATCCCACGGACGCGGCGATGCCGAGGACGTCGAGGCTCGCGACCAGCATCTCCCCGGGCACCCCCGGCACGATCGCGCTGACGAGGTGCGGGGCGCGGTTCTCGGGGTCGCCGGTCCACCGGATGTCCGGCACGTCGTAGGCGATGGCCGACCGAAGGTGGTCCGCCCGCGCCTGGAGCTCCGGCCCGATCACCACGGGGTCGTTCTCGACAGCCGCGCAGGCGAGTCCCGCCGCCCCGGCCACGTTGTGGGTTCCGTGCCGCAGCCCGTCCTCCTGGCTGCCTCCGCCGATCGGCGACTCGAGCCGGACGTCCGACCCGATGATCAGCGCGCCGATGCCCTTCGGGCCGCCGATCTTGTGGCCGGAGATTCCCCAGGTGTCGGCAGCGCGGGCCTCGGTCATCGCGACCTTCCCGAAGCTCTGCGCCAGGTCGAGGTGCAGGCGGGAGCCTCGCGCGTGCACCAGTTCGGCGATCTGGGCGACGGGCTGCACGGTGCCGACCTCGTTCGATGCGTGCACCACGCCAACGGCGGCAGGACCACCGGACAGACGCCAGTTCAGCTCCTCGAGGTCGAGGCGACCGAGCTCGTCCACCCCACAGCGCTCGACACTGATGCCGAGCCGTTCCGCGAGGCGCGCAGCGGCGTTGACCGACTCGTGCTCGATGGCCGAGACGACTATCCGATCGAAGCCCTCCCCGAGCGCCGTGCCGAGCAGCCCGATGAGGTTGCTCTCCGTCGCACCGGAGGTGAAGATCACCCGGTCGCCGCCACCGAACCGACCGAGCACCGCGCGCCGAGCCGAGTCGAGAACGGCGAGTGCACGGTCGCCTGCCCAGTGGGCCGACGACGCGTTGCCGAACGCCTCGCCCTCCACGGCTCGCATGACGTCCTGCACCTTGGCCAGCATGGGAGACGTGGCGGCGTGGTCCAGGTAGACCTGGGTGCGAATCCTGCTCATTGGTACCACCTCGGGGCGAGCTGCAACGTAGCGAACTGGTCGGGGTCGTGCGGGAAGACGATCGTCGCCGCCGAGCGATCGCGCAGGTACGTCAGCCGGTCGACGGTGTCGACGAAGCCGAGACTGTCGTACGGCGCGCCGCCCGGGTGAGCCGGCGGACCCATCGACTCCGCCATGTAGACGGCGTCGGACGGGAAGATGAAGCTGCCGCCGGCGAGCTCGACCGTCATCGCGACCGTGCCCGGAGTGTGTCCTGGCAGCGGCAGCAGCTCGACACCCGGCACGACGACGGCCGGCCCGCGCACGAAGCGCCACTCCACGTCGTCGAAGAGCCAGTCCTCGGGGACGTAGGGCCCGACGTAGTCCGCGTCGGTCAGGGCCTCCGCGAGGGCATGCTCCATCTCGCGTCGGTGCACCCAGATCCGCGCGTGCCGGAAGAGCCCGACGTTGCCCGCGTGGTCCATGTGGAGATGGGACAGCACCACGTCGGTGACATCGCTGGGCTGCAGCCCCACCAGCGCGAGCTGGGCCGGCAGCGACTGGGCATCCGTGGCCGAGAACGCGAACCGGTCGCTCCAGCCGGCCGGCCACCGGCCCGACATGGCGTCGGGGTGACAGCCGGTGTCGAACAGGATCACCCGGGTGCCCGCATGGACGACGGTCGCGATGACGGGCAGCTCGATCCGCGTCGGCGTGGGAGCGGGGTCCGAGACGCGGCTCGGCTCGCACATCGCGAGCTGCCAGGACAGGTCGCAGGTGAGTCGGCCCAGGTCGAGGATCGCTAGCTTCACGTCCGGTTCCTCAGCGGTCCCGAGCGCGGGCCCGGAGCCGGTCGGCGAGGACGGCCAGGACGATGACCACGCCCGTGACGACCTCCTGCCACGCCGAGGCGACGTTGAGCTGGACGAGCCCGTTCTGCAGGGTGGCGATGAGCGCGGTGCCCAGGAGGGTGCCGATGACGCCACCGACCCCGCCGAACAGCGACGTCCCGCCGATGACGACCGCGGCGATGCCGAGCAGGTTGAGGTTCACCCCGATGGTGGGGTCCGCGGAGCCGAACTGTCCCCCGTAGAGCAGTCCGCCGACCGCCGCGAGCCCACCGGCCAGCGCGAAGACGCTCACGGTGACCCGACCCACGCGGATCCCGTTGAGTCGAGCCGCTCGGTCGTTGTCCCCGGTCGCGTAGAGGCTGCGGCCGAACACGCTCATGCGCAGGACGTACGCGACGACCAGACCGACCAGCACCATCACCACGAACTGGGTGGGCACGCCCCACAGCTCGCCCTGCCCCAGCTTCTCCAGGAACGGCACCTCGAAGACGCGCGGGGCACCGCCGGTGACGACCAGCGCGAGTCCGCTGGCGACGGTCATGGTCCCGAGGGTGACGACCAGGGAGCTGATCCCGGTGGAGGCCACGATGATCCCGTTCACCAGACCGCAGAGAATCCCGACGGCGAGCGCGATCACGATGACCAGTGGCGTCGAGGTGACGAAACTGTCCTGCGAGGCGATCACGGCCGACAGCGCGAGCACCGAGCCGACGGAGAGGTCGATCTCGGCACGCAGGATGACGAGCGTCTCGCCGACCGCGATGATGCCGAGGACGGCCATCTCGCGGAGCAGGTCGGAGATGTTGTCCGACGTGAGGAAGTACGGCGTGCGGATCGACAGGTACACGAAGAGTGCGAGGTAGACCACCAACAACCCGAGAACGTCGGAGCGGCCGGCGAAGCGGCGCAGCCCGTGGGCCATGCCGAGCCGAGCCTCCGGGCTCTGCGCACCCTGAATCGGGGCCGTCGCGCTTGCAAGATCCTGGTTCATGCCACTGCCGCCTTCGCGATCGCGTCGTTCACTGTTGTCACGTCCACCCGTTCGAGATCGGCGACGATGCGTCCTTCGTGGAGCACGACCGTTCGGTCGGCCAGGTCGGCAATCTCCTCCAGGTCGGCCGAGGCGACCACGACAGCCATCCCGTCATCGGCGAACTGCCAGAGCAGCTCGTGTATCTCCCGACGCACCCCCACGTCTACTCCTCTCGTCGGTTCGATCAGGACGAAGATCTCCGGCTGCAGGAGCAGCCAGCGCCCGATCATCGCTTTTTGCTGGTTGCCACCGCTGAGCGTCCGGATCGGTACCGACTCGTTCTCGGCCTTGATCGACAGCCGCCGGATGACGTCGCGCGCCGTGAGCTCGGACTTGCGCCGCCCCACCCGCGCCGTGAGCTCGATGTTCTCGGCCAGGCTGAGGTTCGGGAACAGTCCTGATCCTCGCTCCGGCGGCACGTACGCGATGCGCCTGCGCATCAGCTCCCGCGGGTCGTCGCTGGAGTCGACGCCGCGGACGAGGATCTGGCCGCTGACCCCCCGTCGGTCGAAGAGCGCCTCGGCGAGCTCGACCGCACCCGACCCACGCAGGCCGGTCAGGCCGGTGACCTCCCCCCAGCGGATCTTCAGGTCGATGTCGTGCAACACGTGCGACACGCCGACGCCGCGCAGCTCCAGCGGCGCGGGCCGCTCCGCGGACTCCTCGATCCCGAGGACCTGACGGTCCGAGCCGGTCTGCGCGGCAGCACCGCCGAGGAGGGCGTCCATGACCGCGGAGGGCGTCGTGTCGGCCGTGTCGGCCCGCAGCGACAGGCGTCCGTCGCGGAGCACCGCGAAGGTGGAGGCGACGTCGAAGACCTCGGTCATCCGGTGCGAGACGTAGACGATGGCGAGACCGGCCGCGCTCAGCGCGCGCATCTGGTCGTGCAGCCGCTCCACCTCCTGCGGCGCGAGGGAGCTGGTCGGCTCGTCGAGGAGCAGCACCTTGGTGTCACTGGCGATGGCGCGCGCGATCTCCACCAGCTGCTGGTCAGCCGCGCTCAGCCTGCCGACCGGGGCGGCCGGGTCGATGTCCCAGCCCAGCCCCACCAGCACCTCACGAGCGCGCTCCCGGCGGCGACGCGGCGCGTCGAGCCGCCAGAGCGGACCCATCCGCCCCATGAACAGGTTGTCGGCGACGGTGAGGTGGCGCGCCAGGGACAGCTCCTGGAACACCGTGGAGACCCCCGCGGCCTGAGCCGCGGAGGCCGAGCCGAAGGAGACCGGCTGCCCCTCGACCGACATCGTTCCCTCGGTCGGCGAGACGACACCGGACAACATCCCGATCAGGGTGGACTTGCCGGCACCGTTCTCACCGAGGAGCGCGCAGATCTCTCCCGGGCGCAGCGCCAGGTCGATCCCACGCACGGCCTGCACGCGGCCGTAGGCCTTCGTGAGGCCCCGGACCTCCAGGACCGGGGCCAAGGTGTCGGCCGCCGACACGGCGGCCGACTGGCCCTGACTACTTGAGCTCTGCGGCGACAAGGTCGTCACATCCGTCCTCACACCCGTTGAAGAGCTCGTCCCAGCGGTCCAGCTCCTCGCTGATCCAGGAGCGCTCCGACGCGTACACCAGGTAGTGCTTGACCGCGTCGCCGCTGTAGTTGAACTCCTGGGCCGGCTTCTTGTTCTTCGTCAGCATCGCCGCCATGTCGTCGCCCGGCGGGATCACCTGGCCGATGGGGGCGTCGTTCGTGACGGCCCAGATGCCGTCCTTGAGCATCACCCGCAGGGTGTCCTCGAAGACCTCGTGCGCGACGCCGATGACCGAGTCGGTCTTCCCCGCCGCGATGATCGCGTTGCCCAGGGCGTACTGCGACCCCGTCGACAGGTACAGCCCGACCAGGTCCGGGTGCGCCGTCATCGTGCTCAGCGACTTGGAGTAGACGAGCTTGGCGTCGTCCTGGACGTCGATGTAGTCGAGCAGGGTGATGTTCGGCGGAGCGATCTTCTCGAACTCCTCCTTGAACCCCTCCGCCCGGTCGAGCAGCGACTCGACACCCAGCGCGGTCTCGATGCCGACCACCCCGCTGGTGAGGCCGAGCTTCTCGAGGACCTTCTCCTTCTGGATGCCCTCGATCATCAGCTTGGCCGCGTCCGCGCCGATCGTGCGGTTGTCCGGGCCGTAGAAGGCGTCGCGGTCGGAGTCGGCCACGTCGCAGCAGAAGGTGAACACGGGGATCCCCTTGTCGACCGCGCGGTCGATCGACGGCTTCATCGAGGGGGCGATGCCGGCGACGATGATGCCGTCGTAGTGCTGGCTCACCGCGCTGTCGATGGCCTTGCTCAGCCCGACAGCGTCGGCGGACGCGGCGGCGTTGACCACGTCGACCGAGACGCCCTGACGCTCGAGGCGCGGGCGCAGGAGCTTCTCGACCTGGACCTTGGTCTGCTTCCAGTACGGGTTGTTCAAGAAGATGATGAAGGCGACCCGGTACTTGCCGTCGGCCGAGGGGCTGGCCGCGCAGGCGGAGAGCACGCTCGGCACCACCCCGACGGCGGAGACGGCGAGCATCGACTTGCCCATCCGGGCCAGGAAGCGGCGGCGGCCCAGGCCGCGGTCCAGCCCGAGCCAGTCGGTGAAGCCGTCGAGGGTGTCGTTGTCGTTGGTCGGCGCGTTCATTGCTCTCCTTGTGCGGAGTCGGTGCAGCGGGACGATGTTGGTATACCGTACGCAGTTTTTGGAATGCCAGTCAAGAGAAATTGTGACGGTCGTCATGCGGATCGCGGCGGATCACGGCGCTGGGCGGGCTGGCTCCCCCGGCTGGGCCCGAACGGCGACCAGGGCCACCTGGACGGTCTCCCTCAGCGCATCCGCGGGCTCGGCGAAGGCACGCTCGGATCCCGCGGTCCCGATCATGGTCCGCACGCAGACTCCGGGGGGAGCGACATCGGCGTCGCCGGCGACGACCACGATGCCGCGACCGCCAGCGACCGCCTCGGCCACCACGACGCCGGGGGCCTTGCCGGCCAACGTCGTCGTGTCGAACCGGCCCTCGCCGGTGACCACCAGGTCCGCCCACGCGAGGTGGTCGGCGAACCTCAGCTCGCGGAGAACCACACGGGCGCCGTCCACCAGCGTCGCTCCTGCGGCGAACAGGGCGCCGGACAGGCCACCCGCAGCGCCGGTTCGGGGCGAGTCCCAGACATCGACGCCGAAGCGCTCGAGATACTCGAGGCGGACACCGCGCAGGCGCTCCGTCAGCTCGGCGACCTGGGCGGCGTCGGCCCCCTTCTGGGGTCCGAAGACCACGGCCGCATCCCGAAACGGCGTCTCGACGTCGGTGAGCACCTCCACCGTCTCTCGCGCGAGCGGCAGCCGGTCCCCCAGGGCACGCAGCGCGCCTGCGCCTCCGTCGGTGGTGGCGACGCCGCCGACGCCGACGAGCACCCGGCGGGCACCCTCGTCGAGAGCATGTCCGATGAGTTCGCCGACTCCGGCGCTCGTGGCACGAACCGGGTCGTTCCGCTCGGCGCCGCCGGCGAGGACCAGGCCACAGGCCTCGGCCGCCTCGATCACGGCAACGCCATCGGAGAGCCGCCAGCTCGCGTCCACCGGTCTCCCGTGGGGACCGGTGACGCGGGAGCGTCGGTTGGGTCCGCCCAGGACGGCAAGCGTGCCGTCGCCGCCGTCGGCGACCGGCATCAACCGGGTCTCTGCCCCCAGCTCGCGAGCGACCGAGGAGATGACCTCGGCGGCATCGGCAGCGGTCAGCGTCCCCTTGAACTTGTCAGGGGCGACCAGCACCCGGACCCCCACGAGCGGACCGGGACCGCCGCCGGAGGAGCCTGCCCGCCGCTCATGGCTTGACATAGGCCACCTTGAGCTGCGTGAAGAACTCCGCGCCCGTCTCGCCGATGGAGTACGCGCCGAGACCGCTCGCACCGACGCCGCCGAAGGGGACGTGGGGCTGGCTCGCCGTGCCGTGGTTGACGTGCACCATTCCCGCACGGGCTCCACGCACGAAGGCGAGCGAGCTCTCCAGGCTGTCCGCGAACACGACCGCGGCCAGGCCGTACTCCGCTTCGTTCGCGACGTCGATCGCCTCGTCGAGGTCAGCGACGCGGAGCACCGAGAGGACCGGGCCGAACACCTCGCTGCGCGCGACGTCCATCGTGCGTGTGACCTGATCCAGCACCACGGGAGTCACGAACCCTGCGTCGGTGCGTGGCTCACGACGGGTGGCGGGCACGGCGCCCGCCTGGACCGCGCGTTCCACGTGCTCCCGCACGGAGGCGGCGTGCTGTGGCGTGACCAGCGGGCCGATGTCGACGCCGGGCTCGTCCGGAGCGCCGAGCGCGGCGGCGTCGAAGGCAGCAGCCAGCTCGGAGACCAGGGCGTCGGCGATGTCACGGTGCGCGAGCACGCGACTGATCGCCGTGCAACGCTGCCCGGAAGCCTGCAGGGCTGCGGAGGCGATCTCCGGGACCGCTCGCTCGAGGTCGGCGCTCGCGTCGACGTACACAGCATTCTTGCCGCCGAGCTCCAGCTGCACAGGCACCAGGCGCTCGCCCGCGGTCGCCGCGATCGATCGGCCGACCGCGGTCGAGCCCGTGAAGGACACGCCGGCAACGCTCGGATGCGACACCAAGGCGGCGCCGGTGCGCCCGGTGCCGGTGACCACGTTCAGCAAGCCCGCCGGGGCGCCCGCCTGCGTCAGCAGGTCAGCCAGAGCAAGCGCGCACAGCGGCGTCTGGTTCGCGGGCTTCAGCACCACGGCGTTCCCATACGCAAGTGCGGGAGCGATCTTGCGCACGGGCGCGACCACGGGGAAGTTCCACGGCGTGATGGCTCCGACGACGCCCAACGGTTCTCTGGTGGTGTAGACGAGCACCCCAGGGGTCGCACTCGGATACGTGGAGCCGGTGAGTCGGGCAGCCTCGCCCGCCGCGTAGTCGATCTCGGCCAGCGCACGCTGGATCTCTCCCAGGCACTCGGACATGATCTTGCCCATCTCGCGGGAGGCGAGCTCGGCGAGCTCCTGCTTGTGCTCCGAGATGAGGGCGGCCCAGGCCCGCAGCAAGCCGGACCGCGTCGCGGGAGCCGTCCCGGCCCAGGCGAGGGCCGCGTCGGCGGCCGAGCGGACCGCGGCGTCGACCTGCGCCTCGTCGGCGAGCCCGATCTGCGCGATGCGGGAGCCGTCGACCGGCGAGAGGAGGTCGTAGCTCTGCTCGGCAGCTACCGCGGCGCCACCGATCCTGAGGCTGTGTACGCGAGCGAGGTCCGCTCCGAGCACATCGTCGGAGACCTGGCCGGTCGTGGTGGGTGTCATCGGGCGTCCTCCAGCAGGTCCTTGAGGTCCTCGACCGTGGCCTCACGAGGGTTGGCGAGCAGGTTGTCACTGCGCTGGGCGAGCTCGATGACTCGGTCGTAGTCGGTCGGCAGGACGTCGAAGTCCCGCAGGCGCGCGCCCATGTTCGTGTCCCGCTGGAGCGATCCGATGGCGCCGGCGAGATCCTCGGCGGACGGATCGAGCGCGGCGGCCATCTCGGCATCGCGCTGCGGGTCGGCCGCCTGGTTGAAGGCGGCCATGGGACGCAGCATCATGCTCACCGCGACCCCGTGCGGCACGTGGTGGGTGGCTCCGAGCGGGACAGCGAGGCCGTGGGCGAGTCCCAGGCGCGTCGAGTTCGACGCCATCAGGGCCGAGGTGCTCGCGGCCTGCATCCCGGCGCGCGCGACGAGATCCCCGGGAGTCGCGACGGCTGCACGCAGGTGACGCCCGATCAGCGTCATCGCCCGCAGCGCCAGCGCCTCGGAGATGGGGTTGCTCCAGACGCTGCCGAACGACTCGACCGCGTGCCCGAGTGCGTCGAACCCGGTGCTCGCGGTGAGGTGTGCGGGCAGGCCCGTGACCAGTCGTGCGTCCAGGAGCGCGACCTGCGGCATGATCCGCATGGAGCTGATCGAGCTCTTGGCCCCGTCCGCGCTGTCGGTGAGCACCGAGAAGCGCGCGACCTCCGAGCCGGTGCCCGAGGTGGTCGGGATGGCGATGAGCGGCAGCGGGTCGACCTGGACCTTGTCCACGCCGAGCAGATCCCGCACGGAGCCGGTCCCGGTCACCGCGGCTGCGGCCGCCTTCGCTGCGTCCATGGCACTGCCGCCACCGAACGCGACCACGCCGTCGTGACCCTCCGCGCGCATGCGGTCGGCCAGCTGCTCGACCACCTCGATGGTCGGGTCCGACTCGACCTCGGAGAAGACCGTGTAGTCCACGCCGGCCCGATCGAGCTGCGCGACCACTGCGTCACGCACCGGGCCCTCGCGGAGGCCGCGGTCGGTCACAGCCATGACGCGGGTGACGCCGCGAGCGGCGAGCAGGTCGGGCAGCTGGTCGAGGACGCCGACGCCGGAGATGACGACAGCGGGCAGCTCGAAACGGGTGGCGCGGAGCGGATCCCGCTCACGCCGGGCGACAGAGGTCTGGGACAAGGTCACGGGGTGGACTCCAGTGGTGAGGTCATGACGACATGGACGGTTGAGCGCGGGCAGGCAGCAGGCGCTGACCGGGCACGGCGGCCCGGTGCTAGGCGCACAGCTCGTACGACGACGCTGCGGGCTCGTTGAGACGATCGAGGATTCGGCCGGGAAGGAACCGGTGTCAGAGGCGACGCAGCGAGAGCGAACGGTCGATCCAGCTGCGGTCCCAGGTGCCGTCGGCGATCGCGGCCTCCTCGGCACCTTCCGCATCGGCCTTGGCCTCTGCGAGCGCGATGATCTCCTCCGCGCGCTCCAGCGGGATCACGGCGACGCCGTCCTCGTCCGCCACGATGAGGTCACCGTTGCGGACAGGGACGCCACCGATGCTGACCGTGCCACGCAGCTCCCCCGGACCGTCCTTGTACGGACCCAGGTGGCTCACCCCGGCAGCGAAGACCGGTGGGGCGTGACGGCGGAGGTCGGAGCGATCGCGGACCGCGCCGTCGACGACGATCGCCTCGATCCCCCGACTCGCCGCGTATCGCCCCATCAGGCCTCCGAGGATGGCCCGGTCGGTGGATCCACCGGCGTCGACGACGAGGATCTCGCCGGGCCTGGCGACGTCGAGCGCCTTGTGGACGACGAGGTTGTCGCCGGGACGGGTGCGGACCGTGAGGGCCGGCCCGGTGACGATCTGCCCCTCGGCAAGACCCTCGACCGGCGCGATGCCCACCGCCCCGGCCAGCCGGGCGGAGACGTCCGAGACGAGTGAGGTGGCGAGGACCTGGAGACGCGCCAGCAGGTCCGGCGGCGGCAGCGGCTTCTCAGGATGGGCGATGCATTCGATGGTCACGCAGGGTCTCCTCGTCAGTTGTCACGGCGGACGGCGTTGGGCGCGTCCGCTTCCGCGTCGCGTCTCGCGCGGATCTGCTCGATCATGAGTTGTTCGCCGGTACGCAGGTGGGCGAGCAGCTCGACCCGCGCCCGCTCGAAGTCACGACTGGCGATCGCGGACGCGATGGCTCTGTGCTCGTCCAGCGTTTCGTCAGCACGACCGGCCGCAGCAGTGATCAGGAAGTGCCGCCCGCGGTCGATATGGCTTTCGATGACGCTGTACATGTCGTTCAGCCGCCGGTTCGGACTGCACGCCACGATGGACTTGTGGAAAGCGTTGTCCTCGGCGAAGTAGTCCGCATAGCGCTCCTGCGGCACGGCTTGCGGATAGTCGTGGAAGAAGTGAGCCAGGTGCTCGACGGCCTCGTCCGGCGCCGCAGCGAGCGCCTCGATACCGGCTGGCTCCATCAGCTGGCGCAGCTGGAAGAGCTCCCGCACGTCCTGCTCGGTGAAGTCGCTGACAGCCCATCCGGACCGTCCGCGGGACACGACCAGACCGACCCCCTCGAGCCGGTGCAGTGCCTCGCGGACGGGCGTGCGGCTGACACCCAGGTCCTCGGCCAGCTCGCGGTCGCGCAGGATGGAGCCTGGGGGCAGGTCGCCGCCGATGATCGCAGCCCGCAAGAGCTCCGTGGTGCGGTCACCGAGCTGGATGGGTTCGATTGGCGCCAGTCGAGAGTTCATGCGAGGGCCTTCCGCGTCGGATGTGCCAGCTGGTGCCTCATCTTGACACCACCTCGTCGGCCTGCCCGCGAACTCCGGACGGACGGCTGTGGGTGCCGACCGGGTCGACGGCTACCGCGCCGTCGAGCACCGCACGGACGTTGGCTGCCGCGCGGGCGGTCATGGCTCGGCGGACCGCGTCGGTGGCGCTCCCGACGTGCGGGGTGAGGACAGTACGCTCCCGGACCGCCAGGAGCGCGGGCGCGACCGCTGGCTCGTGCTCGAACACGTCGAGCCCAGCACCCCAGATCCACTTCTCGCTGAGCGCCCGAGCGAGCGCCTCCTCGTCCACCAAGGGCCCCCGCGCGGTGTTCACCAGGATGGCACTGGGCTTCATCTTCCGTAGACGTGCCTCGTCCACCAGGTGGCGGGTGTCGGGCGTGAGGGGGCAGTGCAGAGACACGACATCGCTGGTCTCGAACAGCTCGTCGAGATCGACCCGGAGAGCCGGCACGTCCAGCTCAGGCGCCGCCTTGCGTCCGCTCGAGCTGTAGACCACCTCCATGCCGAAGCCGTAGTGGGCGCGCTTCGCCACTGCGGTGCCGATCTGCCCCATCCCGACGATCCCCAGCCGTCGACCGGAGACGTCGACACCCATCGGATGCTGGAGGAGCTCCCAGCCTCGGAAGGCTCCCTCCCGCATCATCGCGTCACCTTCGACGACGCGCCGCGCCACGGCGAGCATGAGGGCGATCGCCAGGTCCGCGGTGGCTTCGACGAGGACACCGGGCGTGTTGGTGACCACGACGCCGGCCTCGTCAGCGGCCGCGACATCGATGTTGTCGTAGCCAGCCGCGATGTTCGCGACCACGGCCAGCCGCGGCAATGCCGTGAGGACCTCGGCGTCGACGCGGTCGGTGAGCTGGGTGAGGAGGGCCCGCGCATCCGGGTGGTCGGCGAGCTCGCGCCGCAGTCGGGCCGCCGCGTCCGCGCCGGCACAGTCGAGCCTCACGACATCGTGCCCGGAGGCGGACAGCACGCCGAGCTCCTCGTCGAACACCGGCCGGGTCACCAGGACCTTCATCGGCCGTGCTCCACGGCGGTCAGGAGCTCGCCCACCTGGGGCACGGAGTACTCGACGGTGAGCCGACGGAGGTCTTCGGCGACCGTCGCGGTCAGCTGGATCCCGCCCTCCAGGGCGCGTGCGAACCGATCCTCCTCGATCTCTCCGGGCAGGAAGACTCGATCCTGGCCCACTGCGGGCGGCAGCGCGTGAACGCGGTCGACGAACGCGTCGACGTTGCCGGCGAAGCCTCCGTCGGCCAACCAGGCACCGGGGTCGACAGCGCCGAACACATGGCCGACCCGCTGGGGCCGGTCCCAGTTCTCGTACATGTCACCGATGTCGTCGCCGGAGACCCCGGACAGCAACGCACCACAGAGCAGGTCGATGCCCATCGCCATGCCGGAGCCCTTCGGACCCGAGAACGGGAGGACGGCCCCAGCAAGGGCGGCGACCGGGTCGTTCGTCATGCGACCGTCGACATCGACAGCCCAGTCATTCGGGACCTCTCCGACGCCCGACCTGGCCATCGAGATGATCTTGCCTCGCGCCGCGTTGCTGGTCGCCATGTCCAGCACGATCGGAGGCGCGTCGGCACGGGGCACGGAGTAGCCGAACGGGTTGGTTCCGACGGCGCGGCTCCGGCCGCCGTGGTAGGCCATCACCGCTGGACCGTTCGTCATCGCGAAGCCGATGAGCCCGGCCTCGGCGATCCCGCGCAAGAAGAACGAGAGCGTGCCGCAGTGGTTGCTGTTCAGAACACCGACGAAGCACACACCCGACTCTCGAGCGCCGGCGATCGCCTCGCCGACGGCGACCTCTGCTCCGACCTGACCAGGCGCGTTGTGAGCGTCCACCCGGCGCGTGGCACCGCGTCCCGTCACCGTGGGCACGGCGGTCGCGTCGACGAGCTTCTCGCTGACACGGCGTGCATAGATCCGGGCGCGACTCACGCCGTGGCTGCTGATGCCCCGCGCCTCGGCGTCCACCAAGGACGCCGCAACGAGCCGGGCCCGGGGCTCGGGGAAGCCAGCCGCACTCAACACGGAGCTGACGACCGTCTCGAGGTCCGCCAGCGCGATGACGACGTCGGCGCCGTCCGCCGCGTGCTCGATGTCGTAGCCGCTGAGGTCAGGGGTGCTCACAAAGGGGTCCTTACCGGTTGTTTTCGGCGTTTGGTACACCATACACCGAATGCAGTTATGGTCAATCAGCGCTCGCGTCCGCCCGCTACGTTCGAGATGAGCAGGCGCCCCCCGTCCGCCGCGGCGCAAGTCGCGGCCCCGACGCGTTCCGGGAGCGCAGCACGGCCTCCTCGACCAGCGCATGGGCCGAGAACTATTGCGGGTGCATACCGACCGCGAGGGGCCCACCCAGCGCACGCCATCTCACTCACACCCATCCTGCTCGGGGTGCAGCAGCAGCCACATCAGCAGCTCCGCCAGTCTCCGCGACCGTCCCGAGCCCACCTGGGATGGGCACGCCGCCGTCATGTGACGCTTGACACCATCCGTAACGGACTGTACGTTTCAGGCCATCTAAATCAGATGGTCTCTTTTGGATGATGCTCTGTCCGGGCGGCCCTTTCGGAAGGACAAGCCGAGCATGTCGCAACAGCAACATCGCCAGTCGGGGCCGGAAGACCACAGTCCGTCACGGGCACCACTTGCGGCGGCCTTCGCATCGGTCGCAGGTTGGTCCTTCGACCTCTTCGACCTCTTCATCCTGCTCTACGTCGCGGGCCCGGTCGGAAAGCAGATCTTCCCGGCGCACAGTCAGACCCTCAGCCTCGCGGCGGTCTTTGCGTCCTTCGCCGTCAGCATCCTGATGCGCCCGGCCGGCGCGGCCTTCTTCGGTGAACTGGCCGACCGGAAGGGGCGCAAGACCATCATGGTCACCGTGCTCGCCGGAGTGGGCGTGTCGACCGCGGCCATGGGCCTGGTCCCGACGTACGCGGCGATCGGATTCCTGTCCCCGATCATCTTCCTGGCCCTGCGCATCATCCAGGGCTTGTTCGTCGGCGGCGTGACCGCAACCACGCATACCCTCGGCACCGAGAGCGTCGCGCCTCGCTGGCGGGGTCTCATGAGCGGGCTCATCGGCGGAGGAGGCGCCGGTCTCGGCGCCGCCATGGCGAGCGTCGTCTTCATCGTGGTGACCAGCATCTACTCCGATGCGGCGTTCGAGGCGCACGGCTGGCGTGTGATGTTCTTCAGCGGGCTGCTGGGCGCGGTCCTGAGTCTCTTCGTCCTGATGAAGGTCGAGGAGTCGCCGCTGTGGCACGAGCAGCAGGCCGCCGCCAAGATCAACCCAGCGGTCGTCGACCCCCAGCGCACCCGGTTCCGCGATCTCGCCACCGGCGGCTATCGCAAGATCCTGATCATCAACATCGCGGTCGCAGCGGGTGCCGGCGCCCAGTACTACCTCACCTCGGGCTTCCTCCCCACCTTGCTCGGATCCGTCATCAAGATGCCCGCCAGCAGCCGAGGAGAGGTGCTCCTCGTCGCCAGTCTGGTCGTTGTCGTCTCGGCAACCCTGGCTGGGGAGTTGAGCGAACGGATCGGTCGTCGTACGACGATGCTGTGGATCGGCGGAGCGAACCTCGTCCTGCTCCCGGTGATCACGCTCGTGCTGGCCAAGGTAGACCCCGGCGACACCGGCACGGTGTTGCTGTTCTCCTGTCTGCTCGCGTTCTTCGCCAATGCTGCCTACGCGCCGGTGATGATCTTCCTCAACGAGCGCTACCCGACCGCTCTGCGGTCCCGCGGTACGGCGGTCTCTTGGAACACCGGCTTCATGCTCGGTGGTCTCCTGCCGACGTTCGTCAACCTCCTCAGCCCTGGCCTCGATGACGTCCCCGGCCGACTCGCGGTCTTCCTGGTCGCGTCGGTCCTGGTCTTCCTGGTCGCGGTCTGGGTGAGCCCCGAGACGCGAGGAGACATCGACCGGAAGGCCGACCTCGCCGTCGGACTCGAGGACGAGGTGCCCAAGACACGTCTCACCACTCCCCACTCGTCAAGCAGCGAGGTGGCCGACAACGAAGGAACCACCGCATGAGCCTCCCCGAGATGTCCCTCGCCGACCGGGTGGTGCTGCTGACCGGCGTCACCGGTGACATCGGCGCCACCTACGTGAAGGCGTTCACCGCTGCGGGTGCCAGCGTCGTCGCTGCCGATCTGCCCGCTCTCGAGGATGACGGCCAGGGCATCGTCAACGAGGCAACAGAGGCGGGTCCCGGCCGCGCGGTCTTCGTGCCGTGCGACATCACCGACGCAACGACCGTCGAACACGCGGTCGACACCGCAGTGAAGGAGTTCGGCGGCCTGCACAGCGTGGTCAACAACGCAGCCATCTATCGCACCCTGGGCGCCAAGCGTCCGCTCACGCAGCTGACGTGCGACGAGTGGGAGCTGGTGCTGCGGGTCAACGTGATCGGGATGTGGCAGGTGATCAAGGCCGCCGCGCCGCACCTGGCCGTGAGCGGCCACGGGCGGATCGTGAACATCTCCTCGGTCGTCGCCCGAAACGGTGCCCCGGGCTTCGCGCACTACGTCGCGTCGAAGGCGGCGGTCGAAGGCCTGACCCGCTCGGCGGCCCGCGAGCTCGGAGCGGACGGCACCACCGTGAACTCGGTCTCCCCGGGACTCGTCGACGACACGGCGACCCGGGATCTGAACTCCGGCGACTACCTCGCCGCTGCTGCCAGTTCACGGGCGATCCCGCGAGCCATGGTCCCCGAGGATCTCGTCGGCGCGGTGACCTGGCTCGCCGGTCCGGCCTCTGGCTTCGTCACCGGCCAGACGCTCATCGTGGACGGAGGTGGGACGTTCGTATGACCAACTCCGACTTCCAGCCACTCGACCCCACGACGCTGGAACCGTTGCCTCCGGTGACCGCGGCTACGGCGGACGAGCTCGACGCCGCCGCGGAAACCTCCGCAACGTCGATGACCGGATCCTGGCCACGTGACCACCGACGCAGGTCCGAGGTCATGCAGGCGTGGGCCGACCTGATCCGCGACGAGTCCGATCTCTTGATCACCCAGCTGGTGCGCGAGACCGGCAAGTCCCGGACCGAGGCCCGCACGGAGATCTCGGGCAGCATCGACGCCTTGCGGTTCAACGCCGGCCTGGCGCGACTCCCCCTGGGCAGCGCCGGGTCCCTCCACGACGGCAGTGAGGCGCACCTCGTTCGCGAACCGGTTGGACCGACGGTCTTCATCACGCCGTGGAATTGGCCGATCCTCCTGCTCCTGCGCGACCTCGCGCCCGCCTTCGCGGCGGGTGTCACCGCGTTGGTGAAGCCGGCGCCCCAGACGACCGGGGTCACCGAGCGGGTGATCACCCTCGGGCACCGGGCCGGGATCCCGGTCGAGGTGCTGCAGTGCCTTCCCGGCGGTGCCGACGTCGGCTCCGCACTGGTCCGGCACCCGGCCACGGCCGCGGTCGCGATCACCGGGTCGACCGAAGCGGGCCAGGCCGTGATGCGTGAGGCCGCCGAGACCATGACCCGCCCGCTGCTCGAGTTGGGCGGCAAGGCCTCGATGCTGGTGCTTCCCGACGGCGACCTCGAGGCAGCGCTGGAGCAGGCGGCCCGCGCCGCGATCGTGACCAGCGGACAGATGTGCATGGCCTGCACACGCGTGCTGGTCCACCAAGACGATCTGACTTCGGCGGAGAAGATTCTCGGGGCTGCCTTCGCGGAGATCAGCCCGGCCGACCCGCGCAAGCCGGACAGCGTGATGGGCCCCCTCGTGTCGTCAGCGGCGATGGCGAAGGTGAACGGCTATCTCGACCTGGCACGCCGCGACGCCCGGATCGTCGTCGGCGGCGAACAGGTCCACCCGGACGGCCTACCCGGCAACTTCCTGACCCCCGCGCTCGTGACCGACGTCGAGCCGAGCTCCCGGCTGGTCCAAGAGGACATCTTCGGACCGCTGCTGACCCTCGAGTCCTACGCAAGCAGCGACGCGGCACTCGAGCTCGCCAACGCCACGCCGTTCGGGCTCGCCGTCTCGGTCTGGTCACGCGATCTCTCGCACGCCATGTCGGCGGCCCGCCAGCTCAAGGCAGGGACCGTGTGGGTCAACGGTTACAACCGCTCCTACAGCGAGATGCCCTCGGGCGGCGTACGGATGTCCGGCCTCGGTCGGACCCGCGGCGTCGAGGGACTGGCCCAGTTCACCGAACTCAAACACATCCACTTCTCGATCTGATGCCCGGCCATCACGAGGACATCGACGACCAGGTGTGGCCAGGCGCCGCCGACCTCAGGGGTTGGCTCGCGCTGCTTCGAGAGCGCGGCGAGATTCGTTCGCTCGCCGCCAGCATCGACCCGGACCAGGAGGTGGCCGCTGTCCTGGCCCGGTGCGACGGACGCAGTGCCGTTCTGTTCGAGTCGGTGCAGGGATCGGCCTTCCCGCTCGTCGGCAACACGCTCGCGACGCGCGCGGATTTCGACGAGCTGCTGCAGTGCGCGCCACATGACGTCGTGCGCAGGCTCGGCGACGCGATCGCATCCCCAGTCGGCTGTGAGGAGGTGCCCATCGGTGACGCCCCCGTAGCGGCCGTCCACGACACCGGAGAGGATCTGCTCTCCGATCTGCCGCTGCCGGTGCAGCACGAGCACGACGCCGGTCGCTACCTCACCTCTGCCCTGCTGACGGTGCGCGACCCGCGCACCGGCCGCACCAACCTGTCGATCAACCGCCTTCAGGTGGCCGGGCCGCGTGAGCTGAGAGTCCTGCTCCTACCAGGTCGGCTGCGGTCGATCTTCGACGAGCACGAGCGCCGCGGTGAGGACCTGTCCATCGCCTTGTGCATCGGCGTCGACCCGGCTCTGACACTCGCCTCCCAGTCCCCCGCGGTGGCCGACCTGGACGACCTCGAGGTCGCCAGTGCTCTGCATCCTCGCGCGCTCGAGGTCGTCACGCTTCCGGGGCACGACACCCCCGTGCCGGCACGCGCGGAGATGGTGCTCCTCGGCAAGGTGCGGGCCGGGCGACGCGCCGAGGAAGGACCGTTCGGGGAGTACCCGCGCACCTACGGACCCGCCGGCCAGGCCCCGGTGATCGAGCTGACGGACCGGTGGCGGCGCGAGGATCCGATTGCGCAGACCATCCTCTCCGGAGGACGCGAGCACTTCTGGGTCGGCGGCCTCCCCCGCGAGGCGCGGCTGTTCCAGGCCTTGGAGGCAGCCGGGACCCGACCGCACGCGGTCCGGCTCACCGAAGGCGGCTCCTGCCGGATGCACGCGGTGGTCGCGCTGCGCAACGCGTCGCCCGGCACGGCCAACCACGCTGCGATGGCCGTGTTCGGCGCACTGGCACCCGTGAAGCTGGTGGTGCTCGTCGACGAGGACGTGGACGTCTTCGACGACGAGATGGTCGGATGGGCGGTCGCCACCCGGTTCCAGGCCGACCGGGACCTGCTCGTCGTCCCGCACACCCGCGGAGGCGGGCTCGACCCCTCGGCCGAGGAAGGGCCCACGGCCAAGCTCGCCATGGATGCGACGGTGCACCCCGACAAACGCTCGCACCACGCCTTGATGGCGTCCCGGATCAGCGACCCATCTCGGCTGGACGACCTCATCGACCATCTGGAGCCCGGCCTTGGCTGACCTCGAAGAACCGACCCGCGTCATCGTCGCGATCACCGGCGCCTCCGGCATCGGCTACGGCGTACGCGCGCTCGAACTGCTGCGACAAGCCCGGGTCGAGACCCACCTGGTCATCACCCGGTCGGGCGTGGCCACGATCGGCCAGGAGACCGATCTGTCGGTGGCGGAGATCAAGGACCTCGCCAGCGTCGTGCACTCGACGACCGATCTGGGCGCCTCGATCTCGAGCGGCTCGTTCCCGGTGGCCGGCATGCTGGTCGCCCCGTGCAGTGTGCGCACCCTGTCTGGCATTGCCAACAGCTACGACGAGAACCTGGTCGTCCGCGCCGCAGACGTCACCCTCAAGGAACGGCGCCGGCTGGTCCTCCTGCTCCGCGAGTCACCGCTCCACATCGGACACCTGCGACTGATGACACAGGCCACCGAGGCGGGAGCAGTGATCATGCCGCCGGTGCCGGCGTTCTACACGCGCCCGACCTCGGTCGAGGAGATCGTTGACAACACCGTGCACCGCGCTCTCGACCTGCTCGGGCTGCCGCAGGTCCACCACCGCCGGTGGGTCGGTGAGCGTCGCGCCCGCGAGTCCACCACCGACGAGCTCGCAGCCCCGAACCCATGACCGCCTCGCACGAGGAACCGTCCGACTCAGGGAGCTGAACCATGGCAGACGACCAGAGAACGCACAGCACCGTCGAGAACCCGGTGACCGACACGGACCAGAGACTGGTGTTCGAGCCGCACGCGCCGGACCTCACGCCAGAACGCGCCTACGAGCTCTACGAGGAGCTCCGGTCTGAGTGCCCGGTCGCCCACGGCGAGAAGTACGGCGGCTACTGGGCGATCTCCCGGTACGACGACGTCAAGGCGGCCGCCGCCGACCACCAGCGGTTCTCCTCCACCGGGGGCGTCTACGTCCCCGCCGTCTCCGACCACCGGTTCCCACCCATCGACTTCGATCCGCCGGAGCACGCGGCCTTCCGCAAGCTGATCGCTCCGTTGACAAGTGCCGTTGCGGCCAAGCAGATGGAGCCTGCGATCCAAGCCACCGTCGACCGGCTGATCGACTCCTTCATCGACACCGGCAGGGCCGAACTGGTGGAGCAGATGTCGATCCCGCTGCCGCTGGACGTCATCACCCAGCTCTACGGGTTGCGGCCCGAGCAGGCGGACGACATCCGCGGCTACTCGCTGGAGTTCCTCGACCATGCCTCGGGCCCCCAGGCGCAGGCGGTGATCGCCGGGGTCGCGGACTACTGGATGACCGTCTTCGAGGAGCGCCGTCAGCAGCCCGGCGACGACTTCATCTCCCAGCTGCTGACGATCAACTTCGACCTCGAGGTCCCGGACGAGGTGCTCGCCAACATGATGTTCATCCTCACCTACGCCGGACACGACTCCACCGCGCTCGGTCTCGGCAACGCACTGATGTACCTGGCAGAGCACCCCGAGATCCACGCTCACCTTCTCGAGGACGAGCGTCGGATCCCGACCGCGATCGACGAGATCCTGCGCTACAACGCCCCCCTGCAGTGGTTCCCTCGGCTCGCGATGGAAGACGTCACGATGGGCGACGCGCACATCTCCGCGGGTGAACGGATCATGTTGCTGTTCGGTTCGGCAAATCGGGACAGCGCCGTGTTCGTCGACCCGGACGAGGTCATCCTGGATCGCAGCCCCAACCGGCACCTTGCCTTCGGTGCCGGCATCCACAGCTGCCCGGGGATGCCGCTTGCCAAGTCAGAGATGCGGATCGCGGTGACCACCCTGCTCAAGCGGCTGCCCGGGTTTCACGTCGACGGGACCGTCGAGCGGACATCACCGCTCGAAGGCGGGGGGCGCCATCTCGGCGTGCGCCGGCTGCCGGTGACCTGGTGAACGGGGGGCGGGACATGCACATCACCATCGACGCCGACAAGTGCTGTGGCTACGGCGACTGCGTACTGGCCGCGCCGGAGCTGTTCGACATCAACGACGACGGGGTGGCGTACCCACTGGTCTCGGACGTGGGTGTGGGGCTGCAGGAGCAGGCCGAGCAGGCAGCAGCTTCGTGCCCGGTCGAGGCGATTGAGCTCACCTCCTGATGGGATCGCTTCGCCGAGTGGCGATCATCGGGAGCTCGCTGGCCGGGATCCATGCGGCCGAGGCGCTGCGGAAGGCCGGCTACGACTCGACGATCACGATGGTCGGTGAGGAGCAGCACCTTCCGTACGACCGTCCGCCGCTGTCCAAACAGCTGCTGAGCGGCAGCTGGGACACGCCACGTATCCAGTTGCGCCCGCACGACGTGATCGAGGGACTCTCCCTCGACTGGCGCCGAGGCCAGCCCGCGATCGCGCTGGATCCCGACGCACGCGAGGTGGAGCTGCAGGACGCAAGCATCGTGGAGTACGACGCCTTGCTGGTCACGACCGGGACGAAGCCTCGGTCTCTCCCGGTTCCACTCGGCCTCACCGGCGTGCACACGCTCCGGACGCTCGACGACGCCCTCGCCATCCGAGCGGCTCTCGACGCGATGCCGCGGGTCGTCGTCGTGGGCGGCGGCTTCATCGGTGCGGAGGTCGGGGCAGAGGCGAGGCGGCGAGGACTGGGCGTCACGATGGTCGAGGCGCTGCCCCGGCCACTGTCCAGGGGTCTGGGCGACCACATGGGCGAAATCTGCGGGGAGCTGCACGTCGCCCATGGCGTGGACCTGCGCTGCGGAGTGACGGTCCGCGGGTTCGCGGGTGAGGGGCGACTGGAGCGAGTCGCGCTGGACGACGGCACCGTGGTCGAGGCCGACCTGGCGGTCGTCGGCGTCGGCTCGGAGCCGGCCACGAAGTGGCTCGAGACGTCCGGTCTGGAGATCGACAACGGCGTCGTGTGCGATGCGTTCTGCCGGGCCAGCGCCCCAGGCGTGTACGCCGCGGGGGACGTCGCCCGCTGGCACCACCCGATGACCGACGAGCTCGGTCGCGTCGAGCACTGGACCAACGCCAGGGAGCAGGCAGTCGCCGCCGTGGCGACCTTGCTGGCCGACCACGACCATCCCGGGGCCCGCATGCTCACCGCGTATGCACCGGTGCCGTACGTCTGGTCCGATCAGTACGGATCCAGGATCCAGGTGGCCGGGTGGACCGGAGGCAGCGACGAGGTGTCCGTGCATCGCGACGCGGAGCTCGGCACGACGGTGGCGCTCTACCGGTTCGGTGACCGCCTGGGTGGCGTAGCCGGAATCAACGCCACCCGTCGGCTGCTGCCGCTGCGCCGGATGGTCGCGGACCGAGCCGGCTGGGACGAAGCGCTGGCGGCTGCCGCCGTCTGAGGCCGTGCTGAAGCCCGCCCGACTGCATCGGCACCGCGTCAGCTGCGTTCCTTCTCCAGGTCCTGCCAGAACCGCAGCGCGGCGTGCTCGATCGCCAGACCGAGACCCAGTGGCACCATGCGGGCCGCCACGTCCTCGCGCTGACCGAAGCGCGCCTGCATCTCCTCATAGGTGGAGATCCGCTCCTGGTGCTGCTCGATCTGCTCGCGAGCCAGGTTCAGGATGTCCTTCGACTCCGCGAACTCACCGAAGAACAGCTTCAGCTCGCCGACATCACGGACCTGCAACGGTTCCTCCGTCGGCTCGGCCAGCCATGCGCGCAGCGCCGTCATGCCGGCATCGGTGACGGTGTAGGTCTGTCGCCGGCGGCCGTCCTTCTCGGCCTGCAGGTCGAGCAGTCCGAGCTCGTAGAGCCGTTTGGGCTCGGAGTAGAGCTGCGCGTGCGGGAACGGCCAGAAGTAGCCCACCGAGTGGTTCACCGCTCGCTTGAGCTCGTACGACGTCGACGGCCCGCGCATCGCGATCATCCCCAGCACGACGTACGACGTGGTCGTCAGCCTCATGTTTGACATGGTCCGAAGCGTACCGTAATCTGCTGAACGTCTGAATCATATCATCTGGCTGAGACGGTGAAGGAGCACATGGTGGACCTGGCAACGGCTCTGCGGTGGACCACCGAGCGCTACCCGCACCGACGAGCCATCGGCGGCCCCGCCCCCCTGACCTACGCCGAATGGGACGTCCGCACCGAGCAGGTCGCGCATGCCCTGCACCACCTGGGCGCAGCCGAAGGCAGCCGGGCGATCTTCCTCCTTCGCGGCGGCGAACCCCTGGCGACGTTGCACATGGCCGCTCAGAAGGCTCGGGTCGTCTCCCTGCCCCTGTCCACGCGGCTGAGTCCCGACGAGCTGGCCTACTGCATCGACGACTGCGATCCGGCACTGATCGCGGTCGACGAGTCCACGCACGCACTGGTGGTCGCGGCACTGCGGCAGACCGCGGCGAAGTCACCGCCCGTCGTGTGGGCCGGTGAGCCCGAGGACGCACCTCTCGGAACCTCTTCCCTCCACCACACGGCCGCGCAGGCCCCGACGACCAGGGTCCCAGCCACGCCGCGGGGCGACGACATCAGCGTCATGCTCTACACCTCAGGCACCACGGGTCGACCGAAGGGTGTCCCCCGAACACACCGGGCCGAGCACTACGCCGCAGTGGCGCACCTGATCCAGACCGGACACGCCCCCGGCGAGGTCGCCCTGGGTGTGATGCCGCTGTTCCACACCATGGGCCTGCGCACCCTGCTGGCCAGTGTGGTGGCCGCCGGCACCTGGGTGCCCCAGGCCAAGTTCGAGGCAGAGTCCTCACTGGACCTGATCACCTCCGAGGGAGTCAGTGCCCTCTATCTTGTGCCGACGATCTTCTGGTCGCTGCTGGAGACCGGTCGGCTGGAGGAGGCGACGTCGGTCCGCAGGCTTGCCTACGCCGGCGCCTCGATGACCCCGACGCTCGCCCAGAAGCTCGCTGACGTCGTCCAGCCCGAGCGTTTCGTCAACCACTTCGGCAGCACCGAGATCTACACGTTCACGATCGGACCCGACGCGGCGAACAAGCCGGGGTGCGCCGGTCGTGCCGGCGTGTTCTCCGAGGTACGGCTGGTCCACCCCGATCCCAGCGCCTCGCCAGAGCAGACGGTGGCTCCCGGTCAACAGGGCCAGGTGGTTGTCTCGATGCAGAGCCTGGAGGCCTTCGGTGGCTACTGGCACCGACCGGACGCGGACCGTTCGGCCATTCGCGAGGGCTGGTACTTCACCGGCGACCTGGCCACCGCGGACGAGGAGGGCGACCTGTGGGTGTCCGGACGGGTCGACGACATGATCAACTCCGGCGGCGAGAACATCTACCCGGAGGAGATCGAGAACGCCCTGGCCAACAGCCCCGACGTCCGCGAGGTCGTGGTCGTGGGCACCCCCGACGACAAGTGGGGTCATGCCGTCACCGCGTTCCTGGTGGGTGCACCTGATGACTCTCCCAGCCAGACCATCGAGAAGATCGAGCGGTTCTCCCGTGACGAGTCCGGTCTCCCCTCGATGAAGCGGCCCAAGCGCTTTGTGGTGGTCGACCAGATCCCCAAGTCCGCGGTGGGAAAGATCCTGCGTCGTCGACTGACCGACGGCGACTTCGTGCGACTTGCAGACTCCGGCGAGGAGACACCATGACCGAGCTTGCCCGTATCGAGGATGCTGCGCTGCTCACCGGCCAGGGCCGGTTCCTCGACGACCTCGATCCGCTCCCCGGGACCCTGGTGGCCACCGTGGTGCGGAGCCCCCACGCGCATGCGCGAATCCTTTCCGTCAACCTCGACCGGGCACGGGCCCAGCCCGGTGTGGCCGCAGTGATCGGCCCCGAGGAGATCCTGGCTACCCTCAAGCCGTTCCCGCTGTCGGTCAGCGCCCCCACGCCGTACTACCCGACCGCCACCGACAAGACCCGCTTCGTGGGCGAGCCGGTCGCCGTGGTCATCGCCTCCGACCGGTATCTCGCCGAGGACGCCGCCGAGTTCGTCGAGATCGACTACGAGCCGCTGGCTGCGGTCGTCCGCACCGATGCCGCCCTGGAACCCGACGCGCCTCGACTGCACGACCAGGCCGAGAGCAATGTCGCAACCGACCGCACCTTCGAGTTCGGCGACGTCGATGGTGCGTTTGCTGCCGCGCAGCACGTGGTCAGCCGCAGCTACTCCTTCCCGCGCTACTCCTCCACACCGATGGAGTGCTACTCCGTCGTGGCCGACTGGCGGGACGGGCGTGAGGGACCCGAGGTCACGGCGCACGCCAACTTCCACGGCCCGTTCTCCATGGCACCGGTGGTCGCCGGCGCGCTCGGCATCCCGACGTCCTCACTTCGTCTCGTCGTGCCCGCCGACATCGGCGGCAGCTTCGGCATCAAGTCGGCCGTCTATCCCTACATCGCGCTGATGGCCGTGGCCAGCAAGTACGCCGGCCGGCCAGTCCGGTGGACGGAGGACCGGCTCGAGCACCTCCTGGCCAGTTCGTCCGGGTCGGACAGACTGATGACCTTCGAGGCAGCCGTCGACCACCAAGGCGTGGTCAGCGCGCTTCGGGTGGACCTGATCGACAACGTGGGAGCCTATCTGCGGCCCCCCGAGCCCAGCACGCTCTACCGGTGCTTCGGCAACATCACCGGCGCCTACGACATCGACGCGGTGACCATCCGGGCTCGCGCGGTGGTGACCAACAAGGCACCCACCGGGCTGAACCGCGGCTTCGGCGGACAACAGCTGTACTTCGGGCTCGAGCGGCTGATGGACGACATCGGCGTCGTCTGCGACATCGACCCGGCCGACATCCGTCGCCGGAACATGGTGCCGGCGGACGCGTTCCCCTACGCCACGCCCAGCGGTGGCATCTACGACTCGGGCGACTACCACAGCGCACTGGACCTGGCCCTGGAGAACGCCGACTACGAGGGGCTGCGCAAACAGCAACGCATCGTCCGCGAGAACGGCGAGTGGATGGGCATCGGGATCGCCACGATCGTCGACCCCTCGGCCACCAACATCGGCTACGTCGGCCTTGCCACACCCGTGCAGGACCGCACTGCCAAGCGTGGCAAGTCAGGGTCCACCGAGCACGTTCGTGTCAGCGTCGACCCGCAGGGGATCGTGTCGGTCCTCCTCGGCACCGTGCCCCAGGGTCAGGGCCACGCCACCGTCGCGCGCGACATCGTGGCCGAGCATCTGGGCCTCCCGGTCGCTCAGGTCCGGCCCCGTGTGGAGATGGACACCGCGACGACGCCCTGGACGATCAGCTCTGGAAGCTACTCGTCTCGTTTCGCGCCGCTGCTGACCAGCGCTCTCCTCGAGGCCTGCGACCGGATCGCCGAGACGATCAAGCTGGCCGGTTCCGTGCTGCTCGGCGCGGATCCCGCGGCGCTGGAGCTGATCGACGGGACGGTCCGGGTGGCCGACGAGCCCAGCCGATCGGTCGCCTTCCGGCACGCCGCCGGATTGGTGCACTGGGATCCTGGCTCCTTGCCGGAGGGCGTCTCGGCCCGGCTCTACGAGGAGGCGGCCTTCACCCCTCCGCAGTCGAAAGCGGCTTCCCGCACCGACCAGATCAACTCCAGCCTCTGCTACGGCTTCGTCGCCGACGTGGTCGCCGTACGCATCGACAAGGAGACGCTCAAGGTCACCATCGAGAAGCTCTCCAGCGTCCACGACGCGGGCACGATCTTGAACCCCACCCTGCTCGAGGGCCAGGTGCACGGCGCCATGGTCCAGGCGCTCGGCGGTGCGCTGTTCGAGGAGATGACCTACTCCGACGCCGGTCAGCCGACCGCCGGCACGTTCATGGACTACCTCTGCCCCACCTCCGCGGAGTCCTGCTTCCCGCTGGTCAGCGGCCACCAGGAGACGCCGTCACCGCTGACCCGGCTGGGGGCCAAGGGGTCGGGGGAAGGCACCTCCATGAGCCTGCCCGTGGCGATAGCCAATGCCGTTGCCGATGCCCTCGCACCGGAGGGCATCGAGATCACTTCGATGCCGCTGCACGGAAACGTCCTGCACCAGCTGCTCAACACCACGAAAGGGAGCTGACATGCCACTCACCGGAGGCGAGATCCGCCTCGACCACAGCCACGACGGTCGAGTCGCCAACCTCACCATCGACCACGGTCGCTACAACGTGATCACGATGGAGACCCGGCAGATGATGCAGGACCGCTTCACCGAGATCGACGCCGACCACCGCGTGCAGGTCGTGGTGATCCGCGGCGAGGGCGAGCACTTCACCTCAGGCGGCGACATCGCCGGCTTCATGGAGGTGGACCCGATCGACCTGACCGACCTCGGACACAATGTGACCGCGGCCGCCCGGAGCCCGAAACCGGTCATCGTCGCCATCGACGGCTACTGCTTCGGCGTCGGCCTCGAGCTGGCGCTGGCCGCGGACATCCGGCTCGCCACGGACCGCTCCCGGTTTGCGCTCCCGGAGATGAAGCTCGGCATGATGCCCGGCAGCGGCGGGACCCAGCGGCTTGCCCGGCTCATCGGTCTGTCCCGTGCCAAGTACCACATCCTCACCGGTGAGCGGATCACCGGCCAGCAGGCGTTCGACTGGGGCCTCACCGCTGCGAACTGTGCCGACGGTGACGAGTTGGAGCAGAAGGTCGACCACGTCGTCACGATGCTGCTCGGCTACTCCCCGGTCGCGCTTCGCACTGCCAAGGAGGTCCTGGACCGAGGCGTGGACGGCCCGCTCTACACGGGCATCGAGCTCGAACGGAAGGCGTACTCGATGTTGCGCGCCACCCACGACTTCGCCGAGGGCGTCGCCGCGTTCGGGGAGAAGCGGACCCCGAAGTTCCAGGGCCGGTGACCTCCCCATGAAGGCCGCCCCGTTCGCCTACGTCCGCCCCGGCACCGTCGAGGACACCGTCGTCGAGCTCGAGCTCGAGGGAGCCAAGGTCCTGGCCGGTGGCCAGTCGCTGGTGCCCGTGCTGGCTATGCGGCTGGGGCGCCCGTCCTCCCTGGTGGACCTGAGCGCCGTCCCGGAGCTCACGAAGCTGTCGCGCGACAACGGCTCGCTGCGAGTGGGCGCGATGGTCCGGCAGCGCCAGGTGCAGTACGACGACCTCGCCCGAGCGGTGCCCCTGCTCGGGCTCGCGTTGCCGTGGGTGGGCCACCGCGAGATCCGCAGCCGCGGCACCGTGTGCGGCAGCATCGCACACGCCGACCCGTCGGCCGAGCTGCCGGCGATCGCGAGCTGCCTGGGCGCCACGATGACGCTGCGCAGCACCCGCGGAAGCAGGCAGGTCTCCGCCGGTGACTTCTTCACCGGTGCCATGTCGACCGTGATCGAGCCTGACGAGCTCCTCACCGAGGTGTCCTTTCCTGTCGCCTCCCCCGACGAGGGTTTCGGCTTCGGGGAGTTCGCTCGTCGCCACGGTGACTTCGCCCTCGCCGGCGTCGCGGTGCGCGTCAGGACCACTGGTGAGACGGTGACCGCGAACATCACCTGCTTCGGGGTCGCCGACCGGCCGGCCAGCGCCGACGTCTCGACCCACCTGCGCGCCGCGCTGGACGTGACCGGTCCGGAGCCCGACGAGGCGGATCTTCGCCGAGCCTTGGCCGCCGGCCCCGCTGAGGAGATCGCAGCCGCGGTGGTCGACACGGTCGGCGACGCGCATGCCAGTCCCGGTTATCGCCGGCAGCTGGTGGCCGGGCTGCTCTCCCGCCAGCTCAGCCGCGCCTTCGTGAAGTCCCGCCGCCGAGAGTCCGGAGTCCGATGAACCTCCCCACAGCGCAGAGCCGCACCGCATCCAGCGACACCGTCGAGGTCAACCTGAGCGTCAACGGCAGCTCCGTCTCCATGTCGCTGCCGGCTCGGGTCACCCTGTCCGACGCGCTACGAGACCACCTCGGTCTCACCGGCACCCACGTCGGGTGTGAGCACGGCATCTGCGGCATGTGCACGGTGCTGGTGGACGGCGAAGCCGCTCGGGCCTGCCTGCTGTTCGCGGTCCAGCTCGATGGCGCCGAGGTGACGACGGTCGAGGGCTTGGGGCGCCAGGACGATCTGCATCCGCTGCAGGAGTCCTTCGGTCGCCATCACGCCCTGCAGTGTGGTTTCTGCACTCCGGGATTCCTGATGAGCTCGTACGACCTGCTCAGCCATGAGCCGGAGATCACCCGCGAAGATCTGCCCTCGGAGCTGTCCGGCGTGCTGTGCCGCTGCACCGGCTACCGAAACATCATCGACGCCGTCGACGACGTGGCCGAGAACTTCCGGGGCGGCCTCCCGGCCCCTGGCAACTGCGGCAGCCGCACGCTGGTGGGCCGGACACCCGCAGGATCAACCGGCACCGCCAGCACCGACACCACCGAGGACGTCGATCCCACCCACGGGCAAGGGCATCCCGAACGGATCAACCTGCCCACCGGCGAACCGACGATCGCGATCGACCTCACCAGCGCCCTGACCTCGAGCCCGGCGGACGTCGCCCGGGTGATGGGCGACGTACGCCTGCTCGCCCGCTGCCTGCCCGGCGCCGAGCTGACCGATGTGCTCGGCGACGACTGGTACCTGGGTCGAGCGCAGGTGGCTCTCGGTCCGGTGCGACTGTCATTCCAGGGCATGGCTCACGTGCTGGAGCAGTCGCCGGAGCGGATCGCGATCAACGCCCAGGGCAAGGACACCGGTGGGGGCAGTGCGCAGGCCCGCATCGTCATGGTGGCCGAGCCCTCTGCCTCGGGTACGTCCCTGCACGCGGAGGCGAGCGTGTACCTGACCGGCCGGATAGCTGGCTTCGGGCGCTCGCTCGCCGGCGATGTCAGCCGGCGCATGTTCGAGGACTTCGCGCGAGCGATCGACCAGGCGGCGGCCGGCGTGGAACCCGACGCCGCCGCCGCTCCCCCGAGCGGGTTCACCCTGCTCGCAGCCGCAGTAGGGGGACGGATCAGGGCGCGCTACCAGCGGGTCAGGGTCGCAGCGCGTCGTCGCTTCGGCCGCTCGGGAGGTGACTGAACGGGCAGAGCGGTGTGGACCGCCCCGGCGAGTCCGGAGACTCCCGTCCTGGGGAAGGATGGAGTCACGTCAGGGAGTACGTCGCAGAGGTACCCGGTCGAGTTGCGTGAGCGTGCGGTCCGGATGGTCGGTGAGATCCGGCCGGACGGCCGGATTACCTGCTTCAGGACACTAGAGGCTCTTCGCCGCAGCGAGCGTGCGCAGTTGGCGACCGACTCCGAGGGCGGCTGCTACTACCGCCGACCGGACCGTGTCAGGTCGAAACCGTTGGGCGCCACCGGCGACCGAGAGCGCGCCGACGACGTGCCCGTCAGCGTTCGTGATCGCGGCGGCGACGCACGTCATACCGACCGACGATTCCTGGCGGTCGTAGGCGTGACCGCCTTCACGGATCTTGCGGAGCTCGGCGTTGAGGAGCGCGGGCTGAGTGATCGTTGCCGTGGTCATTCGCTCCAGTCGCTGCCGAAGCACGCGCTGTGCGGTCTCCGCGTCAGCATGGGCAAGAAGTACCTTTCCGACGCCGGTGCAGTGCAGTGGCATGTGCCCTCCGACGCGCGTCAGAGATGTCACCTGACGACGACCGACGATCTTCTCGACGTACAGCGCTGACAGATCGTCGCGAACGGCAAGGTGGACGGTCTCGTGGGTGGCCTCATAGAGGTCCTGCATGAACGGGAGGGCGGCTTCACGAAGCTCGACACGTGCGGGCACCGCCAAGAGCAGCCGGAAGATCCGGTTGCTGAGAGTGAACCCTTCCTCGGTTCGTTCCAGCCATCTCAGGTCGGCTAGTTGAGTCACGAGCCGGTGGACTGTCGTCTTGGGCAGACCAGTGCGCCGGGAGAGTTCAGAGAACGTCAGCGGCCGCCCATCACCTTCGAACGCGCTGAAGATGAGGTGAGTGCGTTCGGTCACGGAGTCCGGCACGGCGGTCCGTTCAGTGGATCGCATTCCGCAACTGTAGCCGCCGTCACACGATGATGTGACGCAAGAACGAGAGCCATAGGACTGCCGAGCTGGGGGGCAATCGGGAGGTTCAGGTCGGGCAGCGAGAATCTGCACCTCCCCCGAACTCCGCATGCATCGTCGGCCCCGCAAGTCGAGCCAAGGTGAAGCATGACAACTGATCAGCAGGTACGGCGCGCTCTGGCGCGCGTCGAGCGTGGCGCCGCCCTGGACGTGGCGGAGGCGACGGTCCTGCTCGCCGCCACCGGTGCGGACCTGGACCGGCTGGGTGCCGTGGCGGCGAGGGTGCGCGACGCCGGCCTGCTCGCGGCGGGTCGGCCCGGGGTGGTGACGTACTCGCCGAAGGTGTTCATCCCGGTCACCAAGCTGTGCCGGGACCGGTGTCACTACTGCACG
>NZ_BDJE01000047.1 GCF_002117935.1 Nocardioides sp. PD653-B2 | reverse complement strand
CACTCAACCCTGAACCGAAGGAGCGCCTTCCTCAACCACCGTGGGGGCAGGCGCAGAGCGCCTTCCTCAGCACCCTGGGCCAGGCGCAGAGCACCTTCCTCAACCCGTGGGACAAGCACACGGGCCTTCCCACCACCGGGCCGCGCCGCCACCGCACCGGGCGGGGCGGCCGGGCAGCGGGGATCTCGACACGGTCGCAGGGGCGACCTGCTCGATCAATGGCGCTGAGTCAAGGGGCGATGTACGGGAGCAGGACCCTGAACCGGCTGCCGACGCCGACCTCGCTCTCGACCTGCACCCTGCCACCGTGCGCCTGCACGATCGACTGGACGATGCTGAGGCCGAGACCGGCGCCGGGCGCCATCCGCACCTGGGCCTGCTGACCGCGGAAGAAGCGGGTGAAGAGCCGGTCGAGCTCCGCCTCGTCGATGCCGATGCCGGTGTCGGTGACCGCGATGTCGAGGAGGTCCTCGGTGCGCTGCAGGGAGACGGTGATCGACCCGCCGCCGTCGGAGTACTTGAGCGCGTTGGAGATCAGGTTGTCGACGACCTGCCGGAGCCGCTGGCCGTCGACCATCGCGACCACGTCGTCGGCAGCATCCGCGAGGAGGGTGACCCGCGCCGCCTGCGCGGACGGGATGGCGGCCTCGACGGCCTGCTGGACGAGGAGGCGGAGATCGATCGCCGACCGGGCCAGCTGCAGGCCGCTGTCCCTGACCTGCGCGACGTGCAGGAGGTCACCGACGAGGTGTCTGAGGCGCACCGCGTTGCGCTCGATCACCCGGACCTGCTGAGCCATGTCCGCCGGCAGGTCGGTGCGGTCGGCGAGCAGCTCGAGGTGACCGAGGACGGCCGTCAGCGGGGTCCGCAGCTCGTGGGAGACCGACGCGACGAACTCGTCCTTCACGTCGAGAGCGCGCATGAAGTCGGTGACGTCGGTGTAGGCCAGCGCCGCACCGGCGAAGCCGCCCTCCTGGTCGTGGACCGTGCGCGCCGACACCGACAGGGCCCGCCGCGTGATCGTGTCGTCGCCGATCCACATCCGTACGTCGTCGAACTCCTCGCCCTGGGAGGCGCGGTAGGTCGGCATCTCCTCGCGCGACAGCCGGGCGACCCCGTCGGACCCGTACACCGCACCAGTCTGGCCGGCGAGGCCCTCGTGCCCGTCCGGGAAGGCCAGCGCCATGAAGTCGCGATGGCGTCGGTTCATCGTCTCGTAGCGCCCGGACCGGTCGATCAGCACGAGACCGACGTCGACGCTGTCGTACACCGCCTCCGCCAGCCGACGCTGGTGGTCGAGCATCTCCGCGGCGACCGCGAGCCGGCGCTCGTACTCCTGCTGGGCCGTGACGTCGAGGATCTGGGAGATGAAGTGGATCGGCGAGCCGTCCTCCGACCGGAGCAGCGCCACGGAGAGGTCGCCCCAGACGAGATGGCCGTCAGCGTGGATGTAGCGCTTGCGGATCCGGTACGACGAACGCGCGCCCGCGAGCGTCTCCTCCAGCAGGGCGAGGTCAGCGGCGAGATCCTCCGGATAGGTGATCTCCTGGAAGGTCATCGTGCGGAGCACCTGCTCGGGGTACCCGAGCATCTCGCAGAACGCCCGGTTGGCCACGAGCAGCTCGCCCCCCTGGCCGACCAGCGTCATCCCGATCGGGGAGTGCTCCATCGTGAGACGCCACAGCTGCTCGGACTCCGAGACCTGGTCCACGAGCAACCTCCTTCGGGCGATCTCCTGGGCACCAGCGTCTCAGAGCGTCGGCGTCAGCCCCCGGCGAACGGCGGTAGGAATTCCACCGACGAGCCGGGCGCTACGAGGATCTCGCCGGGCTCCTCGGTGTTGACCGGGCGGTCACCGACCAGCGTCGAGCAGATCTGGAGCACGTCGCCCAGGCGGGTGCCGGGGTGCAGGACGAGCGCCCGGCGCACGACCTCGGCGAGGGTGATCGGGCCGTCGACGGGCAGGTCGTCGCCTGCCACACCGGCCGCTGAGCGGGCCGAGGCCCAGTAGTGGACGTGGATGACTTCGGTCTCAGTTCCGCTGGAACCTTCCGATGCGACGCCCATGTTTCGGTATTGTTCACCACGAGAGACATCGGCCGAAGCCCAGCGTTGCGTTTCGGTCCCCGCCCCGTCACGGGAGGAGACCAGTACATGAGCACGCTCTTGCTTCTCACCAGCGCTCTCCAGCCGTCCGCCGAGGTCCTTCCTGGACTGGCGCTGCTGGGCCACCAGGTGAAGATCCTCCCGGCCGAGGGCAGCGCCCTCCTCGAGGCACCCGACTCCGACCTGCTCCTCGTCGACGGACGCCAGGACCTCGCGCACGCCCGCGACCTGTGCCGCCTGATCCGCACGACCGGCACCGACGTCCCGGTGCTGCTGATCTGCACCGAGGGCGGCCTCGCCGTCGTGCTCCACGACTGGGGCATGGACGACGTCGTCCTCCACACCTGTGGTCCGGCCGAGCTCGAGGCGCGGATCAAGCTCGCGATCGGCCGACTGGCCGCGCGCCGCGAGGCCGACGACCCCGAGTCGCACGTCATCCGCTCGGGCGAGGTGGTGGTCGACGACGCGACGTACACCGCGAAGATCGGGGGCCGCGCGCTCGAGCTGACGTTCAAGGAGTTCGAGCTACTCAAGTTCCTCGCTCAGCATCCGGGCCGTGTCTTCAGCCGCCAGCAGCTCCTGCAGGAGGTGTGGGGCTACGACTACTTCGGCGGCACCCGCACCGTCGACGTGCACGTGCGCCGGTTGCGCGCAAAGCTCGGGCCCTCCAACGAGACCCTGATCGGCACCGTGCGCAACGTCGGTTACCGGTTCGTGCTGCCGACGAAGGACGCCAAGGCCGTCGCCGCCGACGCTCGCGAACCGGAGCCCGCTCAGGCTGAGGCATAGAGCAGCTTCCGACTCGTCTAGACTCCCGGCAAAACCGATGAAGGGGCGCCGGCGTGGAGTTGCGTGACTACCTGCGAGTGCTGCGACGGCGCTGGCCGCTGATCGTTGCCTGCACCGTGGTTGTGGTAGCCGCAGCCGCTGCCGTCACGTTCACCACGACGCCCCAGTACCAGTCGTCGGCGCGGCTCTTCGTCACCACGTCCACGACCGACACTGCCTCGGACTCCTACCAGGGTGGCCTCTTCTCAGCGCAGCGCGTCACGTCGTATGCCGATCTCGTGAAGAGCCGGGAGCTCGCCACGACGGTCGCCGACGACCTCGGCCTCGACATATCTGCGGGAGAGCTGGCGGGCAAGGTCTCAGCCTCGGTCGTGCCTGACACCGTGAACCTCGAGATCTCGGTCACCGACCCGAGCCCCTCGCGCGCCCAGGCGCTCGCCCAAGCCTATGCCCTGGGCCTCGTCGACCTGGTGCGAGAGCTGGAGACCCCCAGCGGTGAGAAGACGGCGCCGATCAAGGCCACGATCGTCGACCCCGCCACCCGGCCCGGCACGCCCGTCTCGCCACAGCCGGTGCGCAACTTGGCGCTCGGGCTGATCCTCGGCCTGCTGCTGGGCGCCGGAGCCGCCGTCCTGCGCGACCTGCTCGACACCACGATCAAGTCCACCGAAGACCTCGCCGCCTGCACGGATGCCCCCGTCCTCGGTGGGATCGCCTTCGACTCCGCCGCCCGGCAACGACCGCTGGTGTCGTCCCTCGACTCCCACGCCCCACGAGTCGAGGCCTTCCGCGTCTTGCGGACCAACCTGCAGTTCGTCGAGGTCGACCACGCCGCCAAGGTGTTCGTGGTCACCTCCGCGCTGCCTGAGGAGGGCAAGACCTCCACCGCCGTCAACCTCGCCCTCACCCTCGCGCAGGCCGGTCATCGGACCCTACTCATCGAGGCCGACCTGCGGCGTCCGAAGGCCGCCGCCGTCCTCAACCTCGACAACGCGGTCGGCGTCACGACGGTGCTGCTGGGCCGGGTGACCGCCGAAGACGCCATCCAGAAGCACGCCGACAGCGAGCTCGACGTGCTCGCCAGCGGGGCGATCCCCCCGAATCCGGCGGAGCTGCTGCAGTCGAACGCCATGGCCGACCTGGTCAAGCAGCTGCGCGCCGACTACGACATGGTCGTCGTCGACGCTCCTCCGCTGCTGCCTGTCACGGATGCGGCGCTGCTCGCAACCCAGGCCGATGGGGCGCTGCTGGTCGTGCGCTACGGCCGCACCACCAAAGACCAGCTCACCCAGGCGGCCGAGCGGCTCCGCCAGGTCGACGCCAGCCCGGTGGGCGTCGTGCTCAACATGGTGCCGAACAATCGCCGGGCGGCGGGCTATGGCTACGGCTACGGCTACGGCTACGCGCCGAGCTCGCCGGTGACCGAAACCTCCCGCAAGCGACGCGGCCGGCGCCGCAGCGAGTGATCCGAGCTCAAGAACAGACGCTCGCCGGAGTCGAGGATGACGACTTCGCGGCGATCGACGGCGTCACCGTGACCCGGGCGCCGTCAGTTTGCCCAGGTCCGGTCTTCATCGACCACGTCACGTCGACAGTCTCCCCCGGGGTGAGGTAGACGTAGGCCGACGTCACCGGGCGGCCGTCCTGGACGAGGTCGCCGGGCGGGAACTCCTTGGCGTTGATCGAGAACCCGTCGATGGTGCCGCCGACCGGGCCGAAGATCCGCACCGTGACGATCTGATTGCCAGGTTCGACCCCGAACTTCCCGGCACCCGTGATGTAGCCGGGCAGGCTCGCGGCGTCTGCCGGAGCATCGGAGGTGAGTCGTGCGTGCGCCGACAGACCTTGCACGCCGTCCTCGCAGTAGGTCGACATCACATGCACGGAGTAGCGCAGGTAGTAGGACATCTTGGCGCCCGTAGTGTCGTTGAGGGTGACGTTGACCAGCGGGGTCGACGTGGCCTCGGTGCCGAGCTCGCCGGCCACCCGGGTGCCGGCCAGCGCCGACTGCTCGTCCTCGTCGAAGGAGTGCACGTAGATGCGCCCCTCATCGGCGCCGCGGGCAAGCGCGCTCAGCAGGTCACGAGGGGCCGCTCCGCCGCCGGACGACACGGCACCGAAGACCGTGCGGGCAACGTCGCGGAAGAAGCGGTCCTGCCGATCCGGGTCCGGGTAACGCAGGTAGACCTGGTGCAGGAGCTCATCGACGGCGTTGTCGGAGGAGAGCGTGACGTCGCCGACCTGGACCGGGCCGGTCGCCGCGAGCAGGTAGGAGATCGCGACCGGGTCGAGCGACAGGACGCCATCGAGGTCGTCGCCGTAGACCTCCTCCCAGCGGGCGCGCATCAGGTCGGCGGTGCGCGGGAAGTCGGGGGTGAAGTTGGCGTCCAGGAAGTAGGTGCCGAGCTGGGCACCGTAGAGCAGTCGCTCGACCTCGGAGAGTGGCAGGACCGGACTCTGTCGCTGGCCGAACGAATTCGCAGCCACCTGTCGGGTCAGCTCGATCTTGCCGTCCCGGGCCCGGACGAGCGACACCGCCCCCGGCAGGCCGCCCGTGGCTCGGATCTCGGCGTTGTTCTGGAAGACGAGCAGGTAGTGGCGGCTCTCCCCGTCGCCGAGCATCGAGGGCAGCACGTCAAGGGCGGTCTCGGCCGAATTCATCGCCTCCGCGGCGTCGGACACCTTGCCGGCGAGCTCGCGGTACCTGTCGCGGAGCCGCTGGACAAACCCGCCGGAGTCTTCTGCCGCCAACCGGCGGTCGGCATCGGCGAGGGCGTCTCGGGCCTGGGCGACCGGCTCCTGGAGGCTGCGCACGGCGGCGATCGAGACCCGGCCGTTCCTGGGCAGCAACGCGTCCAGGCGAGACGCGGTCCGGGCGAGGGGTTCGAGTCCGTCGTTGCTCAGGTCGGCCATCACGTCACTGACGACGCGGACGCCTCGGGCGTCATCCCCGACGACGGGTGCGTGCGTGAGCAGGCCCCAGGACACGCCGTCGGTGCGGTCGGACGCCGCCGCGCTGTGCTCCTGGAGGTCAGCGAGGGACCGGTCGATGCTCGCTTGGTCGCCGTCTTCGAGGGCGGTCTGCAGCGCGGCTGCGTCGTCCGCGGCGGCGCCGAGGTCGCGGTTGACCTGCCAGGCCTGCCAGCCGAGCCACCCGCCGACCAGCACCAGCACGCCCAGCAGCAGGATGATGACGGTGGTCACCGGCCGTGGCCCCAGAACGCGCATGCCGACCAGCCTAGAGGTCGTCACCCGGCCAGGGTGAAAACATGACGAAGGCCCTCGAAGCGCTCGGCTTCAAGGGCCTTCGAACGGTCGGGGTCAGCTGACCGTCAGCGACTTGATCGTGTGCGAGCCCTTGCACGGGCTCCGGAACGCCGGGATGAAGCGGATCTTGATGAAGTACTTGCCCGGCTTGTCGAGCGTGACGGTGAAGGTCTTGTTGTCGCCATCGGTGTCCTTGTTCTTCCGGAAGACGTCGCCTCCGGCCTTGTGGACCTTCATCACGAACGTGCCCTGGCACGGCTGGCCGTTGGACGACACGCCGAGCTTCGCCTTGACCTTGAACGGCTTGCCGGGCTCGGCGTGCTTGGGCACCGACGAACTCGACTGGGTCGGGATGTAGCCCGGGTATCCGTCGTGGGGCCCGGCGAACGCCGTCGTCGCGGTGCCCGGCACCAGCAACGCCGACGCGATCAGTCCGGCGGCGAGCTTCTTCATGGCGTCCCCCAGGGATGCGGTGTGACCTGTCCGATGAACGACCAGTCAATCACAGCATCCGGGATTTGGGGACTGCCCATTTGGGCACATCTGCACCGGTCTCGACGCCGATGTGGCTGCAAACTGGGCCGAGGCCCCCACCTGCGGCGCGGGCCTCGACGGGTAGCTCAGTCTCAGACGACCTTGACCGTGGTGACGTCGTGCGAGCCCTTGCACGGGCTGTTGTCGGCCGGGATGAAGCGCAGCTTGATGGTCCAGGTGCCCTTCGTGCCGAGCTTGAGGGAGAAGGCGTGACTGTCGCCGCCGGTCTTGGAGACCTTCTTCTTGACGTGGTCGCCGTCGGTGACCCTCAGGACGTAGCGTCCCTTGCACGGCGAGCCATCGGAGGCGACGTCGACCTTGGCCTTGACCTTGAACTTCTCACCCTGGTCGACCTTGTCGGGCGCCTTGGTGGTGCTCTCGGTCGGGATGGTGCCGGGGTAGCCGTCGCCCGGCCCGGCGAACGCGCTCGAGGCCGTGCCCGGGATGAGCAGGGCAGCGGCTACCAAGGCGGCAGTCATGGTCTTCATCGTCGAACTCCCCATGTAGGCGTGCGGCTGAGAGCCGCTTCGTCGTTCTCGGCAGGCTACAGGAAGAACGGGCCGAACCCCTCCGCGGCGTGTCACAGACCGAGAAGGGACCGGGCCGCCGCGACCGGCATCGGCGGCCGCTGCACCGAGGTGGCCAGCACCGCCGCCCGCTCCACGAGCTGGGCGTTGCGCTCCACCGGCACCCCCTTCGCGAGGGTGAGCACGTCCTCCATGCCGACGCGGAGGTGACCGCCCATCGAGAGCGCCGCCAGCGCCACCGACAGCGTGCTGCGGCCGATGCCGGTGGCCGACCAGCTGGTGACCTCGGGCGGCAGCAGGGCGACACCGGCGACCAGGGCGGGGGTCGTGCCGGGCATCCCCCCGGGCACACCCATCACGAAGTCGCAGTGCACCTTCTCGCCGTACGGGAGGCCGTAGGTGTCGAGCAGCCGCTGCAGGGCGTGCACGTGGCCGAGGTCGAAGAGCTCGAACTCGGGGACGACCTGCCGCTCCTGGCTCAGCTGGTAGAGCTCACAGACGAAGGGCCACGGGTTGGAGAAGACGTCGTCACCGAAGTTCGTCGTCCCCATCGTCAGGCTGCACGAGTCGGGTTGGGCGTCGAGCACCTCGAGACGCTGCGACAGGGGGTCGTGGACCGAGCCGCCGGTGGACAGCTGGACGATCAGGCCGGTCGACTCGCGCAGCGCCTGGACCGTGTCGCGCAGGCGGGTCTGGTCGAGGGTCGGGCGGTGGTCAGCGTCGCGGATGTGCACGTGGATCATCGCCGCGCCCGCCGCCTCGCACTCCTGCGCGGTCCGGACGAGCTCCTCGAGCGTGGTCGGCAGCTGCGGGCAGTCGTCCTTGGAGGTCTCCGCCCCGGTCGGCGCGACCGTGATCATGGTGTGGGTGTGTGACGTCGTTGGCACAGCCGCATCGTGCCAGACCGAGATCCCGGCGTGGTCGAGGAGGTTGCGCAGCAAGGCGCGCGCTTGCCCGGCACCCCCGATAGGCAACCTCGACCCAGGACCGCGCTCGGCTCACCGGGTTTCGAGACGGGACTTCGTCCCTCCTCAACCAGCGGGCCGGAGTGGTTGAGGAGGTTGCGCAGCAACCGGCAGTCCCGGTGGTTGAGGAGGTTGCGCAGCAACCGTCTCGAAACCACCTGCGCGAGACTGCTTCCGTGCGAGCCGTCATCCACCGTGTCCTGCGGGCGAGCGTCACCGTCGACGACGTCGTCGTCGGCGCGATCGACGAGCCGGGACTGTTGGTCTACCTGGGGGTGACCCATGGCGACGGCGACGACGAGATCCGCTGGATGGCGCGCAAGGTCTGGGAGCTCCGGCTGCTGCGCGACGAGCAGTCCGCCTCGGAGACCGGTGCTCCTGTCCTCGTGGTCAGCCAGTTCACGTTGTACGGCGACGCGCGCAAGGGCCGACGGCCGACGTGGCAGGCCGCAGCACCGGGGACCGTCAGCGAGCCGGCGTACGACGCCGTCTGCGCGGAGCTCGAGCGGCTCGGCGCACGTGTCGCGCGCGGCGTGTTCGGCGCCGACATGAGGGTCGAGTCCGTCAACGACGGGCCCGTCACGCTGCTCCTCGACAAGGAGCCGGTCACGGCATCCGGAGCGCCCTGATCACGAAGTAGAGCGCGACCAGGGTCAGCACCGTGAGACCGATCCACTGGATGGCGACCTTCAGTTGTCTCTCGACCACGGGGTCGAGCCTCTTCCTGCGGCGATGAGCCATGCTGGTGTCCCCCGAATGAAGTAGTCGGCAGGCTACTCACCTGGCGCCGACGAGGGGCCGGGATCCGAGTATTCGCCTGTGAACATTGCGTGACGGGCGGTCTCTAAGGTGGGGCCGTGGACACGATCGAGACCATCGCCGCGGCCGCGGGAGAAGCAGACGGCACGGACCCCCTCGACGAGGCGACCCGGCGCGCACTGCGCAACCACCCCGACTCGGTGCAGACGTGGACGCGCGACGGCGGGTTCGCGCTGCTCATCGGCAGCGAGCTCTCGCTCGTCGTGCATCCCGACGCGCGTGGTCGGGGTCTGGGGCGGGCACTCCTGGAGGTCGCGACGGCGGACACCGACGGCGAGCTGAGCGCCTGGTCGCACGGCGACCACCCGGCCGCCGCGCGGCTGGCCGCGACACACGGCTTCGAGCGGGTGCGCGAGCTGCGGGTGATGAGGCGTCCGACCGCGGACCCGCTGCCGCCCCTCGTCGTACCCGCCGACCTGACCGTGCGCGGCTACCGGCCGGACGACGCCGACGAGATCGTGCGCATCAACGCCGCCGCCTTCGCCCACCACCCCGAGCAGGGCGCGATGGACGCCGCCGAGCTAGCCGAGCGAATGGCCGAGCCGTGGTTCGACCCGGCCGGCCTGCTGGTCGCGACCGACGGCGAGGCGCTGCTCGGCTTCCACTGGACCAAGCAGCACTCACCCGAGCTCGGCGAGGTGTACGTCGTCGGCATCGACCCCACCGCGCAGGGCCGCGGCCTCGGCAAGCTGCTGACGCTCGCGGGGTTGCATCACTTGGCGGACCAGGGGGTACACGAGGTCTTGTTGTACGTCGAGTCCGACAACGAGCCCGCGATCGCTGTCTACTCGGGCCTCGGCTTCAGGCACGACGCCGCGGACACGCACGTCATGTATCGACGCTGACAGGAGACGCACATGTTCGGAATCGGACTGGTGGAGGTCGCGGTCTTCGTCGTCGGCCTGGTGCTCGTGGTGTGGGCCGGCGTGGCGATCATGCGCCGCTGAGGCGCGTCAGCGCAGCGGGCGCACGTGCAGCCCGACCTCGGGATCGACCAGGACCTCCTGGGCGACGGGCATGCCGTCGACCGTCAGCTCGATGTCGAGCGGCACGTTGCGCTTGACCATCGCCAGCGCGATCGGGCCGAGCTCGTGGTGGCGCGCGGACGTGCCGACGAACCCGACGACCTTGTCGCCCTGGAGCAGGTCGGCGCCGACCGGCGGGAGACGGTTCTCGGAGCCGTCGAGGTGGAGCAGCGTCAGGCGCCGCGGCGGCCGGCCCAGGGTGTGCACGCGGGCGACCGTCTCCTGGCCGCGGTAGCAGCCCTTGTCGAGGTGGACGGCCGGACCAATCCAACCCGCCTCGTTGGGGATCGTGCGGTGGTCGGTGTCCAGCCCGAGGCGCGGCTCGCCCCGGGCGATGCGCAGCGCCTCGAACGCCCACAGCCCGCCGGCCGGGCCGGCGGCTTCGGCGTACGCGGTGAGCCGGTCGCGCGGCACGAACTCGTAGCCGGCGTACGGGCCGTCGGCCGCGGCCGACGGGCGCCAGGCGACGGCGAGCTCGTCGGTGACCTCGCCGACCTCGACGCGCATCATGAAGCGCATCCGGTCGAGGAACGCCACCAGCGCGGCGGCGGCGCCGGGCTCGGTGTGGGCGGTGAACGACTCACCGTCGTCGTAGCCGTAGAACGCGTGCTCGACGTGGCCGTTCGGGCTCAGGATCAGTGCGCCGGTCCAGACCTTCGGGGCGAGGGACTCGAAGTGCTGGGACGTCAGCGAGTGCAGCCAGGTGAGGCGGTCGGGCCCGGAGACGCGGACCACGTCGCGGTGGGAGAGGTCGACGAAGCCCTCGCCCGCCTCCAGCGTGCGCTGCTCGCCGTTGAACGAGCCGTAGTGCGCCGCCACGTCGCGGTCGATCCCGTCCGCGGCCACAGCCCCGGGCAGGTCCAGCAACGGGCTCCTCATGGGTTCTCCTCATCCGTGGGTCGACACTCGACGCAGTGTCCGAAGACGGCCAGGTGACCGATGTCGATCACGAAGCCCTGCTCGCGCTCGAGCCGCTCGGCGAGCGGGGCGACCACATCAGGGTCAACCGAGATGACGGTGTGGCAATTCCGGCAGACCAGGTGGAAGTGCTCGTGGTCGGTGACGGAGTGGTACGTCGGGGCGCGGTCGGAGAGGTGCGCGTGGCGGACCAGGCCGAGCTCCTCGAGCACCTCGAGGGTCCGGTAGACCGTGGAGACGTTGACCGCGCTGGACTGCGAGCGGACCTCGGCGTACACCTCGTCGGGCGTCGCGTGGCCGAGCTTCTCGACAGCGCGCAGGACGAACTGCCGCTGGGGGGTGAGCCGGTAGCCCTCCTTGCGCAGGCGCTGGGCGAGCTCGTCACTCACGGGCGCGACCTCACAGCCGGATCAGCCGCGCCCACAGGTGCGGCTGGAGGGTCTGGCCCATCGCGGCCATGTCGTAGGCGTAGAGCAGGTCGCCCTCGACGTTGCCGTAGAGGCGCTTGCCGGCGGTGTACTCCTTGGCGGTCTCGGTGCGCGCGACCGCGTCGGTGACCAGCTCGAGCTTGCCGTCGCCGGCCTCGCCGTGCCAGATCTCCACGAAGCCGGTGTTGTGGCTCAGGAGGAGCTCGACCTTGCCGCCGGGCTGGCAGCGCAGGAAGCCGGCCTCCTGGGCGGCCTCGCGGACCACCTCGCCCTCCTCGTCGACGATCCACGCGCGCGAGAAGTAGTGGAAGAACGGGCGCCCGTCGTGGGTGAACACGAGCTCCTGGCCGTATTGGAACGGCTCGATCGTCGGGTAGTCGCCGTGGCCGCGACCGCCCCATCGACCCAGCAGCCAGGCCACGGGTCCGCAGTCGGGGTGGAGGTTCTCGGGGAGCTCGAACGGCATGGGCTCACTCTAGGGTGGGCGGCACGCCTGGCCCACTCGTCGCGAGGGTCACCTCACGCTCGACGTCCGGGTGGTTGTCTGGAGGCCCCCTCCTGGACAGCCCACTGCCTCGACAGAGGGTGCCGTCGTCCAGCTCCCGGCGAGTAACGGCACAGACGACACTGTCGCAGTCAGGCAGTCCTCACCGCCCTCGACGCATGCGACGTGGGAATAGTTCGGGGCAGGCCCAGCACGACATGCGAGCTCGTGCCGCCGTGGCTCAGGTCAGGCACGACCCTCGATCTGACCGGCTGCAGGGTGCTCCTCAACTCCGGTTCCAACTGCAACGTGCTCACTCACCACGCGTGCGTGACCGGCCCGTGCGCCGACCAGACGACCCGGACGAAGTCGACGGGCTCTACTCCGGCGCCACGAACTGGGCGAGCCCGATCCCCGATCCTGGGTACCAGTGACTCGCCGGCCACTCATGCCAGTACGTGAAGCTGCGCCCCGTCTTCTCAGCCCACGACGGCAGCGCATCCGTCACGTGGGAGTTGTCGCTGAGGACCACCGCCCCACGGGCGAGCCGCTCTTCGACAGCCTCGAACTCCGCATACTCGTGCTCACGCGTGTGCAGGCTGTCGTGAAGGAAGAGGTCGACTGGCGCTACCAGTTCGGCGAGCACGGCCAACGAATCGCCGACGACCCTGTCCGTCACGGCGGCGTACCTCCCGGTGATGAGGTAGCCCGAGGCGCTGTTCACGTCGACCGTGGTCAGGCGTCCGGAGCCATTGCGCAGAAGCGCAGCAGCGAGCACGACGGAACCGAGACCTTTGTCGGTCCCTGTCTCCACGACGTGACTTGGGCGCATCGCCCGGACGAGGGCATACCAGCCGAGCCGTTTCCCGAGGCGAACCTCGTCGTCGGCCAGTCCGCGCCGATCGCTAACTCGAGTGGCGGCGAGGACGTGCTCGATCAGATCGGCGTCGTGGTCAGCCTCGTCGATGTAGTCCCGCACGACAGAGACAGGCGTACCTGCAGCGTTGGCCACCCACCATGCGAGGTGCTCGCGGTTGAGTGGCTGCAGGTCATAGGTGAAGTTCGTGTGCTCTCGAGACTTCACCAGCCATCGCGCAGAGTTGCGGAGTACGCCTACGTCATGCCGAGCGACCATCCGAGCGCGGCCCGGGAATGCGGCGACACGAGCCATGGGCGATGTCGCGATCCGCTGACGGAGAGACATGGTTGGCGATCCTACGGCGCTCTCAGCGCGCGACTGCCCAGACGATGTAGATCAGCGTCGCCGCTACGAGGGCACCCAAGATCAGCCACACGAGACGCTCGCTATCGCCGACCATGGCCGGACCCTACCCCGCCGAGACGATGCGATACCTGCCGTGTGATGAGAGGCGGCCGGCGATTCCAGAACAGCAATTGAGCAATCAGAGGGAACGAGTGTCCGCCGTGATCTGTTGGCTCCGCACAATCGGCTGCTCGTGCATGACGCATTCTCTTACTTCATTCACGCGGCTACCCCGAGAACGCTACGACCGCTCAACTAGGACTAGTCGCCGCGGCGCTGTCAGTCGTCGCCTCTGCCTGACCGTTTCCATGGTCGCCGCGAGGACACCCCGCCTATGAGCAGAACAAGGATCAGTAGCGTGACCTCATGCCTCGCCCACTCGTCGTCAAGGTCACCTGCGGAGCCGACGACCCCGAGCGCGCCAACCAGGGTCTCACCGTCGCCGCCACCGCGCTGAGCGCGGGCGCTGACGTCAGCCTGTGGCTGACCGGCGAGGGCGCGTGGTTCGGCGTACCGGGCCGGGCGGACGTCGCGCTGCCCCAGGCCGCGCCGGCCGCGGACCTGGTCGCGGCGGTGCTCGCGGGTGGTCGGGTCACGGTGTGCACGCAGTGCGCGGCGCGCCGCGAGATCACCGAGGACGACGTGCTGGCCGGTGTTCGCATCGCGGGAGCTGCGGCCTACATCGAGGAAGTGCTCGCGCCGGACGTGCAGGCGCTGGTGTACTGACTCATCGACAACACCCGCCTCATCAACCCCTAGGTTTCCGCTGATGACCACGAACGACCCGGGCAACGCGCGCTGGTGGCAACGCAAGGCTGATCTCGAGCCCGCGTCGACCCCCGACGAGCCGACGACGCCCCCGAGCGTGCCCGAGCCCGCAGTGCGCACGCCCGCCGACCTGCAGGCCGCGATCGAGCGCGCCGCCGAGCTGCGCCGCCGCGCCGAGCAGGCCGCCGCCGAGCAGGCCGCGGAGCGGCTGGTCGCCGAGGAGTCCGCCCGCGACTCCGCGCTGGCTCGCCTCGAGGCCGACCGCCGCGCCGAGGAGCACGCCAACGCCGCCGCGGAGGCCCACCAGGCCCGCCTCGCCGCCGAGCAGGCCGGCGCCGCCCACGCCGAGGAGCGCGCCCGGCTCGAGGAGGCTGCGACCGACGCGGCACGGGGCCGCGACGAGGCCGAGGCGTCCGCCCGCAAGTTCGTCGACGCGGCCAAGGTCGCCACCGCGCTCCGCCTCGCCGCCGAGCAGGCCGCCGCCCAGCAGGCCGTCGACCGCACCGCCGCCGAGGAGTCCGCGCGGCTCGCCGCCGAAGCGGCCGAAGCCGCCTACGCCCTGCGGACCGAGGCCGAGGAGGCAGCGCAGGCTGCCCGCGCCGACGCCGAGGAGGCGGCCCGCGCCGCCCGGGTCGAGGCCGAGCAGGCCTCCCGGTCCTACGCCGAGCGCGCGGCAGCCGCGACCGCCGCCCGTGAGGAGGCCGACCGGGCCGCCCGCGCGGCTGCCGAGTCGGCCGCCGCCGCCCACGAGGAGCGCGCGGCCGCCGAGGCGCGCGCCCAGGAGCTCGCCGAGGAGCTGGCCGCCGCCCACCGGGCCGCGACCGAGCGCTCCGAGGCCCAGGCGGCGGCGTACGACGAACGCCTCGCGGCCACCGCCCAGCAGCACGAAGAGGCCCTGGCTGCCAGCGCCCGCGCCCGCCAGGCGTCCGACGAGCGCGCGGCCCAGCAGGCGCAGGCCCGCGCGGAGGCCGAGGCGGCCGCCGCCGAGCAGGCCCAGGAGCGGGCCGCCGCGGACCAGGCGGCAGCCGAGCAGGCGCGCCTGGCGGCCCAGGCGCACGCCGCCCGCGCCGCTGCCGAGGAGGCCGCCCGCGCGGAGACCGAGCTCGCCACCGAGGCCACGACCATGCGCGAGGCGGCCGACCGGGCCGCGCTCGCTGCCGACGAGAAGGCCGCCCTCGCCCACCAGGCCCGCGAGTCGGCCGAGGCGCGCGCCGAGGAGCTGGCCCGCCACCTGACGGAGGCCCGCCAGGCCCACGAGGACGCCGTCCGGGTGTCCACCGATGCGCGTACGGCGGCCGAGCACGCCGCCGCCGAGCAGGCCACCGCCCGTGCGGAGGCCGAGGAGGTCGCGGCCGAGCAGGCCCGCCAGCGGGCCGCCGCCGACGAGTCCGCGGCCGACCACGCCCGGCGCGCCGACGAGGCCCACACCGCCCGCCTCGCCGCCGAGGAGAGCGCCGCGGCACAGACCGCCGCCGCCGCGGCAGCCCAGCTCGCCCGCACCACCGCCGAGGAGGCGGCCCGCCACCAGGCCGCCGCTGCCGCCCAGGCCGCCGCCGCGGAGGAGGCGGCGCACCGCACCGCCTCCGACCTCGCCGAAGCCCTGCGCATCGCCCACGAGGCGCGGATCGCCGCCGACGAGAAGGCGCGCACCCACGCCGACCTGGCTCGCGAGGCGCACGAGGCCCGGATCACCGCCGAGACGACCGCGGCCGAGTCGGCCGCCGCGCGCGAAGCGGCCGAGGAGACGGCCCGTGTCCAGACCGAGTCGGCCCACGCCGCCCAGGCGGCGCGTCAGACCGCCGAGGTCATGGCCCGCGAGGCCACCGAGCGGGCGGCGACCGCTCAGGCCGCACGCGCCGAGGCCGAGATCCGCGCCCGTGAGCAGGCCGACGCCGCCGCCCAGGCAGCGACCGACCAGGCGTCCGCCCACCAGCGCGCCGAGCAGCAGGCCGAGCAGGCCCGCCTCGCCCACGACGCCCGCGCCGCGGCCGACGCCACCGCCCAGGAGCAGGCCGCCGCCCGCGAGGAGGCCGAGCGCGCCGCCGCGGAGTCGGCCGCCGCCCGCCAGCAGGCGGAGGAGACCGCCCGGGTCCAGACCGAGGCGGCCACCGCCGCCGAGGCCGCACGGGAGGCCGCCGAGGAAGCCGCCCGCGCTGCCGCGGAACGGGCCGACGCCGCCCAGCAGGCCCGCGAGCAGGCCGAGATGCGCGCCCGCGAGCAGGCCGAGGCAGCCGCCGCGGCGGCGACCGACCAGACGTCCGCCCACCAGCGCGCCGAGCAGCAGGCCGAGCAGGCCCGCCTCGCCCACGACGCCCGCGCCGCGGCCGACGCCACCGCCCAGGAGCAGGCCGCCGCCCGCGAGGCGGCCGAGCGCGCCGCCGCGGAGTCCGCGGCCGCGCACCGCGCCGCCGAGGACGACGCCCACGCCCACGCCGAGCTCGCCCGCCAGGCCGCGGCCGACCGGCAGGCCGCCGAGGACCGGCTCCGCGAGGTCCTCGAGGAGTCCGCCGCGGCGGCGGCCCAGCAGGCCGCCGAGCTGCGCGCCGCGATCGAGGCGCGGGAGTCCGCCGAGCGTGAGGCGGCCGAGCAGGCCCGTCTGCGCGGCGAGGCCGAGGAGGCGGCGTCCCGGCGAGCCGCCGACCGGAGCGCCGTCGAGGCCGCCGTACGACGGCAGGCGGAGATCGCCGAGGAGGCGATGAACGACCGGGTCGCCGCCGAGGAGAAGGCCCGCGACCTCGCGGTCGAGCTGGAGAAGACCCGGGCCGAGCTGCTGGAGCTGCAGAGCAAGAAGGGCTGGTTCCGGTCGAAGTGAGGCCGGCGACACTGTCCAGACCAGGTCCGCAAATCTGAGCAACTGCACCCGCACCGACGTCAGGGCTCCATAACATCCTGGTCGGGGGACGCGGGAGGTACTCGCGGTGCGCCCCGAACTCTGGGGGGCCAGATGTCTCACCGTGCACGCCTGCGCGCACTCGTCCACTCGTCGATCGTGGTCCTGCCGCTGCTGGCACTGCTCGTCGCCGCTCCGGCGAACGCCGACATCGAGATCATCGGCGACGACACGCAGGCGCCGGTCGTCCGGTCGCTGTCCCTGTCGCCGGCCTCGGTCGACGTCAGCACCGCGAAGGCGCTCGTGACCCTGACCGCCCAGATCACCGACGACGTCTCCGGCTACCAGGGCGGCTACGCCTACCTGGAGGGCCCCGGCAACATCACCTACCCGATCTGGGTCGGCAACGCCTCCCGCACCAGCGGGACCGACCTCGACGGCACCTTCACCGGCACCACCGAGATCCCCGCCCACGCCCCGGCCGGCACCTACCACCTCACCTGCAACCTCGGCGACAAGGTCGGCCACTACACCAACACCTGCCCGAGCGCGACGCTGACCGTCAGGTCCGTCGACGACACGCAGGCGCCGGTTGTCCGGTCGCTGTCCCTGTCGCCGGCTTCGGTCGACGTCAGCACCGCGAAGGCGATCGTGACCCTGACCGCCCAGATCACCGACGACGTCTCCGGCTACCAGGGCGGCTACGCCTACCTGGAGGGCCCCGGCAACATCACCTACCCGATCTGGGTCGGCAACGCCTCCCGCACCAGCGGGACCGACCTCGACGGCACCTTCACCGGCACCACCGAGATCCCCGCCCACGCCCCGGCCGGCACCTACCACCTCACCTGCAACCTCGGCGACAAGGTCGGCCGCTACACCAACACCTGCCCGAGCGCGACCACCGTCGTCGAGGACCACTCGGTCGACCTGTCCACCACCCTCACCGCGTCGGTCACCGAGGCGCACCGCGGCGACACCGCGACGGCCTCGGTTCGCGTGTCGAACGCCGGCCCCGCGACGCCGATCGCCCCGCAGGTGTCGATCCCCGTGCCGTCCGGCGCGACGCTCGTCTCGATGCCACCGTCGTGCGCCCGCTCGGGCCCGAGTGCACCGGTGGTGTGCACCATCGCAGCCACCGAGCTCGACCCGGGCGAGAGCGTCACCCGTCAGGTGGCGTTCGAGGTCTCGCCGGAAGCCAGCGGCACCCTGACGCTCTCGGCCACGGCCTCCAGCTCGTCCGAGGAGCGCACGCCGGCCGACAACACCGCCACCCTGGCGATCCCGGTCGTGGTCCCGGACGAGCCCGTCGACACCGGTTCACCCGCGAAGCTCTCGCTCTCGTCCTCGGTCGACCCGACGATCGCCCTGCCCGGCGACACGGTCACCTACACGCTGTCGGCCACGAACGCGGCCGGCGCCGGGGACGCGACGGGCACGGTCGTGACCGACGTGCTGCCCGCGGGCGTGACCTTCGCCGGCGCGAGCGACGGGTGCGCGAACACGGTGGGCACCGTGCGCTGCGACCTCGGCACCGTCGCGGCCGGTACGACGAAGACCGCGACCATCAGCGCCACGGTCGACCCGATGCCGATGCGGCCGGACCCGAACACCGCCCACCAGGTGCTCGAGCAGAAGGCGGAGACCGACCTGCGCGTGGAGCGCGATGAGACGAGGACGGCGACGGCGTCCTGCCCGAGCGGCTACGTCGCCACCGACGGCGGCATCCGCCTGGACGCCGTCGACCAGGGCGGCTCCGTCGCCGCCACGTCGGTCCCGTCCAGCGGACCGACCGCGGACGGCACCGGCTGGACCGCGACCCTCGCCAACGCGAACCCGGGTGCTGCGCTGGCCAAGGTCACAGTGGCCTGCCTGGCCCGCACCACGGTCACCGGCAGCCACCAGCACGACCTGACCACCAGCACGAGCGCCCCGACCCACGCGGCGCTGACCGCGGGCGCGAACACCGTCGACGTCAGCTGTGCGACCGGGCAGACGCCGTTCGCCCCGGCGTACGCCCTCACCGGCGCCGGCGTCGTGACCACCTCACGGCCCAGCGGGAGCGGCTGGACCTTCGTGGTCGACGCCGCCTCCGCCGGCAGCGGGGTCTTCGGGGTCTCCTGCCTCGACGCCCGCACCACCACGACAGACGGGCACTTCCACGTGCTCGGCCTCGACCACCGCGCCGAGACCGTGACCGTCCCCGCCGGGCAGACCGTCGAGACCCAGCTGAGCTGTGCCGACGAGGCCAAGGGCATCGTGGCCTCGCGTCGCGTCGACGCCGGCCTCGTCGACCGCGGCACCGACCCGCGGGCGAAGATCCGGGCGTTCCGGTTCACCAACCCCACGGACCACCCGCTGTCCGCCGACATCGGGCTCACCTGCGTCGACATCCGCACCAGCGGCGAGCCCGTCGCCACGCGGATCACCAACACCGCGACGGTGACCACCACGGCCACCGACGCCACCCCGGCCGACGACACCGCCACGGCCACCTTCACGGCGTACGGCGAGGGCTGGGCGACCCTGCCCGACGGAGTTGCCGCGGTGTCGTCGTCCGGGTCGACCGTGGCCGTCGCGCTGCGGTGTGCGTCGGCGTGCACGGTGTCGGCGCGGATGGTCGCGCTGGGGCGGGTCGCTCACACGTCGATCAGGGCCGGGAGCACGCTGGCCACCGGAAGGGTCAGCGTCGCGGCGAGCACCCCGAGATCCGTGCACCTGCGCGCGACGGCCGCCGCACGCGCGTCGCTGCGGACCGGGAAGGTCCTCCGGGCGAGGCTGGTGGTCACGACGACCGACGGCGCGACGTTCAGCCGCGTGATGCGACTCCGGCCCTGAGCTTCACCGCGATCTCGGCGATCGCGGCCCGGCTGGTGCGACCCACGCCGACCACGTTGAAGAACCCGTGGATCTGGTCGGGGAAGCGCCGCAGCTCGACCTCGACGCCGGCGTCGGCGAGCTTGCGGGCGTAGGCCTCGCCCTCGTCGCGGAGCGGGTCGAAGCCGGCGGTCGCGACGTACGCCGGAGCGAGCCCGGCGGGCAGGTCGGCGTACGCCGGCGAGACCCGGGGGTCGCGCGGGTCGGCGGCCCCGACGTAGTTCGCGTTGGCGAGGTCCATGAACGCCGTGGTCAGGTAGAAGCCCTCGGCGAACATCGCGGCGCTCTCGGTGTCGCGCACCGCGTCCGTGGCCGGGTAGACGAGGAGCTGGAAGGCCAGCGGCAGTCCCGACCGGGCGGCCTCGATCGCGACGCCGGCCGCGAGGTTGCCGCCGGCCGAGTCACCGCCGACCGCGATCCGGGCGGGGTCCGCCCCGAGCTCGTCGGCGTGGTCGACCACCCAGCGGTAGGCCGCGAGCGCATCGTCGTACGCCGCCGGGAACGGCTCCTCGGGCCCGAGCCGGTAGTCGATCGCCAGCACCTGCACACCGGCGCGCTCGGCCAGGAAGCGGCACGTGGCGTCGTGGGAGTCGAGGTCGCCGTACATGAAGCCGCCGCCGTGGAAGAAGACCAGCAGCGCGTGGTGTCGAGACGGTTGCTGCGCCTGCTCCACCACCGGGCTCGGCACGTAGAGGCGCGCGGGCCGGCCCGCAACCGTGAGCGCGCCGACCCCGCCGACGGGCTGCCTGCCGGCGGTCATCGCCGAGTGGCGGAGGATCGCGCGGCGACCGTCCGGGATCGGCAGCGTCTCGGCGCCGGGCTCCCGGGCCAGCCGCTGCAGGCGCAGCATCAGCTGGGTGTCGGTCGCCAGGGTCTGCCCGTCGCGCACGACCGGCCGTCCGGCGAGCAGGCGCTGGGCACGCTCCGGAAGGGCCAGCGCGCCCCGCAGGCCCCAGGTCTTGCCACGCTCCGAGATGGTCACCAGCGCAACCTACCGTTCACCGAACGGTGCCAGACTGGCCCCATGAGTCTCGACAGCCTGCCCTCCAGCCACGGGGAGGGCGTGCCCGAGGAGTCGTTCGAGGTCGAGCCGCCCTACCAGCCCGACCACGAGGCGCTCGCGGCCGTCGAGAAGTACGAGGACCGCTTCCTCGACCGCGAGCTGTCCTGGCTGCACTTCAACCAGCGGGTGCTGGAGCTGGCCGAGGACCCGCAGCTGCCGCTGCTGGAGCGGACCCGCTTCCTGGCGATCTTCACCAGCAACCTCGACGAGTTCTTCATGGTCCGGGTGGCCGGCCTCAAGCGCCGGATCGCCGCCGGGCTCGCGGTGCCGTCCGCGTCGGGGCTGATGCCGACCGACGTGCTCGAGCTGATCTGGTCGACCACCCGTGATCTCGCCGAACGCCAGGCGCGGCTCTTCCGCGACGAGATCGTGCCGGCGCTCGCGGACGTCGGGATCGAGCTGGTCCGGTGGGACGACCTGGACCGCGAGGAGCAGAAGAACTGCAAGCGGCTCTTCCGCGACCGGGTCTTCCCGGTGCTCACGCCGCTGGCCGTCGACCCGGCCCACCCGTTCCCCTACATCTCCGGGCTGTCGCTCAACCTCGCCGTGCTGATCCGCAACCCGAAGACCGGCAAGGAGCACTTCGCCCGGGTCAAGGTGCCGCCGATCTTCGCGCGCTTCGTGCCCGTCGGCAACCAGCGCTTCGTGCCGCTCGAGGACGTCATCGGCGAGCACCTCAAGCGGCTCTTCCCGGGCATGGACGTCCTCGAGGTCCACACCTTCCGGGTCACCCGCAACGAGGACCTCGAGGTCGAGGAGGACGACGCCGAGAACCTCCTGGCCGCGCTCGAGAAGGAGCTGCTCCGCCGCCGCTTCGGCCCGCCGGTGCGGCTCGAGGTCGAGGAGTCGATCGCGCCCCAGGTGCTGGAGCTGCTCGTCTCCGAGCTCGGCGTCTCCGACGCGGAGGTGTTCAAGCTGCGCGGGCCGCTCGACCTACGCGGGCTGCACGACATCGCGGACCTGCCCCGCCAGGAGCTGAAGTACCCCGCGTTCGTGCCGACGACCCACCACCGGCTGGCCGAGGTCGAGTCGGCCTCACCGGTCGACGTCTTCAAGGCGGCGCGGCGCAACGACGTGCTCCTGCACCACCCGTACGACTCCTTCGCCACCAGCGTGCAGCGCTTCATCGAGCAGGCCGCCGCCGACCCGCACGTGCTGGCGATCAAGCAGACCCTCTACCGCACCTCCGGCGACTCCCCCATCATCGACGCCCTCGTCGACGCCGCCGAGGCCGGCAAGCAGGTGCTGGTGATCGTCGAGCTCAAGGCGCGCTTCGACGAGGAGGCCAACATCCGCTGGGCCCGCAAGCTGGAGCAGGCGGGCTGCCACGTGGTCTACGGGCTGGTCGGGCTCAAGACCCACTGCAAGCTGGCGATGGTCGTCCGCGACGAGCCCGACGGCATCCGCCGCTACACCCACATCGGCACCGGCAACTACAACCCGAAGACGTCGCGGACCTACGAGGACCTCGGGCTGATCACGACCGACGACCGGATCGGCGAGGACGTCGCGCACCTCTTCAACAACCTGTCCGGGTGGTCGCGCAACGCGTCGTACGACCAGCTGCTGGTCGCACCCGACTCCGTGCGCACTGGTCTGGTCGACCAGATCCACCAGGAGGTCGCCCACCTCGAGGCGGGCCGGCCCGCGCGGATCCGGATGAAGGCCAACTCGGTGGTCGACGAGGCCGTGATCGACGCGCTCTACCTCGCGTCGCAGGCCGGGGTCCCGGTCGAGCTGCTGGTGCGCGGCATCTGCTCGCTGCGACCCGGCGTACCCGGCCTGTCGGAGACGGTGACCGTGCGGTCCATCCTCGGCCGGTTCCTCGAGCACAGCCGGGTGTTCTGGTTCGAGAACGGCGGTGAGCCCACCGCGTGGATCGGCTCGGCCGACATGATGCACCGCAACCTCGACCGACGCGTCGAGGTGCTGGTCCGGCTCCCCGGCGACGGCAACGTCGCCGCGGTCGGCGGGCTGCTGGACCTCGCGTTCGACGACGACACCAGCGCCTGGCTGCTCGGCAGCGACGGGAACTGGGCCCGGAACGCCGGCACCGTGCACCTCCAGGAGGCGCTCATCGAGCGGCAGCGCCGCCGCCGCTCGGGGAGTTGAGCGAGCACCGACTTGCGTGATTCGGGACGACACCCCCTAGTCTGTTGCGCGTTCTCTTCCTCCTCCTCAGGAGTTATCCGTGGGTTTGCGATTCCGCCCCGTCGACACGTCGTTCTACGACCTCTTCAGTGAGGCCGCCCAGCACCTGGTGACCGGTGCGGGGCTGCTGGCCGAGATGCTCGGCGAGAGTGCCGACCACGCTGACGTCGCGCGCCGCATGCGCGAGGCCGAGCACATCGCCGACGAGACGACGCACGCGCTCATCAAGCGCGTGAACAGCACGTTCGTCACGCCGTTCGACCGCGAGGACATCTACGCGCTCGGCTCCGGCCTCGACGACGTCATGGACATCATGGACGAGGTCGTCGACCTGATCCTGCTCTACGAGGTCAAGGTGCTGCCGCCGGAGCTGTCCACCCAGGTGGAGGTCATCCAGCGCTGCGCCGAGCTGACCGCGGAGTGGCTGCCCAAGCTGCAGGCGCCGGCGTCGCTCGAGGAGTACTGGATCGAGATCAACCGGCTCGAGAACGCCGGCGACAAGAACCACCGCCGTACTCTCGCCAAGCTCTTCAGCGGCGAGTTCAAGACCATCGAGGTGCTCAAGCTCAAGGACATCGTGGAGTCCCTCGAGGAGGCGATCGACTCGTTCGAGAAGGTCGCCAACATCGTGGAGCAGATCGCGGTCAAGGAGTCCTGAGCCCACCATGGACCTCGCGATCGTCATCGCGGTCGTTGCTGTCGCGCTCGCGTTCGACTACACCAACGGCTTCCACGACGCGGCCAACGCCATCGCCACGTCGGTCTCCACCCGGGCGCTGACCCCGCGCATCGCGCTGGTGCTGGCCGCCGTCATGAACTTCGTCGGCGCGCTGCTCGGCCAGCAGGTCGCGCACACCGTGAGCGACGTGATCGCGCCACCCGCGGGCAACCACGGGCTGATCATCGTCCTGGCGGGCCTGCTCGGGGCCATCGCCTGGAACCTGATCACCTGGTACTTCGGCCTGCCCTCGTCGTCGTCGCACGCGCTCATCGGCGGCCTCGTCGGCGCCGCGCTCACCGCGGGCGCGATCGTGCACTGGTCGACGATCGTCGACAAGGTGCTGATCCCGATGGTGCTCTCGCCGCTGTTCGGCTTCTTCGCGGCGTTCCTGGTGATGTTGTCGATCATGTGGATCTTCCGGAAGCGGAATCCCCACAAGGTCTTCCGCGGGTTCCGGATGGCCCAGACCGTCTCGGCCGCGGGGCTGGCCCTCGGCCACGGGCTCCAGGACGCGCAGAAGACGATGGGCGTGATCTTCCTGGCGCTGGTCGCCTCCGGCCACGCGTCCGCCGACGACGACCTGCCGCTGTGGGTCGTGATCGCGGCCGCCTCCGCGATCTCGCTCGGCACCTACTCCGGCGGCTGGCGCATCATGCGCACCCTCGGTCGGCGGATCATCCACCTCGACCCGGCCCGCGGCTTCGCGGCCGAGTCGGTCGGTGCCGCGGTCCTCTACACGACGGCGTTCGCCTTCCACGCACCCATCTCGACGACCCACACGATCACCTCTGCGATCATGGGCGCCGGCGCCACCAAGCGCTTCTCCGCCGTCCGCTGGGGCGTCGCGCGCTCCATCATCGCCGCCTGGGTCCTCACCTTCCCCATGGCCGGCCTCGTCGCCGCGGGGTGCTACGTCGTACTGCACGCGATCCTCGGGGCGTAGCTCGTCCGTCCATGTGCGATAGTCCCTCACGTTTTCGGGCTCGCAGACCTCTCGTCACCCCGGAAACGTCAGGGACTACCGCGAATGGGGGGGCTCATGCCGCCCGGTGGGCGAGCAGCCGGGCCCGCGCAGCTTCGTCCAGCGAACGGCGCGCCTCGACCGTGGTCGTGTCCCGCCACCAGGGTGGCATCTCGAGCGTCCAACGACGCCGCGACGCGGGGATCTCGGCGGCGCGTTCGTACGCCGACTGCAGCCGCCTCACGAAGTGGGTCGGGTCCAGCAGGTCGCTGCTGACCATGGAGACCGGCTCGAGACCGTGGGAGCGGAAGAGATCGGTCCGGTCCAGGTCGCGCGACCACTGCGGGCCCGGGAGGTGGAGAGCGCTGTCGTACTCACCGACGACCCCGGCCACCGGGTCGATCAGGTCAGGCGTGGCCAGGAAGCCACCGGCTGTGTCGAAGACCGGACGGTTGCACAGAGGTCGCACCCGCGGGGCCGCCAGGCTCCAGACGTCGCGCATCTCGACCTCGCGGGGTGACCAGGCGTTCTCGTCGCTCAGCGCTGCCGCTTCCCGGTAGCGAGGGATGCCGGTCCAGCCGGACAGCGCCGCGGCGTACTCCGCCACCTCGTCGAGCGAGACGACGTCGTTGAAGCAGGCCATGTCGAGGGTGGTGACCGCAGCCACGACGCTGCGGGCGTAGCGCATCTCGAAGCACACCGACCGCACAGGACGGGTCACCCGCAGCCCGTCCACGACCACGAGGTCCCCCGGGAGGAGCCGCTCCTCCGAGGTCGCGAATCCGGACTGCGAGCGGATGGTCCGGTTGCCACCGACCGCGAGGGTCACCGGCCGCACCGTGCCTCCGCCCCAGGGCGAGCCGTCGAACCAGACCGCGCCCGCCCACGCCAGCGCCGCCCATCCGGTCACGCCGCCCCACGTGTCGGGCAGCGCCACGGCGGCTTCGACGATCCGCTGCTCGACCGTCGTGGGGTCGACGTCGGCGGGGACGTAGAACCCCCGGCTGGTACGTCGCCAGTGCGGTCCGCGCGCCTGGTCCGGCGTCGGACCGGTCCGTCCGGCGGGGTCCACCCGCACCGGGACCACCACGTCACGTGTGACACCCGAGAGATCCATCCCCGGACGATCCCCCGAAGGGCGGCCGGCGCGCTCCCGTCATCCACAGGGTGCAGCTGTGGTGCGGTAGTCCCTGACGTTTGCGGGGTCCCACCGCGGATTCGACCCCGCGAACGTCAGGGACTACCGGAGAAAAATCACCCGAAGCGGCCCGAGATGTAGGCCTCGGTGGACTCCTCGTCCGGGTTGGTGAACATCTTGTTGGTGGGGTTGAACTCGACGAGGTGGCCGGGCTGGCCGGCGGCCTTGAGGTTGAAGAAGCCGGTGTCGTCGGAGACGCGGGCGGCCTGCTGCATGTTGTGGGTGACGATCACGATCGTGTAGTCGGCCTTGAGCTCGTGGATCAGGTCCTCGATGGCCGAGGTGGAGATCGGGTCGAGAGCCGAGCAGGGCTCGTCCATCAGCAGCACCTCCGGCTCGACCGCGATCGCGCGGGCGATGCAGAGCCGCTGCTGCTGGCCGCCGGAGAGGCCCATGCCGGGCTTCGAGAGGCGGTCCTTGACCTCGGTCCAGAGGTTGGCGCTCTTGAGCGACCGCTCGACGATCTCGTCGGCCTCGGCCTTCTTGATCTTCCGCGAATTCAGGCGGTTGCCGGCGAGCACGTTCTCGTAGATCGACATGGTCGGGAACGGGTTGGGGCGCTGGAAGACCATGCCGATCTGGCGGCGTACGGCGACCGGGTCGACGCCGGGGTCGTACAGCGACTGGCCCGAGACCATCACCTTGCCCTCGACGCGTGCCCCGGGGATGACCTCGTGCATCCGGTTGAGCGCGCGCAGGAACGTGGACTTGCCGCATCCGGACGGCCCGATGAACGCGGTCACCGCCCGGGCGCGGATGGTCATGTTGACACCTTCGACGGCCTTGAAGTCGCCGTAGTAGATGTCGAGGTCGGAGATGTCGATGCTCTTGGCCATGGTGTGTCCTTCTGCGGTTTCCGCGCTCACCGGCGCCGGTCGGTCGGAGGGGCGAAGATCTTGCCGATGATGCGGGCGATGAGGTTGAGGACCATGACGATCGCGATCAGCACCAGCGCCGCTCCCCAGGCCCGGGCGTAGCCCGGCGGGTCACCGCCACCGATCGGAGCGACACCCGGGGAGCTGTACTGGCTGAAGATGTAGACCGGCAGGGTCATCATCCGGCCGTCGAAGAGGTTGAAGTTGACCGAGTCCGTCGCGCCGGCGACCACCAACAGGGGGGCGGTCTCGCCGATCACCCGCGAGATCGCCAGCACCACACCGGTGATGATGCCGCCGAGGGAGGTCGGCAGGACCACCTTCACGATCGTGCGCCACTTCGGCACGCCCAGCGCGTACGACGCCTCGCGCAGGTCGCTCGGCACCAGCCGGAGCATCTCCTCCGCGGAGCGCACCACCGTCGGGATCATCAGCAGCGACAGCGCCACGGAGCCACCGAAGCCGATCCGGATGGCCGGCCCGAAGATCAGCACGAACAGCGCGAGCGCGAACAGGCCGGCCACGATGGACGGGATGCCGGTCATCACGTCGACCAGGAACGTCGTGACGCGGGCCAGGCGGCTGCCCTTGCCGTACTCGGTCAGGTAGATCGCCGTGAACAGCCCGATCGGCACCGAGATGATCGTGGCGGCGATCGTGACGAGCAGGGTGCCCATCAGCGCGTGGTAGATGCCACCGCCCGCGCCGACGATGTTGCGCATGTCGTAGGTGAGGAACTCCATGTCGATCGCGCCGACGCCGTTCTTCAGCACCAGCCAGATCAGCCAGACCAGCGGCACGACGACCGAGCCGAACGCGACCCACACCAGGCAGGTGGCCAGCCGGTCGACCGCCGTACGACGGCCCTCCAGCAGGGCCGACCAGAGCGGCAGGCCGACCACGAAGAGGAGCACCGCGACGACGATCCCCCCGACGGGGTTCCAGCCGAGGAACATGGTGAGCAGCCCGGCGACACCGAGGGAGATGACGCCCACCAGGATCGACGCCCACCGCGGCAGCCGCGGCTGGACCAGCCCGACGCTGACCGCGAAGTCCGGCTCCAGGGGTGTGGTGGTCATCGGGTCACCTTCCGCTCACTGCGCCCGACGACCCAGCGGGCCAGGAAGTTGACCGCGAACGTCACCGCGAAGAGCACCAGGCCGGTCGCGATCAGCACGGCCTGCTTGTCCGGCGTGGCCTCCTTGTAGTTGGAGGCGATGTTGGAGGCGATCGTCGCCGGGTTGGTGTTCGAGATCAGGTTGAGCGTCACCACCGGCGTCGCGGAGAGGACCATCGCGACGGCCATGGTCTCGCCGAGGGCGCGGCCGAGGCCGAGCATCACGGCGGAGACGACACCGGACCTGGCGTAGGGGAAGACGGCGTAGCGGATCGTCTCCCACTGGGTGGCGCCCAGGGCCATCGCGGCCTCCTCGTGGAGGCGCGGGGTCTGCGCGAACACCTCGCGCGAGATGGCCGTGGTGATCGGGACGACCATGATCGCGAGCACGATGCCCGCGGTCAGGATGGTCCGGCCGGTGACCGAGGGCGGGCCCTCGAAGAACGGGAGGAAGCTGAGGTTGTCGAAGAGCCAGCCGAAGACCGGCTTCATCGCCTGACCGAGCGCCAGGCCACCCCAGAGGCCGTAGACCACGCTGGGCACGGCGGCCAGCAGGTCGATCACGTAGGCGAGCGGACCGGCGACCCGCGGCGGCGCGTAGTGGGAGATGAAGAGCGCGACGCCGATCGAGAACGGGACCGCGATGATGAGCGCGACGACCGCGGCGAGCACGGTGCCGAAGACCAGCGGGCCGACGTACGACCAGAAGTTGTCGAAGGGCTGGTAGATCTCCGCGGGCGCGGAGAGGCCCGGGATGCCCTCGATGGCGAGGAACACGAACACGCCGGCCAGCGCCAGCATGATCGTCAGTGCTGCGACGCGCGCGGTCCCGGCGAACAACCGGTCGCCCAGCCGGACGACCGGCTTGGTGTCGGGAGGGGCGGTGACGGACACGGGGCTCCTGTTCGGTTCATGCACGTGCGGCGGCTCGGTGCCCGAGCCGCCGCACGTCCACAGATCTGTCTGGTGCTACTTGGCCGAGATCGCGCCGACGACGTCGGCGGCCTTGCCGGCGAGCTCGGCGTCCAGCGGGGCCGAGCCGGCCTGCTCGGCCGCGGCCTGCTGGCCGGCGTCCGAGACGATGTACGACAGGAACCCGCTCACCAGAGCGGCCTCGTTGGCGTCGTCGTAGTGCTGGCAGGCGATCAGGTACGACGTCAGCACGATCGGGTAGGCGCCCGACTCGGTGGTGGTGCGGTCGATGTCGACCGCCATGTCGACGTCGGCGCGACCCTCGACGGGCTTCGACACGGCGACGGCCTTGGCCGCGCCCTCGGCCGACGGAGCGGTGAACTCCTCGCCCACCTTGACCGCCGCGATGCCGAGGCCGCCGGCCTGGCTCTCGTCGGCATAGCCGATGGTGCCCTCGCCGCCCTTGACCGAGGCGACCAGGCCCGAGGTGCCCTCGGCGGCCTCGCCGCCCTTGATCGGCCACACGCCGTCGGGGTCGTACGACCAGGAGCCGCCGGCCGCTGCGTTGAGGTACTGCGTGAAGTTGTCGGTCGTGCCGGAGTCGTCCGAGCGGTGCACCGGCGACACCGCGGTGTCGGGCAGGTCGACGCCGTCGTTGAGCGCGGCGATCGCCGGGTCGTTCCAGGTCGTGATCTTGCCGTCGAACATCTGCGCGATCGTGTCGGCGTCGAGGTTCAGCGTGTCGATGCCCGGCAGGTTGAAGACCACGGCGATCGGGCTGACGTACGCCGGCACCTCGATCGGGTCCTCGCCGCCGCAACGCTCCTTGGCCGCGCTCAGCTCACCCTCGTCGTCGGTGAGGTAGGAGTCCGAGCCGGCGAACGAGGTGGCCTTCGAGATGAAGTTCTGGCGGCCGGTGCCGGAGCCGACCGGGTCGTAGGTGATGGTGACGTCGGGGTGGTCGCCCTGGAAGCCCGCACGCCAGGCCTGCTGGGCGGAGTCCTGGGCGCTGGAGCCGCCGCCGGCGAGGGTGCCGCTGAGGCTGCTGTCGCTGGTGCCGCCGTCGCTGCCACCGTCACTCTCGTTGGCGGCGCCGCACGCGGAGAGGGCGATCGCCAGGACGGCGATGCCGGGAACGATGGCCCGGCGGAAAGAAGTGCGAGTCACTTCGAAGCTCCTGTTGGTCTTCTTGTCTTCTCTGTCGCCTCGAAGTTAGGGAGCCGAGGTGGACGGATCCGTGGTCGTCGGTGAACGAGGGGTGAACTCGGATCGCCCAATCGGAGACGCACAGCCGCTCGCGAGACGTCAATCACGTGAACAAGGCCGGGAGGACCTTGACGTCAGCCCGCGAGATGGCGTTCGGTGGCGAGCACCGTGCCCTGACGCAGGTGGGCGACCAGCATCTCGCCGGGCGCGAGGTCCGGGTCCCGGACGCCGAGTGCGTCGAAGACCGCCGGCAGCACCGGGCGGTGGGTGCAGATCACGGCACCGTCCTCCGCCGCGACCAGCTCGTCGACCAGCCGGACCACCGACGTCGCGGTCGCGTCCTCCTCGCTGAGGCCGTCGTCGAGCTCGAGCTTCCAGCCGGTGGTGTCGGCGTACGGCGCGATCGTCTCGACGCAGCGGGTGCTGCTGGAGCTCACGATGCGGGTCACGTCGTACGCCGCGAGCACCGGGACCACCCGCTGGGCCTGGTGCCGGCCCGCCTGCACCAGCGGCCGCAGCCGGTCGTCGTGTCGCCACGCCTTCCGAGACCGCGCCTGCCCGTGCCGCAGCACCACGATCGCGCGCGTCCTGCGGCGCACCGTGCGCGCCTCGCGGAGGGTGTCCTGGTCGTGCGGGTGGGTGAGCAGGTCGAGCGCCTCGTCGTACGCCACCCAGCGCACCTCGTCGATCTCCGCGTTGGGCCGGTAGCCGCTGACGTCGGGATCGACGACGGCCCGGCCGGCCCAGTAGAAGACGGACTTCATCCTGCCCCCGGCGATCGGGTAGCGCTGTCCGGACAGTGGGACGCCGAGGCGGACGTGCAGGCCGGTCTCCTCCTCGACCTCGCGGACGGCGGCCGCGGTCGGGTGCTCGCCGGGGTCGAGCTTGCCCTTCGGGAAGGACCAGTCGTCGTACCTGGGGCGGTGCACGAGCAGCACTCGCTTGCCCGGTCGGAAGACCACGGCACCCGCGGCGAGCACGTCCTTCGCGGCCATGGTCGTTAGTCTCACACCACTCAGCCCAGGAACAGGAGCCCCCGTGCGCAAACGCCTCACGATCGCGGTCGTGGTCGTGCTCGCGGTGGCCCTCGTCGCGATCGCGGCCGTGGTCGGCACGCACCGGTGGCGCGACGCGCACCGCACCGGCCTCGAGCGGGCGGCGGCCTACGCCCCGGGCGACGCGCAGCGGCTCTCCTGGACCGACTGGGCGGCCGTCCGTGACGACGTCGGCGCCCGGCTCGACGCGTCGTCGTCGGGTGACGAGGTCCAGGGCTTCCTCGACGACGCGTACGACGCCGACCTGTCCTCGGCCTCGGCGCTGGTGCAGTCGGCGCCGGTGCTCCAGGCGCACTTCGGCTTCTCCCCCGCCACCGCGGAGTCCGAGCTCTTCAGCCAGTCGGACCAGGGCGCCGTGGTGATCGTGACGATGCCCGACGACACCGACTTCGACGCGATCGGCGACCAGCTCGAGGAGAGCGGGTTCACCCGCCCCGCCGACGACGACGGCGTGTGGCAGGGCGGCGACACCCTGCTCCCGAGCATCGGCTCCGACCTCACCCCCGAGCTCCAGTACGTCGCGCTCGACCGCGACGACCACCTGGTGCTGACCAGCGACGCAGCGGACTACCTCCAGCAGACCGTCGACGGGCTCGGCGAGGACGACCTCCCCGACGGCATGCAGGCGACCCTCGGGGCCTCGCGAGAGCCGCTGACCGCCGTCGTCTACGCGGGCGACTACACCTGCTCGGCGCTGGCGATGGCCCAGGCCGACGCGGCCGACCAGGCGGAGGCCGACCAGCTGGTCGCGGAGGCCGGCGAGGTCAACCCCGTCACCGGCTTCGCGATGTCGGTCCAGCCCCGCGGGCACGTGCGCGTGGTGCTCTCCTTCGAGAACGACGACCAGGCCCGCACCAACGCCGACTCGCGCGCGGCGCTGGCCGCCGGGCCCGCCCCCGGACAGGGCGGCGACTTCGGCGACCGGTTCTCGGTCGCGTCGGTGACCGCCGACGGCCCCCTGGTGACGCTGGACCTGAAACCGCGCCCGGACACCTACGTCTTCTCCGACCTCAGCTCCGGCCCGCTGCTCTTCGCGACCTGCTGAGCGCACTCAGCGGAAGCGACGCAGCCGCAGGCTGTTCGCGACCACGAACACCGACGAGAGCGCCATCGCGGCGCCGGCGATCATCGGGTTGAGCAGGCCGGCGGCCGCGAGCGGCAGGGCCGCCAGGTTGTAGGCGAAGGCCCAGAAGAGGTTGCCCTTGATGGTCGCCAACGTGCGCCGGGAGAGTCGTACGGCGTCCGCCGCGACGCGCAGGTCTCCGCGCACCAGGGTCAGGTCGCTCGCCTCGATCGCCACGTCGGAGCCGGTGCCCATCGCGATGCCGAGGTCGGCCTGGGCCAGGGCGGCGGCGTCGTTGACCCCGTCGCCCACCATCGCGACCGCCCGCCCCTCGGCCTGGAGGCCGGAGACGACCGCGAGCTTGTCGGCGGGCAGTACCTCGGCGATCACCCGGTCGATGCCGACCTCGGCGGCCACGGCGCGCGCGGACCGCTCGTTGTCGCCGGTGAGCAGGATCGGCTCGAGCCCGAGGGCGCGCAGCTCGCGCACCGCCTCGGCCGAGGTCGGCTTGACGAGGTCGGAGACGACCAGCACGCCGCGCGCCCGACCGCCCCAGCCGACGACGACCGCCGTCCGACCGGCCGCCTGCGCGCGTTCGAGCTCCGCCGTGAGCCCGCCCGGCAGGGTGAGGCCCGCCTCGGTGAGCAGCCGCGGTCGTCCCACCACGACGTCGTGGCCCTCGACGACGCCGCGGGCACCGAGGCCCTCGACGATGGCGAAGCCGGTGACGGGCGGCGGCGTCAGGCCCGCTGCCACCGCGCGGCCGATCGGGTGCTCGGAGGCAGCCTCCACGGCCGCAGCCATCCGCCGTACGTCGTCGGCGGACTCGCCGTCGGCGGGCACCACGTCGACGAGCGTCATCCGGCCGGTCGTCACGGTGCCGGTCTTGTCGAGGACGACCGTGTCGATGCGGCGGGTGCGCTCGAGGACCTCGGGGCCGCGGATCAGGATGCCGAGCTGGGCACCGCGGCCGGTGCCGACCATCAGGGCCGTCGGCGTCGCGAGGCCGAGCGCGCAGGGGCAGGCGATGATCAGCACCGAGACCGCGGCCGTGAACGCCGCCGACGCCTCGGCCCCGGACCCCAGCCAGAACCCGAGGGTGCCGACCGCCAGGGCGATGACCACGGGGACGAAGAACCCCGAGATCCGGTCCGCGAGCCGCTGGGCCTCGGCCTTGCCGTGCTGCGCCTCCTCGACCAGCCGCGCCATCTGCGCGAGCTGGGTGTCGGCCCCGACCCGCGTCGCGCGCACGACCAGGCGACCCCCGGCGTTCACGGTCGCGCCCGACACCTCGGACCCGGGCCCGACCTCGACCGGCACCGGCTCGCCGGTCAGCATCGAGGTGTCCACGGCCGACGTCCCGGACTCGACGAGCCCGTCGGCGGCGATCTTCTCCCCCGGCCGTACGACGAACAGGTCGCCCACGACCAGACGGTCGGCGGGCGCGGGCTGCTCCACGCCGTCGCGCAGCAGGGTGACGTCCTTCGCGCCCAGCTCGAGCAGCGCACGCAGGGCCGAGCCGGCCTGCTTCTTCGAGCGCTTCTCGAACCAGCGCCCGGCGAGCAGGAAGGTCGTGACGCCGGCGGCGGCCTCCAGGTAGATGTTGTCGAGGCCGTCGGTGCGCTCGACGGTGAACCGGAACGCGTGGGTCATCCCGGGCATGCCGGCGCTCCCCCAGACGAGCGCCACCAGCGACCAGCCGAACGCGGCGAGCACACCGAGCGACACCAGCGTGTCCATCGTCGTCGTGCCGTGGCGCAGGTTCGTCCAGGCGGCCCGGTGGAAGGGCCAGGCCCCCCACCCGGCCACCGGCGCCGCCAGGGCCAGCGAGGCCCACTGCCAGTAGTCGAACTGCAGCGCCGGCACCATCGCCATCGCGATGACGGGCACCGTGAGCACGGCGGACACGACCAGGCGCCGGCGCAACGTGTCGAGCTCCGGGTCCCCCTCGTCCTCCGGCCGCTCGGCCTCGCGCCGGGGCAGCCGTGCGGCGTACCCGGCCGCGGCGACCGTGTCGAGCAGATCGGCCGGGGTGACCGGGCCGGCGTAGGTCACGCGCGCCTTCTCGGTCGCGTAGTTGACGGTGGCGCTGACCCCGTCGAGCTTGTTCAGCTTGCGCTCGATCCGGTTCGCGCAGGACGTGCACGTCATCCCGGTGATGTCGAGCTCGATGCTGGTGGGGCTGGTGGGGGTAGCCATGGTCATCGGGCCAGCGCGTAGCCCGCCTCGGTCACCGCCGCCTCGATGGCGGCCGGCTCCACCGGCGCGGTGCTGGTGACGACGACCTCGCCGGACTCGAGCGTCACGTCGACGGCGGAGACCTCGGGGATGTCGAGCAGCTCCTCGGTGACGGAGGCGACGCAGTGGCCGCAGGTCATGCCGCTCACGTGCCAGGTGCTCAGCGTGGGGCCGGTCATGACCGCACCAGCCGGGCGATCGCCTCGACGGCCTCCGAGACCTTCTCGCGGGCCTCGTCGTCGCCCACCCGCGCGGCGTCGACCACGCAGTGGTTCATGTGCTCCTCCAGCAGGCCGATCGAGACGGCCTGGAGGGCCTTCGTCATCGCCGAGACCTGGGTCAGGATGTCGATGCAGTACTTCTCGTCCTCGACCATCCGCTGGAGCCCGCGGGCCTGACCCTCGATGCGGCGCAGCCGCTTGAGGTAGTCGTCCTTGCGGTGGATGTAGCCGTGCTCGTGCTCCGCCATACGGCGAGAATACCCCCAAGGGGTATCAATTCAAGTCCTCGTCAGGACTCCTGGCGGGGCTCCGGTACGACGCCGAGGATCTGGTCGATCTCGTCGTCGGACAGATGATCGTCGGACTCGCTGGCCGCGATGATCAGATTGGTGGTGAGCTCCACCTCGCCCAGGAGATCGGAGTCCTCGAGGGTCACGTCGAACTGGTCGTGCACCTCATCACTCCTCATACGCATATGTTCGGACCTCCTCATCAACGCCCAGCGTGCCCGACGGTCACGGGCACCAAACACCGAAGGCGAAATCTGGCCCGGGTGGGCCATACGTCCTCCCCCGAAATGGCGAGGAGGCCCCACCCGTACGGGTGAGGCCTCCTGGAAGACTCAGCAGCAGGTGCTCGAGCCTCCTTGCGCGATCAGATGGCGCGAACGTTCTCCGCCTGAGGACCCTTCGGGCCCTGCGTGACGTCGAACTCGACCTTCTGGTTCTCATCGAGGGACTTGTAGCCCTGCGACTGAATCGCCGAGTAGTGCACGAAAACGTCGTCGCCGCCGTCCTCCTGCGCGATGAAGCCGAAACCCTTCTCGGCGTTGAACCACTTCACGGTGCCTTGAGCCATTGCTCGTTACTCCTATATGGGGCGAGAGGCCGTCACTTCGACGGCCCCGCAATAGATGCGGTGACACGTCGCTCCCACCCTGGATTGGCTACCACGAGAAGAAACGCCGTTGGATCACAAACTCCGCGGGCGTCAGACCTGCTGGAACTTGCACCTGTTGCGTGACACAGGCTACCAATCTTCGGCCCCATGCCAACATGCCAGGACAGGAAATCTCTTCCTCGCGGATGAAGGTTGCGCGTCAGGAGTGTGACGGGGCGGGGACTCGGACCGGATTTCGGGCTCCCCCGCACCGGGCGCAGAGCCCCCGGATCGCGTCGTACGGGGCGGTATCCTGCAGGAAAGATCGCGTCGACACCGACCTCTCCCGGAAGGAGCCCGCGGTGCTCACTCGCAGGGCTCTCCTCGGCACGTCGGTGACAGCGGCCGCGGCCCTGGGTCTCGACGCGGACGTCGCCCCCGCGCTCGCACGCACGCCGGTCGCGAAGTTCGTCTCCACCCCCGACTTCTTCAACGGCGACGTGGGCGACCTGCGCGTGCTGTCGAACTACGACGGCGGCCCCAATTCGGTCAACAGCTCCTGGCTGGCCGCGATCGACAAGTGCCTGGCGGCCGTCGCGGCGCACCGGCCCGACGCCGTGTTCGTGGGCGGCGACCTCGTCGAAGGGCGATGGAACCTCGACACCACCGGCCGTCAGCTGTTCGGCCCCGTCAGCCAGGGCAGGGACGCGCGCTCCATCGCCGACTGCGAGTCGGCCGTGCAGCGCGCCGGCGACCTCTACTACGGCTTCTGGGCCAACCTCTTCTCCTCGCGCGGCCTGACCGTCTATCCCGCGGTCGGCGACCACGAGCTCCTCGACGACCGGCCGGCTCCGGACCAGAACGACGCCTGGTCGCCGTCCGGGCGCTACCTCGCCGGTCACGACAAGGGCGAGAAGGACAACCGCTACTACCTGGTGCCGACCTGCAAGGACGCCTGGTCGCGCCACTTCACGACCGTCGGCGGCAAGCCGCGCTTCGCGAACCGCCCGGTCGGCACCGCGACCGGCAAGACGGCGTACGCCGTCGACATCGGCCCCCAGCTCACCCTCATCACCGTCGACGTCTTCCAGCACCACGACGACGGCGTCCGCCTCGGCGTGTTCGGCGGCCAGCTCTCCTGGCTACGGCGCACCATCCGCGCAGCGAAGAAGGCCGGCCGGATCGTCATCGTGCAGGGTCACATCCCGATCATCATGCCGGTGCGCAACGTCTCGTCGGGCATGCTCCACGTGCCGGAGGGGATGCAGTCGAAGCTGTACGCCGCGCTCGAGGAGGAGGGCGCCGACTTCTACTTCTGCGGCGAGGTGCACGACACCACCGTGCACCAGGACGGCAAGCACTCGGTCGTGCAGATCAGCCACGGCAGCATCTTCCGCTACGCCTTCAACTACCTGGTCGGGAACGTCTACGCCGACGGCACCACCACGCTGGACTACTACGAGATGTCGGTCGAGGCGGCCAGTGCCGAGCAGACCCTGTGGTCGACCGACCGCAGGAAGTGGCAGCGCACCGAGCTGGTCTACGGCGACCCGGTGCGCCGGGGCCGGATCGTCACCCGCAACCGGGAGCTGATCAAGCACACCGCGAAGCTCGGCACCTACCACCCGGCCCACGACCCGTGGAAGTACGAGGGCACGCTGCACCCGGAGACCGTGATCTGACGGCACCCGCCCGGCGCAGGCCGAGGTGCTTAACAGATAGCGTCTGCCAACAGACGTCATCTGTTGTGTCTTCACCTTTACAAACGACGTCTCCAAGAGGACTGTGTCTGTTATGGCAACCCGGGCGAGGAGCGGCGAGTACGTCGAGGTCGAAGAGGCTGCGCGCCTCCTCGGCGTGACCACCCGTCAGGTCGCGCGCCTCGGGAGCGCCGGCGAGGTGAGCTACGTGGGACGCGGTCTGGTGGAGCGCGCTTCTCTTGCGGCGTACCTCCGGGAACGTGGGTTCTCCCGCACGCGGGCCTGGGACGAAGTCACCGCCTGGGCAGCAGTAGCACTCCTGTCCGGCCTCGAGGTCGATTGGCTCGGCCAGGTGCAGACATCCCGACTCAGGTCACGGCTGCGCCAGCTCGCTGAGAGCGAGACCGGTGCGCACGAGCTCGTCGGCCGGGCCCGCAACCGAGCCGCGACACGGACGTACGAGTACTACGACTTCCTGGCGCCGAGGATGCGCAAGGACATGGTGGTCGTCAGCCGTCGGGGACTCGGGCTGGCCGACGCCCGCAAGGACCAGGTCGACGGGTACATCGCCGCCGACGAGCTCGACGAGCTCGAGAAACGCTACGGCCTGCGCCGCTCCGCTCGAGGCACCATGACCCTCCGGTCGACCCACTTCGACACCAACGGCATCAAGCGCATCGCGACCCAGGGAAACGGGGCACTCGCGGCGCTGGATGCAGCCGGCTCGCTGGACGCGCGCGAGCACGACGTCGGGGCACGCGCATTGACCGACCACCTCGAGGAGTTCGCTCGTGGTCGAGCCCGCGCCTGAGCCCGACGACAGCGTGGCCACGGACGAAGGCCGGGACGAAGCCGGCAACGAGTCGGAAGCGGCGCCCATCGAGCGCCCGACCCCTACGGTCACGACGCCATCGGGCGGATGGCCGTACCCATGGCCGAACGTCGAGGAGCTTGCCCGGGAGAACATCGACCCTCGGAACGACGTCGGGTCACCACTACCGGGCACGTCGAGCGGCCGCCTGGGGCCAGGGCCCAGAGGCCGCCCGGCGGGTCGGTCTGCGATGATGGCGCCCGATCATGGGGCGGTCTTCCCCAGGGAAGTCCCGAGGGAGGCCCGGACTCACGTCCCATGCCCCGGGCCCCTAGCTCAATTGGCAGAGCAGAGGACTTTTAATCCTTTGGTTGTGGGTTCGAGTCCCACGGGGCCTACCGAGGCGGTCCGCACGGGGCCACCGGACAGCCGGTCTACTCCAGTCGGCGTCCGGACCAGATTTTGCCTGGATTCAGATGCGCGGCGCGGGCGGCAGCCCCTAACCTCACGGCTGTTGAACCGTCGGTGACCCGAGACGCCGGCGGTTCACTCTATTTCCGGGCCCCCACTGGACCAGACCACCGCACCGCTCCTCATAACGCCCGCCTCGCAGGACCGTTCTCAGGGCATGGGGAGAGGGACACCTGAGCACGAGCCTGCCCCGCCCGACCTCGGTCGGGCGGTGGTCGAGGACCTGGCGCGGGCTGTCTTCTCCCCGCATGCCACGTCGTCCCGGCAGCCGGATCCTGCCGAGACCGCGCCGTCACCGGAGGACGACGCGTCGACGGACGAGCGGGCACCGACGGGCGCGGCCGAGCCGGCCGCGCCCGTCAGCGCGTCCTGATCCAGTAGCGGCGCTTGCCGTTGCGCGAGTCCTCGTGCTCTCCCCCGGCGCCCTCGATGGTGCGCCTCGACGCGACGTTGTCCGCGTCGCAGGTGAGCAGGACCCGGTCCAGCCCGTGCTCGCCCGCCGCCCGTACGGCGAGGGCGAGGGCGCGGGAGGCGTGTCCCTCACCGCGTCGAGACGGTCGTACGGCGTACCCGATGTGGCCACCCTCCTCGAGCAGCCAGGGCGTGAGCGCGTGGCGCAGGGCGAGGTAGCCGACGAACTCGTCGCCCTCGGTGATCCAGTAGTAGGTGCAGTGCACCCGACCCTCCGGCTGCAGCGTCGCGGGGTCGGCCTGAGCGAGGAGGTGCTCGACGACGGTCCGGCAGCCGGCCTCGGTCACGTCGAGGTGCTCGAAGTCCCACAGCCCGGAGCCGTGCATGTGCTCCTCGCCGACCGCGTAGAACTCCGCGACCGCCTCCGCCCACGACGCGTGCAGCCGGACGTCGGGTGTCGAGAGCGCGGTCACCGGGACATTGGACCAAATGGAACGTGTTCTAGGATCCGGGCGTGGCCGGATACGTGCAGGACGACATCGCCCCGGAGGAGCTGGAGCGCCAGAAGGCGGTCTACGTGCCGTTCACCCAGGCGGTGCGGGAGCTCGTCGACGCCACGATCCGCACGGAGGTCGACGACGACGAGATCCGGGCCGTGCAGGCCCAGGTCGAGGCGCTGACCGCCCGGCTGCGCACCCGCCAGCTCGAGGGCCCGTACGGCGTGCGGTTCGGCGTCACCGGGCGCGGGCGCCCGTGGGGCAACTCCGTGGTGGGGCTGCGCAACCCGATCGCGCCGCCGCTGGTGGTCGAGCACGACGAGACCGGCCGCTCCTGGTCGTCGTTCCACCTGGGCGCGGCCTACGAGGGGCCGCCCGACCTCGTGCACGGCGGCGTCTCCGCGCTGATCCTCGACCAGATGCTCGGCGAGGCCGCGGGCGCCGGTGGGAAGCCGGGCATGACCGGCACCCTCACCCTGCGCTACCGGCGCGGGACCCGGCTGGGTGACCTGCGCGCGGAGAGCTGGATCGACCGCAGCGAGGGCATCAAGACCTGGGCGAAGGGCCACATCCTCGACGAGGAGGGCGTGACCGTGGAGGCCGAGGGCGTCTTCATCCTGCCGCGCTGGGCGCGCGCGGCGATCGCCCAGCACGAGGCCGAGGCGACGCCCCGCTACTTCGAGTAACGCGGAGCTAGCCGACCCGCTCGCCCACGGGCACACCGCGCTGGCCGGCGTCGGTGAGCCGCGCCTCCTCCAGCGCCTGGGCCTCGAGCTCGGCGCGCCGGGTGGTCTCGAGCAGCTGCCGCGCGGCGTCGTACGCGCCCGGGTCGGAGACCAGGTCGGCCGCGCCGCGCTTCAGCCTGCTGAGGGCGCTGCGGGCGAAGATCTGCTGCTCGGTGGTCGTGCGCTCGGACCGGCCGCGGCCGATGAACGAGACGGCCCAGTGCAGCAGCGCCGTGACCCGGCTCTTGAAGCCGGTGATGTAGATGAGGTGCAGGGCCAGCCACATCAGCCAGGCGAGCACTCCGGTGATCCGGAACTTGCCGATCAGCGCGACCGCCCGGAAGCGGCTGATGATCGCCATCGAGCCCTTGTCGAAGTAGTGGAACGGGCCGGCCGACGCCTTGGACTTCAGCCGGTTGTCGATCTCCTTGGCGGCGTACTTGGCGCCCTGGATGGCGACCTGGGCGACACCCGGGAGGTGGTCGAGCGAGATCATGTCGCCGACGACGAAGACCTCGGGGTGACCGGGCAGCGTCAGGTCGGGGTTCACGCTGATCCGGCCGGCGCGGTCGAGCGGCGCACCGGTCTGCTCCGACAGCGTGCGGCCCAGCGGGTTGGCCTGGACGCCGGCGGCCCAGATCTTGGTGACGGTGTCGATCCGCTCGATCCGGCCGTCCTTGAACTTCATCTCGATGCCGCGCTCGTCGACATCGGTCACCATCGCGCCCAGGATCACCTCGACGCCGAGCTTCTCGAGCTCGGTCTGCGCCTTGGCGCCGAGCTTCGCGCCGAACGGCGGCAGCACCTGCGGCGCGGCGTCGACGAGGATCACCCGCGCGCTGCGGGTGTTGATCGAGCGGAAGTCCTTGCGCAGGGTGCGGTGGGCGAGCTCGGCGATCTGGCCGGCCATCTCCACGCCGGTCGGGCCGGCACCGACGACCACGAAGGTCAGCAGGTGGTCGACGTTCTCGCCGCGGGCGGCGCCGAGCTCGGCCATCTCGAACGCGCCGAAGATCCGGCCGCGCAGCTCGAGGGCGTCGTCGATGCTCTTCATGCCGGGAGCGAACTCCGCGAAGTGGTCGTTGCCGAAGTACGACTGGCCGGCGCCGGCCGCGACGATCAGCGAGTCGTACGGCGTGACCGTCTGACGGCCGAGCACCTGCGAGGTGACCAGCCGCTGCTCGAGGTCGATGCCGGTGACCTCCCCGAGCAGGACCCTCGCGTTCTTCTGGCTGCTCAGCACCTCGCGGGTCGGCGGCGCGATCTCTCCCTGGGAGAGGATGCCGGTCGCGACCTGGTAGAGCAGCGGCTGGAAGAGGTGATGGGTCGTCTTGGCGACCATCGTGACCTCGACGTCGGAACGACGCAGCGCCTTGGTGCCGAAGAGGCCTCCGAAGCCGGAGCCGATGACGACCACCTGGTGGCGGTGCTGGGGTGTCTGCGGAGCTGCCTCGGTGGCTGCCATCACGGACCTTTCCTACGAATTGGATCGTGCCAGAAGAACACTCTCTCGTACTCCCATTGTTCCGTCGCAGGGGCTCCCGGGCGCAATCGGGGTACGTCTCCTCGATCACAGGGCGATTCGCCATCGATTCGATCGTCGTACCCGTCTGGACCGCTCGAAGAAGGCGCCGACACGGATGTTTGGCGTGGATATCGAGGGGTACACGAGCCGACAATGGCTTCGCCGCCAGCCTTCGTTCCTCGTGGAGACCACCGTGCCGCTGAACAGGCCAGCCCTGTCCCTGGGCTCGGGTCCCCGCGGCGTGCAGGACGCACGCCGTTGGGTCGTCCAGACCTGCCATGACATCGCCCGCAGCGACCTCGTCGAGTGCGCCGAGCTGGGGGTCTCCGAGCTCGTCACCAACGCGCTGCTGCACGCCGGGCCGCCCCTGAGCGTCCGCGTCCGCGGCACCCGCGAGCACCCCCGCGTCGAGGTCCGCGACGGGTCGGTCGAGCTGCCCCAGATGCCCGGGGTCGGTCCCGCGGACGACGACGACCTGATGCTCACCTTCGGGCGCGGCCTGAGCATCGTCGCGCGCTGCTCCGACGCGTGGGGCGTCGAGGTCGAGGAGAACGGCAAGCTCGTCTGGTTCGTGCCGGCGGCGCAGGCCCGCGACGAGATGGTCGAGGGGGTGGTCACCGGCGAGACGGCGACGCCGGTGTCCACCCAGCCCTCGACCGACGAGATGCGCATCGACATCCGCGGCGTGCCCCTGCGCTCGTTCGTCGAGTTCCAGCGCCACTACCGCGAGCTGCGCCGCGAGGTGCGGCTGCTCGCCCTGGCCCACGAGTCCGAGTACCCGCTCGCCAAGGACCTCTCCGACCTCTTCGGCTCCCTGGAGCGCGACCTGCGCGAAGGCATCGGGGCCGACCAGATCGACCAGGCGCTCCAGTCGGGCGCCGCGACGACCGATCTGCACGTCGCGATGCCCCGCCAGACGGCCGCCAAGATCGGCCGGTTCATCGAGCTGCTCGACCTGGCGGACGCGTTCTGCCGCGAGGAGCGGCTGCTGTCGCTGGCGCGCACCCCCGAGCAGCAGCGGTTCCAACGCTGGTTCCTCAACGAGTTCGTGCGACAGGAGAAGGGCGAGGCCTCGCTGGCGTGGCAGGATGCGCCCGTGTCCAGGCGGCAGAGCAGCGTCTCGTGACGACGGCCCTCCCGCCGCCGCGGCTGATCGCGGCGGTGGCGGTCGGAGGCGCGGTCGGAGCCGTCGCCCGGTGGGGCCTCACCGAGGTGTTCCCGGCTGACGCCGACGCCTTCCCCTGGTCGACGTTCGCGATCAACGTCGCCGGCGCCTTCCTGCTGGCGCTGCTGCCGGCCGCCGCCCGGGTCCGCGACAACCGCACCCTCGCCGTCGGCCTCGGCCCCGGCGTCCTCGGCGGGTTCACGACCCTGTCCGCCTACTCCGAGCAGTCGCGCGCCCTCCTCGACGCCGGCCACGTCGCCCTGGCGTCGACCTACCTCGTCGCGACGCTGGGCGCGTGCCTGGTCGCGGTCCTGGTGGCCGACCGCTGGTCGACGGCGCTCGAGCGCGGGATCTTCGCCGGCGAGGGAGGCGACGAGTGACGGTCCTGCTGGTCGCCTTGGGCGCCGCTGTCGGTGCGCCGCTGCGCTTCACCGTCGCGAGCCGCCACGACCGGGACTTCCCGTGGGGCACCGGGGCGGTCAACGTCGCCGGGTCCTTCCTGCTCGGGCTGTTCTCGGCGCTCGCGCTGTCCGGCCACGCCATGGCCCTGCTCGGCACCGGCTTCTGCGGCGGCTTCACGACGTACTCGGCCTTCGCCGTGCAGACCCACGCGCAGGGCCCAGCGCGGGGCACGGCGTACGCCGTCCTCACGATCGGGGTGTCGCTGGCCGCCTGCGCACTGGGGTTCTGGCTGGTCTGAGTGCGGTAGTCCCTGACGTTTCCGGGGTGAGACGCGCAGATCCAGGCCCGAAACGTCAGGGACTACCGTCCCCGGACGTCACGCGTAGCCGAGGTCGTGGAGCCGGTCGTCGTCGATGCCGAAGTGGTGGGCGACCTCGTGCACGACGGTGATCCGGACCTCGTCGACGAGCTGTTCGACGGTGTCGCACATGTCGAGCAGCGGCCCGCGGAAGATGAAGATCCGGTCGGGCAGCTCCATCATCGGGTCGCCCCAGCGCTCCGTGAGCGCGATGCCGTCGTAGAGGCCGAGCAGGTCGGGTTCGTCCTCGGGCGGCTCGTCCTCGACCAGGACGACCACGTTGCGGACCAGCGCGGTGATCTCGTCGGGGATCTCGTCGAGGGCCCGGTCGACGAGGTCCTCGAAGTCCGCACGGCCCATCTCGATCGGCATGGGGCCATTGTGCTGGAGCAACAGAAACGCTCCGGATCGGTGTGATCCGGAGCGTTTCGTCTGCGACCCCGACGGGACTCGAACCCGCGGCCTCCGCCGTGACAGGGCGGCGCGCTAACCAACTGCGCTACGGGGCCAGGTGTGGTGCTGTGTTGCCGTGCTGGGCCTCATTGCTGAAGCGGTGGAACTCTAACCCACACATCGCGTCGACTCCCAATCGGGACCCGCTACGGCGACGGTGGCACCGGCACGCGCTCGAGGCTCCAGCGCTCGCCGCGCCGTTCGAGGACCTCCGACCCTAGCCATCGCCTGTCAGTGCGGGCTAGCTTGCGCCGTACGGCACCCAGGAGGACACCATGTCGCCGCGCGACCTCGTTCGCCCAGCCCTCCTTCGCACTGCCCGCACCACCGGCCTGCTGTATCTGGGCATCGCGCTCACCGGCCTGGGCGGCCACCTGCTGATCCGCCCGCAACTCTTCGACGCCGACAGCCCGGCCACCACGCTGACCCAACTGACCGGCAACGAGACCCTCGCTCGGATCGGGATCGCCCTCGAGCTGGGCATCGTCGTGACCCAGGCCCTCGCCGGGTTGTGGTTCTACCGACTCTTCCGGTCGGTCGACACCTTCGCGGCCGGGTCCCTGGTGGCGTTCAGCTTCGTCAACGCCATCGCGATCCTGATCAGCGCGGCGCTCCTCGCCACCTCCCTCGATGTCGCCCTCGACACGTCCCTCGCCCCCGGCGGCGACGCGGCCGCCACCGCACAGCTGCTGTACGTCGCGAGCGACCAACTCTGGCTTGCTGGCGAGATCTTCTTCGGGCTGTGGCTGATCCCCATGGGCCGGCTCGTGCACCTGTCCGCCTGGATGCCCCGCCCCCTGGGCTGGGTTCTCATCGTCGGCGGAGCGGCCTACGTCCTCGCCCCGTTCCTCACCTACCTCACCGACACCCAGCTCGCGGCCAGCCTCCTGGCGCTGCCTGCCACCATCGGCGAGTTCTGGATGATCGGCTACCTGCTCGTCCGCGGCGTCAGCGCCGAGGCCGGCTCCAGAACGAAGATCGACCTGCGTCCGCCCGTGTCGTAGGACGCCTGGCAGGCGGGACGCCGCCGGTCGTCGTCAGCAGTGTGCTCGGTGTCGCCAGCAACGGCTGGTCGCGCACCACAGGGGCCACGTGCCACCGCAGGGCCAGCCAGACGATCGACGCGGTGGTCGCGATCTCGACCACGCTGAAGAACGCGTAGTACGGAGTCGTCGAGCCCACGAACACGGTGATCGCCTGGACTGCCGTCATCAACGAACCAGCGACGATGTTGGCCCACCGGTTGACCCGATAGCCCGCCACCCGGGACACCAGGACCATGCCGATCGGGATCTCCATGAGCACCGCGGCGCCGACCAGGAATGTCTGGGTCATCTCGATGTCGCCCACGGTCCCCACCAGGTACTGACGCAGCAGGTGAGAGTCCATCAAGGACAGCACGTCGCAATAGAGATAGTTGAGGGTCGCAAAGATCCAGAGGGTGGAAAGCAGGATCCTGACGTCAGGCTCGGGCTGTCGCATGGAACTCACCTGCTGGGTAGAGGCACGCTCCGCATCGAGCGGTTCGACCTCACGCTAGAGCCCCGGCCAGGACGACGAACAGGGTCCTTGGTCACGTGCCCGACTGACCGCCGTCTTGTCACTGCGAGACCTGTGTTGTGCGATCTGGGTTCTGCCCGCAGCACCACAGCTCCGCGGAGGCCCCGGGTGGGGCCACCATGGCCACGGGGTCCCGCCCAGCGCTTCCGCTGGTCAGACCCCTGTTCGACGCAGTACCCCCAACGGGATTCGAACCCGTGCTACCGCCGTGAAAGGGCGGGGTCCTGGGCCGCTAGACGATGGGGGCCGGACATGCTTCGGCACAGCATAGGGGCCGCCTGAGCGGCCTCCAAAAGCACCGGCCCTCCCCGTTTTCGTGAGGCCGCGCGCGCTCCTGTAGGGTTTCGGTCGCTTGGCCAGGTAGCTCAGTTGGTACGAGCGTCCGCCTGAAAAGTGGAAGGTCGGCGGTTCGACCCCGCCCCTGGCCACAGGCACCGCAGGCCGCGACCTGCACGAACGCCCCCGCCGGATCCGGCGGGGGCGTTCGCCGTCACGGCGACCGCGAGCCGGTCGTGCTCTACGCGCTCCGCTCGTGGGGCACGTCGACGCGCGGGATCCCGCCGAGGCCGAGCCGGTAGCGGGTGTGCTCGGCGTACCGCTCCAGGACCCGCCAGAGCGTCTGGTGCGCGGCCCAGGGCAGCGGCTCGGCGCCGTCGTACCAGCTCTCGCCGAAGGCGATCCAGACCGGCGTCCACCCGGCGGCGTCGTCCCAGGCGCCGCGGCGGGCCATCAGCATCCGGCGCCGGATCTGGAAGGCCGCACGCGGCCCGTCCTCGTAGACCGCGGCGGTCGCGACCGGCCAGACCCAGAGGTCGAGCGGCATCAGCTCGAGCTCGAGCTCGCGCAGCGCGGCCGGGGCGACCAGCACGGTCGCCACGTTCTCGTGCGGAGCGCGACGCATGCAGGAACGGTCCCTGAGGGTTCCGCTCGACGTCAAGACTCCGGGGCCGGATCGCCCGTCACGGCGTCACCACCAGCCGCGGAAGACGCCGAGACCGTCCGCGAGGGACGCGAGCACCACGCTGTCCGGGACGGCCGTCGCCGGCGGTCCCCCCGTCCCGAGGACCCGCTCGACCCCGTCGACCCGGGCCGGGCTGGCCGGGCCGGTCCCACCGCAGAGGTTGGCGCTCAGCCCGCGGTGGCCGCTCTCGGCGTACACGAGGTACGACGTCCCGATGCGCAGGCCTTCGAGGCCGCAGGACGCCCCGGACATCGCGCTGGTGACCTCCGCGGTCGAGGCGACGTCGCCCTCGTGCACGGTCTCGACGTCGAACGTGTGGGTCACCGGGTCACCGCTGGACATGACCGGACGCTGGGGCGGCGGCGTGACCTCGACAACGGTGCCGGTGAAGATCGCGTCGGCCCACTCGACGTAGTCGTCGGTGGACGCCACCACGCACGAGCAGGCGTGTGACGGCATCGCGGTGAAGACCACCAGGCCGCACGCCCCGAGGAGACCGGCCAGGAGGATCCGCAGCGTCGTCATGCCCGTACGACGGGGCCGACCGCTGGGCGGTTCCGATTACCGCCGCAGCATCGGCGCGAAGACCGGGCCGAGCAGGCCACCCGCCGAGTGTGCGGGTACGGCGGGCAGGTTGCGGCCGCCGTACACGACGCCGCCGCCGGCCGCGTCGTACCGCAGCCAGGTCTGCGCCGGGCCCTGGCCCCGGCCGGGCTGCGACCAGTCGCAGACGCCGTCGGGGAAGGTGGCCTCGAGGGTCGCCCACTGGTCGTCGGTGAACGGCACCAGCATGAAGTCGAACCCGCTCGGGTCGAGCGGCTCGAGCCTGCAGGCGACCTTGTCGTTGGCGACCGGGCCCCCGGCCTCCTGGCGCGGGGTGCTGAGCCGCGTCTGGAGGACCTGGAGCTCCTCGACGTCGCAGGCGTCCGCGGCCTCGCCGACGACGCACCGGTCGGTGACGTCGTCGGGCCGGTCCGCGGCGATCTTGCGGGCGAGCGGCCGCGAGCCGGTGTCCTTCTCCACGGCGGAAAGCCACTCGTCCATCTTGGTCAGCGCCTCGTTGGCCCAGTTCACGTCACCGATCAGCGGGGTCGGGCCGAACCACATCACCCGGTTGTCGGTGTTGCCCTGGTCGGCCTGCAGCCGCTCCTGGGTCCAGAAGGCGTGGGCGTAGTCGTGGGCGATGCCCGGGTCGGGGCCGCCGTGGTTGATCATCGCGACCTCGTCGAGGTGGTTGGCCTCGTCGATGAGCCCGGTCCGGTAGGCGCGGGCGATCGCGGCCGGGTCGCCGGCCGTGCGGTCGGCGATCAGCCCGGAGTCGACGTCGAGCCCGCCGACCTTGGCGTTCAGGTCGACGAACTGGGCGGGGGTGATGGTGCCGGCCCTCAGCTGCGACAGGCCGTAGAGGATGCCCTTGTTGGCGAAGGGGATGCCACCGAAGCCGTGGCCGGCTGCCTTCTCCTGCGGGGTCCAGACGGACTCGGGGCGACGCCCGAGCTGGTTGACCAGCAGGTCGAGCACCGAGCAGCGCACCCCGGTCGGGTTGGTCTCGGAGTCGTAGCGGGTCGTCGGGTCCCCGGCGACCGGGTCGGTCGTACCGGGGCAGGCGTTCTCGGGGTCGAGCGCGGCCTTGAAGAGGCCCTCGTCGGCGACCACGGCGTTGAGGTGGGAGGCGTGTCCCTCGACCTGGGCCATCTGGGTGGGCGACCAGACGACGCCGGCGCCCCAGCGGGACGGGTCCTCGAAGTAGAGACGCAGCAGGTGGTAGTCGGCGAACTGCGCGCCGGCCGTGAACGTGTCGGGGTAGGAGCAGCTGGTGATCAGGCCCTGGTAGATGCCGGGGTAGGCGTTGGCGACCGTGTGCTGCGCGATCGACCCGCCGGAGCAGCCGGTGCCGATCGTGTAGCGCAGCAGGCCGTACCGCTCGACCAGGCGCTCCTTGGCCATCAGCACGGACTCGGCGTTCATCGCGACGCTGCAGTTGTGGCCGGTGTTGTCGAGCGCGGTGGAGACCACCGCGAAGCCCAGGCCCAGGGCGGTGACATAGCTCGGCGTGACGGCGGGGGCGCCCTCGAAGGTGCCGGAGTAGTCGGCGAGGGGCGGGCCGCCGGGGGTGTACGACGCGCCGCAGCCGCCGCCGTGGGTGACCAGCAGCTTGTGGTTCCACTGCCGCTGCGGGGCGACCGCGCTCCAGGCCCGGCCCGGCCGGAACAGCGTGAGGATCGTGTAGCGGTCGCGGTCCTGGTAGCCCTGCTCGCGGCGGACGACGAACGGCACCTCCACGCCCTGGTCGGTGGTGGTGGTGGCGACGTCGGCCGGGGGGTCGGCCGGGTCGTAGGGCTGGAGGTCGGGCGTCGCCGGGTCGGTGGACTTGTAGAGGTAGTCGTACGTCGCCGGCTCGTTGCACTGTGCGTCGGTGGCCGACTCCTGGCACACGTAGTGCGGGGAGTGCGGGCCGGAGAACAGCGGCCCGCCGTTGGGGTGGTCGACCACGACCGCACGGTCGGGGCGGGCGCCCGGCGCGGTCGCGCGGAGCACGTTGCGGCCCAGGTCCAGGCCGGTGACCAGCCCGAGCAGCCGGCCGCCGCGGGTCGAGAACCGCTGGGTGACGTCGCGGTCGCCGAGCCGCACCCGCACCTGCCCGGGCCGCACGCCCTTCGGCACCCGGACGGCGACCAGGGCGTCACCGCCCGAGATCAGGTCCGAGCGGTTGGACAGCACCTCGATCGTCAGCCGGCCCTGGGGCGCCGCGGAGCTGCCCGAGGTCGGGAGCACCGCCAGCAGGGGAGCCAGCAGGGCGAGCAGGACGAGGACCAGGCGGGATCGCATGCCCCTCCAACGAGGGAGGGTGGCGGTCGTCACGTGAGCCGGTGTCGACACGCCCACGGCGGCATCCGGGTCTCGAGACGCGACCTCGTCCCCCGTCGAGCGTCGGGCTCGGGGGATGATCGGGGGATGCTGCGCCGCCTGCTGCTCCTCGTCGTCGTCACGTCCCTCGCGGCGCTGGCCGTGCCCGCGGCCGCTGGCGCCGAGACGCTGCGGCTCCGGGCGGCGGTGCGCAGCCTGGCGCAGGCCGATGAGACGCCCGACGGCTACGACCGCGACCTCTTCCGGCACTGGATCGACGCCGACGGCGACTGCCAGGACACCCGTGAGGAGGTGCTGATCGCCGAGTCGCGGGTGCCGCTCGACGGCTGCACCGTCACCGAGGGCGAGTGGTTCTCGCCGTACGACCACGCGACCTGGACGGCGTCGTCGGACGTCGACATCGACCACCTGGTGCCGCTCAAGGAGGCCTGGGACTCGGGCGCCGGCGCGTGGGGCGACCACCGCCGGGAGCGCTACGCCAACGACCTGCGCGACCCGCGGTCGCTGGTCGCGGTCACCGACAACGTCAACCAGTCCAAGGGCGACCGCGACGTCGCGCAGTGGCGGCCGACGTACGGCGGGTGCGCCTACGTGCGGCACTGGACGGCCGTCAAGCTGCGCTGGGGACTGGCCGTCGACGGCACCGAAAAGGCAGAGCTGGTGCGATTGGCGGGGACATGTCCCAACAAGTTCATACATGTCCGACCGGCAGCGGGGTAGGAATGGCACATGGGCTCGGCGGCGAAGGACCAGGCGGGCGATGACGCCGACCTCGTTCGGCGTCTGTTCGAGGCGATGCCGGACGGGCTCTGGATGTTCGACGAACGCGGCATCACGACGTACGCCAATGCCCGGATGGCCGCGATCGTCGGCCGGACCGTCGAGGAGATGCACGGCCTGCCCGTGACCGAGCTGCTCGACAATGTCGGCCGCGAGCAGTTCCAGGCACACATGGCGGAGCTCGAGACGTCGGCCCGCGGGCGGGAGAACCTCGAGACCCGCTTCTCCCGTCCGGTCGGAGACCCGGTGTGGGGGCTGGTCAGCTACGCGCCGGTGTTGGACGACGCCGGCGTGCGGATCGGGTGGCTGCACCGGGTCACGCCCTACACGGAGCGCAAGGAGCTCCTGGAGACGCTCCAGGAGCGCGAGCAGCAGCTCGCGACCGCCCAGGTGATCGCCCACATCGGCAGCTGGGAGTGGGACGTCGCCGACGACAGGGTCCACTGGTCCGACGAGATGTGCCGGATCTTCGGCGTCGATCCCGGCACGTCCCCGACGTATGCCGAGTACGCCGAGATGATCCACCCCGACGACCGCGCACGCGCACGCGCCACCGTCGAGAAGGCGATGGCCGACGACGACGAGTACGGCTTCGACCATCGCGTGGTGCACGCCGACGGCTCCGTCCGCTGGGTGCGCGGCCGCGGTGTCGTGGAGCGCGGCCCGGACGGCACCGTCGAACGGCTCGGCGGCACCGCCCAGGACATCACCGATGTCGCCCGCGCCGACGAGCAGGCCGCGGAGGCCAACCGCCGCCTCTACCTGCTCCAGCAGATGGCGATGGCGGCCAACAGCGCCACCAGCCTGCGTGAGGCCCTGCTGATGGCCGGCGCCGGCCTCCCCGAGCACACGACGTGGGGCGCGGTGTGCGCGTTCCTGTACCGCTCCGACGCCGTCGAGGAGCTCGACCTGGGCGGCGCCGCCCTGGTCGACCCCGACCCGGAGCTCGCCGAGCGGGCGCGGGCCAGCGCCCAGGTGACCGTCGGGCCGACGACGGGGCGAGCCGTGACCCACAGCCTGGTCGCGATGCCGGTGATCCTCGACGGCGAGGTGCTCGCCGTCGTCCAGCTGCTCGCCGACGAGCTGCCGCCCGACGAGAACTCCCACCAGCTGATGGCCCAGATCGCCAACCAGCTCGCGGTCGTGGCCGAACGCGAGCGCAGCGCACTGCAGCTCGCCGACGCGCGCGACGACGCGATGGAGGCGTCGCGGCTGAAGTCGGAGTTCCTCGCGACCATGAGCCACGAGATCCGGACCCCGATGAACGGCGTCATCGGGCTCACCGACCTGCTGCTCCGCACCGGCCTCGACGACCACCAGCGCCGGCTGGCGGAGAACCTCCAGGGCGCCGGCCTGACCCTGCTCGGGATCATCAACGACATCCTCGACCTCTCCAAGATCGAGGCCGGCAAGCTCGAGCTCGAGGCCGTGGACTTCGACGTGCGGTCCGTGTTCGACCAGGCCGCCTCCGTGCTCAGCGGGCCGGCCCACGACAAGGGCCTGGAGCTCGTGGTCGCCTGCCACCCCGACGTACCGCTCCAGCTGCGGGGCGATGCCGTGCGGTTCGGCCAGGTGCTGACCAACCTCGGGTCGAACGCGGTGAAGTTCACCGATCGCGGCGAGGTGGTGATCCAGGCGCAGGTGGAGCGCCAGTCCTCCACCGACGTGGTGCTCCGGGTGGACGTCTCCGACACCGGCGTGGGACTGGAGCCCGAGTCCCGCGAACGGCTCTTCGACGCGTTCACCCAGGCCGACCCGTCCACGACCCGCCGGCACGGCGGCACCGGTCTCGGGCTCGCCATCTCCCGGCAGCTGGTCGAGGCGCTGGGCGGTGAGATCTGGGTGGCCAGCGAGCCCGGACAGGGCAGCACCTTCTCCTTCACCGTCCGGCTCGGCCGGGTTGCCGGCGCCGCACCCCGACAGCCCGACCCCTCCCGGCGGCTCGAGGGCCGGCGGGTGCTCGTGGTCGACGACAACGAGACCAACCGGTTCATCCTCGAGGAGCAGCTCTCCGCCTGGAGGCTGCGTCCGGTAGCGGTCGCGTCGGCCACCGAGGCGCTCGCCACGCTGCGGGAAGCCGCCCGGTCCGGCCAGCCCTTCGAGATCGCGCTGCTCGACCTGGTGATGCCCGGCACCGACGGCCTCGGCCTGGCCCGGCAGATCAGTGCCGACCCGACCCTCGGCCCGGTGGCGATGCTGCTCCTGACCTCCGACCAGTCGGTGCCGCGCCAGGCGGTCCAGGACGCCGGCATCGGCGCCTCGCTGAGCAAGCCGGTGCGCCACTCGGAGCTGCACGGGGCCCTGATGGCCGCGCTCGGCGGGCCGAGCGACGCACCCGCCCCCGCGTCGCCGAGCGCTCCGGGGCTCGGGATCCGGGTGCTCGTCGTCGAGGACAACCTCGTGAACCAGCTGGTTGCGACCGGGATGCTGGAGCACCTCGGCTGTGCGGTCGACCTGGCCGCCGACGGCGTCGAGGCGGTCGAGCGGCTGACCCGTCCCCACGACTACGCGGCCGTGCTGATGGACTGCCGGATGCCGCGGATGGACGGCTTCGAAGCGACCCGGGAGGTGCGCCGGCGCGAGCCCGTCGGCCGCCGGGTGCCGATCATCGCGATGACCGCGTCGGCGCTCGAGGGCGAGCGGGAGCGCTGCCTGGCCGCCGGGATGGACGACTACCTGACGAAGCCGGTCGACGCCGCCGAGCTGGAACGGGTCGTCCGGGAGTGGGTGCAGCCCGCCGGCGCGACGCAGGCGGCCGGCTCGCCTCCCGACCCGGCACCGCGCCCGAAGGCCACCCCGCACGACGACCTGGTGCTGGACCGGGCACGGATCTCGATGCTCGACGGCCTGGTCAAGGACGGCGTGAGCTTCTTCGAGCGCACCGCGGCGTCGTTCATGGGCCGCGTCGGCAACCAGCTGATGGCCATCCGCGAGGCCGTCGACCGCGACAACGCGATGTCGCTGCTCACCTCCGCCCACCAGCTCAAGCGCAGCGCGCTCAACCTGGGTCTCCCCCGGGTGGCGGCGGCCGCGGCGCAGCTCGAGGCGCTCGGCATCGCCGGCCACACCGCGGGCGCGCGGCCGATGCTCACCGAGCTCACCACCGAGATCGAGGCCGCGGTCACCGCCCTCCAGCGGGCTACGGCCGCGCGCGGCTGACCCCGGTGCTGCCCCGTTTCGAGGTCGTCGCCCGGCGGCGACCCGTCGACCTGGTGGCCCCGGGTCCGGCCGCACCGCTGCTGGCGCCGTACGCCGCGGTGACCGCCGCGCTGGACGGGCCCGCGACGCTGGAGCTCACGAGCGGCGAGGTGCGGTTGTCGGGGGCATACGACGGCACCGGCGCCGGCCTCCAGGTGACCGCGGGCGGCCGCACGACCACGCACCGGTCCCGCCGGCACGGGCGCCCGGACGGGCCGGTGACGGAGCTCGGGCTGACCCTGACCGGCACCCACCTGAGCGTGCTCACCCGGGCCGACGGACCCTGGACGGTCCGTGGCCGGGTCGACCTGGCCGACCGGGTCGACACGCGTGCCGAGGCGTGGCTGGCGGACCTGGCCCCGGCCTCCCGCGGCGCGCTGACCGACGTCCGCGCGGGCGGCTTCGGGCAGCTCGGGCTGCGCGACGTCCGGCAGGTCACCCACGCCGACGGCACGACGTACCGGCTCGACGGGCGCGTGCTGCTGACCGCGACCAGCGCCGGACCGGGCTTCTTCGACACCGCGCACACCTCGGTGTGGTCGCTGGACCCGGTGACGCTGGAGCTGAGCCACCGCGCGGATCTCTTCTTCCGGCGACCGGAGCGCCCGGGCGCGTTCGGCGACCACGCGACGCACCTGGTGCGCGACGGCGAGCGGTGGCTGGTGGCGACGAGCACGTGGGGGGACTTCGACCGGCGCCGGGCGGGCGCGACCGTGGCGGTGACCCTCGCCGAGACGAACGCCGACCTGCTCGCCGGTCGGCACCTCCTCGACACCCGGCCGCTCGTGCTGCCCACGACCGGGCTCAGGTCGGTCGGCGTGTGGGACCCGCACCTCGTCCGGACCGACGACGGCTGGCTGGTGGGCTTCGTGACCGCGCCGCGGTTCTTCCGCTTCCACCCGGCCCTGGCGGCCGGTCCGGCGCTGGACTCGCTGTCGCTGCGCTCCGCCGCGACCGACCGGATCGCGACCGAGGGCACCACGGTGATGGAGCTCGACGGCGCGTGGCGGGTGCTCGCCAGCGACGGCCGCGACGGGCGCCGGGGGCAGCGCCGCGGCTACCCGGTGTTCGACCTCGACCTCCAGCAGGTCGGCGCCCTCGACGCGCCGTACCCCACCAACATCCCGTGGCCGACGCTGGTGCCCGACAGCGACTCGTGGCTGCTGGTGGGCTTCAACGGGCGGCCGTACGGCGGTCCGCTGCCGGGCTACGGGACGCACGGGGACGTGGTCTTCGCCCGTCCGGTGTGACGGTCTACGGTGTGAGCAAGGACACGACGCCACCCCTGCCGCGTCCTCACGACAGCGCCACACCATCCCGTGGCCGAACCAGAGAGTAGGCACCATCCATGTCTGCAGCCGCGTCCGCCGACGTCTTCGAGCTGGGCTCCGAGCACGAGCAGGTCGTCTTCGCCAACGACCCCGCCACCGGCCTCAAGGCCGTGATCGCGATCCACTCCACCGCCCTCGGTCCCGCCCTCGGCGGCACCCGCTTCCACCCCTACGCCACCACCGCCGACGCGGTGCGCGACGTCCTCAACCTCTCGCGCGGCATGTCCTACAAGGCCGCGCTGGCCGGGCTCGACCTCGGCGGCGGCAAGGCGGTCATCATCGGAGACCCCGCCACGCTCAAGTCGGAGCCGCTCCTGCGCGCCTACGGCCGCCACGTGCAGTCGCTGAACGGCCGCTACTACACGGCCTGCGACGTCGGCACGAACTCCTCCGACATGGACCAGATCGCCCGGGAGTGCTCCTACGTCACCGGGCGCACGGTCGCCCACGGCGGCGCCGGGGACAGCTCGGTGCTCACGGCGTACGGCGTGTTCCAGGGCATGCGCGCCGCGGCGTCGGTCGTCTGGGGCACCACGTCGCTGGCCGGGCGCACGGTGGGCGTGGCCGGCGTCGGCAAGGTCGGCACGCACCTGGTCCGGCACCTGGTCGAGGACGGTGCCACCGTCGTCGTCACCGACGTGCACGCACCGTCGGTCGAGCGGGTCCGCGACGAGCTCCCCTCGGTGCGCGTCGCCGCGTCCGCCGCGGCGCTGGTGGCGTCGGAGCTGGACGTCTACGCGCCGTGCGCGCTCGGGGACGCGATCACCGACGAGGTGGTCGCGGTGCTGTCGGCGCGGATCGTGTGTGGCGCCGCCAACAACCAGCTGGCCCACCCGGGCGTGGAGAAGGCGCTCGAGGAGCGCGGCATCCTCTACGCGCCGGACTACTGCGTCAACTCCGGCGGCCTGATCCAGGTCGCCGACGAGCTCGAGGGCTTCTCCTTCGAGCGGGCGCAGCAGCGTGCCGCCGGCATCTTCGACACCACGCGGCACGTCTTCGAGCTGGCCGCGTCCGACGGCGTACCGCCCGCGATCGCCGCCGACCGGCTCGCCGAACGACGCATGCGCGAGGTCGGGCGGTTGCGCGGGATGTGGCTCCGCGCCTGATGGCGCGGCGCGCGGGTTTCACCGGTCAGCCGCCGAGATCCGCGCGACACGCCGTGTCGTGACGGCGTGTCCTGCGGGTTTCAGCGGTCAACCGGTGAAACCCGCGTCAGCTGTGACTGGAGAGAGTCAGTCGCGACGGGGGCCGGAGTAGTCCGACCACTTCTCGAGCTCTTCGGGCTCCACCTGACCGGTGTCGTCCTCACCACTGGAACCGTGCAGCTCACTGGCGAGCGCCCCGAAGTCCGTCTCGTGAGTGCGGTACTTCAGGTCGCGGGCGACCTTCGTCTGCTTGGCTTTCGCTCGGCCGCGCCCCATAGGGTCAGCCCCCTCGCACGCTCGGCCGGGGCACTCTGGCTCCCGGGCTGGTCTCAAAGAGTTCTCGTGGGGGCAACGCTACCTGTTGCGCGGCTGTTCCCGCACATCACCTGCCCGAAATGCGGCGCGGACCTACCAGCCGGGGTGCTGGCCGGTCAGCTCGACCCGGCCACGCTGATCCGGGTCGACGGTGACCTCGCCCGCGACCCAGGCCCGGACGCCGTGCTCGGCGAGCACGGCGATCGCCGTGTCGGCGTCCTCGGGGTCGGTGAGTGCGACCATGCCGACGCCGCAGTTCAGGGTCGCCTCGAGGTCGGGCTGGGGCACGTCGCCGGTACGGCGCACGAAGTCGAAGATCGGCTGGGGCGTCCAGGTACGGCGGTCGAGGGTCGCGCGCAGCTCGACCGGCATGACCCGCTGGAGGTTGGCCGCCAGGCCGCCGCCGGTCACGTGGGACATCGCGTGGGTGCGGGTGCGGTCGGCGAGGTCGAGGCACGCCTTGGCGTAGATCCGGGTCGGCTCGAGCAGCTCCTCGCCGAGGGTGCGGCCGAACTCGTCGTGGTGGGCCTCCAGCGAGAGACCGGCCTTCTCCAGGAGCACGTGGCGCACCAGCGAGTAGCCGTTGGAGTGCAGGCCCGAGGCCTCCATCGCGATCACCACGTCACCGGGGCGGACCCGGCCCGGGCCGAGCAGCTTGTCGGCCTCGACCACGCCGGTGGTCGCGCCGGCGACGTCGTACTCGTCGGGGGCGAGCAGCCCGGGGTGCTCCGCGGTCTCGCCACCGATCAGGGCGCAGCCGGCGAGCACGCAGCCCTCGGCGATGCCCTTGACGATCGAGGCGATCTTCTCCGGCTCGACGCGCCCGGTCGCGATGTAGTCGGTCATGAAGAGCGGCTCGGCGCCGCAGACGACCAGGTCGTCGACCACCATCCCGACCAGGTCGAAACCGATCGTGTCGTGGACGTCCATCGCCTGGGCGATCGCGACCTTGGTGCCGACACCGTCGGTCGAGGTCGCGAGCAGCGGTCGCTGGTAGCGGGTCAGCGCGGAGGCGTCGAAGAGACCGGCGAAGCCGCCGAGCCCCCCGATGACCTCGGGCCGCCGGGACTTCTCGATCCAGCCCTTCATCAGCTCGATCGCCGTGTCGGCGGCCTGGATGTTGACGCCGGCCTCGGCGTACGCGTTCGACTCGCTCAACGGGGGCTCCTGGTCAGGGGTTGTTCAGGACAGGGAGCGCCTTGCCGTACGTCGGCGCCTGGATGGACGACTCCAGCAGATGCTTGCCGAGCAGGCTCTCGTCGGGCAGCGCGATCGGGTACTCGCCCGTGAAGCACGCCGTGCAGAGGGTGTCGCGCGTCTGCTTCGTGGCATCGATCATGCCGTCGAGAGAGATGTAGCCGAGGGTGTCGGCCCCGACGCTGGCGGCGATCTCCTCGGGGGTGAGCCCGTTGGCGATCAGCTCGGCCCGGGTCGCGAAGTCGATGCCGTAGAAGCACGGCCACTTCACCGGCGGGCTCGAGATCCGCACGTGCACCTCGAGCGCCCCCGCCTCGCGGAGCATCCGCACCTGCGCGCGCTGGGTGTTGCCGCGCACGATCGAGTCGTCGACCACCACGATCTTCTTGCCGCGGATCATGTGCTCGAGGGCGTTGAGCTTGAGCCGGATGCCGAGCTGGCGCAGTGTCTGGCTGGGCTGGATGAATGTGCGGCCGACGTAGGCGTTCTTCACGAAGCCCTGGCCGAAGGGGATCCCGCTCTCCTCGGCGTAGCCCGCGGCGGCCGGTGTGCCGGACTCGGGGACGGGGATCACCAGGTCGGCCTCGACGGGGAACTCGCGGGCGAGCTGGCGGCCCATCTCGACCCGCGACTCGTGCACGCTGCGAGCGTTGATGGTGGCGTCCGGGCGGGCGAGGTAGACGTACTCGAACACGCAGCCCTTGCGGGCCGGCTCGGCGAACTTGTGGGAGCGCAGGCCGTTCTCGTCGATGACGATCATCTCGCCGGGCTCGACCTCGCGGACGACGCTCGCGCCGATGGTCGCCAGTGCGGCGTCCTCGCTGGCCACGACCCAGCCGCGGTCGAGGCGGCCGAGCACGAGCGGGCGGATGCCCTGCGGGTCGCGCGCGGCGTACAGCGTGTTCTCGTTCATCCAGACGAAGCAGAACGCGCCCTTGAGGAGCGGCAGCACCTCGAGGGCGCGCTGCTCGAGCGAGGTGTCGGGGTGGTGCGCGAGCAGCGCGGTGACCAGGCCGGTGTCGTTGGTGGACGGCTCCGACGGGCGGGTGTGCAGCTCGAGCTCGTCGTCGGGCCCGGGCAGGTCGACGACCATCTGGGCCAGCTCGTGGGTGTTGATCAGGTTGCCGTTGTGGCCGAGCGCGATCGAGCCGTCGGCGGTGGGCCGGAACGTCGGCTGCGCGTTCTGCCAGGTGCTGGCCCCGGTGGTCGAGTAGCGGCTGTGGCCGATCGCGAGGTGACCGCGCAGCGACGCGAGGGTCGTCTCGTCGAACACCTGCGAGACCAGGCCCATGTCCTTGTAGACCAGGATCTGGCGGCCGTTGCTCACCGCGATGCCGGCGGACTCCTGACCACGGTGCTGGAGTGCGTAGAGCCCGAAGTAGGTCAGCTTGGCGACGTCCTCCCCCGGCGCCCAGACGCCGAAGACACCGCAGGCGTCCTGGGGTCCCTGGTCGTGCGGATCGAGGGCCGCGGTCAACCTGCCGTCGCCACCCTTGCGGGGGCCGTTGTGGAAGGGCACGTCGAAAGTCTAGGTCTCCTCGGCGGCGGGTCCCATTCGCCGTCCCGACCGTGGCGGTCGGATACGTCGGCGTGCGTACGATGGGCGAGCGCCCCACCGAAGGACACGAGGAACTATGTCTCGGGAGAACTCCCAGACCACGCCGGTGTCCGACCCGCAAACCAGCTGGTCGGACGCCCCTTCGCGCGACGCCCTCCAGCTCATCGCCGAGGGGGTCACCCAGCTCGCCGGCTTCGGGGTCGCCGCGATCAGCGTCGTTCGCGCGGACGGCAGGCTCGAGGTGATGGCGGTCGCCGGCAGCGACGCCGCGCGCCAGCAGCTCCAGGGCACCCGCACGCCGGTCGACCGGCTCAACCGGGAGATCGCCAAGGCCGACGACTGGGGCCTGCTCCGCTTCGTGCCGCACGAGCGGCTCGACCCCGGCGCCGGCGAGGACTGGGGCTGGGTCCCCGACATCGAGCCGATCGACGCCCCGGACGCCTGGCACCCGCTCGACCTGCTGATCGCGCCGCTGTACGTCGACGGGACCCTGCGCGGCACGCTCGCCATCGACCTGCCGGTCGACGGCCGCCGGCCCGGCGCGGCCCAGCGCGCGGTGCTCAACAGCTACGCCGAGCAGGCCGGGCGCGCCGTCGTCGTCGCTCTCGAGCGGGAGGCGCTCGCCGAGCAGGTGCGGATGGCCGAGGCGGCCCGGCTGATCGTGCGCCGGGCGACCGCCCAGCTGAGCCTCGACCGGATCGTCGCCGACAGCCGGGGGGCCCTGCTCGACGGGTTCCGCGCGGCCGGCATGTGGTTGCAGGCCTTCGAGAGCTCGGGGCGGAGCGCGATCTACTCCGCTGACGGCGACTCGATCGAGCTGGGCCCCGAGATGGTCGCGATCGCCGAGAGGGCGGCCCGGGCCGCCTGGGACGAGCAGCGTGCGGTGGTCGTCGCGCAGTACCGCGGCTTCGCCGACACGATCACCCCGGAGGAGATTGAGCAGATCCTCGCCTTCATCGCCGACATCGGCGTCGAGTCGCTGCTCTTCACCCCGATCGGTGCCGGCCCCGAGTGCCTCGGCAACCTCGTGCTGACCCGGCCGCCCGGCGCCCCGGCGTGGACCGAGGCCGAGGCCGCCACCGCGCTCGACATCGGCCACGACCTGGGCCGCGCGATCTTGAACGCGCGGACCTTCGAGCGCGAGCACCAGCTCGTCGAGGAGCTCCAGGCGCTCGACACCTACAAGGGCCAGTTGATCGCCACCGTCGCCCACGAGCTGAAGAACCCGCTCACGTCGGTGCTCGGGCACCTCGAGATGCTCGAGTCGTCTCCCGACCTCTCCGGCACCACCCAGAGCTCGCTCAACGCCATGGGGCGCGGTGCCCGCAGGATGGTCCGCGTCATCGACGACCTGCTCCTGCTGGCGAAGGTCGGGGACGCCGACAACCCGATCATCGCCGCCCCGGTCGACCTGCACCGCCTCGTCGACGAGGTCGTCGACCTGACGATGGTCGCGGCGGAGCAGAAGGGCATCGACGTCCGGGTCGTGGCGCCCGCGGAGCCGGTGCTCGCGCTCGGTGACCCCGACGAGCTCGACACGGTCTGTGCCAACCTGGTGAGCAACGCGGTGAAGTACACGCCCCACGGCGGCGTGGTCACGATCACCGTGTCGCGCACCGACGAGGCAGTGGTGCTCTCCGTGGCCGACGAGGGCATCGGCATCGCGGCCGCGGACGTCGCGCGGCTCGGCACCGAGTTCTTCCGCTCGACGAACCCGGCCGCGGTCGCCCAGCCCGGCACCGGCCTGGGTCTGGCGATCGCCCGCCGGGTCGTCGACCGGCACCACGGCCGACTCGAGATCGAGTCCGAGCTGGGCCGCGGCAGCACGTTCCGGGTGATCCTCCCGGCCGCGCCGCTCTGACCCGGGCCGCTTCGACCCGGGCCGGTCACATCTGGCGCTCGCCCTGCGCGATCGCCTCGCGGATCCGCGTGTAGGTGCCGCAGCGGCAGATGTTGCGGATGCCGTCGAGGTCCGCGTCGGTGATCGATCGGCCCTCCCGGCGAACCTTGCGGACCAGCGCCACCGCCGCCATGATCTGGCCGGGCTGGCAGTAGCCGCACTGGGCGACGTCACGGTCGAGCCAGGCCTGCTGCATCGGGTGCAGGTCGCCGTCGACGGTGTCGGCGAGGCCCTCGATCGTGGTGATCTCGTCGGTCTTCTCCAGGTCGCCGACGCGGACCGAGCACGGGTTGAACGCCCGGCCGTTGACGTGCGAGGTGCAGGCCTTGCAGACGTTGATGCCGCAGCCGTACTTGGGGCCGGTGACCCCGAGCAGGTCGCGCAGCACCCAGAGCACGCGGACGTCGTCGTGGACGTCGACGGTCGTCGGCTTGCCGTTGAGGACGAAGGTCTGTCGAGGCACGTCGGCTCCTCAGTAGGTGAGCTTGAGCCCGTTGGTGGGCGACTGCGGGATGGGTGGCACGAACGGCTTGGGCGTGAACTCGAGCGGGTCGCGGTGGTTGACCGGGAAGTACGTCGGGACGCTCCCGGCCGCGCGGGCGAAGGCGCACGCGACCGCGGCGAACGTCGCCGCGACACCCGCCTCGCCGGCGCCGCCGGGCTGGGCGCTGTCGGACGCCATCACCACCACCTCCACGTCGGGCGGCGTGTTCCACTGGCGCGTGTAGAAGTAGTTGTCCCAACTGGCCTCCAGGAAGTGCCCGTCGCGCAGGTGCATGCTCGACGTCAGCGCGAGGGCGATGCCGTCGTTGATGCAGCCCTGCATCTGCGCCTCCAGGCCGCGCGGGTTGACCACGAGCCCGACGTCGATCGCGAAGACGACCTTCGTCACCCGGGGGCCGCCGACACCGTCCCGGATGTCGCGCCCGGTCTGCTGAGGCCGGTTGTCGATCTCGACCAGGCAGGCGCTGCAGCCCTTGTACTCCTTGTGAATCGCGATCCCCTGCGCCGTGCCGGCCGGCATCGAACGCCCCCAGTCGCCCACGTCGGCGACCGTGTCGAGAACCGCGCGCACCCGGTCGTTGCGGAGGTGGGCGCGGCGGAACTCGTACGGGTCCTGGCCCATCGCCGCGGCCAGCCGGTCGACCATCAGCTCGCCGGCCACACGGACGTCGGGTGAGTAGATGTTGCGCATGCTGCCGGTGTTGAACCGGTCGTCGGTCTCGGTGAGCGTCTGGGTGATGACGCCGAAGTCGTAGGGCACCTCCTGCGTCAGCTCGAAGACCGTCTCGGCGAAGCCGAGGTTGCCGAGCCCGCCGGGCAGGTCGGCGGAGTTCGCCGTGATGATCTCGCCGAGACCGTGCCGGAAGTCGGTCTCGATGCTGGTGTGGCTCTGCTGGAAGGCGAGCACCTCGCCGTTCGCGTGCACGGCCCGGACCCGGCTGGTGGCCATGGGGTGCCCGCGGCCGACCCGGGCGTCGTCGGCGCGGTGCCACATCAGCTTGACCGGCTTGCCCATCGCCTGCGAGATCTTCGCGGCCTCGAGGGCCCCGTCGAAGAACAGGCGGCGCCCGAAGGACCCGCCGCCCTGCACGACGTGGACCTTCACGGCGTCCTGGCTGAGGCCCAGCGCCTCCGCGATCTTCTGCTGTGCGGTGATCGGCGACTTCAGCCCGGCCCAGACCGTGGCCCGGTCCGGTCGGACGTCGGCGATCGCGGAGTTGGTGTCCATCGCGGAGTTGCTGCGGAAGTAGAAGAGGACGTCGAGGTCGACGGTCTTCGCCAAGGGGTTGTCGGGCAGCGTCGGCAGCGGGAGCTCCGCCGCGCGCAGCTCGTCGACGATGTCGGCGTCGGAGAGGCCGGCGACGGGCCCGTCCACCCAGTCCACCTTCATCGCCCGGATCGCGTCGATGCACTGGCCGAAGGTCTCCGCGCGGACCGCGACGCCCGAGTCGACGACCGCCACGTTGCGGACCCCGGGCATCGCGAGGACCGCCGCCTTGTTGCGCAGCCGCTTCGGGGTGCCGTTGAGCGTGGGCGCGCGGCAGACCATCGTCGGCAGCGCACCCTTCACCTGGAGGTCGGTGGCGTACAGCTTGCGGCCGGTCACGGCGTCCAGCGCGTCGATCCGCGGCTGGCCGACGCCGACGACGCGGAACTCACCCGGCTCCTTGAGCCGGACCTCCATCGCGCGGGTGGTGCTGCCGGCGGCCGCGCGCGCGAGCTCGCCGTACGTCACCGACGAGCCGTCCGGCGCCTGGACGACGCCGCCCTTGGCCCGGAGGTTGTCGACCGTGTCGCCGAGCTGGATCGCGGCCGCCTCGAGCAGGGCCCCCTTGGCGACGGCCGCGGCGACCCGGATCGGGGTGTACGTCGAGATCGTGGTGTTGGAGCCACCGGTGAGCTGGTTGTAGAGGAGCTCGGGCCGGGCGTCGGCCAGGGTCACGCGCACCCGGTCGACCGGGAGCTCGAGCTCCTCGGCGATCAGCATCGCGGTGGAGGTGGTGATGCCCTGCCCGACCTCCATCCGCGGCAGCGCGAACGACGCCGTGCCGTCCTCGTGGACGGTCACCGTGATCAGGTTCGCGGTCGGCATCGCGGCCTCGGTGAGGAAGTCGTTGAGGTCGTAGGACTCCGCGGGTTGGGGCGTGCCCGGGACCGCCGCGGCCGGCACCCCGGCCCCGACGAGGTCGGCGGCCGCGACGAGCGTCGTACCGCCCAGCACGTAGCCGATGAAGGATCGGCGACCGATCCCGGGAGCAGCGGTCGTGGCGTCGAGATCAGGGGTCACACCGGACCCAACGACGCCATGTGAAGGCGGTCACGGCCTCCGGCTCGTAGGATCGAAGCGATGTCCGAAGACGCTCCTGACTTCGTGCGTCCGGTCCGCGGGTCGCGCTGGTCGGACACCCAGTCACGCGACGCCCTCCAGGCGATCGCCGAGGGCGTGGCGGAGGTCGCCGGCTTCGACCTCGTGGGCATCTCGGTGGCCCGCGAGGACGGCTACCTGCACACGCTGGCGCTGGTCGGCCCGGAGGAGGCCCGGCGGGTGCTGGTCGACAGCCTGGCGCCGGTCGACCAGCTGCTCGTGCAGCTCGAGACCGCCGAGGACTGGGGGGCGCTGAAGTTCATCCCCCACGACAAGCTGGTCCTCGACATCGAGAAGTGGGGCTGGTTCTCCGACGCGCCGCGTGACAACGTCGCGGCGGGTGCCTGGCACCCCGAGGACATGCTGATCGCGCCCCTCGAAGGCGCGGACGGCGGCTTCCTCGGCTTCCTCGGCATGGAGCTGCCGCGCGACGGACTCGTCCCGAGCGCCGAGAAACGCGCGCTGCTGGAGATCTACGCCCGGCAGGCCGGGCGCGCGGTCGTCACGACCCTCGAGCGCGAGCGGCTCGCCGAGCGGGTCCGGCTGGCCGGCACCGCCGCGGACATCGTCCGGCTCGCATCGGGGACGCAGTCACCCGAGGCGCTGCTCGCCGAGTGCGGCCGGGAGGTGACCCGGGGCTTCCGCGCCGACTCCCTGTGGGTGCAGCTGCTGGGCCCCGACCACCGCTGCGACGGGCCGCTGCACGTCGACGGCGGGCCGACCGTGCGACTGCCGTCCGGCGTACGCGCACTGGTGTCGGCCCACGCCCAGCGGGCATGGGAGCGCCAGTGCGTCGCCGTGCTCGCGCCCGACCGGCCGGTCCCGGGCGTGCTGGGCGACGAGCAGGTGGCCGAGCTGCTCGACTTCTTCGCCAGCGTCGAGGTCGGCTCGCTGCTGTTCGTCCCGCTCGGTGCGGGTCCCGCGTGCTTCGGCGTGATGGGCCTGACCCGCGGCCACCACGGCGCCGAGTGGAGCGACGAGGAGTCGGCGGCCGCCCTCGACATCGGCCGCGACCTGGGTCGGGCGCTCGCCAACGCCCGGACCTTCGCCCGTGAGCACGAGCTGGTCCAGGAGCTGCAGGACCTCGCCGACTACAAGGGCCGACTGGTGGCGACCGTCTCCCACGAGCTGAAGAACCCGCTCAGCGCGATCCTGGGGTACGTCGAGATGCTCGAGTCGGAGCCGAGCCTCAGCGACGACGCACGAGCCTGGATCGCTGCGATCCAGCGCGGGGGTGACCGGCTCGCCCGGGTGGTCGGCGACCTGCTGCTGCTGCACGAGCTGACGGACGCCGACGACCTGGAGCCCGCGCCGGTCGATCTCGCCCCGATCGTCGACGAGGTCCTCGAGATGAACGCCGCCGTGGCTCGGGGCCGCGGCATCACGCTCACCGCCGAGCAGCCGCCGGAGCCGACGCTCGTGCTCGGCGTGGCCCGCGACCTGGACCAGGTGGTCACCAACCTGGTCAGCAACGCGGTCAAGTACTCGACGGACGGCGGCTCCGTGACGGTGCGCCACGAGCGGGTCGGCGACGAGGTGGTGCTCACCTGCGCCGACGACGGGTTCGGCATCTCCGAGGCCGACCAGGCCCAGCTGTTCGCGGAGTTCTTCCGCTCGTCCAACCCGGCCGCGGTCGCGCAGCCGGGCACCGGCCTCGGGTTGGCGATCGTGCGCCGGATCGTGGTCCGCCACGGCGGCCGGATCGAGGTCGAGTCCGAGCTGGGGCGGGGCAGCACGTTCCGCGTGTACCTGCCCAGCGCATGAGGCCACCCGAGAGCCCCGCACCCATACCGGTCGAGGGGTCTCGACGACGCTCGCCGGCGCCCGGAAGGCCGCGTTACCGGGCGAGGTTGCGCAGCAGCAGCGCCTCGGCCAGCACGACCCGCTCGAACTCCGCGAGGTGCAAGCCTTCGTTCGCGCCGTGCGCGCGGGTGTCGGGGTCCTCGACGCCGGTGACCAGCACGCTCGCGTCGGGGAACGCCTCGAGGAACTCCGCGATGAAGGGGATCGAACCTCCGACACCCATGTCGATCGGGGCCGTGCCGTCCCAGGCCTCGGCGAACGCGGCGCGCGCGGCGTCGTACGCCGGGCCGGTCGCGTCGATCCGCGTGGCCTCGCCGGTGTCGACGACCGTGTGGGTGAGTGTGGCCCCCCACGGCACGTGCGCCTCGAGGTGGCGGACCAGGCAGGCGAGGGCGTTCTCCGTGGTGTCGCCCGGCGCGACGCGCAGGGAGATCCGGGCCTGGGCGGCCGGGACCAGGGTGTTGCTGGCGCCGGCGACCTTCGGGGCGTCGAGGCCGGTGATGCTCAGGGCCGGCTTGGTCCAGAGCCGCTCGACGGTCGACCCGGTGCCGATCCACGCGATGCCGGGCGCGGCGCCGGACTCGGCCCGCAGCCGCTCCTCGGGGTAGTCGACGTCGGCGGCCGGCCCGCTGTGGAGGCCGTCGATCGCGACGTCGCCGGCGTCGTCGTGCAGGGAGGCGATCACCCGGCTCAGCGTCATCAGCGCGTCGGGCACCAGCCCGCCCCACATGCCGGAGTGCACGCCGTGGGTGAGCGTGCGGACCTCGACGTCGACGCGGACCAGGCCGCGCAGGCTGGTGGTCAGCGCCGGCACCCCGATGTCCCAGTTGCCGGAGTCGGCGATCACGATGACGTCGGCCTCCAGGCGCTCCTGGTACTTGCCCAGCAGCTCCACCAGGGTGTCGGAGCCGACCTCCTCCTCGCCCTCGATGAAGAGGCGCACGGTGACCGGCAGGTCGTCGCCGTAGACCCGCAGTGCGCCGACGTGGGCCAGGATGCCGGCCTTGTCGTCGGCGGCACCGCGGCCGTAGAGCCGACCGTCGCGCTCGGTGGGCTCCCACGGCGGGGAGTCCCAGTCGGCGTGGTCGTTCTCGGGCTGCACGTCGTGGTGGGCGTAGAGCAGCACGGTGGGCGCACCCTCGGGGCCCTTCTTCTCCCCGATCACCGCCGGCGGCGCGCCGTCGTAGGCACGCACGATCTCGACGTCGACGCCCTCGGCTGCGAAGAGCTCGGCCGTCCGCTGCGCGCTGCGCTCCACGTCCTGGAGGCGGGCGGGATCGGCGCTGACCGACTGGATCCGGACCAGGTCCTCGAGGTCCCGGCGGATCCCGGGGAGCACGGCCTGGACCTGGGTGCGCATGTCGTCGGTCATGCCCGCCAACTTATCCCCGCGTCCCGGTCAGCCGAGCGGGAGGTACGGCGTGAGGTCGGCTCGCTCGCCGCTGGCGCGGACCCGGCCGGCGGCCTCGGCCTCGGGCCAGGTGAGCGTGCCGGTGGCGAGAGCGATCCAGGTGACGGCGTCCGTCTCGATGACGGCGGGCGGGGTGCCGCGGGTGTGCCGGACACCGGGCACGACCTGGACCGCGGCGTACGGCGGCACCCGGACCTCCACCGAGTGGCCGGGCGCTCGGTCCTCGAGCACCGCGAGGTAGTGCTTGGTCAGCAGCCGCAGGTCGGCCCGGTCCGGCTCGTCGGTGTCGAGACGGGCCAGCGCCTCCGACACCTCGGCGGGGTCGGCGGGGCGGAGCCGTGCCGCCATCAGTCCTGGTCCCGGTGCAGGGACTCGGGATAGGGCTGGAGCACCGAGAAGTACAGGTAGGTCCTCCGCTCCGGGTCACGGCCGCGGGTCCGGGCGAGCCAGCCGGCGACGACCTCGTCGAGCTCCTTCGCGAGCTGCCCGGCCTCCTCCTGGGTGAGCTTGAGCGCGTTCTCGCTGATGGTCCGCAGGGTGTCCGGCGGACGCGGCCCGTGGTAGGCCGCCTCGACGACCGCGTGGCCCCAGCCCGCGGCGTTCTGCCGGAACACCGCGGCCGCCATCTTGCCGCCGGGCGTCTTCTCGATGTCGTCGAGGCGCACCATCAGCCCCTGCTCGGAGGTCGGCCGCCAGACCCGGTCGCGCCGGTCGCGGGCGGCCTCGGGGTCCTCCTCGACGAGGCCGTACTTGGCCAGCTGGCGCAGATGGAAGCTCGCCTGGTTGGCCGGGAGGTCCAGCTCGCGCGCGATGTCGGCCGCACGCATCGGCCCGCTCGCGGAGAGCTCGGTCAGGATCCGGTTGCGCACCGGATGCGAGATCGCCCGCAGGATCTTGGGGTCGTGCACCTGCTGGCCCTGATGGCTGTACGGCATGTCGCCATCCTACCCAATAATGCGCACGCTCCATTGCGCAACACAACGTGCGCACGTTATGTTGCGGATATGACCGGCTTCCGCAGCCTCGCCCGCAACCACGACTTCACCGTGCTCTGGGTCGGCCAGACGATCAGCGAGCTCGGCAGCCGGGTGAGCATGTTCGTCTTCCCGCTGATCACCTTCGCGATGACCGGTTCGGCCCTGCTCGCCGCGCTCGCCGAGGCGGTGCACCTGCTCGGGCTCGCGGCGACCCTGCTCCCGGCGGGCGTGCTCGCCGACCGCGTCGACCGGCTCCGGATCATGCGGTTCGCCAGCGGGACCGGCGTGCTGCTCTACGGCTCGCTGGCCGTCGCGGGCGTCGCCGGCGCGCTGACGGTCCCCCACCTGCTGGCCGTCGCGCTGCTCACCGGCGCCGGCGCCGGGCTCTTCGCCCCGGCCGAGATCTCGGCGGTGCGGACCGTCGTACCGGCTGACGAGCTGCCGACCGCGCTGAGCCAGAACCAGGCCCGCCTCCACGTCGCGGGACTGATCGGCGCACCCCTGGGGGGCGTGCTGTACGCCGTCACGCGCTGGCTGCCGTTCGCCGCCGACGCGGCGAGCTTCGCGGCCTCGTGGCTGCTGCTCGGGCGGGTCCGCACCGACCTCGCCGCCCCGCAGGTCGACGGCCCGCGGCGGCGCCCGCGCCAGGACCTGGCCGAGGGCATCCGGTTCATCGCGTCGCGGCCCTTCTTCCGGGTCGTGACGATCTGGGGCGCGCTCACCAACCTCGCCATCAACGCGCTGTTCTTCGTGGCCGTGCTGCGCCTGATAGAGGGCGGCTTCGACCCGCTGCAGATCGGGCTGGTCGAGACCGCGGCCGGGGTGGCGGGGATCCTGGGCGCGATCGTCGCGCCGTGGCTCATCGCGCGGATGCCGACCGGCTGGCTGACGGTGACGATCGCGTGGAGCTTCCTGCCGCTGGTGGTGCCGATGGTCGTGTGGAACTCCCCGGCCGTGGTGGCCGCCGCGGTCTCGCTCGGCATGCTGCTCAACCCGGCCGGCAACGCCGGGATGAGCTCCTACCGGCTCGCGATCACGCCGCCGGCGCTGATCGGGCGCGTGCAGTCGACGTCGCAGTTCGTGTCGATGTCGGCGATGCCACTGGCCCCGGTGCTCGCCGGCGTGCTGCTCGCCGGTCTCGGCGGCGGCCCGGCGATCGCCGTACTCGGGATCCTCACGGCGGGCGTCGCCCTGATCCCCACCCTCTCCCGCTCGGTCCGGTCGGTCCCCCGCCCGGCCGACTGGGAGCGGCACGTGGAGCCCGCCGCCGGCCCGGTCCCCGCCGCGGCCTAACCGCTGTAACGCGGTGTTAGACCCTCTGGTGACCCCCTTCTAACGGGTTCATAGAAGTCCTAACACCGCGTTACAGCAGAGCGGGCGGGCCGGCGGCTCGACTCTCGCGACGGAGGCGGTCAGCGCCGACGGGCCAGCAGCACGGCGTCGGTCACGACGTGCTCCACGCCGTCACGGGTCTCGCGGCGCTCGCGGGCCTCGGTGTGCACGTCGAACAGGTCGGGGTCGACCGCCTGCGCGAGCTCCTCCGCCGCGAAGAGCACGCCGGGCATCGACCACCGCAGACCCGTGTGGGCGTCGTCCGGGTGGTGTCCGACCACGAGGAGGGTGCCGCCGGGCGCGACCGCGTCGGCCATCTGCCGGGTGGCCTCGAGCATGCCGTCGTCGAGCAGGTGCAGGAAGTGCGACGTGACCAGGTCCCACTGCTCACCTTCTGGCCGCCAGGTGCGCAGGTCGGCCTGCCGCCACTCGACCCGGTCGGCGACCCCCCGCTCGGCGCCGTGGGCCGCCGCCCGGGCCAGCCCCGCTCCCGAGAAGTCGGCAGCGGTGACCTGCCAGCCGCGCTCGGCCAACCAGATCGCGTCGCCCCCCTCGCCGCAGCCGAGGTCGACCGCCCGGCCGGGGGTCAGCGCGGCCGCCTCGCGGGCCAGGACGGCGTTCGGCCGGCCGCTCCAGATGTGCCCGTCGCCGCCGTACCGCTCGTCCCACGACGACTGCTCGAACATCTCCCGCGTGATCTCTGCGTGGCTCATGCCACGAGTCTCCGGGCACCATCGCCTGATCGACAACATCCGTTGCCGTTCTGGCAAACTGAGGCGATGAGTGACGACGTGCTCGACGGGGTGGGACCGCGGCTGCGTGCGCTGCGTCAGGAGCGCGGCGCCACCCTGGCCGACCTCTCCGCGACGACCGGCATCTCGGTGAGCACGCTCTCGCGGCTCGAGTCCGGGCAGCGCCGGCCGACCCTCGAGCAGCTGCTCCCGCTGGCGCGCGCCCACCAGGTCACGCTCGACGAGCTGGTCGATGCGCCCGAGACCGGCGACCCGCGCGTGCAGCTGCGGCCGGTCGTGCGCCACGGCCGGACGTTCCTGCCGCTGACCCGGCGTCCGGGCGGCCCGCAGGCCTTCAAGATGGTGCTCCCGGCGGAGCCCGATGCGGTCCCCGAGAAGCAGACCCACGAGGGCTACGAGTGGCTCTACGTCCTGTCCGGGCGGATCCGGCTGCTCCTCGGCGACCGCGACCTGACGATCGGGCCGGGCGAGGCGGTCGAGTTCGACACCCGCACCCCGCACTGGGTCGGCAACCCCGGGCCGCAGCCGACGGAGGCGCTCGCGCTCTTCGGGCCCCAGGGGGAGCGGATGCACGTGCGCTGAGGCGGTGCGAGAGGCTGAGGTCGTGAGTGCTGCTGACGGCGACCGGCTCGCGGCCTGGCTCGAGGACCTCGGCCTGGCCGACCACCTGGCCGACGCCGGGCTACCGACCTTCACCCGCGACGCGGAGGGCCGGGCCGTCTGGTCCGCGCCCGACCGGGTCGCCGAGCTCGAGCGGCTGCTGCGCAGCGACGGCAGCGAGCCCGAGCACGCCGTCCCGGTCGGCCTGGTCCTGATCGCCCGGCAGGCGCGGCTGCGCACGGCCCTGCTCGCCACGCCGTGGTTCACCTACGCGACGCTCGGCGAGCTGCGCGGCACGTCGGTCGACGCGACCCGGTTCGCCGTGCACAAGGCCGCCCAGACCCACCGGCTGCTGGTCGTGCCGGTCGAGGAGCGCGTCGTGGTCCCCGGCTTCCAGCTGACGGGCGAGGGCGAGGTCCGCGCCGGGATAGCACCACTGCTGGAGCCGCTGCTCGCCGCGAGAATGGATCCCTGGCGCGCCTGGGCCTGGCTGACGCAGCCGGCCGCTCTCACCCTCGGCCGCGCACCCGAGGAGGCCGTCACCGACCCCGAGATGGCCGACCTGGTGCTGCACGCCGCGGTCCGGCTGGCGGAGCGGGTCGCTCGGTCGTAGCCACCGTCAGGCGAGGGTCGCGAGGTGGGCGAGCGTCGTCGCCCAGGCGTCGGAGTCGGGATCGACGAGGGTGAAGTGGTCGCCCTCGATCTCGACCAGGTCGGCCTCCGCACCCGCCGCGCGGGCCGCCGCCACGTAGGACCGGGACTGGCTGATCGGCACGTTGTCGTCGTCGGCCCCGTGGATGCACCAGACCGGGACGTCGAGCGGCACCAGGCGGATCGGGTCGACGTCGGCGTCGGTCGGCCCGGGCGGGTGGCCGAGGAACGCCTCGACGGCGCCACCGCCCAGGTCCTCGTCGTACGCCGCGGTCAGGTCCAGCACCCCGGCCTGCGAGACGACGTGGGTGAGCCCTCCGCCCGAGGCCGCCCAGGTGACGAGGTGGCCGCCGGCGGAGTGGCCGATCCCGACGACGGTCTCGGCCTCGACCGGCGCCGCCGCGATCGCCGCCCTCACGTCGGCCAACGTGTCCGCGGCACCGCTGCCGCGGCGGTACTCGATCGCCCAGGTCGCCCAACCCGCAGCGACCAGGCTCGGCACCAGCGGCCGGGCGTACTCGATGCCGTACTCCGGCTTCCAGAAGCCACCGTGCACGACGATCGCGAGGCCGCGCGGGTCGCCGCTCGGCAGCGTCAGCTCGCCGTACTGCGCCGGGTCGTCGCCGTAGTCGACCCTGCGGGTCCCGGTCGTGGCCTTCGACATCGACCGCTCCTTCTCTCCGGCACAGGCGGTCAGGACCGCGAGCCCGCCGAAGGCAGGCAGCGACAGCAGGGTACGACGGTGCACGCCGGTGGTTCGTGGCGGAACCCCGGATCGACTGCCCCGAGCGTCACACTTCTCGGCCAGCCGTGCCGATCAGGCCAGCGCGGCCGGCAGGGTGGCGGTCCAGGTCTCGCGGAGCTCGGCGAGGGGTACGTCGAACTGGTCGTCGACCACGAGCGCGTCACCGCCGGTCAGGCCGAGCGGCGTGATGACGACACCGTGCCGCCGCGCCAGCTCGACCAGTCGCTCGGCCGCACCGTCGGGCACCGTCACCAGCACCCGCGCGGTCGACTCGCTGAAGAGCCCCAGGAACGCGTCGCCCGGCACGGTCACCGCGGCGCCGACGTCGTGGCGCAGCGCGCCCTCGACCAGCGCCTGGGCGAGGCCGCCGTCGGAGAGGTCGTGGGCCGAGGTGATCAGGCCGACGGCCTCGCGGAGCAGCTCGGACAGGGTCTTCTCGGCGGCCAGGTCGACCTGCGGCGGCAGGCCGCCGACGTGCCCGTGCACGACGTGCGCCCACTCCGAGCCGGAGAGCTCCTCGCGGGTCTCGCCGAGCAGGAAGATGCGCTCGCCCCCGACCGACCAGGCCGACGGCGTGCGCCGGGTGACGTCCTCGATCACGCCGAGGACCGCAACGACCGGCGTCGGCAGGATCGGGGTGTCGCCGGTCTGGTTGTAGAGGCTGACGTTGCCGCCGGTGACCGGGATGCCGAGCTCGGCGCAGGCGTCCTTGAGCCCGCGGCAGGCCTCGGCGAACTGCCACATCACGCCCGGGTCCTCCGGCGACCCGAAGTTGAGGCAGTCGGAGATCGCGAGCGGGGTCGCGCCGCCGGTCGCCACGTTGCGGTAGGACTCCGCGAGCGCGAGCTGCGCGCCGGCGTACGGGTCGAGCAGCGCGAAGCGGCCGTTGCAGTCGGTCGACACCGCGACCCCGAGGTTGGTCTCGGCGTCGACGCGGATCATCCCGCTGTCGGACGGCTGCGACAGCACGGTGTTGCCGCGGACGTAACGGTCGTACTGGTCGGTGATCCAGGACTTGTCGCAGAGGTTCGGCGAGCCGACGAGCGTCAACAGGGTCTTGCGCAGCTCGTCGCCGGACGACGGGCGCGGCAGCCGCTCGGCGGCGTCGGCCTGCAGGTCGTCCTGCCAGTCCGGGCGCGCGAAGGGCCGGTGGTACGTCGGCCCGTCGTGGGCCACCGAGCGCGGCGGCACGTCGACGACGCGCTCGCCGTGCCAGTCGATCTGGAGGCGCCCGGTGTCGGTCACCTCGCCGACCACGACGGCCTCGACGTCCCACTTCGCGCAGATCGCCATGAACGCCGCGACGTCGTCGGGCTCGACGACCGCCATCATCCGCTCCTGCGACTCGCTCATCAAGATCTCCTCGGGCGCGAGCGTGGAGTCACGCAGCGGCACCCGGTCGAGCTCGACGTGCATGCCGCCGTCGCCGGCGGAGGCGAGCTCGGAGGTCGCACACGAGAGGCCGGCGCCGCCGAGGTCCTGGATGCCGGCGACCAGGCCGGCCGCGAAGATCTCGAGCGTGCACTCGATGAGCAGCTTCTCCATGAAGGGGTCGCCGACCTGCACGCTCGGCCGCTTGGCCGGGCCGTCCGCGTCGAACGTCTCGGAGGCCAGCACCGAGACGCCGCCGATGCCGTCGCCGCCGGTGCGCGCGCCGTACAGGATCACCTGGTTGCCGGCGCCGCTCGCCTTGGCGAGGTGGAGGTCCTCGTGGCGCAGCACGCCGACGCAGAGGGCGTTGACGAGCGGGTTGCCGAGGTAGGTCGCGTCGAAGACGGCTTCGCCGCCGATGTTGGGCAGGCCCAGGCAGTTGCCGTAACCGCCGACGCCGGCCACGATCCCGGGCAGCACCCGGTGGGTGTCGTCGGCGTCGAGCGGCCCGAACCGCAGCGGGTCCATCACGGCCACCGGCCGGGCGCCCATCGCGAGGATGTCGCGGACGATGCCGCCCACCCCGGTCGCGGCGCCCTGGTAGGGCTCGACGTACGACGGGTGGTTGTGGGACTCGATCTTGAACGTGACGGCGTAGCCCTGGCCGATGTCGATGACGCCGGCATTCTCGCCGATGCCGGCCAGCATCGCGCCGATCGGCGTCTCCTGGGGGATCTCGGAGAACTGCTTGAGGTGCACCTTCGAGCTCTTGTAGGAGCAGTGCTCGCTCCACATCACGGAGTACATCGCCAGCTCCGAGCTGGTCGGGCGGCGGCCGAGGATCTCGCGGATCTCGGCGTACTCGTCGGCCTTCAGCCCGAGGTCGGCCCAGGGCTGTTCTCGCTGGGAGTCCTCGGCGGCGACGGCGACGGTGTCGAGATGGGCGATGCGGGTCTCTGGCACGCGGTCAATCTACCGGCGCGGGCAGGTTCCTCCCCAACGGCGCCCCTCCGGTGGGCGAGGGAGGACGAAGTCCTGTCCCGCGACCGGCTACGCCTGCAGGGCCGCGAAGTCGATGGTCACCAGGTCGACGCCGGCCCGGGGGCTCGGACCCGGGAGCCACTTCCCGGGGAGCCGCGCGCCCGGCACCACGACGGGGACCGAGGCGTCCGGGATGTGGAGCCCGACCTGGGCCTGGTACGGCGCCACCCCGTCGCGCTGGACCTGCAGGATCAGGCCCGAGGCGGGCAGCCCGTCCTGGGTGAGCTGGTCGAGCGGGAACACCGCCGACACCTCGACCGTGCACGGCTCGCCGTCGCGGATCAGGTCGTCGTAGGGCACGACGCCGAGGGCGGGCTTCGCCTTCTTGAACAAGCCCATGGACACGCTCCCCTAGTCCGAGAGTCCAGAGTCCGAGAGCCCGAGCACCGGGCCACAGCACGCTACGCCCGGCGCCCACCCCTCACAAGAGGATGGTCAGCGGAGCAGGCCGTCGGCGACGACCTCGAGCAGCGGGCGTACGGCGGCCGCGTCCAGGTCGCCCTGGTCGGCGACGGTCGCGATGCCGCCGACGAGACGACAGACCTGGACGGTGTCGACCCCGTCGCGCAGCACGCCGTCCTCGCGGAGCCGCTCGATGACCCGGTCGTTGGCGGAGGTCAGCACCTGGCACTTGGTGAGGATCGGGGACGAGGGGTCGCCCAGCGCCGAGGTGATCTTCGCGGGCCCGCCCTTGTGGAGGCTGATCAGGGCGACGTACTCCTCGAACCAGCGCAGCAGCAGCTCGCGGTCGGCGCCTTCGTAGGCCAGCGCCTTCTCCGAGGCCGCCGTCACCCGGTCGACCCAGCTCTGCATGATCGCGTCGAGCAGGTTCTCGCGCTTCGGGAAGTGCCGGTAGAGGGTGCCCGGACCCACGCCGGCGCGCTTCGCGATCTCGTCGAGCGAGGCGTCGTAGCCCTGCTCGCGGAACACCTCACGCGCGACCTCGACGATGCGGTCGTAGTTGCGCTGGGCATCGGCTCGCACGAAATCCCACCTCAGACCTTGCTAAACGGAGACGGTCTCCGTATCGTAGTGGAGGAAGCGGAGCCATCCTCCGGATCAAGAGTACCTCGGCCGCTCCGACCAGAACAGGACTTCCACCTCATGTCCACAGACACCCGTACCCCAGCCCGCGGCACCACCGCGGGCCTCCCGGTCGAGCTGCCGCCGAACGCCGGCCGCGCCGCGACCGGCATCGCGATCGTCCTGGTCGCCCAGCTCATGCTCGTGCTCGACGCCACCGTGGTGAACGTCGCGCTCCCCCGCATCGACACCGACCTCGGCTTCGGCCCCGCGTCGCTGTCGTGGATCCTCAACGCCTACACGCTCGCCTTCGGCGGGCTGCTGCTGCTCGGCGGTCGCCTGGGCGACGTCTTCGGCCGCCTGAAGGTCTTCGAGGTCGGCCTGGCGGTCTTCACCGTCGCCTCCGCCCTCGGCGGCCTGGCCCAGACGCCCGGTCAGCTGATCGCGGCCCGCACCTTCCAGGGCGTGGGTGCCGCGCTCGCCGCCCCGAGCGTCCTCGCCCTGCTCACCACCAGCGCTCCCGACGAGCCCGCCCGCAACCGCGCATTTGCGCTGTTCGGTGCCGTCTCCTCGGGTGGCGCGTCCATCGGTCTGCTGCTCGGCGGGCTGCTCACCGACGTCGGGTCGTGGCGCTGGACGCTCTTCATCAACGTGCCGCTCGGCATCGCCGTCCTGGTGCTCGCCCGCCGGTTCGTCGACGAGACCCGTCGCCGCCCCGGCCGGTTCGACATCGTCGGCGCGCTCTCGGCGACCCTCGGCGCGGTCTCCCTCGTCTGGGCCCTGATCGGGGCACCGGAGCACGGCTGGGCCTCGGCGCGCACGATCGGCGGGTTCGTCCTCGGCATCGCCCTGCTGGCGCTCCTCGCCCGCACCGAGCTGCGGCACCCCCACCCGATGGTCCAGCCCCACCTCGTCCGCAACCGGCGCCGGGTCGGCGCCCTCGCGGTGATGGCCCTGGTCGTCGGCGCGAACCTGTCGATGTTCTTCCTGGTCGTGCAGTACGTCCAGCGGGTGCTCGGCTTCGGGCCGCTCGCGTCCGGGGTCGCCTTCCTGCCGTTCAGCCTGGGCATCTTCGCGATGTCGCGGGTGTCGCCGCAGCTGATGGCGCGCGTCGGCGCGCGGGCGATGCTGATGGTCGGCACCGCGGCCATGACCGCCGGCTACGCCTGGCTCAGCACGATCGGCACGACCGACACCTACGTCGGGGCCGTCTTCGGGCCGATGGTGATCGCCGGCGTCGCGACCGGACTGGTGTTCATGCCGCTCACCGCGACCGTGCTGGCCGGGGTCGAGCCCGAGCACGCCGGCGCCGCGTCCGGGCTGCTGCAGACCACGCAGCAGCTCGGTGCCGCGGTCGGCGTCGCCGCCATCGTGTCGATCTACGCGGCCGGCGCCGTGCCGGGTGAGTTCGTGCCCGGCGTCCAGGCGGCGTTCCTCACCTCGGCTGCGTTCGCGGCCGTGGCCCTGCTCGTCGCGACGTTCGTGCTGCGACCCGAGCGGCAGCGCACGGCGGCCGGCGAGGAGCGCACCGAGCCGGCGGCCGCCGAGGCGGCCTGACCAGAACCGCCGGTCAGCCGGTCTCCGCGAGAGCGGAGGCCGGCTGTTCTGCGTCGCGGGCGGCCGGGTCCCCCGGCTGGTGTGTCGGCGTCCAGGAGTGGCCGTCCCACCACCAGTGCCCGTCGGCGCTGAGCAACGGCGGACCGTCCTCGACCGGGTCGGCGTGGAAGTGCGGGACCAGCCCCAGGAAGGGCAGGGTGTTCCAGCTGTCGCTCATGATCGGTTCCCCCCTCGATCAGGTGCATCCCAGACCAGATGCATCCGGTCTCAGCGTGGACCCGGCGATCGCCGTGGCGTCGGCACTTGCGCAAACCTTGCGGATCACCGGTCCCGAATTACAGCGTGGTAGTTCTCCGGAACGGCTGTTACGCGTGTGACTAGTGGGGTTATGGTGACGAGGCTTCGATGCCGACTGCCTTCTTCCCCAGGAGTCCCGCCATGCCCCGCCCCGCTCTGTCCAGCACGGTGCGCCGCGCCCTCGGTGGCGTCGTCGCCGGCGTGCTCGCCACCGCGGCCCTGACGACGCTCGGTGGAGCCTCCGCCGACGCGGAGGGCGGCGCCGCCGCCACGGCGAGCGCGCCCCGCAAGGCCAACGTGGTGACCCCCGGCGACTTCACCGGCTACGGCTTCGACCAGTGCCATGCGCCCGAGCAGGCGAAGATGAACCGCTGGCTGCAGTACTCGCCGTTCCTCGCCGTCGGCATCTACATCTCCGGCGACTCCCGCGCCTGTCGCGAGCAGCCGAACCTCACGCCGGCCTGGATCAGCACCCAGCTCGCGAAGGGCTGGCGGCTGCTGCCCATCACGCTCGGGCCGCAGGCCTCGTGCCAGCCGCGCTTCCCGCGCTACGACGACGACGTGAAGATCAACCCGAAGCCGGGCAAGAACGGCCGCTACAGCGTGGCCCGCAAGCAGGGCAACAACGAGGCGCTCGACGCCGTCGACGTCGCGACCGGGCTCGGCATCGCCCCGGGGAGCACGCTCTGGTACGACCTCGAGGGCTTCGAGCTCGCGAACACCCACTGCCGCGAGTCGGCGCTGGCCTTCCTCAGCGGCTGGACCTGGCAGCTCCACCAGCTCGGCTGGGTCTCCGGGGTCTACTCGAGCGCCGGCTCGGGCATCAAGATGCTCGACGACGCCCGGGTCAACCGCCCCGACGCGGTCGTGCTGCCGGACCAGATCTGGGTGGCCCGGTGGGACGGCAAGGCGAACACGACCACGTCGTACCTCCGCCCCGACGGCTGGCACCCCCACGCGCGGGTCAAGCAGTACCAGGGCGGGCATGACGAGACGTGGGGCGGCATCACGATCAACATCGACCGCAACTTCCTCGATGTCGGCCGCGGCTCGGTGGCCGTGCCCGAGACCCACTGCGGGGGCGTCAAGATCGGCTACGGGCTCTACCCGACGCTCAAGCCGGCGACGACCACCGCGACGCCGCCGGCGGCCAAGGTGAAGGCCCTGCAGTGCCTGCTCCAGGAGCAGGGCCTGTACGCCGGCAAGGTCAACGGCCTCTACTCCACCCGGACGGTCAAGGCCGCCAACGCGTGGCAGGCCACGGCCGGGTTCGAGGCCTCCACGACGTGGTCGAAGCGCAACTGGATGTCACTGCTGAGCGCGGGCGACCGGCCCGTGGCGAAGTACGGCTCGACCGGACCCGCCGTCCGACGGGTCCAGCGCACCCTGAACGCGGTCACCGACCGCGAGGTCCCGGTGAAGGCGACCGGCGTCTTCGACGCCCGCACGACCGACGCTCTCGAGGCCTGGCAGAAGTTCGTCGGCCTCGACGTCACCGGCGTCGCGAACCGGCAGACCTGGGCCGCGTTCGCGCACGGCAAGATCCGCCGCTGACCCCCGCCCTCAGGCGGGCGGGCCGACGAGCAGCGCGAGGCCGGTCAGCGCGGCGACCGCGACCAGCCCGGCGAGCACGCCCTGCAGCGGGTTGCGCAGCAGCCACGACACCAGACGGTCGACGAGACCGGTCGGCTGCTCGTGCTGGAGCCGCCAGGACGTGCCGAGCACGTCCTGCCTCTCGGCGTTGCGGTCGAAGACCACCGTGAAGAACGGCGGGATCGACGCCAGCAGGCCGACGAGCAGCCGGCCGCGCGACCAGCGCTGGTCGACCGCGACGAGCACGGTGGTGAGGCAGTAGGCGATGAACACGACGCCGTGGACCATCCCGAAGACGCGGACGCCGAGCTCGGTGGTGTCGGTGACGTACTTGAGGAACATGCCGGCCAGGAGCAGCGCCCAGGTGACCGCCTCCGCGATCGCGACGCGGCGGAACAGCAGCAGCGGGGTCATGCGAAGGTGCGCTCCACGAGGCTGGTGAAGAAGCCGATGCCGTCGGTGCCGGCACCGGTGAGGGACTCCACGGCGTGCTCGGGGTGCGGCATCAGGCCGACCACGTTGCCCGCCTCGTTGGTGATGCCGGCGATGTCGCGCAGCGATCCGTTCGGGTTCACGTCGAGGTAGCGGGCGACGACACGGCCCTCCCCCTCGAGCCGGTCGAGCGTCTCGGCGTCGGCCACGAAGCCGCCCTCGCCGTTCTTGAGGACGATCGTGACCTCGGCGCCCTCGTCGTACGACGAGGTCCACGGCGTGCGGTTGTTCTCGATCCGGAGCCGCTGGTCACGACAGACGAACTTGCGGTGGTCGTTGCGGATCAGCGCACCCGGCAGCAGGTGGGACTCGCAGAGGATCTGGAAGCCGTTGCAGATGCCGAGCACCGGCATCCCCTTGCCGGCCGCCTCGATCACCTCGGTCATCACCGGGGAGAAGCGGGAGATCGCACCGCAGCGCAGGTAGTCGCCGTACGAGAAGCCACCCGGCAGCACCACGGCGTCGACGCCGCGGAGGTCGTGGTCGCCGTGCCAGAGCGCCACGACGTCGTGGCCGCCGAGCGTGGCCGCGCGCTGCGCGTCGACCTCGTCGAGCGATCCCGGGAAGGTGACGACGCCGACCTTCATGCGCCCGCTCCGACGGCAGCGTCCTCGACGTGGACGGTGTAGTTCTCGATCACCGGGTTGGACAGCAGCGTCTCGGCCATCTGGCGGACCTGGTCGAGCACCTCGTCGGTGACCTCGCCCTCCACCTCCAGCTCGAAGCGCTTGCCCTGGCGGACGTCGGTGACGCCGGAGAAACCCAGACGGGGCAGGGCGCCGTGGACGGCCTTCCCCTGCGGGTCGAGGATCTCGGGCTTGGGCATGACGTCGACGACGACTCTGGGCACGCGGTCAGTCTACGAGAAGGCACACTGGTGCCATGAGCATGCCCTCCGCAGTTCCCGGCGCCAACCCGCTGAAGCTCGAGTTCCCGCAGTCCCTCGCGGTGTACGACGACTACGCGGCCGCACAGAAGACCGTGGACTTCCTGTCCGACAACGAGTTCCCGGTCAAGAACCTGATGATCGTCGGCACCGACCTCAAGCGCGTCGAGCGGATCACGGGCCGGCTCACCACCGGCCGCGTCGCGCTCGGCGGCCTGCTGTCGGGTGTCTGGCTCGGGCTCTTCGTCGGCCTGATCTTCTCGTTCTTCGTCGACGAGAACGTGCTCGCGATGATCCTCTCGACCATCGTGCTCGGTGCGGTCTTCGGCGTCGTCTGGGCGCTGATCGGCTACGCCTTCACCCGCGGCCAGCGCGACTTCTCGTCGGTGACCCAGGTCGTCGCCACCCGCTACGAGGTGCTGGTCGAGCACAAGGTCGCCGCCCAGGCGCGCGAGCTGCTCGCCAAGCTCCCCGGCGCGCTGCCGAACCCGTTCGCGTAGCGGGGACGCGTCAGCCCACCCGAGGGCCGATGCGACGGGTGGGGTTCTTCGCCGCTCAGCTCAGCTCGCGCTTGAGGATCTTGCCGGTCGAGGTCATCGGCAGGGACTCCACGAACTCGACCATCCGCGGGTACTTGTAGCCCGCCATCTCCTCCTTGGCCCAGGCGACGATCTCGTCCTCGGTGACCGAGGCGCCGTCGTTGAGGATCAGGAACGCCTTGATCTCCTCGCCGTGGCTCTCGTGCGGCACGCCGATGACCGCGGCCAGCGACACCGCCTCGTGGGTCATCAGGAACTCCTCGATCTCCCGCGGGTACACGTTGAAGCCGCCGCGGATGATCATGTCCTTGGACCGGTCGACGATGTAGTACCAGCCGTCCTCGTCGCGACGGCCCAGGTCGCCGGAGCGGAACCAGCCGTCCTTGATCACCTCGGCGGTGGCGTCCGGGCGGTTGTAGTAGCCCTTCATGACGTTGTGGCCCTTGATGGCGATCTCGCCGATCTCGTTCGGGCCGTCGGGCACCGTCTCCCAGCTGTCCGGCTGGAGCAGCTCCATCTCGACCCCCGGGATCGGCCGGCCGATCGAGCCGACCCGCACGGGCTCGCCGCACGGCGAGAAGCTCGCGACCGGCGACGTCTCGGACAAGCCGTAGCCCTCGAGGATCGTGACGCCGAACTTCTTCTGGAAGTCCTTGTGCACCTCGACCGGCAGCGCCGAGCCGCCGGCGGCGGCGACGCGCAGGTTCGCGGCCAGGGCCGCGACGTCGACACTGTCGTCGAGGGCGCCGAGGAGGCCCCAGTACATCGTCGGCACCCCCGCGAAGAACGTCACCTTCTCCTTGGCCATCAGCGCCAGCGCCTGGTGGGCCTCGAAGCGCGGCAGCATCACCACGGTGCCGCCGTAGGCGAAGGCGCCGTTCTGGATCACGGTCTGGCCGAAGGAGTGGAAGAGCGGCAGCACGCAGAGGTAGGTGTCGGGGTTGTCGGCGCTCGCCCCGAAGAGTGCCTCCCCGGAGCGCGCGTTGTCGCGCATGTTGCGGTGCCGGAGCTCGGCGCCCTTGGGCTGCCCGGTGGTGCCGGACGTGTAGAGGATCACCGCGGTGTCGTCCTCCTCGGTCGCCACGGTCTCGAACTCCGCGGGCTGCGAGCCCATGGCCTGCGCCATCGTCTCGACGCCCTCGATCGGCGAGGCGCCGTCGAGCGCGGCGGTGATGACGAAGAAGTGCTCGCACCCGTCGGCGGCCTCGAAGCCGGCATGCCCGGCCTCGCCCATCGGGAGCTCGGGGGTGCCCTCGAAGCAGAAGTAGGCCTTCGCGTCGGAGTCGCTGAGGTGGTAGGCGACCTCGCGGCCCTTGAGCAGGACGTTCAGGGGGACGACGGTGCCGCCGGCCTTGAGGATGCCGAAGTAGACGACCGTGAAGTAGGGCAGGTTCGGACAGCTGAGCGCGACCTTGTCGCCGGGCTCGATGCCGCGCGAGACCAGCAGGTTGGCGACCATGTTGGAGAACGCGTTGATCTGCCCATAGGTGAGGCGGCTGTCGCCGAGCACGACCGCGGTGCGGTCCGGGTACTTCGTCGCGCTGTCCTCGAGGAGCGTTGCCAGGTTGTACGTCGTCATGGCGCCAACATACTGGCCGCGTGGCGGAGGTCACTGCGGACGGCGTACGGCGCCAGCGCGTCGAGCACGGCCCCGAGCGGCGCCCGGAGGCCGCGGCCGCGCACCGTCATCGTCGGCTCGACCGCGCAGCCGGTGGGTGTCTCGGTGAACGTCAGCGTCAGCGTCGCGGAGAAGCCCCGCCAGGTGCCGATCTCGGTCCAGCGGTGCGGCCGGTCGAGCTCGGTGGTCTCCATCGCCGGGCGCAGCCCGGGCTTCGTCACGTCGACCCAGGTCTGGCCGACGCGCGGCTCGCCGTCCACGTCCTCGACGCGGGCCAGGCTCGACTGCCACTCCGCCCGGTTCCGCGGGTCGGCCAGGTAGTCGAACGCGACCGCGCACGGCACCGGCAGGTGGACCTTCAGAACCGCTCCCCGGTCAGCAGCTCGTAGGCCTCGACGTACCGGCTCCGGGTGCGGTCGACCACCTCGGGCGGCAGCGGCGGCGGTGCCTCGCCGGACGACCGGTCCCAGCCGGACTCCGGGGACAGCGCCCAGTTGCGCACGATCTGCTTGTCGTACGACGGCTGCGTGCGGCCCGGCTGCCACGCGGAGGCCGGCCAGAAACGGGACGAGTCGGGCGTCAGCACCTCGTCGCCGAGGACCGTGGTGCCGTCCGGTCGCGCCCCGAACTCGAGCTTGGTGTCGGCCAGGATGATCCCGCGCTCCCGGGCGATCCCCTCGGCGCGGGCGTAGACCGCGAGGGTGAGCTCGCGCAGCTGCGCAGCGCGCTCGCCGCCGATGGTGGTCGCGACGGCGTCGTAGGACACGTTCTCGTCGTGGTCGCCGAGCGCGGCCTTGGTGGCCGGCGTGAAGATCGGCTCCGACAGCCGGCTGCCGTCCTCGAGGCCGGCCGGGAGCGCGATCCCGCAGACCGACCCGCTCGCGCGGTAGTCGAGCAGACCGGTGCCGGTGAGGTAGCCGCGCGCGACGCACTCGACCGGGTACATGTCGAGCCGCTCGCAGACCACCGCTCGGCCGCGGACGGCGTCCGGCACGTCCGTCGAGATGACGTGGTTCGGCACCAGGTCGCCGAGCTGACCGAACCACCACAGCGACATGCGGGTGAGGATCTCGCCCTTGTCGGGGATGGTCGTGTCGAGCACGAAGTCGAAGATCGAGATCCGGTCGCTGGCGACCATCAGCAGGTCGCCGCTCGGCAGCTCGTAGAGGTCGCGCACCTTGCCGGAGTGGAGATGGGTGACGCCGTCGATGGCCGGCGCTTCCGGGATGTTCAGGTCGGTCACGCTCTCACTCTAGGAGAGATCGTCGTCCCCAGCGGTTGTCACCGTGGTGGCACGCGTGTCCAGCGACATGGAACATGCATGGTCGACTCGTTTGATCGACCACGGGGACGTCAGCAGCCGCACGTGTAGTAGAGGACGTCCCAGTGGTTGCCCTCGTCGGCGTAGACGTTGCCCGAGGCGGCGGTGTAGAGCGGCGTCCCGTCGCTGCGGGTGCCGGAGTAGGTGTAGGTGTTGTGGACCCAGTTGGTCAGGCACGTCGTCCGCGAGAAGTCGAGCTTGTAGCCGGTGGAGTGGCTGTAGGTGCCGCCGGCGTGACCGGTCTCCGTGCCGCCGGTGATGGTCAGGCCGCAGCCGCTCGCGTTCTTCAGGGTGATCGCCCCGTCGATGGTGGCCTGCCGGATCCCCTCGAACGACGTGCACGTCGAGTTGTTCGGGTCGCTGCAGCCACCGGAGGAGGTCCAGCCGATGCCGGCCGCCGAGAACTGCGAGGCGGCGCTCGACTGCGACACGGCCGAGGCCGGCGCGATGGTGCCGAAGGAGAGGCCGAGGACGGCCAGGACGGTGAGGAGGATGGTTCCCGAGATCTTCTTCATGGGTTCCACTGTGACCACGCCGCAGGGTCGGATGGCAAGAGGAAGGTTCCGCCCCCGGCCGCTACGGACGGCGCCAGGGGGCCGGCCTGCCCTGCAGCCACCACTCCATGCGCCGGGTGATCCAGGGCAGCGCGGCGTACGTCATCACCGGCGTCATCACCAGCACCGACACGAGCACCCGCAGCGGCAGCACGAGGTCCGGGAGCAGGTGCACGAAGAGCTCGTTGACCAGCACGCTCAGCGGGAAGAACACGAGGAAGATCACGCAGGCCTGCTTCCAGCGCGGCGGCGCCGGCGCGGCGGGGCGCAGGTCCTGGACGTCGTCGGTCACCGGCGGGTCGAACCAGCCCTCGATGCCGGTCCGGCGCTCGACTCGCGACTCGCCCACCAGACCCTGCGCGGCGCCCAGCCACCAGGCCCGCTGCGGCGACGCCTCCCAGGTCTCCAGGGACGGCAGGTCGGCGAAGCGGTAGAGCATGTGCCACTCCTCCGAGCCGGTCGACGGGCGCACCCAGCCGGAGCCGAGGAAGCCCTCGAACCTCGTGGCGAGGGCCGACCCGGCCCGGATCCAGGCGAGCATCTCGTCGCTGTGGCCGGGCGCGATGGTCCGGGTGATCGAGACGGTGACGGGATCGCTCATGCCCACGATCCTTCGGGGGGTGGGCCGGGGTGCGCAAGTCGGGCCGGACGGGTGCTGGCACAGTGGATGCCATGCCTGAGTCAGCCGCAGAGGTGTACGTCAGGGTCATCGAGGCCGTCGGAGCCGAGGGTCGCCTGCCGACCCCGCCCATCGGCGCGTGGGACGTCTTCCCCTGGGAGGCGGCCGACGGCAGCGTCGTCCCCAAGGTGCTGCGCGCCCCCGGGGCCGAACGGGTCCGGATGGGCGAGGAGGGCGGCGAGCCGTGCGGCGTCTGCTCCGGCGGGCTCGCCGACCGGATCGTCTGGGAGGACGACTTCTGGATCCTCACCCGCGACGAGAAGCCGACCGGGCTCCCGCTCGTGCTGACGCTCTGGACCCGCGAGCACCTGGACTTCGGCGACCTCGACGACGAGATGGCCTCGCAGTTCGGCCGGATCTCCAACCGCCTGGTCCGGATCATCCAGGGCCTCGAGCACATCGGCCGCGTCCACGTGAACCGCTGGGGCGACGGCTCCTCGCACTTCCACGTCTGGTTCTTCGCCCGGACCGAGGGGCTCGCGAGCATCCTCGGGTCGTACGCCGTCGAGTGGGACGAGATCCTGCCGCCCGGCCCGGAGGACGTCTGGCGCGCGGACCTGCACGCGGTCGCGACCAAGCTCGAGAACTGGGGCGGGCACGCCCGCGCCTGAGACCTACCTCGCCTCGAAGGACGTCGCGCCCTCGTCGACACCGGGTCGTACGTCGACCCGCTCGACGCGGGCCGGCCGCGGCCCGGTGCGGCACCAGTCGACCAGCGCGTCGACCGCGTCGGCCTCGCCCTCGAAGTGGCCGGACACCGTGCCGTCCGGCTCGTTGGCGACCCGGCCGGTGACGCCGAGACGGGCGGCCTCCTGCCCGGTGTAGTAGCGGAACGACACCCCTTGCACCCGGCCGGTCACGGTCACGTCGACTGACTTGCGCATGCCCCCATGGTGCCGCGGGCATGGTGGAGTGGTGACCGAGCACGCCGTGGAGATCCCGCAGGAGGAGGAGCCGGCGTACGAGCCGCATCCGCGTCGCTGGCGGATCCTCGGCGTCTCCCTCGTCATCGGCTTCATGGCGCTGCTCGATGTCTCGATCGTCAACGTCGCGATCCCGTCCATGCAGACCGGGCTGGACACCTCGGCCGGGACCATCCAGTGGGTGGTGTCGGGCTACGCGCTGACCTTCGGCCTGACCCTGGTCGCGGGCGGCCGCCTCGGTGACGCCTACGGTCGCCGCCGGCTGATGCTGATCGGCCTGGTCCTCTTCATCCTCACCAGCGCCGCGGTCGGCTTCGCGCCGACCGCCGAGCTCGTCGTGGGTGCCCGGCTGCTGCAGGGCGCGAGCGCCGGCCTGCTGACTCCGCAGAACTCCGGGCTGATCCAGCAGCTCTTCCGCGGACGGGAGCGGGCCCGGGCGTTCGGGATGTTCGGCTTCACGGTGTCGGTGTCCTCGGCGACCGGGCCGGTGCTGGGTGGCCTGATCATCGCGCTCGCGGGCGAGCAGGACGGCTGGCGCTGGCTGTTCTGGGTCAACGTGCCGATCGGCCTGGTCGCGCTGGTCGCGGTGATGCGGATGATCCCGCGCCGCGACCCGAGCAGGGTCGACCGCAGCCAGACCCGGATCGACGTGCCCGGCGCACTCCTGCTCGGCGCCACCGTGCTGTGCCTGCTCTACCCGATCGTCCGGGTCGAGGCCGGCGCCCGGCTCCCGCTCGTGCTGCTGGCGGGAGTGCCGCTCTTCGCCTGGGCGTTCGTCCGCTGGGAGCGACGTACGGCGGCGCGCGGCCGCCCGCCGCTGCTCGACGTCGCGCTGCTGCGCACCGTGCCCGGCTACGTCAACGGGCTGGCCGTGGGCGCCCTCTACTTCACCGGGTTCACCGGGCTCCTGCTCGTGGTCTCGATCTACCTCCAGGAGGGCCTCGGGCACTCACCGCTCGAGGCGGGGCTGCTGCTGATGCCCTTCGCCGTCGGGTCGGCGATCAGCGCCCCGACGGCGGGTCGCTTCGTGTCCGACGCCGGCCGCCGGATCACGGTCGGCGCGCTCTGCGTGATGATCGCCGGGGTCGTGCTGGTCGCGCTGCTCGCGCCCGGCCGCGACCCGCTCTGGCCGTGGCTGGTGCCGACGCTCTTCCTCACCGGGCTCGGCGGTGGCGCGGTCGTCTCCCCCAACATCACGCTCACCCTGGCCGACGTGCCGCCCCGGATGGGCGGCGCGGCCGGCGGTGCGCTGCAGACCGGGCAGCGGATCGGCGCCTCGATCGGCGCGGCGATGCTGGTCACCGTCTACCAGCTGACCATCGGGCCGGCGTCCCAGGACACCGCCGTCCGGGTCGCGCTGCTCACGGGCGCGGCGCTGGTCGGCGCGGCGCTGGTGATGGCGATCCGGGCACTCCGCCAGGAGCGGCGTCAGCCCGGTTAGAGGATCGCGCCGGGCGAGTACGCCGCGGCCTCCGGGTGGCGGGCGGTCACCTCGGCGACCCGGCGTACGACGGTCTGCACCTGGTCGACCGCGGCGCCGGTGAACGTGATCGGCTCCGCCACCAGGGACGCCAGCTGCGCCTCGGTGAGCCCGAGCCGGGGGTCGGCGCCGAGGCGGGCGAAGACGTCGTTGTCGGCCTGGCCCTGGCGCATGTCGAGCGCGGTGCCGACCGCCGCCTCCTTGATCGCCTCGTGGGCGGCCTCGCGGCCGACGCCGTTGCGGACCGCGGCCATCAGCACCTTGGTGGTGGACAGGAACGGCAGGTAGCGGTCGAGCTCGCGCTGGATGACCGCCGGGAAGGCGCCGAACTCGTCGAGCACGGTGAGGAAGGTCTGGAAGAGCCCGTCGATCGCGAAGAACGCGTCCGGCAGCGCGACCCGTCGTACGACGGAGTCGGAGACGTCGCCCTCGTTCCACTGGTCGCCGGCGAGCTCGCCGATCATCGAGAGGTAGCCGCGCAGCACGACGGCCAAGCCGTTGACCCGCTCGCAGGAGCGGCTGTTCATCTTGTGCGGCATCGCGGACGAGCCGACCTGGCCCTCCTTGAAGCCCTCGGTCACCAGCTCGTTGCCGGCCATCAGCCGGATCGTGGTGGCGAGGTTGGAGGGGCCGGCGGCCAGCTGCACCAGCGAGGAGACGACGTCGAAGTCGAGCGAGCGCGGGTAGACCTGGCCGACGGAGGTCAGTGCCCGGTCGAAGCCGAGGTGGGCGGCGACCCGCTGCTCGAGGTCGGCGAACTTGGCGGCGTCGCCGTCGAGCAGGTCGAGCATGTCCTGGGCGGTGCCCATCGGGCCCTTGATGCCACGCAGCGGGTAGCGGCCGAGGAGGTCCTCGACCCGCTCGAGCGCGATCAGCATCTCGTCGGCGACGGTCGCGAAGCGCTTGCCCAGGGTGGTCGCCTGGGCGGCGACGTTGTGGGACCGGCCGGCCATCACGGTGGTCTCGTGCTCGGCGGCGAGGCGCGCGAGCCGGGCCAGGGTGGCGACGGCGCGGTCGCGGACCAGCGCGAGCGACTGCTTGATCTGCAGCTGCTCGACGTTCTCGGTCAGGTCGCGCGAGGTCATCCCCTTGTGGATGTGCTCGTGGCCCGCCAGCGCCGAGAACTCCTCGATCCGCGCCTTCACGTCGTGGCGGGTGACCCGCTCGCGCGCGGCGATCGACTCGAGGTCCACCTTGTCGACCACGTCGCGGTAGGCCTCGATCACGCCGTCGGGCACGTCGATGCCGAGGTCGCGCTGCGCCTCGAGGACGGCGATCCAGAGCCGCCGCTCGAGCACGATCTTGTGCTCGGGCGACCAGATCTCCGCGAGGTCGGCACCGGCGTACCGGGTGGCCAGGACGTTGGGGACGGTCACGTGCCTCATTGTCCCATGCCGTCAGCGGAGCGACGCACCCTCGACGACACCGAGCGGCTCGGCGGCGATGTCGTCGCGGCGCTGCATGCCGGGGAAGGAGACCAGGTCGGCGGCGGCGTACGCCGCGGCGCGCGCGGCGGCGACGTCCGGGCCGACGGCCCGCACCGCGAGCACCCGACCCCCGGCGGTGACGAGGTCGTCACCGGACAGCGCGGTGCCGGCGTGGATGACGTCGACGCCGTCGCGCGCGTCGGCGAGGTCGACGCCGGTGATGACGTCCCCCTTCGAGGACGACTCGGGGTAGCCGGCCGACGCGAGCACCACCGTCACGGCGGCAGCGTCGAGGAAGGTCGGCGCCGGCACGTCGGCGAGACGACCCTCGGCCGCGGCCGCGAGCAGCTCGCCGAGCGGGGTGTCGAGCACGGCCAGCACCGGCTGGATGTCGGGGTCGCCGAAGCGCACGTTGAACTCGATCACCCGCGGCCCCGTCTCCGTCAGCGCGAGGCCGACGTAGAGGCAGCCCACGAACGGCGTGCCGCGACCGGCCATCTCGGCCAGGGTCGGGCGGACGACCCGCTCGAGGACGACCTCGGACAGGTCGGGCTGCGCCCAGGTCAGGGGCGTGTAGGAGCCCATCCCTCCCGTGTTGGGGCCGCGGCCGCCGTCGAAGATGCGCTTGAAGTCCTGCGCCGGCTGCAGGGCGTAGGCCGTGCTCCCGTCACAGATGGCGAACACCGACACCTCGGGGCCGTCGAGGAACTCCTCGACCACGACCCGGTCGCAGGCGGCGGCGTGGGCGAGTGCCTCCGCGCGGTCACGGGTGACGACGACGCCCTTGCCCGCGGCCAGCGCGTCGTCCTTGACGACGTACGGCGCCCCGAAGGCGTCCAGCGCGGCCTCGACCTCGGCCGGGGTGGTGCAGGTGCGTGAGCCCGCGGTCGGCACGCCGGCGGCCGCCATCACCGCCTTGGAGAACGCCTTCGACCCCTCGAGCTGCGCGGCCGCGCCGCTGGGGCCGAACACCGCGATCCCGCGCTCGCGCACGGCGTCGGCGACCCCGGCGACGAGGGGCGCCTCGGGACCGATGACGACCAGGTCGGCGCCCAGCGCCACGGCCAGGTCGGCCACCGATGCGCCCGACATCGGGTCGACGTCGTGCAGCGTGGCGACGGCAGCCATGCCGGGGTTGCCCGGAGCGGCGTGTACCTCGGTGACCGCGGGGTCCTGGGCCAGCGCTCGGGCCAGGGCGTGCTCGCGACCGCCGGTGCCGATGACGAGAGTCCTCACGGGCCTCAACCCTAGAGGTGGTCAGGCGCGGCGGTGGACGGACTCCGTGTAGGCGGACGGGCGGTAGCGCAGGATCGGGTCGTCCGACAGCTCGATGCCGTCCACGACGCGAGTGGGGTCGAAGACGGTCGGGGTGCCGCCCTCCTCGGGGTCGGGGAGCAGCTCGGTGACCTCGATCCGTCCGGCGACGATCTCGCGGGCGCCGGCCCAGACGGACGTCGCGGAGTGCGGGTCGTGCCCGTCGCCCGCCAGCTGCACGCGCAGCTCGTGGGTCACCGGGCCGCGGGCGAGCCGGGCGGCCATCTCCGCGCTGAGCCGGTCCGGCCCCTCGAAGGTCTGGTCCAGCCGGTCGTCGGCGGTGGCCGTCGGCACCAGGACGTAGCGCACCCAGGTACGCCGACCGTCGGCGTCGAGCCACCCGTAGGCGTGGATCGGGTAGAAGGTCACCTCGGCGAAGGAGACGGGCGACCCGACGGCCTTCCCCGCGATGCCGGCCGCCAGCGCGGGGATCATCCGCGGATGCCGCAGCAGGAAGAGCGGGAAGGTCGCCGGCTTCACCGACGCCTCCGTCATCGCGACGAACGTCTCGGGGTCGTCGGTCGGGAAGCGTGGGGAGGTCTGTCCGAGCAGGTCGGTCGCGGTCCCGTCGGCCAACCGGAACTTCACGGCCATGCCGCGGATGTCCGGCTTCTCGTCGGGGACGGCGGCGTTGCCGCCCGCGTTGGACCAGCGGACCGTCACCGGGGTCGGCGCGTGGAGGTGGCCGGCCCGGCAGAGCTCACCGGCCTCGGGCGTCGGCGTGAAGGTGCCGCCGTAGAAACGGCCCTTCGCGTGCAGGGTGCGGTGCTGCGTCGGCCCTCCGAACGCGGCACGCAGTCGGTCGATCGCGACCACGGGATCCAGCATGGGCCGACGCTAGCGCCCCACGCTCAGATCAGGTCGTGAATCACGATCGACGCGTCCCGCGACGGGCCGACCCCGACCACGGACATCCGGGCGCCGGACATCTCCTCGACCGCCTTCACGTAGGCCTGCGCGTTGGCCGGCAGGTCCGCGAAGGTGCGAGCCCCGGAGATGTCCTCCCACCAGCCGTCGAGGTACTCGTAGATCGGTACGGCGTGGTGGAAGTCGCTCTGGTTGACCGGCATCTCGTCGTGGCGGACCCCGCCGACGTCGTACGCGACGCACACCGGGACCTTCTCGAGGCCGGTGAGCACGTCGAGCTTGGTGAGCACGAAGTCGGTGACGCCGTTGACCCGGGCGGCGTAGCGGGCGATGACCGCGTCGTACCAGCCGCAGCGGCGGGGCCGGCCGGTCGTGGTGCCGTACTCGGCGCCGACCTTGCGCAGGTGCTCGCCGAAGTCGTCGTCGAGCTCGGTCGGGAAGGGTCCCTCGCCGACGCGGGTGGTGTAGGCCTTGACGATCCCGATCACCTGGTCGAGCCGCATCGGCGGGATGCCGGAGCCGGTGCAGGCGCCGCCGGAGGTGGCCGACGAGGAGGTGACGAACGGGTAGGTGCCGTGGTCGACGTCGAGCAGCGTGGCCTGGCCCGCCTCGAGGAGCACGGTCTCGCCGCGGTCGAGGGCCTGGTTGAGCAGCAGCCCGGTGTCGCACACCATCGGCGCGAGCCGGTCGGCGAAGGCGGTCAGCTCCTCGACGGTCTGCTCGACCGTGGCGGCACGGCGGTTGTAGATCTTGGTCAGCACCTGGTTCTTGAGCTCGAGGACCCCCTCGACCTTCTGGGTCAGGATCTTCTCGTCGAAGATGTCCTGGATCCGGATGCCGACCCGGTTCATCTTGTCGGCGTACGTCGGTCCGATGCCGCGCCCGGTCGTGCCCAGCCGCCGGGTGCCGAGGAACCGCTCGGTGACCTTGTCGAGCGTGCGGTTGTAGTCCGCGATCACGTGCGCGTTGGCGCTGACCTTGAGCAGGCTGACGTCGACGCCGCGGGCGATGAGGGCGTCGAGCTCCTCGAAGAGGACCGCGAGGTCCACGACCACGCCGTTGCCGATGATCGGCGTGACGCCGGGGCTCAGGATGCCGCTGGGCAGCAGGTGCAGGGCGTACTTCTCGTCACCGATGACGACGGTGTGGCCGGCGTTGTTGCCACCGTTGAACTTGACGACGTAGTCGACGCGGGAGCCGAGGAGGTCGGTGGCCTTGCCCTTCCCCTCGTCGCCCCACTGGGCACCGATGATGGCGATCGCCGGCATGGTTCTCCTCTGGAAACGAAACAGCTCCGGCACAAGTGCACCGGAGCTCTTGCGACCACACGCTACCAAAGCGGGACCCGTCGGGGTGGTCCCGGCCGACACCCCCTCGGATAGTGTCCGCGACGTGGACCCGCTCCTCGTCATCACCAACAGTGACGCCGGCACCTCCGACGAGGAGACCCTGGCGTCGGCGCTCGCCGTGCTCCGCTCGCGCGCGTCCGTCGAGGTGCAGGCCACGTCCAACCCCGGCGAGCTGGACGGCGTCCTGCACCGAGCCGGGTCCCGGCACATCGTGGTCGCCGGCGGTGACGGCAGCCTGCACGCCGTGATCGCGGCCCTGCACCGCCGCAACGAGCTGAAGAACGCCGTGGTCGGGCTGCTCCCGATGGGCACCGGCAACGACTTCGCGCGCGGCGTCGGCGTCCCGCTGGAGATCGAGGAGGCGGCCCAGGTCATCCTGGCCGACAAGCCCCGGAAGATGGACCTCATCGTCGACGAGGTCGGCGAGATCGTGGTCAACAGCGTGCACGTCGGCGCGGGGGCCAACGCCAGCCGCCGCGGGCACCGCTGGAAGGAGCGCCTCCACTCGATCGGGGTCGGCAAGGCCAACCTCGGCAAGCTCGGCTACCCGATCGGCGCGGCCCTGACCGCCTGGAGGCCGCCGATCATCCGCGTCCGGGTCGAGGTCGACGGCCAGGTCGTGGTCGACCTGGACGAGCCGATCCTGATGGCGGCGGTCGGCAACGGCTCCTCGGTCGGCGGGGGCGCCGAGCTCACGCCGGGCGCCGACCCGCGCGACGGCCGCTTCGACGTGATGGTCTCCCGCTCGATCGGCCCGATCGCCCGCCTGTCGTACGCCGCGCACCTCGGCTTCGCCAAGCACCAGGAGCGCGACGACGTCAGCTACCTGCGGGGGACCCGGGTCTCCATCACCGGCGGCCCGTTCTGGGTCAGCGCCGACGGCGAGATCGACGGTCCGGAGCGCAAGCGCACCTGGCACATCGAGCCCGAGGCCTACTCGATGCTCCTGCCCTAGCCGGTCCGCCTCGAGACCACGACTGCCGCAGCGACCCTCACAACCAGCCGCGCCGCGCGGCCTCGACGCCCGCCTGGAAGCGTGAGTCGGCGCCGAGCTCGCTCATCAGGTCGGCGACCCGGCGGCGCACCGTGCGCAGGCTGATGCCGAGCACCCGGGCGATCTGCTCGTCGTGGGCGCCGGCCGCGAGCTGTTGGAGCAGGAACGCCCGCAGGTCGAGCCGCGGCGCCACCGCGTCGAGGGGTGGGACGACCGCCCGCTCCCACAGCAGCTCGAACCACTGCGCCATCGCCTCCACCACGCCCCGCTGGCGGACGATCGACAACGGGGAGTCGGCGTAGCCGAACGGCTCCGGGAGGACGGCGTGCGAGTCGCCGATGACCAGCAGCCGCGACGGCAGGTCGGGCAGCACCCGGATCTGCTCACCGACGGCGAGCCGGGCGACCAGGGCCTCGGGCGCGTCGTGCACGGCGCGCACCGGGTAGATCGCCCGGGACTCCCGGTCGCCGCCGGCGATCGCCTCCGCGACCATCGCGGTCATCCGGGCCTCCCGCGGGCCGCGCCACTGGTCGGGGCGCAGCCAGAGCAGGTCGCCCCTGCCCTTGACCACCAGCGACCGCACCAGCGCGTAGATGTCGCCGCCGGTCGCGACCTCGCCCTCGAGCGGTGCACTGGCCTCCACGTCGCCCGGCACCGGCCGCGACGCGTCGGCCGCCAGCAGCCCGATCGCGTCGCTGATCCCGTCGAGCCGGCGGTGCACCCGCTCCGCGTAGACCGACTGGATCGCGACCATGATGCGCAGGGCCTCGCTCGGGGACTCGACCACCAGGGTCTCCCCCTCGAGCCGGACGATCCCGGCCTCGACGAGGGGGGCGAGCTCGTCGAGCAGCTCGTCGGGCGTGCGCAGCATCGAGGCCGCCACCCGCGCCAGGTCGCGTCCCGACTGGGGGCGCAGCCGCTGGTAGGTGCGGTCGAGCGAGGCCGAGAAGCCCAGGGCCGCGAGGACGGTGAGCTGCTCGCTGCGGGCCATGGTTGGCATGTTAGTGACACCGGCCACTTGTCACCAGGTGGCACGGTCCTGTCAGTGCGAGGATGCCCGCACGCGCCGGCGGCCGCGCACCGTTCTCGGGACACATTCGGGGCACGACCGTCGCACACGACCCACATCGGGGGATCGGTCGTGTCGGGGGACGCGCAGGGCAGGGCACCGGAGCCGCCACTGGGCGGCGGTTCCGGCGTCCTGCTGACCCTGTGCCCCCTGCGGGGCGCGACGGAGGCCGGGTAGCGTTCCGCTGTCCGCACCCCCGAGCACAGGAGCAGCAGACCCGATGGCACGAGGCAACCAGGGCGAGCCCACCGACTGGGTGACGCGCGCCGCCGACGACGCCATCCGGCACGCCCGCGACGTGTACGGCGAGGACCTGGGCGACCACGTGATCACCTGCGCCTCCGGCGCCAGCCCCTCCGGGCCGATCCACCTCGGCAACCTGCGGGAGTTCCTCACCGTGCACTTCGTCGCCGAGGAGATCAAGCGCCGCGGCATCGCCGCGCGCCACCTGCACAGCTGGGACGACTACGACCGCTTCCGCAAGGTCCCCGCCGGGATCGACCCGTCCTTCGCCGACCACATCGGCCGTCCGCTCTCCTCGGTCCCCGACCCGTGGGACTGCCACCAGTCGTGGGCCGACCACTTCAAGGCGCCCCTCCAGGCGGCGCTCGCCGAGCTGGGCGTCGCGATGGAGGAGATGTCGCAGACCGAGCGGTACCGCGCCGGCACCTACCGCGACCAGATCCTGACCGCCGTACGACGCCGCGACGACATCGAGCAGGTGATGGCGAAGTACCGCACCAAGCAGCTCGAGGGCGCGACCTCCGCGGCGCCCGAGAGCCCGGAGGAGGCCGCCGCCCTGGCCGACTCGGTGGCCAACGACGACGAGTCCGGCCTGACCGGGCTGGGCGCCACCGACGACCTCGCCCGGTTCCCCTTCAAGCCCTACTGCCGCGAGTGCGGCCGCGACACCACGATCATCACGTCCTACGACGAGGACACGACCGACCTCGCCTACACCTGCCAGGTCTGCGCCTACCAGGGCGTCACCAACCTCACCACGGACAACGAAGGCAAGCTGGTCTGGAAGGTCGACTGGCCGATGCGCTGGTCGGTCGAGGGCGTCGACTTCGAGCCCGGCGGCGTCGACCACGCCACGCCCGGCTCGTCGTACACCGTCGGCAAGGAGCTCGTGAAGCGCGTCTACGGCGGCCGAGCGCCGTCGTTCGTCGGCTACTCGTTCGTCGGCGCCGGCGGTCAGGTGAAGATGTCGTCGTCGCGCGGTGGCGTGCCGACCGCGTCCGACGCGTTGCAGATCCTCGAGGCGCCGATCCTGCGCTGGCTCTACGTGCGCCGCCAGCCCAAGCAGGCCTTCAACGTCGACTTCGGGGCGGAGGTCGTCCGGCTGTACGACGAGTGGGACGCGCTCGCCAAGAAGTCCGCCGACCCGGAGCGCTCCGACGCGCAGACGCTGGCCTTCGAGCGGGCGTCCTCGACGTCGTCCGCGGGCCGGCTGCCGACCCCGGCCGTCGTCGTGCCGTTCCGGCTGCTGTCGTCGGTCGCCGACGTCACGGCGGGCAGCGCCGAGCTGATCAGCACCATCATCGGCAACGTCGGCTACGAGCACGCCTCGGTCGCCGACCTGGAGCCGCGGCTCGGCAAGGCGATGACGTGGACCTCGGAGTACGTGCCGACCGAGGACCGCACCACGGTGCGCGAGACCCCGGACGCCGACCGGCTGGGCGCGCTGAACGAGGACGAGGAGCTCTGGCTGCGCCAGCTGCTCGACCGGATGCCCGACGACCTCCACCTCGACGACACCACCGCGCTGATCTACGGCGTGCCGAAGCTGGCCCGCGGGCTGGGCCTCGACGACGCGCCGACCGACCAGGTGAAGCAGGACCAGAAGGACTTCTTCCGGCTGCTCTACAACCTGCTCGTCGACGCCGACCGCGGCCCTCGGCTGCCGACGCTCTTCCTGGCGCTCGGCGCGGAGAAGATCCGCACGCTGCTCACGCCGCCGTCCTGATCTTGCTGCCGGTTTCACCGGCTGGCCGCCCAACCCCGCACGACACGCCGGACAGCGACGGCGTGTCGTGCGGGTTCCGGCGGCTGACCGGTGAAACCCGCAGACAGCGGCTCAGCCCGCGACGAACGCCGCCGGGAGGCCGAGCAGCGCGACGAGCAGGGTGGCGGAGGCCGCCAGCCCGAGGACCGGACGGCCCGCACGCCGCAGTGCGGCCGGCTCGAGCCCGCAGCCGAGCGCGAACATCGCCATCGCGAGCGCGCCGGACTGCACGAGCCCGGCGAGGTCGAGCACGGCGTCCGGCGCCGGCAGGAGGGTACGGACGGCCGCGCACGCGACGAACGCCAGCACGAACCCCGGCACCAGCGGCGGTCGCACCCCCGGCGTACGCCGCGACGTCACGGAGATGACCGCGAGCACCGGAGCGAGCATCAGCACCCGGCCCAGCTTCACGGCGACCGCGACCTGGAGCGCGGCGCCGCCGACCAGGCCACCGGCCACCACGACCTGACCGACCTCGTGGATGGACGCTCCCGACCAGGCACCGGCAGAGACCGGGTCGAAGCCGAGCGCGACGGCCCCCAGCGGGAGGGCGAGCATCACGACGCTGCCGAAGACCACGACGAGCGAGACGGCCGTGGCGACGTCCTCGTCCTTCGACTCGCGCACCCCCTCGACCGCGGCGACCGCGGCCGCCCCGCAGATCGAGAAGCCGCAGGCGACCAGCAGGGCCTGCTCGGCGGGCACGCCGAGCACCCGCCCGAGCGCGATCGTGCCGACGATCCCCAGGACCACGACACCGGCGATGACGACGAGCATCGGCCAGCCGAGGCCGAGGATCTCGGGCAGCACCAGCTGGAGACCCAGCAGCGCGACGCCGACGCGGAGCACCTGACGCGACGCCACCCGGAGCCCGGGCCGGGCGGAGTCGGCGATGCCGCCCGAGCCGGCGACCACCACCCCCAGCGCGATCCCGACCAGCGTGGGGCTCAGGGAGGGGACGGCCGCGTGCACACCGAGCGCGGCACCGCCGCCGAGCGCGGCGAGGCCGAGTCCGGGCAGACGGGTGGTGACCATGGCTCCACGGTCGCCCGGAAAGCCGCCCGCCGGTAGCCGTCTTTCCGGCCTCGACTCATGCTCAGTCGATATGACCTGCCCGTCGGCCATATCATCAAGGCATGGCCGACCGTCCCGACCTCACCGCCCTCGACCTGCTGGTCCGGGTCGCCGAGACCGGCTCCCTCGGCGCCGCCGCGCGGGCCGTCGGCATGGCCCAGCCCAACGCCAGCCGCTCCCTCAGCCGGCTCGAGCGACAGCTCGGCCTGTCCCTCCTGGTGCGGTCACCCGGCGGCTCGCACCTGACCACCGAGGGCGAGGTCGTGGTGGCGTGGGCCCGGGACGCGCTGGCCGGCGTCGACCGGGTGACGATCGGCGCCCGCTCGCTGGCCGCTCAGCGGGCGGCGCACCTGACGGTCGCCGCGAGCCTGACCGTCGCGGAGTACCTGCTCCCCCGCTGGCTCGCGCGCTTCCGGCACACCCATCCCGACCTCCACGTCAGCCTCGAGGTGGGCAACTCGGTCGAGGTCGTCACCCGGGTGGAGAGCGGGGAGGTGCCGCTCGGGTTCGTGGAGTCGCCGACGGTGCCGCGGTCGGTGGCGTCGACGACGGTCGCCCGCGACGCGCTCGTGGTCGTGGTCGGGCCGACGCACCCGTGGGCCCGGCGGCGTACGCCGCTGACGCCCGCGCAGCTGGTCGCCGGGGACCTGGTGCTGCGCGAGGCCGGCTCCGGCACCCGCGACACCCTGGTCCGCGCCCTCGCGAGCGTGGGCACCGAGCTCGGCGCGTCGCGTCTCGACCTGGCCAGCACGGCCGCGGTGAAGTCGGCCGCCGCCGAGGGAGAGGCCGCCGCGGTGCTCAGCGAGCTCGCGGTCGCGGGCGAGGTCGCCACCGGCCACCTCGTGGTGGTGCCGGTCAGCGGCCTCGACCTCGGCCGCGCGCTGCGGGCCGTCTGGCTGCCGGCCCGCCGGCCCGAGGGACCGGCGGCCGACCTGGTCCGGCTCGCCCGGGGCTGACGGAGCCGCTCAGCCGAGCAGCTCGGCGTACGCGGTCGGGCTGGAGTCGCGCAGGAACTCCGAGCACCGCTCCCACTCGGGAGCCTCGCCGATGGCGCGGGCGGCCAGCGCGAGGAGCGCGAGGCAGCGCAGGAAGCCCCGGTTGGGCTCGTGCTCCCACGGGACCGGGCCGTGGCCCTTCCAGCCGTTGCGGCGCAGCATGTCGAGGCTGCGGTGGTAGCCCACCCGCGCATAGGCGTAGACGGTCACGTCGTCGGCGCCCTCGTCGCGGGCCTGCTGGGCGAGGGCGGCCCAGGCGAAGGGCGAGGCAGGGGCGCGTCGTACGACGTCGACGGGCGCGACGCCGTCCGCCAGCTCGGCGGCCGCCGGGTCCTCGGGGAGGTGGGTGGGCGGGGGTCCTGCCATCAGGTCGGCACCGGGCGTGAAAGAGCTCATGCCCTGCATTGTCCACGGCAGGGTGTTGACTGAATCCGTGACCCAGCCAGCCCCCGCTCCCCAGACCCACGGGCAGACCACCGACCCGACCGGAGACAAGGCGCCGTGGCCGGCGCTGTTCGCGCTGTGCATCGGCTTCTTCATGATCCTGATCGACACCACGATCGTGTCCGTCGCGACGCCGGCGATCATCGAGGACCTCCACGCCGACGTCAACAACGTCGTCTGGGTGACCAGCGCCTACCTGCTGGCGTACGCCGTGCCCGTGCTCATCACCGGGCGTCTCGGCGACCGGTTCGGCCCGAAGAACGTCTACCTGGTCGGCCTGACGGTCTTCACGCTCGCGTCGCTGTGGTGCGGGCTCACCGGCAGCATCGAGATGCTGATCGCGGCCCGGGTCGTCCAGGGTCTCGGCGCCTCGATGATCACACCGCAGACGATGGCGATCATCACCCGGATCTTCCCGGCCGACCGCCGGGGCGCCGCGATGTCCCTGTGGGGCGCGACCGCGGGCGTCGCGACGCTGGTCGGCCCGATCCTCGGCGGCGTGCTGGTCGACGGCCTGGGCTGGGAGTGGATCTTCTTCATCAACATCCCGGTCGGCCTGGTCGGCTTCGTGCTCGCGGCCCGGCTGGTGCCGAAGCTGCCGACCCACACCCACCAGTTCGACTGGCTCGGCGTCGCGCTCAGCGGGGCCGGCATGTTCCTGCTGGTGTTCGGCATCCAGGAGGGCCACCAGTTCCACTGGAACGGCGTGATCTGGACGCTGATCGTGACCGGGCTCGTGGTGCTCGGGCTGTTCGTGCTCTGGCAGGCACGCAACCGCAACGAGCCGCTGGTGCCGCTCGGGCTGTTCCGCGACCGCAACTTCTCGCTGGCGAACGTCGCGATCACCGTGATGGGCTTCTCGATCATCTCGCTGTCGATCCCGATCATGATCTGGGCGCAGGTCGTCCGCGGCCTGAGCCCGACCCGGTCGGCGTTGATCCTGGTGCCGATGGCGCTGATGACGATCGCGCTCGCCAAGCTCGTCGGAGGGCTCACCGACCGCGTGCACCCGCGCCTGCTGACGGCGTTCGGCTTCGCGTGCCTCTTCGTCGGCCTGCTGTGGCTGACGTTCGTGATGACGCCGGACACCTCGATCTGGTGGACGGTGCCGCCGATGGCCGTCTTCGGCATCGGCAACGCGTTCGTCTGGGCGCCCAACAGCGCGACCGCCACCCGCAACCTGCCGATCCAGCTGGCCGGAGCGGGGTCGGGCATCTACAACGCGACGCGCCAGGTCGGCGCGGTGCTCGGCGCCGCGGCCATCGCCGTCCTCATGGACGCGCGGCTGGCCGCCGAGGGCCTGCCGGCGTTCAAGGGCGAGGGCTCCTCGGGCGGAGGGGCGCTGCCGCCCGCGGTGGCGCAGGCCTTCAGCGACGCGATGGCGACGTCCGTGCTGCTGCCCACCGCGGCCTTCGTGCTCGGCTTCCTGGCCGTGCTGTTCTTCGAGAAGCCCAGCCACGCGGGCTACGCGGGCACCGCCGCCCCCGCGCCGGCCGCCCCGGTCACCGACTGACGACGCCTGTCGGGGTCCCTGGTTGCCCGGGGACCCCGGCAGCGCGACGAACCGGTGTCAGACAGCCTTGCCGGCCGAGCGGAGGTTCTCGCAGGCCTCGACGATGCGGGCGGCCATGCCGGCCTCGCCGGCCTTGCCCCAGGCGCGCGGGTCGTACTGCTTCTTGTTGCCGACCTCGCCGTCGACCTTCAGCACTCCGTCGTAGTGGGTGAACATGTGGGCGGCGACCGGGCGGGTGAAGGCGTACTGGGTGTCGGTGTCGACGTTCATCTTCACGACGCCGTAGTCGACCGCCGCGCCGATCTCCTCGGCCGACGAGCCGGAGCCGCCGTGGAAGACCAGGTCGAACGGCTTCGAGCCGGCCGGCAGCCCGAGCTTGGCGGCGACCGCCTCCTGGGCGGCCTGGAGGATCTCCGGGCGCAGCTTGACGTTGCCGGGCTTGTAGACGCCGTGCACGTTGCCGAAGGTCAGCGCGGTCATGTAGCGGCCCTTCTCGCCGGCGCCGAGCGCCTCGATGGTCGCGAGCGCGTCCTCGGGCGTCGTGTACAGCTGCTCGTTGATCTCGTTGGCGACGCCGTCCTCCTCACCACCGACGACGCCGATCTCGACCTCGAGGATGATGTGCGCGGCCGCGGCCTTGGCCAGCAGCTCCTGGGCGATCTGCAGGTTCTCGTCGAGGGGGACGGCGGACCCGTCCCACATGTGCGACTGGAAGAGCGGCGCCTCGCCCCGGGCGACGCGCTCCGCGGAGATCGCGAGCAGCGGCCGGACGAAGCCGTCCAGCTTGTCCTTGGGGCAGTGGTCGGTGTGCAGGGCGACGTTGACGGGGTAGTTCTTGGCGACCTCGGCGGCGTACGCCGCGAAGGCGACCGACCCGGCGACCATGTCCTTCACCGACGGGCCGGAGAGGTACTCCGCACCGCCCGTGGAGACCTGGATGATGCCGTCGGAGCCGGCGTCGGCGAAGCCCTTGAGGGCGGCGTTCAGGGTCTGCGAGGACGACACGTTGATGGCCGGGAACGCGAACGCGTTGGCCTTCGCGGTGTCGAGCATCTCGGCGTACTTCTCGGGGGTGGCGATCGGCATGCGGGGCTCCTCAGGAGGACTTCGACGGCGATTCCACCCTAGTGGTCGCCACCGGGGGCTCGCCGGGCGTCCCGCACGCCGGGCACGCAGCCGGTGAGCTCCCCGCCGCAGCCACGGGCGGTCACCCGCGAGCAGTGCCGGCGGCCGGACCCTAGCCGCGCCAGGCGTCGTCGCCCGAGAGGTCGGCGTACTCCCGGATCCAGGCGTGCATCGCGATCGCGGCGGCGGCCGAGGCGTTGATCGACCGCGTCGAGCCGAACTGCGCGATCGAGAACGTCCCGTCACAGGCCTCACGGGCACTCGCGGACAGGCCCGGCCCCTCCTGGCCGAAGAGGAAGCAGACCCGGCGCGGGAGGGTCGTGGTCTCGAGGTGCAGCGAGCCGGGCAGGTTGTCGATGCCGAGCAGCACGACGTCCTGCTCGTGGAGGTGGGCCGCCAGGTCGGCGACGGTCGCGTGGTGCCGGACGTGCTGGTAGCGGTCGGTGACCATCGCGCCGCGCTTGTTCCACCGCTTGTTGCCGACGATGTGCACCTCGGCGGCCAGGAACGCGTTGGCGCTGCGCACGATCGTCCCGATGTTGAAGTCGTGCTGCCAGTTCTCGATCGCGACGTGGAAGTCGTGCCGGCGCAGGTCGAGGTCGGCGACGATCGCGTCCATCGACCAGTACCGGTAGCGGTCGACCACGTTGCGCCGGTCACCCTCGGCGAGCAGCTGCTCGTCGTACTGCTCACCCGTCGGCCACGGGCCCACCCACGGCCCCACCCCCACCTCCGGTGGACCGTGCGGCATCGGGTCGTACGGCGCGCGCGGCTCGTCCTCCACGTGTTCGGCGTCCGGCACGCCGGCAACGGTAGGGGATAGGTCCCACGCCGTCAGGGGGTGGCGGGTACCGTTGCGGCGTGATCACAGTCCTCCCTGGGCAGCTCTTGCTGCTCGGCATGGACTGGATGGACCCCCAGCAGCTCCTCGACTGGTTCGGTCCATGGTTCTTCTGGGCCAGCGTGCTCATCGTCTTCATCGAGTGCGGTCTGTTCTTCCCGTTCCTGCCGGGCGACACGCTGCTGTTCGCGATGGGTCTCTTCATCGCGACCGACCGGGTCGAGATCGTCCCCGGACACCACTCGATCGACCTGGTCGTCGCGTTGGCGCTCTTCAGCTGCTTCGCGTTCCTCGGCAACGTCGTGGGCTACGAGATAGGCCGCAAGATCGGGCCACCGCTCTACCAGCGCGACGGGCGGCTGCTCAAGAAGAAGTACTTCGACCAGACCCAGGCGTTCTTCGACAAGCACGGCAACAAGGCCCTGGTGATCGGCCGGTTCGTGCCGTTCGTGCGCACCTTCATCACCGTCGTGGCCGGCGTGACCCGGATGGACCGACGCCGCTTCCTCGTCTGGAGCGCGATCGGCGCCGTCCTGTGGGTCCTCTCGATCACCCTGCTCGGCTACTTCCTGGGCACGACGGTCCCCTGGCTGGCCGACAACATCGACTACGTGACGCTGGCGATCCTGGCCTTCACCGTCGTGCCGTTCGGCATCGAGTGGCTCCGGCACCGACACCACCGCCACGACCCCAAGCAGGTCTCGGAGAAGCCGAACGACCCGCTGGTGAACGTCCCGGCCACCGACGCCGGTCCGGACGCCTAGGTCGGGCGCGCCCCGTCAGCCGGCGCTTCGTGCGGCGTCGAGCTGCGCCTTGGTGAGGACCGGCCGCACCTCGAGGCCGACGTCGGCGAGCGGGTTCTGGCCCTCCGGGCTGCGGTCGATCGCACAGACGACGACGTCGACGATCGCGCCGGCCTCGCGCAGCGCGTTCGTGGCGTCGCGCACCGCCCCGCCGGTCGTGATCACGTCCTCGATGAGGGTCACCCGCCGCCCGGCGACGTCCGGGCCCTCGGCGAGCTTGCAGGTGCCGTACTCCTTGGCCTTCTTGCGCACGAAGAGACCGGGGCGCCCGGTCAGGCTGCTGACCATCGTGGCGATCGGCACGCCGCCGAGCTCGAGCCCGCCGAGCAGGTCGGTGTCGCCGGGGAGCAGCCCGACCATCTCCCGCGCGACCCGCAGCAGCAGCCCGGGGTCAGCCTCGAAGAGGTACTTGTCGAAGTACTCGGTGGCCTGCTGACCGGAGCGGAGTGTGAACTCCCCGGTCAGTCGGCAGATCGCGTCGATGTCGGCAGCCAGCGTCTCGTCCACAGCGCCGACCCTATCGAGGCTAGCCTCGGGCGCATGCTCGCCTCCCGCCTCCAGGGCATCCCACCCACGATCTTCTCGGAGATGTCGGCCCTCGCCGTCCGGACGCAGTCGGTCAACCTCGGCCAGGGCTTCCCCGACGTCGACGGACCGCCGGACGTGATCGCCCGCGCGGTGGCCGCGCTCGAGTCCGGGCTCAACCAGTACGCGCCCGGACCCGGCGTGCCTGCGCTGCGCCAGGCGGTCGCCCGCCACCAGCAGCGCCACTACGGGCTCGACCTGGACCCGGACTCCGAGGTCGTCGTGACCACCGGCTGCACCGAGGGCATCGCGGCGGCGCTGCTGGGCCTGGTGGACCCCGGCGACGAGGTCGTCGTCCTCGAGCCCTACTACGACTCCTACACCGCGATGATCCAGATGGCCGGCGGCGTCCGCCGCCCGGTCACCCTGCGCGGCCCCGACTTCCGCCTCGACGTCGACGAGCTGCGCGCGGCCGTCACGCCGCGTGCCCGCTTCCTGCTGCTGAACTCGCCCCACAACCCGACCGGCACCGTGCTCACCCGCGCGGAGCTGCAGGCCGTCGCCGACGTCGCGATCGAGCACGACCTGGTGGTGATCACCGACGAGGTCTACGAGCACCTCGTGTACGACGGTCACGAGCACGTCCCGCTGGCGACGCTGCCCGGGATGTTCGAGCGCACCCTGTCGCTCTCCAGTGTCGGCAAGTCCTACTCGTTCACCGGCTGGAAGGTCGGCTGGGCCACCGGGCCCGCAGCGCTGGTCGGCGCCGTCCTGGCCGCCAAGCAGTGGCTCACCTTCACCTCGGGGTCACCGCTCCAGCCGGCGGTCGCCTTCGCCCTCGACGAGGAGCCGGACTTCCCGTCCCGGCTGGCGGCCGACCTGCAGCAGCGCCGCGACCTGCTCTGCTCCGGACTGGCGGCGGTCGGGCTCGACGTGCGCGTCCCGGAGGGCACCTACTTCGCGACCACCGACATCGGCCGTCTCGGGTGGAAGGACGGGCTGTCGTTCTGCCTGGCCCTTCCCGAGCGGGCCGGCGTCGTCGCGATCCCCACCCAGGGCTTCCACGACTCCGACGCGGGCGACCAGCTCGTCCGCTGGGCCTTCTGCAAGCAGCCCGACGTCATCGAGGACGGTCTGCGCCGCCTGGCTGCTGCCGACCTGTCGGCGTAGTCCGGTCGAACCAGGGCCGGGCGTCGGCGCGCACCAGCAGCGCGACGGTGGCCACGCCGGCGACGAGCGGGAAGACCAGCAGGAAGGCGCCGAGCACCGAGCCGAGCAGGCTCAGGCCGATGCAGGCCGACGCCGAGACGATCAGCACGATCCGGGCCCACCCGACGCGGCGCCAGACGAGCACGGCGACCACGATCGCGGCCAGGCACCAGAGCACGATGAGCCCGGCCATCACGTACGTCGCCGCCACGAGGAGGCCGTCGGTGACGCCCTGCTCGCGGAGGTCGGGGTTCTGCCGGTGCACCTCGTCGAGCAGCAGGTCCTGGTCGACGGCGATCGCGATCGCGCTGACGGTCATCGCCACAGCGGTCAGGGCGCCGAAGACCCAGGTGAGCACGCAGGCCCAGACCACGGCCCCGGGGCGCGCGAGCGGCGCGCTCACGGGCGGGGCCGGCCAGGCCGCGGCCGGCACCCCAGGCACCGGTGCGGACGTCGAGGGCGGCGCCACGGACCGGGTCGACGCCGGAGCCGGCCGGTTCACGCCGTTGAACCAGTCCCGTGAAGGCTGGAGCCAGAGCATCGCGGCCGAGGCGGCCACCACCGACGAGACGAACCCGCCGGTGACCATGCCGGTGAGGAAGAGGGGGACGGCGAGCAGGGTCAGCGCGAACCGGGCGCTGCGGCTGCGCCGGAGCACCTGGTAGCCCAGGATGGCGGCGGCCGTCGCACACCCGGCCGCGACCATGGACAGCGTGCGCAGCAGGCTGATCACGCCCTTCACGCCGACGCCCAGGTCGTCGCCCGGCGGCTCCGCGAGGAACTTCTCGATCGACTCGCGGGTCTCCATGGTGTGCAGCCCGGCGATCCGGTCGAAGACCATCGCGACCACCACCACCGAGCCGACCATGATCATCCACGCGGCCAGGGTCACCTGGCGCGGACGGGTGGGGGACGGCTCGTTCACGCCGCCCATTTCATCACGCGGCGGTCAGCTCCAACCCGTCGCCGTCCGGCGACCGGTCCACGGTGACCCGTCCACCGTCGACGACGTCGCCCCCGATCAGCATCTTCGCCAGCGGGTCGCCGATCGCGCTCTGGATCAGGCGGCGCAGCGGGCGGGCGCCGTACGCCGGGTCGTAGCCGGTCTCGGAGAGCCACGTCTTGGCGGCGTCGGTCACCTCGATCGAGATCCGGCGCACGGCCAGCCGCTTCTCCAGCAGCCCGAGCTGCAGCTCGACGATGTGGCTCAGCTCGTCCTGCGTCAGGGCGTCGAAGAGCACGATCTCGTCGAGCCGGTTGAGGAACTCCGGCTTGAACGACGCGCGCACCGTCGCCAGCACCGACTCGCGCTTCTCGGCGGCGTCGAGCGTCGGGTCGACCAGGTAGGCCGAGCCGAGGTTGCTGGTCAGGATCAGCAGCGTGTTGCGGAAGTCGACCGTGCGACCCTGCCCGTCGGTGAGCCGGCCGTCGTCGAGCACCTGCAGCAGGATGTCGAAGACCTCCGGGTGCGCCTTCTCGACCTCGTCGAGCAGCACGACCGAGTAGGGCCGGCGGCGCACCGCCTCGGTGAGCTGGCCGCCCTCGTCGTAACCGACGTAGCCCGGAGGGGCGCCGACCAGCCGCGCGACCGAGTGCTTCTCGGAGTACTCGCTCATGTCGATGCGGACGATCGCCCGCTCGTCGTCGAAGAGGAAGTCCGCGAGCGACTTCGCGAGCTCGGTCTTGCCGGTGCCGGTCGGGCCGAGGAAGAGGAACGAGCCGGTGGGCCGGTTCGGGTCGCTGATGCCCGCACGCGAGCGGCGTACGGCGTCGCTGACGGCGGTCACGGCCTCGCGCTGACCGATCAGCCGCTGGCCGATGACCTCCTCCATCCGGAGCAGCTTGGCGGTCTCGCCCTCGAGCATCCGCCCGGTGGGGATCCCGGTCCAGGCTTCGACGACCTCGGCGATCTGCTCGGGGCCGACCTGCTCGCCGACCAGCGGCTCGAGGGTCGAGGTCTCGGCGTCGACGGACGCGGCGAGCGACTTCTCGAGCTGCGGGATCTGGACGTAGAGGATCTCGGAGGCCTGGCGCAGGTTCTCCTCGCCGCCGTCGCGCATCAGCTTCTCGGCCTGCACGCGCACGGAGTCGAGGCGACGGCGCAGCTCGCCCTCGTCCTCGAGCGAGGACTTCTCCTTCTCCCAGCGGGCCTCGAGCGCGCGCAGCTCCTCCTCGCGGTCGGCGAGGTCGGCGCGCAGGTGCTCGAGCCGGTCCTTGGAGGCGTCGTCGCTCTCCTTCTCGAGGGCGAACTCCTCCATCTTCAGGCGCTCGACCGAGCGCCGGAGCTGGTCGATCTCCTCGGGCGACGACTCGATCTCCATGCGCAGCCGCGACGCGGCCTCGTCGATCAGGTCGATCGCCTTGTCGGGGAGCTGACGCCCGGTGATGTAGCGGTCCGAGAGGGTCGCGGCGGCGACCAGCGCGGCGTCGGTGATCCGGACGCCGTGGTGGGCCTCGTACTTCTCCTGGATGCCGCGCAGGATCTGCACGGTGTCCTCGACGCTGGGCTCGCCGACGAAGACCTGCTGGAAGCGGCGCTCCAGGGCCGGGTCCTTCTCGATCCGCTCGCGGTACTCGTCGAGCGTGGTCGCACCGATCATGTGCAGCTCGCCCCGGGCGAGCATCGGCTTGAGCATGTTGCCGGCGTCCATCGCGGAGTCGCCACCGGCGCCCGCGCCGACGACCGTGTGCAGCTCGTCGATGAACGTGATGATCTGCCCGCCGGCGTCCTTGATCTCCTCGAGGACGGCCTTGAGCCGTTCCTCGAACTCGCCGCGGTACTTCGCGCCCGCGACCATCGCGGCCAGGTCGAGGCTGAGCACCCGGCGACCCTTGAGGGAGTCGGGCACGTCGCCGGCGACCACGCGCTGGGCCAGGCCCTCGACGACCGCGGTCTTGCCGACGCCGGGCTCGCCGATGAGCACCGGGTTGTTCTTCGTACGACGCGACAGCACCTGCACGACCCGGCGGATCTCGGCGTCGCGGCCGATGACCGGGTCGAGCCGGCCCTCCTCCGCGGCCTGGGTGAGGTCGAGGGAGTACTTCTCGAGCGCTTCGTACGTCGACTCGGCGTCCTGGCTGGTGACCCGGCGGTTGCCGCGCACGGCGGTCAGCCCGTCGCGCAGCCCGGCCTCGGTCAGGCCGGCGTCGGTGAGCAGCCTCTGGGCCGGGCTCTCGGTGCCGGCGATCGCGATCAGCAGGTGCTCGGTCGCGACGTAGTCGTCCTTCATGCCGGCGGCGAGGTCGAGCGCACCGGCGAGCACCCGGGTCAGCGCCGCGGAGGCGGCGGGCTGCTGGACGGTGGCGCCGCTCGCGGTCGGCAGCGCGGCCATCGCGGCCTCGGCCTTCGCGGTCAGGGCGGCGGCGTCGACGCCGGCCTTGGCGACCAGGTTGCGGGCCGTGCCCTCCTCCTGGCGCAGCAGCGCGACGAGGAGGTGCAACGGCTCCGTGTGGGTGTTGCCCGCCGTGGTCGCGGCGAGCTGGGCAGCCTCGATCGCCTCACGACTGCGGGTCGTGAACTTCTCGGCTCCGAACTGACTCATGGGCGTTCTCCTGCAAGCAACTCAGACCTGTCGACGGCACCCAGTGTGCTCGTCATGATGAGAACGCCGGCAAAGTTGAGTCTGTTCCACTCAACTTCGAGATATTTCGGCCGTCGGCCGCCGCGACTCAGGCCCGGTCGTAGGGGCCCTGCTGGGGCTGGTGCCGGTCGTCGCTGCCCGTGAAGTCCGTGTACGTGTACGGGTTGGGGACCCGCTCGGTCGCCGGCAGCTCGGGGTGCATCCCCTCCTCCCACGCCGTCTCCCCCATGGTGCTGCGCGCGAAGTCCACGGTCTCGCCGACGGCGCTCTTGGCGGCCGCGAGGTCGTCGCCGACCAGGGCGCCCTCGTGCTTCACGACCCGGCCGTCCACGAGCACCGTGTGCACGTCGCCGCGCCCCGCCTGGTAGACCACGGTGCCGTAGGGGTGCAGCAGGGGGAACAGCGCCGGGGAGGCGTCGTTCTTGATGAGCACCAGGTCGGCCTTCTTGCCCGGCGTGACCGACCCCACCAGGTGGTCCAGGCCGAGCGCCTGGGCGCCGCCGAGCGTGGCCCAGCGCACGACCTCCTCGGCGCGCAGCGCGTTGCCCACCACCGTCTCCTCCTGGCTGTGGGCGGCCAGGTGCTCGCGGGAGCGGTCGGCCGAGAGCGTCGCCCGCATCGCCGAGAAGAGGTCGGCGCTCCACCACACGCTGGTGTCCATCGACAGGGAGACCGGGATGCCGTGCTTGCGCAGGTTCCAGGTGGGCGGGTAGCCCTGCCCGGCGCTCTGCTCGCTCTCCGTGGAGACCGAGACGGTGCCGCCCGACGCCGCGATCCGGTGGTAGCTGTCGGTCGACAGGCTGGCCGCGTGCACGTAGGTGACGTCGGGACCCATGAACCCGTGGTCGGACATCAGCCGGATGCTGTCGTCGTTGGTGGCACCCCACACGCCGGCGTGCGTGGTCACCCGCAGGCCGAGCTCGCGGGCCGCCTCGAACGCCGCCCGCTCCGGGAACTCGGGGTCGGCGGTGACGTCGAAGGCCAGCTGCAGCCCGAGCATGTCCGAGCGCGGGAAGCGGTCGACGAACGCGCGGAAGTCGGGGTCGTGCGTCCACTCCCAGGGCGCGCCGAGGAGGTTGCCGTACGCCAGGACGAACCGCCCCGGCGAGCTCTGGAGGGCGTCGAGCGCGGCCTCGCCGTGCTCGACCGTCTGCAGCCCGTGGGACCAGTCGACGGTCGTGGTGACGCCTGCGTCGACGGCCTCGACCGCGGAGAGCAGGTTGCCGGCCCGGATGTCCTGGGGGCGGAACATCGGCCCGTGCGTGAGGTAGTAGAAGACGAAGTACTGCGAGAGCGTCCAGTCGGCGCCGTACCCGCGCAGCGCGGTCTGCCACATGTGCCGGTGCGTGTCGATCATGCCGGGCATCACGATCCCGTCGGACGCGTCGACCTCGAGGGTCCCGTCCGGCACCTCGAGCCGCGGTCCGACCGCGACGATGGTGTCGCCCTGTACGAGCACGTCTCCGTCGCGCACGATGCCGGCGTCGTCCATGGTGAGGACGGTCGCGCCGCGGAAGACCGCGGGCCGTCCGCCGTTGACCTGCTCGATCTCGTCGGGGTTCATCGGGTCTCCTCGGGGTGGGGTCCGGCGGGGCTCACGTGGTGATGTCCGGGTAGGGCAGCGACATGTGGCTGAGCTTGTGGGCGTAGTCGAGCTGCATGGCGAGCGGCTCGTCGTGGTCGCGCTCGAACATGGCGATCCACAACGTGAGGGTCAGGAACGGGTGGGCGCCCATCTCGAAGAGCGCCACATGGTCGTGCCCGGCCAGGGCCCGGCGCTCCTCGTCGGTGAACTCGAGCCAGGTGGTCGCCTCGCCGGCGATGCAGTTGAGCAGCAGGTTGGCCTGCTCCTGCTCCCACCAGGCCACCGTGCCGGCCGGGTCCTCGCGGTAGCGCTCGACGAGCTCGGGGTCGCGGTCGACGGTGAAGAGGAACTTGTTGACGAGGTACTTGCTCACGCTTCGACTCCGTCCGGGTACCAGGTGAAGTAGGCCTCCATGGTGTGGAACAGGTCGAGGTGGTCGGCGTAGTCGGCCTTCCGGTGCCCGGCGATGCCCATCATCAGCATGAAGTCCATGAAGCCGTGGGTGGCGTTGCCCGGCGCGTGCAGGCTGTCGAGGGTGACGTTGGCCAGGCAGCCGTCGATGTCACCGTTCGCGATCCACTCGACGGCCTTGGCGTCGAACTCGGGGTCGGGCCCGTGGGCGCCGAACTGGCGCGGGCCGCCGAGCTCGAGCGAGAGGTGGCCGGTGCCGATCACGGCGACCCGGAGGTCACTGGGCCAGGCGTCGATGATCTCGCGGATCGTCTGCCCCAGCTTGACGAAGCGCTCGGGGCGCGGCAGCGGTGGCGCGAAGATGTTGGTGTAGATCGGCACCACCGGCAGGTCGTTCTGCGGACGCACGGTGATGATCGGGCAGGTGATCGAGTGGTCCACCCGCAGCTCGTTGCTGAACGCGAGGTCGAACTCGCGGTCGATCCCCTCGCGCAGGATGTACGACGAGAGCTCCTCGTGGCCCTTGAGCAGCAGCCGCGGCAGCCCGAACTCGCGCTCCTCGTTGTAGTAGTTGGCGTCGTAGAACGGCGCCTTCCCGACGAGGAACTGCGGCATGTTGTCGAGCCAGAGCTGGTGGAAGTGGTCGGAGCCGACCATCACCAAGACGTCGGGGCGGGCCCGGGTCAGGGTCTCCCGGTAGGCCTCGACCTTGCGCACCCACTCGGCCGCGAACGGCGGCGCCTCCTCGGGAGCGAGCCGGCTGGTCTTGTAGAAGAACGGGTGATGGGTGGTCGCCAGGATCGCCACCAGCTTCGCCACGCGTACACCTCCGGGGTCAGGGCGCCACGCACATTCGCGGACATCGGTCCGTATCGTGGCTGGCTTCAAACATTGCCGTGTGGTCGCGGTCACTGTCAAGGGTCCGTCGACCAGCCGGTGGATCCGCCCGGTCGGGTGTCCGTTGTGGCACGATCGGGGCGCACCCACCCGAGAGGAGCCGGCATGGCGGGACGTGGCACGGGTCCGGACTTCGTCGAGGCCCTGGCCCGCGGGATCGACGTCCTCTGCTGCTTCGAGGCGCACCGCGGCTCGATGAGCCTCAGCGAGGTCGCCGCCGAGACCGGGCTCGCCCGGCCCACGGCGCGGCGCCTGCTGCTGACGCTGGCCGAGCTCGGCTACGTGCGGGCCACGGCCGACGGCTTCGAGCTGACCGCCCGGGTGCTGCGCCTGGGCATGTCGTACGTCGGGTCGCTCGGGCTGTGGGACGTGGCCCGGCCGCACCTCGAGGCGCTGGTCGCGCAGACCCACGAGTCGTCGTCGATGGCGCAGCTCGACGGCTCCGACATCGTCTACGTCGCCCGGGTGGCGGTGCCCAAGATCATCGCGCTGCGCGTCGACATCGGCACCCGCTTCCCCGCGTCCGTCACCTCCCAGGGCAAGGTGCTGCTCGCCGGCCTCGACGACGACGGGGTCCGGGCGGCGCTCGCGGAGCCGACCCGTTCGGGGCTGGTCGTCGCAGCCCCCGCGGTCGAGGAGGTGCTCGACGAGCTGCGCGTCGTCCGGGCGCGCGGGTGGGCGGTCGCAGACGAGGAGCTGGCCCGCGGCGTGCGCTCGATCGCCGTCCCGGTGCGCGACGCCACCGGCACCGTCCGGGCCGCGATGAACGTCACCGTGCACGCCGCCGAGACGAGCCTCGAGACGCTCACCGGACACCACCTTCCCCTGCTGCTGCGCGCCGCCGGCGAGGTGTCGGCCGACTGGGCGCTGTGGCAGTCGAGGCCGCACGCCGACGCCCCGGTCACCTGACGGCGCCTTGACAGCGGCGCCGGGCCACGGTCAGATTGACGGACAGATGTCCGCCTAGTGGTCACAGGAGTAGTAGATGACGGAGACCGGCACCTCGCCGACGCCCGACGGCCCCCTGGCGGGCCTGGTCGTCGCCGACTTCTCGCGGGTGCTGGCCGGGCCCTACGCGACCATGCTGCTGGCCGACCTGGGCGCCGAGGTGGTCAAGGTCGAGAGCCCCGCCGGTGACGACACCCGCCACTGGGTCCCGCCGCGCCGGGGCGACACCGGCACCTACTACCTCGCCGTCAACCGCAACAAGCGCTCGATCGCGCTCGACCTCAAGGACGCGGACGACCTCGAGGTCGCCCGCGCCCTCGCCGCCCGCGCGGACGTCTTCATCCACAACTTCAAGCCGGGCGGCCTGGACCGGTTCGGTCTCGGCTACGACGGGGTGCGGGCGCTCAACGAGCGGGTCGTCTACTGCTCGATCAGCGGCTTCGGCGCCGAGGGCGGCGCCTCGCTGCCGGGCTACGACCTGCTGGTGCAGGGCATGTCCGGGCTGATGAGCCTGACCGGCGGGCCCGACGGTCCGCCGTACCGGGCCGGCATCTCGGTCTTCGACGTGATGACCGGGCTGCAGTCGGTGATCGGCATCCTGGCCGCGCTGCGGCACCGCGACGCCACCGGCGAGGGCCAGCACGTGGAGACCAACCTGCTCTCGACCGCGATGTCGACGCTGGTCAACCAGACCTCGGCGTACGTCGCGGGCGGGGTCGTGCCGCAGCGGATGGGCAACGCCCACCTGAGCCTCTTCCCCTACGAGCCGCTCGCCACCGGCGACGGCGACCTGATCGTGGTGGCCGGCAACGACGGCCAGTTCCGCAAGCTGGCCGCGGCGATCGGCGCACCCGAGCTGGCCGACGACCCGCGCTTCGCGACCGTCGGGGAGCGCAACGAGCACCGCGAGGAGCTGCGCCCGCTGCTGCTCGAGCGGCTCGCCGAGCGCAGCGCGCAGGAATGGTTCGAGACGCTCTCGGAGGCGGGCATCCCGTGTGGACCGATCAACGACGTGCGCGGCGGCGTCGAGCTGGCCGAGCGGCTCGGGCTCGACCCGGTCGTGGAGGTGGGCGGCGTGCCCACCATCCGCAACCCGATCCGCTTCAGCGCCAGCCCGGCCCGTTACGACCTGCCCCCGCCCGGCCTCGACGAGCACGGCGCCGAGGTGCGCGCCTGGCTCGGCATCCCGAAGGAGAACGCATGACCACCCCGTCGTCGCCGACGCCGCAGTTCCCCACCTCCCTGGGCACCTCGGAGGGCACCACCATCACGCTGCTCGGCCAGGACCTGGCCGCCGACCTGATGGGCACGGTGTCCTTCGGCGAGCTCGCCTACTGGTTGCTGACGCTGGAGAAGCCCACCCCGCAGCAGTCCCGCCTCTTCGAGGCGGTCCTGATCGGGCTGGCCGACCACGGCTTCACGCCGACCGCGATCGCCGCGCGCCTGACCTACCTCAGCGCCCCGGACGCGATCCAGGGCGCGCTGGCCGCCGGCCTGCTGGGCGGCGGCTCCCGCTTCCTCGGCGTCACCGAGGACACCGGTCGCTTCCTGGCCGGGGTGCTCGCCGGCCTGGCCGGGCTGCCCACCGACGAGGCCGGCTGGGACGAGGTCGGTCTCGCCGCCGTACGACGGCAGCGCGAGGCGGGGAAGTTCGTCCCGGGCCTGGGCCACCCGGTCCACAAGGACGGCGACCCGCGGACCCCGCGGCTGGTGCAGATCGCCCACGAGGAAGGGCTCTACGGCCCGCACCTCGCGCTCTTCGAGGCCATCGGCCGCACCCACCACGAGGTGCTCGGCAAGACGCTGCCGCTCAACGGCGCCGGTGTCAGCGGGGCCGCGCTGGCCGACCTCGGGCTGCCACTGGAGCTGCTGCGCGGCACGGTGCTGCTGGCCCGGTGCGCCGGGCTGCTCGGTCACATCGCCGAGGAGATCCGCCGCCCGATCGCCAACGACATCTACATGACGGTCGACCGCAACGCGGTCTACGTCGACCCGTCGGACTCCCCGGAGTGAGCAACCAGGTGCGCGGCGTCCACGTCACCCGGCACGGCGCCGCTCCCGAGCTCGTCCGCACCACGGCCCCGGTCGCCGGGCCGGGCACCGCCGTGGTCGCGACCACCGCCGCCCCGATCACCCCGCTCGACGTGCTGTGCGCGAGCGGCACGTCGTACTTCGGCGAGCCGGCGCTCCCCTACGTGCCGGGGGTCCAGGGCGTCGGGACCGTGGTCAGCTCGCCGGAGCACGCGCCGGGGACCCGCGTGTGGTTCCCGACCTCGGCCGGCATGGCCCCGGGCGACGGCAGCCTGGCCGAGCGGGTGCTGGTCGCCGACGCCGACCTGGTGCCGCTGGCCGCGGACGTGCCTGACACCGTGGTCGCCGCCCTCGGGCTCTCCGCGGTCGCCGCCTGGATGTCCCTCACCTGGCGCGGCCGCCTGGTCGCGGGCGAGACCGTCCTCGTGCTCGGCGCCGGCGGCGTCGTCGGGCAGGTCGCGGTGCAGGCCGCGCGGCTCCTCGGCGCCGGCAGCGTCCACGCCGTCTGCCGCTCCGACCGCGCCGCCCGGACCGCGTCGGCCGCGGGCGCCGACTCCGTCACCCGGCTGCGCGACGACGACGCCGACGAGCTCGCCGCCCGCATCCGCCGCTCGGTCGGCGGGAGCGTCGACCTGGTCATCGACCCGCTCTGCGGCATCCCCGGCACCGCCGCCGCCCTCTGCCTGGCCCCGCACGGGCGCCTGGTCAACCTGGGCAGCTCGGCCGGCGCGACCGCGACGTACTCGTCGGCGACGCTGCGCGGCGGCAGCCAGAGCATCCTCGGCTACACCAACAACGCGCTCACCCCGGACCTGCGCAGGGGCGCCCTCGACGCCCTCCTGGACCACGCAGCCGCCGGCGATCTGTCGGTCGAGCACGACGTCGTCCCCCTCGACGGCCTGCCGGCCGCCTGGCAGTCCCAGGCCGACGGCACCAACGAGCGGCGCTACGTCGTCAGCTTCGCCTGACCTGGTATCTCGCAACGCAGCAGGTGAGATCCCGTTTCACTGTCGAGGCGTTCGGGCTCGACTCGGATGTGGCGTCGCGCGGGCGACCTACCGCCCAGAATGACGCGGCGTCGAGCAGAAGTACGAGCACGCGGCGTCGAGCATCAGCGCGCCGCGGTCCGCAGCGGACAGGGCCGGGCCGTTGCGAACCGGCCCCGCCCGTCTAGCCGCCCGCGGGGTCAGTGGTCGCCGCCACGCCCCAGGAACGGCCGCAACCAGCCGGTCGGCTGGTCGACGTCGTCGCCCGGATCACAGCGGGCGGGCGGCCAGTCGTCGTAGGTGCGGTCGTCGTCGCCGCGAGCGAAGAATGCGCGGTCGCGGTCGCGGTTGCGGGCGATCTCGCGGTCGGTGAAGGTGCGGGCCCAACGGACGACTCCCCCGCGGTCGACGATGTAGTGCGACTTGCAGGGCAAGCTCCAGTTTCCGATGGAGGGTCGGAGTGAGGCGTTGCGGCCGTCGTAGGTGAGCGACCACTGAGCAGGGCCGAGCGGGGTGATGACTTCGTTGCCGCAGCCGCAAGCGCAGAGATGTCCGCAGGTTCCGTACTCGATGGAGATGTACAGGACGCCGGGGTTCATCGAGTCCGGGAAGGACTCGATGAACTCCGGCTTGTATTGGTCAGTCTTCGTCGTCATGGACGGTGTCCTGGTGGGTGATGTGGTTGGTGAAAAGGGAGTAGGTGAAGAAGGTTTCACGGGCGCCGTCGGCGTAGAGCCCGAGGTGTCGCTTCCAGGTGATGACACCGAGGATCGCGTTGAGCGCATTAAGGTCGGCGATCTGGATGTTGCGGTCATAGTCGTCGAGATCCGGGTCGTCGGTCTCGGGGACCGACTCTCGGGTGGGGGTCGTGTCGGGGAGACCGAGGGTGACGCGCAACAGGCCGGAGAGCTTGCCATCGATCTCCTCGACGCCCATCCCGACGTCGATGAACGGGATGTTGTGCTCGACGAGGTAGTTGATGATCGGGATCTTCGCCTTGGTGTCGTCCATGGAGATGAACACGAACGTGAACGCGTCGAGCAGGTGGAGGTTGGTCTCATCGATGTACTCCGGGTGCGCGGTGATCCCGGTGTGCATATTGGAGTAGAGCTCAGCGAAGTACTCGGCCTTGTTGGGCCGCTCGCGGAGCTTGTCGAGCGTGGCCGCGCTGGGTGCGCGGAACGCGTTGTGGTTGTCGAAGGTGTCGCCGTCGAAGCACGCGATCGCGTCGACGGGGGTCTTGGCGACCTGGTCGAGGATGTAGCCTCCGGAGCCGCCGAGGCCGACCATGCCGATCCGCTGGCCGCGGAATACCTTGTACAGCGATGCGATGCCGGCCCGGGTGGCCGCGGTGTCGCGGTAGACGAACGGGAGGTCGTCTTCGACTTCCTGCCAAGCGGCACCGGGAGTGGCGGTCGCGGTCGGGTCGATCGCGGCGGCCGGGTGGGACAGGATCCGGGCGTACGCGACGACCTTCTCGTACTCGCTGGGATACCCGTTGGGGCCTGGCTTGGACGAGAGCATGAAGCTGGCGCGGAAGTTCTCGGAGACGATCCGCTCCTCGGGGTTGGCGCAGCTGATCTGGTGGCCGTGCTCGTTGCAGGGGATAGTGTCGCCGCCGAACCAGATGCGGTGGTCGGTGTCGGACACGATCCGGTCGCCGGAGACGGTCACGGGGTAGGTGAGGAACCCGAGGCGCACTTCACGGTCGGCGGTCACGTACGGGATGTGCCGGATCACCAGGTGGCCCGCCTGGACGACGACGTCGTAGCCGTCGTCCAGGAGGCGACCCAGGTCCGGGTCAGGAACGGATCGTGAGGTAGACATCGAACGTCATCTGGTTCTTGACGTACACCGAGCGGCCGGCAGTGAGAGAGCCCTCGCGGTTCTCCTTCGGGCCACGGGTGTAGGCGATGGTGACCTCTTCGGTCTCGTCGAGGACCTTGCCGGGGAAGCGGATCTGCACGAGGTCCTCGTAGGAGATCTGCTCCTTGTTCCAGTCGGTCTTGCGGGTGTTGATGATGAGGGTGAACGTCTTGGTCGGGTGACCCTTGTTCCCATTGTTGTCGTTGTCGTCGGTGTGCTTCTCGGTTGCGGTCGCGGTCATCGCGGCGGCCCCTCCTTTGTCGGTGCGTACGGAGTTCCTGCTGGTGTTGCGATTTTATCTTACTGCTCGAAGTTTCGAGCAATGCTAACGTATCACACATGCTCGACTCTTCAAGCACCACTTACTTCTCGGGGCACCGATGAACACCGGCCCGACCGTTGACGTGAAGACGCTGCACGCCGCGCTGGATAAGGCCCGCGAGGATGCAGATCTGTCGTGGAGGGGGTTAGCGAAGGAGATCGGCGTGAACGCGTCGACGATCTCGCGGATGCAGCAGGGCCTAAAGCCGGACGTGAACGCGTTCGCGGCAATGACCACCTGGCTGCGGATGGACGCGGAGAAGTTCTACCTGGCCGGCGACGACGCCCCAGCGACCGGTGACCCGGCGCCCCTGATGTCGGAGTTGACTGCTTTGCTTCGAGCGAGGCCGGATCTGCCGGACAAGAACCGTTCGTACTTGGAGGACGTCATCGAGGCCACGTTGCGTCGGTTCGAGTCCGAGCGCACCCAGGGTGGCCACTGATCCGTGAGCGCGAAGAAGGGGTGGACCCAGGCGCGTATGCGTGAGGTCGCCAAAGAGGAACGTGACGAGCTCGGCCTCGATCCGTTCGATCCGTTGGACCCGTACGAGCTCGCTGAGGCTCACGGCATCCCTACCTACACCCTGACCGACTTGCTCGACCACGGTCTGGACCCCGAGACCAGGGACCACTTCCACGCCGCTGGCGCCCGTGACTGGTCCGCGGCCCTGGTGCCGCTGGGTACCGCGCGGGTGATCGTGGAGAACGAGTCGCACCTGGAGGTGCGGCGTCGGTCGAACATCGCACACGAGATGGGCCACCACCTCCTGGAGCACCCATTCGACAGCGTCATCCTCGGCGAGGACCACAAGGAGCAGTTCGACCCGGCCCTAGAGAAGCAGGCCGCGTTCATCTCCGGTGAGCTGCTGGTACCGGACGAGGGTGCCCGCAAGGCGGCGTACGCGGGGTGGGACAACGCGAAGGTCGCCCGAACGTTCAACGTCAGCGAGCAGTTCGCTCAGATGCGGATGTACGGCGCCCGGGTCATCGCTGCGCGCGCCGCGAAGAAGTACTCCCGCACCTGAGCGCGCCGGGCGATCCGCTACTCCTCGTCCGAGGTGACCACCGGAACGCAACGTGCCAAAGTCAGCGTCTCCGACCGCCGCGTCGAAGAGTCGTGCCTCGCAAGTTCCCTGAGGACCTGAACCAGGGCAGGCGGTCAGCGACTTCGCGGCGCAGAAACCGAACACGTCGCGCTCTGCCGCATCCGAGCAGTCGTCGCGTTGTCCCGAGGTGGCATGAGCCACCGCGCCGTCGCGGAGGTCACCGGCATCTCCATAACCCGCGCGGGGCAGCTCGTGGCCGACTCGCGGTTCAACCTTGACCGGGCTCGACACCGACGAGCACCAGGTCAGATGCAGGTCCGGTAGTCCGGCGCTTCCTCGTTGAACCGGTCGAGGACCTCGGCGTGACCGGCGGTGGTGAGCCATCGGCGCCACGCGTCGACGGTGGCGAGAATGATGCCCACCCGTTCCCACTGCAACCACGTGTTCAGGTTCGCGATCTGGTACTGCGTGAGCAGGTAGGCCAGCCGCTCGTCGTCGATACGTCGGGCGATCGCCTCGACCGTCTTCGGGAACGGTGCACCGTGCGCGGTGGTCCACACGGGCCTATCAAAAGCAACGCCCCCGGCGTTGCCGGAGGCGTTGATGAAAGAACTGGACGGGTCCCGCTTGTGAGCGGGAGGCTCGCTGTCACCGTCAGGGAGACCGTCGCCGTCATCGACCGCGCGCTTCCGCATCTCACCGAGGGCCTCGCCGAGGCGGTCGGCGGCGGTCTGCGGGCCGTCATCGGGGTTTTCGGCCCCGTTCGGCCGGGAGTGCTTGAGCGCATGGTCGACGAGCGCAGCGGTCATGCGGGCGTAGAGGGTCTCGTCCGCGTCATCCAGGATGCCGAGGGCGCGTCCCGTGCCCATTAGCTTGCCGGCGCGCGAAAGCAACTCGTCAGCGTCGAGCGCATCGAGGTTCGCGTTCGTCAGGTCGGCGTTGGCCATCTGGAACGACCAGAGGAGCTCGTCGGTGAGGCGGGGAGCGACCGCTTCGATGAACTCGAGGGCCAGGTCCATCCAGACAGGCTGGGAGCCGCGGCCTCCACTTGGTGAGTTCTCGGCGCTCATACCAGCCTCCTTAACCATAAGGTAGTTGGAGGTCCGAGGAATTGCCACGACCCCGCCCACAAATCTCGGGAACGGGGTGAATTTTCTTCTGCGTGAAGGTGTTAGTGCCTCAGGTGGACCTCGATCGGGGTGCCGGCGAAGTGGTACTGGACGTTGGGGTCGCTCACCGTCATCGGGCGAAGGACCTCGTTCAAGGAGGTGGCGAACTCGTCCACCTCGCGACGGCAACTGACGCCGACGTCATAGATCGAGAAGTTCGTGATCACCGCATCGCTGTCGGGCTTCACGAACGTCAGGGGGTCCCGCCCGGCCAACTTGTTGTTCACGGCCTTGACCACGCCGAGGACCGACACCCCGGCCGGCACGTCGACCGGGATGGTCACCCAGGCCCTGTACTGAAGATGCTCTGGTTCTGCTTGGCCGTCCGGGATACTCAGGTCCATCAACGGGTGCGACCCACCAGGCGCTGCGGTCGGAAAGTCGCTGCATCCATAGAAGATGACGCTTCGAGGGCGCCCGGGACTGAGCTGCTCTTCGCTCATACCGTCACCTCGTCCGCGCTTGGAGAGACCCCCGCCTGCGGGGAACCCCTCGAGCCGAAAGCCCGGGTCCTGTTCGCGCGGCAGCGAAGGTGCTCAACTTGGTCGACGCCTGCGGGCCCCCCATTGAGAGCGTTTGGAAGCCTGCGGACCCGCCCGACACTACGCTCACCGACCCTCGAAGAGCCAGATCTGCACAAAAGTTCACATGATCGACCAAGGATCGTCATATCTGGCGCGACACGCCGACAACAGCGGGCGATACCCGCCCCGGCTTCGGCACAGACCTGCAGTGCGAAACGGTCGGACCGCCGCGACGCCATGGCTGTTATAACACCCCGCCGAGCACCCGAATGGTGTGAGACACGCCGATGATACGTGATACGCGTTTCGCGTATCGTGTACCGTGCATCACGTAGGCTCGTTAACTGTGCCCGAAGCAAGCTTGTTCGACCGAGCAGACGTACGTGACCTGTCGCGACGCATGCTCGGCCAGGACCACAAGCTCTCCGTGCTCCTGTTCGTCGCCCGCCACCGCGACCAGGCCTTCAACCTCGGAGACGTATCCGACTGGATCGGCGCCCGTAACTCCAGCTCCGTGCAGAAGCCGCTGAAGGACCTCTACGAGTGCGGCCTCATCATCGACGCCGTCACCGCCCCCACCGACCGCACCCGTGCGTACGTCGCGACCGTCAGCAGCATGTGGGCCGCAGCCGAAGAGCTGTACGCCTCCCTCGAAGGCGACGAACCCCATCTCTTCTAGGTATAGAGATGACGGTGCCTCCGGTCCTGCAACCGGGGGCACCGCTAAGTACCTCGTCAGCGGCAGCCACACCACCCCCACCTCACTCTGCAGGTCCGGCCTTCCAGGTTGCACGAAGCGTTCCCAGCAGCAGGTTGACTACCTCCTGGACCTATCGCGATGAATACTGATCTGCCGCGATGTGCGTGTTTCCGCCCGCGACAGGCGCCCACTACGTCCCTTCCATGCCGACCACGGAAGCGGCCGCGAAGCGGTCTTCGATATCCGTCAGCGTTGTCCGCAGTGAGTCCGAGTTCAAGGCTTCTGCGATCGCATGAAGCGCGATACCAAGCGCGACAAAGCACCTTCCTTCCAAGGACTCACCGCGCGACGCATGGGGGGTTCGGGAGAGTTTGTAGACACCCTCGATCTGTTCCAGGTACGGGGTCGCGGAGGCTTGGGTGGCGTGGCTCAAGGAGGTCTCACTGAGCCACGCCACGTAAACGTGGGCTAGCTCGGTGACCTCGAACCTCTCTGCGATGTTCCCGCCCCCCTTCACCTGCGGCGCAGGAGGTCTCGCTTCGATCTCGGCGATGAGCTCAGCCCACGCAGCGGGCCACTTTGGATCATCCGGATACAGGTCTTGCGCCTCGGCTGTCGCGAGTGCTCGTTTGAGGTTCCTCGCCCACCGCTGATGTGAGTTGTGTAGCCCACCAAGGCCCGCGTCCCAGACCTGACGGAGCCAGTGCATCCCAACTGCGTACTCGATCGCCGCACGCACCAGGGGACTTGTCGTGCTGGCTAGCCCGGCGTCATGCACGATGAGGGCGCCTCTTACCGTGTCGATCGTCTGGACGAACCAGGAGTGGATGACGGCGAGAACCGCGCTATCGGTCGATGTCGCAAGACTGACCTCGCAGAGGTCAAGCAACTCCTCCAGGATCATCCGCTGGTCGTGAGGTGAAGTCCCCTGATCCATGGGCACAGTGTTCCGCAGAACGAATGTTGGCAATTCGGACGGCTGCAGGCTTGACCTCAATCAAGCCAGCATCGGCCCCACCTGCGGAATGCGCTATCCGCCTCTACCGTCCGGTCACGTCATAGCCCCGTCTGTCAGCCGGGTCTTCGGCGGGTCGCATCCTGATGGCGATGACCGCCCGGTCGCTGCCGCGGGTGACGTCGCAAATCAGCCGAGCTCCATCGTTTCGTCGTTGGCATCAAGCCCCTTGATCCAAGATTTGATCTCTTCGAGCTGCCTGACCACGTCGTTCCGCCGCGAAGGAGGTGGCGCTCCACTAACCGCGCATGACAGGCGGGGCAGGTTTCCCGCAGCTGCCACACGCCCAGCGGCGCGCAGCTTCCACCGTCAACGGTCTCGCGTCAGAACTCGTCGGCCCGTCGCAGGTCCTTCGGGCGCCCGTCCGGGTCGTGCACGAGCTGGTAGAACGGGCGGGCGAGCAGGCGCGTCAGCGGTCCGACGTCGGGCGGGGAGAGCCGGCGGAGGCGGCCCGGCGGGCGCGGCCCCGGTCGGCCCGCGGCGTGCCAGGCGTCGAGGGCGGCGGCGCACTCGGCGTACGCCGCGAACATGCCTGCGGGCTCGACGCAGTCGGCCATCGCGTCGTCGGGGTCGCGGTCGAGGTGCTCGGCGGCCAGCTCCAGACGCAGGGTGCGGGCGTAGGTCTCGGCGGTGTCGATCACGACGGCGGACAGCTCCGAGTCGTGGGTCCACGACCGGCGGTTGAAGTTGTCCGAGCCGATGCTCGCCCAGGTGTCGTCGATCAGGCAGGTCTTGGCGTGGACGTAGATCGGGGTGCCCGCGTCGTTCTCCAGCCCGTAGACCGCGACCCGGTCCGGCGCCGCTCGCATCATGTCGAGCATCGCCCGACGCCGCCCGACGAGCTGCGCGGTGCGGCTGAATCCCTCCACGTCGGGGTGCAGCGGGACCACGGCGATGACGTGCAGGTCGGGGTGGTTGCGCAGCGCCTCGGTGAAGACGTTGCCCACCTGGTTGCCCCAGAGGTACTGGTCCTCGACGTAGATCAACCGGCGGGCCCGCCCCACCGCCTTGGTGTAGCCGCGGGCCACGCTGCGCTCGCCGCCGCGGGCGAACGCGTAGTCGCGGCCGCGGCGGAGGTCGGGGTAGGTGCGGAGCAGCTGCACCACGTGGGTCCCGCCCGCGACCGCCGGTGGTGGGGGCGTCTGCTCGGGGAGCGGGTCGGGGGTGGTGTCGAGGCCACGCAGCCGGTCGCGCACCAGGATGATCGGGCTCCGCGTGAGAGTGGTGGGGTCCTCCCAGCGCTCCCGGAACACGGTCTCGACGTCGTGGACCGCGGGGCCGCTGATGGCCGCCTGGAGGTCGTGCCAGGGTGGCGTGTCGCCGTACTCCTCCGCCATGGAGTCGAGGGCCTGCGGGTCGCCGCCGTGGGCGCGGTCGTCGCGACGCGAGTGGCACAGGTCGATCCCGCCGACGTAGGCGATGTCCCGGCTCGGGTCGTCGCGGTGCCGGATCACCACCAGCTTCTGGTGGTGCGACCCGCCGGTCCGCACCCGCATGTCCAAGATCGCCTCCGCGCCCCGCCGCTGCAGGGCGCGGCCGAGCCGGAGGTTCTCATCGGAGGTGAAGCCGATCGCGCTGGTGTGGGAGCGCCACACCAGGCCGCGTACGTCGACGCCGCGCTCGTCGGCGCGGCCCAGCACCTCGACCACCTCGCTGCCCGGCCGGCCGGTCAGCTGCTCGTCGGCGTCGCCCTGCCAGTCGGTGAAGAGGACCAGGTCGCCCGCGCGCGTGGCCTCGATCCGGTCGAACAGCTCGGCGAAGTACGACGCTCCGTGCACCAGCGGCCGGACCAGGTTGCCCTCCGACCACGCGACCCCCGGCGGGTGGACGTCGTCGAGACGGGTCGTGGGGTTGCCGCGCTCCTGCTGGGTCAGGAGCCAACCGCTCACGTCGTCGAGCACACCGTGAGTGTGCCTCACATGGTCCCCGTCGGCTGACGGGGACGCCAGGCCGCGCTGCTCAGGCCGGGTCGGCCGGCGGGTTCACCTCGGGGTCGTCGTCGGGCCCCGGCTCGGGCTGCGGGTCGACGTCCGGCCGCTCGGTGGGGTCCGTGGGCTCCGGGCTTCCGCCCGGGGGGCCGTCCGTCGTCGTGCGCTTGGGGATCGTCATCGTCATCGTCATGACCCCCGGTACCCCGCGCGGCGGCGTCCATGAACACCCCGGCGCGTGGACCTCAGGCGGGCAGGACGTCTCGCCAGGAGTGCTGCGGAGCGAAGCCGAGCAGGTCGCGGGCCTTGTCGATGGCGTAGAAGGTCTCGTCGCGGCCCATCTCCCGGCGCACCGGCACGCCGTCGTAGAAGCGGTCCCGGATCTCCTGCGTCGTCGCGGCCACGGACATGTCGGCGTTGGCGACGTTGAAGACCTCGTAGCCGAGCCCGTCGGTCTCGAGGCAGCGCTGGACCATCTGGCCCAGGTCACGGGTGTCGATGTAGGCGAAGAGGTTGCGCCGCCGCAGCGACGGTTCGGCGAGGAACGGGGGGAACATCTCGGCGTACTCGTGCGGCTCGATGACGTTGTTGATCCGCAGGCCGTAGATGTCCGCCCCGGTGCGCGCGTGGAACGAGCGCGCCGTGACCTCGCCGGCGACCTTCGACATCGCGTAGGAGTCCTCGGGGACCGTCGGGTGCTCCTCGTCGACCGGCACGTAGAGCGGGCGCCGCTCGCCTTGGGCGAAGCAGACGCCGTACGTCGTCTCGGAGGAGGCGAAGACGATCTTGCGCACGCCGAGACGGGTCGCGGCCTCGAGCACGTGGTAGGTGCTGAGCACGTTGGTCGCGTACGTCGCGGCGTCCGAGCGCAGCAGGATCGCCGGCACCGCGGCGAAGTGCACGACCGCGTCGTAGCTCGGCTGCTCGGGCAGGTCCAGCTCCTCGAAGGTGGCCAGCCCGGCCAGCGCCGAGTAGGTCTCACCGGCGTCGGTCAGGTCGACCCGGAGGTCGGCCACGTCCGGGTGGCCCAGCGGGACGAGATCGGCGTTGGTGACCTGGTGGCCCTGGGCGGCGAGGTACGGGGCGACGTGCTTGCCCGCCTTGCCGCTGCCGCCGGTGAAGAAGATGCGCATGTGACCGCGGTACCCGCATCGGGCGGGTCCACCCATCCCGGGACACAGCCCGGGGCCGCGCGAGGGTCGGCGGCGGCTAGCGACCCCGGCGCCAGACCACGATCGACTGTCCGGCGTCGGGCTGCCGGAGGACCGGCAGCTTGTTGGGCAGCCCGTCGGCACGCCGTACGGCGAGGGCCTGGCGCAGCGCGTCGCGGGTGGCCTCGAGCTCGGCCGCGAGCTCGTGGTTGCGCTGCGCGAGGGCGGCGACCTTGTTCTCGAGGTCGAGGATCCGGCGCACCCCCTCGATCCCGATGCCCGACGACGTCAGGTCGGAGATCTCGCGGAGCAGCTCGATGTCGCGGTGCGAGTAGCGCCGCCCGCCGCCGCCGGTGCGGCCCGGCGTGATCAGGCCCATCCGCTCGTAGGTGCGCAGCGTCTGGGGGTGCAGGCCGCTGAGCTCAGCGGCGACGCTGATCACGAACACCGCGGCGTCCGGCCCAAGGGGCTGGAACGGCGGACGCTGCCCACCCATGCCGCTCACGCTCCCTCGAAGAGGTTCGCACGCAGCGGCTTGTCCGCGGTCGCGGCCCGGTAGGCCTCGACCGCCTCCCGGGCGGCCCCGTCGAGCACCGCAGGCACCTGCACCTCGACCGTGGCGAGCAGGTCGCCCTTGGTGCCGTCGGACTTGGTGGCGCCCTTGCCGCGCACGCGGAAGGTGCGCCCGTTGGGCGTGCCCGCGGGGACCTTCAGGGTCACCGGGGCGCCTCCCAGCGTCGGGATCTTGATCTCGGCGCCGAGCGCGAGCTCGTCGAAGGAGACCGGCACGTCGAGCGTCAGGTTGTCGCCCTTGCGGCCGAACAACCGGTGCGCGGAGACCTTGACCGTGACGAACAGGTCGCCGGCCGGGCCGCCGTTCTCACCGGCCGCACCCTTGCCACGCAGCCGGATCCGCTGGCCGTCCTTGACGCCCGCGGGGATGCGGGCCTGGATCGAGCGGGCCGACATGCCGCGGCCGCTGCCGTGGCAGGTCGGGCAGGCCTCGTCGTAGACGAGCTGGCGGCCACCGCAGGCCGGGCAGGTCTCGTTCATCGAGAACGCACCACCGACCGAGGCCACCACGAAGCCCGCTCCGTCGCACTCGGGACAGACGTGCGGCTTGGTGCCGGGCTTGCCGCCCGTGCCGTTGCAGTCCGGGCAGGGCGCGTCCGAGGTCAGCCGCAGCGAGATCGTGACGCCGTCGAGGGCGTCGGTGAAGCTGATCGTCGCCGTGGTCTCGACGTCCGAACCCTTCTGGGGGCGCGGCCGGGACTGCCGGGCGCGACCGCCGAAGAGGTCGCCGAACATGTCGCCGAAGCCGCCGCCACCGCCACCGCCGGCCCGCTCGCGGAGCAGGTCGTTGATGTCGAACCCCGCGCCGCCGCCCCCGGGAGCACCGCTGCCGAAGCCCGCCGGGAAGCCGCTGCGGCCGGAGCCGTAGAGCGAGCGCATCTCGTCGTACTTCTTGCGCTTCTCCGGGTCACCGACGACGTCGTAGGCCTCGGCGACGGCCTTGAACTTGTCGTGCTTGGCGGTGTCGCCGGGGTTCGAGTCGGGGTGGTTGGCGCGCGCCAGCTTGCGGTAGGCCTTCTTGATCTCGTCGTTCGACGCGTCCTTCTTGACGCCCAGCTGGGCGTAGAAGTCCTTCTGGGCCCAGTCGGCCCGGAACCCGTCCGTGGTGCTCACGCGGTCACCTCCCCTCTCTCAGTCGTTCCAGTCGTCATGCGGTCGGCGGGTCGACCACCAGCACCTGCGCGGCCCGGACCACCCGGTCGCCGATGCGGTAGCCCGCCTTGGCGATCACCTTGCAGGTGGTGACCGCGACCTCGGGGTCCTCGCCGATGTGGGAGAGGGCCTCGTGGACGGTCGGGTCGAAGGCGTCGCCGACGGCACCGAACTTGGTCAGGCCGACCGCCTCCACGGTGCGCTCCAGCTGGTCGGCGACGGCCTTGAAGCCGCCTTCCAGCGGGGCGTGCTCGCGGGCCCGGTCGATCGTGTCGAGGACCTCGATGATCGGCGCGAGCGCGGCGTACGTCGCGTTCTCGCGGATCAGCTCGCGGTCGCGGTCGACCCGGCGCTTGTAGTTGACGAACTCCGCCTGGAGGCGCTGGAGGTCGGTGGTCCGCTCCGCCAGCGCCATCTGGGTGACGACGAGCTCGTCCTCGGTGGTCGAGGGCGCGGCCGAAGCCGGCTCCTCCTCGACCTCGGTCTCGTTGGCCATCTCGGCAGCCTCCTCCGGGAAGGCCCCCGCGGGGGAAGGAGCCGGCGTCGGCTCCTCCCCCTGCGGCGTGACGTCCTCGTCGTACGGCGAGTCGGTCACTTGGTCTCGCCCTCAGCAGCAGCGTCGTCGGTGCCCTCGTCGACGATCTCGGCGTCGACGACGTCGTCGTCGGCCTCGCCCGTCGAACCGTCGGAGCCACCGGCGGCAGCAGCGTCCGCCTCGGCCGCGGCGTACATGGCCGCGCCCATTTTCTGGCTGGACTCACCGAGCTTGGTGACGCCGGCCTGGAGCTCCTCGGCGCTGGCCTCGGCGTTCTCCAGGGTCGCCTTGAGCGCGTCGACGTCGGCCTGGACCTCGGTCTTGACGTCCTCGGGCAGCTTCTCGGCGTTGTCGGCGAGGAACTTCTCGGTCGTGTAGACGAGCTGGTCGGCTTGGTTGCGGGCCTCCACCGCGGCGCGCCGCTTGGCGTCCTCCTCGGCGTACTGCTCCGCGTCGCGGACCATCCGGTCGATCTCGTCCTTCGACAGCGCGGAGCCGCCGGAGATCGTCATCGACTGCTCCTTGCCGGAGCCCTGGTCCTTCGCGGACACGTGGACGATGCCGTTGGCGTCGATGTCGAAGGTGACCTCGATCTTCGGGATGCCCCGGGGTGCCGGCGGCAGCCCGGTCAGCTCGAAGTTGCCGAGCGGCTGGTTCTGCGCCCACATCTGGCGCTCGCCCTGGGCGACCTTGATCTCGACCGACGGCTGGTTGTCGTCGGCGGTCGTGAAGATCTCGGACCGCTTGGTCGGGATCGTGGTGTTGCGCTCGATGAGGTTGGTCATCACGCCGCCCTTGGTCTCGATGCCGAGGGAGAGCGGGGTGACGTCGAGGAGCAGCACGTCCTTGACCTCGCCCTTGAGCACGCCGGCCTGCAGGGCCGCGCCGATGGCGACGACCTCGTCGGGGTTGACGCCCTTGTTGGGCTCCTTGCCGCCGAGCAGCTCCTTGACGAGCTCGGTCACCGCCGGCATCCGGGTCGAGCCGCCGACGAGGACGACGTGGTCGATCGCGGAGACCGCGACGCCGCCGTCCTTGAGGACGCTCTGGAACGGCGCCTTGGTGCGGTCGAGCAGGTCGGAGGTCAGCTTCTGGAACTCGCTGCGGGTGAGCTTCTCCTCGAAGTGCAGCGGGCCGGACTCGCCGTGCGTGATGTACGGCAGGTGGATCGTGGTCTCGGAGGACGACGACAGCTCGATCTTCGCCTTCTCGGCGGCCTCCTGGAGGCGCTGCTTGGCGATCTTGTCGGCCGCGAGGTCGACGCCGTTGTTGTCCTTGAACTTCTTGACCATCCAGTCGACGACGCGGGCGTCCCAGTCGTCACCACCGAGGTGGTTGTCGCCGGAGGTCGCCTTGACCTCGACGACGCCCTCACCGATCTCGAGCAGGGACACGTCGAACGTGCCGCCGCCGAGGTCGAAGACGAGGATCGTCTGGTCGTCGCCCTTGTCGAGGCCGTAGGCCAGCGCGGCCGCCGTCGGCTCGTTGACGATCCGGCTCACGTTGAGGCCCGCGATCTCGCCGGCCTCCTTGGTGGCCTGGCGCTGCGCGTCGGAGAAGTACGCCGGGACCGTGATCACCGCGTCGGTGACGGTCTCGCCGAGGTAGGCCTCCGCGTCGCGCTTCAGCTTCTGCAGGATGAACGCGCTGATCTGCTGCGGCGTGAAGTCCTTGTCGTCGATCTTGGTCTTCCAGTCGGTGCCCATGTGCCGCTTCACGGACCGGATCGTCCGGTCGATGTTGGTGACGGCCTGCCGCTTGGCGACCTCACCGACGAGCACCTCGCCCGACTTGGCGAAGGCGACGACGGACGGGGTCGTGCGGGCACCTTCTGCGTTTGCGATGACGGTGGGTTCGCCACCCTCGAGGACGGCGACGACGCTGTTCGTCGTGCCGAGGTCGATGCCGACCGCACGTGCCATGGTTGAACTCCTCTGGTTGCTGAACAAGAAATCTGTGGGTGGTGCCGCGTGGGCACTCTAGGCGACCACCCGGCCAGTGTTGCAAATAAGTTGAGTCGAACCAACTCAACTTCGTTCATCGGGTCCAACGCAGGCAGTACCGGTCGTTGTTCCCGGTCGACGGGCCGACTTCGGCGCTCGAGCGCCCCGACCGGAGTTTGGTCTCCGGCCCCGCCGGGCAGGAGTCGACGAACGCAGCAGACGTCGACGAGAGAGCTCGGAACCATGGTCGACCCGATGGACCGCATTGCCAGGGCGCGCGACGGCCTCGACCGCGCCGCCCAACCGTTCGAGCGGGCCGCCGCCCGCCGCGAGACCGTGACCGCCGCCGACACCAGCGGGCAGGTCACGGTCCGGATGGCGGCCGACGGCACGATCGAGGACATCCTCGTCGAGCGTGGCTGGACCGCCCGCCTCGATCCCGAGGAGCTGGGTTCCGCGGTCCTGGAGGCCTTCTCGAACGCCGGTCTCACCGGGGCCCAGGAGTGGGGACGGGCCGTCGCCGAGGCGGCCAGTGAGCCCGCTCCACCCACCCGCCCGCTCCCCTCGACCCACGACAGCGTCTACGCCCAGCTGAGCGAGGTGGCCTCGCCCGAGGCGCTCGCGGGCCGGTCCGAGGCGTCGTTGCGCGCCATGGTCGAGATCCTCAGCGCCGTGCGCGCCGATCTCGACCGGGTCTCCGCGGAGGCCGAGGCGCTCGGCGCACGTCGCCTGGTCGGCGAGGCGCAGGGTGCGCGGGTGACCCTCACCGGCACCGGAGCGCTGATCGGCGCGGACGTCGACCCCGACTGGGCCGCCACCACCGATCCCGCCAACCTCGGCGCCCGGCTGATGGGCGCCTATCGCGACGCCCGCCGGCAGGCGCGGGAGCGCGCCGTCGACGACCTCGTCGCCGAGAGCAGCATCGGCGAGCTCCAGCGGCTCACGGCCGACCCCCACGCGCTCGCCGACCGGCTGCGGCTGACCTGACCCACCCCACCGACTCCTACCCACGACACAGGAGGCACGCGATGACACTGCAAGCAGACCTGAAGGCGCTCGAGACGGACGCCGGCACCTGGGACACGATCTCCTCGACCCTCAGCGCGGCGGCGTCCTCGGCCGACGGGATCTCCCTCGGGACTCCGGAGCTCTCCTGGGCCGCCGAGGTCACCGGCCTCACCACGACGTACGCCGAGTTCCAGACCCAGGTCGCCGACCGCCTGCGCGAGGGAGAGAAGAACACCTCGACGTTGGCCGACGGGCTGCGCGCCGTGAAGAGCGCCTACGAGAGCACCGACGCCCACGCCCGCGACGAGATGGACGGCCTCTGGGACGCCGTGTCCGAATGAGGCCGACCGCCCACCGTCGCCCGTAGACCAGGAAGGCAGACCATGAACCCCCTCATCCAGGAGATCCTCGACCTCGTCGACGATCTCCGCGCGAAGTTCGACAGCCTCCAGAACAAGATCAACGACGCCCTGAGCTGGGTGCCCTGGGGCCTCGGCTGGGTCGTCGACAAGATCCACGACGCGTGGGACAGCCTGGTCGACAAGTGGAACGAGTTCTGGGACTCCGCCGAGCTGATCTTCGGCAACATGGGGTCGCCCGACGCGCTCGAGTCCGCGTCCCAGAGCTGGAGCACCGGCGTCGGCTCGCCGGTCAGCGCGCAGGCGGGCAACGCCGACCGGGCACTCCTCCAGTCCGACGACCACTGGACCGGCCAGGCCGCGGACAACTACTTCCCGAAGTCCCAGCTGCACAAGACCGCCATGGAGAAGATCCAGACCAACTACGTCGACGGCGTGAGCGGAGTGCTCGACACCGTCCGCGGCGGCCTGACGAAGTTCTACGCCGGCCTGATCACGGCCCTCGGCGCTCTCGTCGCCGGATTCATCGGCGCCCTGGCGGCCTCCGGCACGATCGTGGGCATCCCGGCCGGCATCGTCATCGCCGCCGGCGCGTGCCTCATCGCGATCGGCGCCTTCTACACGGGAGGCACGCTGCTCAAGAGCGACTGCACCAGCGCCCAGACCGATCTGGTCGCGACCATGAGCGACAAGACGGGCTTCCCGGGAGGCACGTGGCCGCCGGGAGCGATCCTCACGGCATGAACACGTCCTCCGACACCCGCGCCACCGGCGCCCTGTCCCGCACCGCACGCGGGCGGTCGGGGCTGCGCGCCCTCGCCGCGCTGGTGCTGGTGCCGGTCGCGGTCGCCGTCGGCTGGCTGGTCCCCCAGGCACTCACCAGCGAGGGGGCGACCACCTGGCTGCAGTGGTCGGTCGCCGTGGGCGTGGTCGTCGAGGTCCTGGTCGTCCTCGCCAACCTGGCACCGCGAGCCCGCGACGGCCTGGCGCGCGCCGCGACGTACGTCGGCGCCGCGCTGCTGGTCTCCCTGGCGCTGGGCGCGGTCCTCTTCGTGGTCGACGACGTCCCGGCGCTCGACGTGGTCTACCTGGCCGCCCTGACGGCCGTGCCGCCCGCCTTCGCGATGGTGCTGGCCGTCATGACCCGGCGCGACCCGGGCTGAGCCCGGCCATCCGCATCCCGACGTCGACCAGCGCGACCCGGTCGAGCCCGGCCACCTCGTCGACCGGGAACCACTGCGCCTCGTCGGTGCTGCCGTCCACCTCGTGGGTCAGCTCGCCGCCGACGATCCGCGCCTCGAAGATCACGCGCACGTTGCGCAGCGGGCGACGGGAGCCCGTCGTGCGGTCCTCGACGGGGATCACCCACGTGTCGACGCCGAGCAGGCGGACGAGCTCCACGTCGTAGCCCGTCTCCTCGCGCAGCTCGCGCACCGCGCCCTCCTCGACGGTCTCGTCGAGGTCGACCCCACCGCCGGGGAGCGTCCACTGCGGGCGGGAGGGCTCGTTCCAGAGCGCCAGCAGGACCTGCGCGCGCCCGTCGACGGTGTCCACGACGACGGCGTAGGCGCCGAGCCGGGTGTCGTACTCCGTGTAATGCGGCTGGTCGGTCACGTGAGCATTGTCGCGGCCGGGGCGGATTCGGAATAGTTCACCGGTCCTCGGGCACTGAACCAACCATGACTGTTCCGACCATCGCCCTGAACAACCAGACGACCATCCCTCAGCTGGGCTTCGGGGTCTACCAGGTTCCGCCGGCGCAGACCGCGGACACCGTCACCACAGCGCTCACCGTCGGCTACCGCCACATCGACACGGCGCAGATGTACGGCAACGAGCAGGAGGTCGGCGAGGCGCTCAAGGCCTCGGGCCTCGCCCGGGACGACCTCTACATCACCAGCAAGCTCAACAACGGCTTCCACCGCCCGGACGACGCCCGCCGGGCGTTCGACGAGACCCTCGACAAGCTCGGCCTCGAGCAGATCGACCTGTTCCTGATCCACTGGCCGCTGCCGACGCTGTACGACGGCGACTACGTCTCGACCTGGCAGACCCTCACGGAGTTCGTCGAGGACGGCCGGGCCCGGTCCATCGGCGTCTCGAACTTCCAGCCCGCCCACCTCGACCGGATCGTCGCCGAGACCGGCGTCGTGCCGGCCGTGAACCAGATCGAGGTGCACCCCTACTTCACCAACGAGGACGCCCGGGCCGCCTCGATCCGGCACGGCATCGAGGTGGAGGCGTGGTCACCGATCGCGCAGGGCGCGGTGCTCGACGACGCCGTGATCGGCAAGATCGCGGCCGCGCACGGCAAGACGCCGTCGCAGGTCACCCTGCGTTGGCACGTCGAGCGCGGCGACATCGTCTTCCCGAAGTCGATGCGCGAGGAGCGGATGCGCGAGAACTTCGACATCTTCGACTTCACCCTCACCCCCGACGAGGTCGCCGAGATCAGCGCCCTCGACCAGGGCGAGGCCGGCCGCACCGGCCCGAACCCGGACACGTTCGACTACGTGCCTGGCTGACGGGTCTCGATACGCTCGCTGGCGCTCGCTACTCGACCGACGACCGACCGTCGTGGGCCGAGGAGCCGTCGCCGCTCGACCGACGACCGATCGTCGTGGGTCGAGGAGCCGTCGCCGCTCGACCGATCGTCGCTGGTCGTCGTGGGTCGAGTAGCCGTCACCGCCCGACCGACGACCGATCGTCGCTGGCCGTCGTGGGTCGAGTAGCCGTCGCGAGGAACGAGCGACGGCGTATCGAGACCACCGGCACGCTCACGCGTCGACGGCCCGGCCCCACGTCTCCAGGAGGCGTGCGAGCCGGGCCCGCTCGATCTCGTCGAGCGACGCGACCAGCCGGTGCTCGTTGGCGATGTGCGCCGCGAAGGCGCGGTCGATGAGGTCGCGACCGGCGTCGGTCAGGGCGATGACGCGGCCGCGGGCGTCGCCGTCGCCGACCCGGCGGGTGACCCAGCCGCGCTCCACGCAGCGGTCGACCCGCTTGGTGACCGCGCCGGACGACACCATCGTGTAGGCGGCCAGGTCGCTCGGCGTGAGCTCGTACGGCGCACCCTCGCGGCGCAACGTGGCCAGGACGTCGAACTCACCCTCCCCCAGGCCGTACTCGGCGTAGACCGCGACCAGCTCCTCGGTGAGGCGGGCGGCGAGCCGGTGCAACCGACCGATGATGCCGAGCGGCGAGACGTCGAGGTCGGGTCGCGCCTCGCTCCACTTCGCCATGATCCGGCCGACGTGATCGAGATCGCTGCCCATGGATGTGAATATATCTCACGCGGAAGATACAATGGTTTCCATGGAAGCTAGTTGGCGGACCCTGAGCCTCACCGCGCTGGCCCCCATCGCGTGGGGCTCGGGCTACTACGTCACCGAGACGTTCCTGCCGCCGGACCGCCCCCTCTTCGGGGCGACCGTCCGTGCGCTGCCGTTCGGCCTGCTGCTGCTCGCGCTGCGTCCCGGGCTCCCTCGCGGCATCTGGTGGTGGCGGTCGCTGGTGCTCGGCACCCTCAACATCGGCGCGTTCTTCGCGCTGATCTTCGTCGCGGCCTACCGACTGCCCGGCGGGATGGCCGCCACGCTCACCGCGACCTCGCCGATCCTGGTGATGCTGATCGCCTGGGGCCTGATCCGTGAGCGCCCGCGCGCGGCCTCCCTGGCCGGTGCGGCCGTCGGGGTCGCGGGGGTCGCCCTGCTCGTGCTGCGCTCCGGGGTCACCGTCGACCCGATCGGCATCGCCGCGTCGTTCGGCGCGGTCGCCATGTCGTCGGTGGGCTTCGTGCTGGTCAAGCGCTGGAAGCCCCCGGTCGGCCTCGCCACCTTCACCGCCTGGCAGCTGGTCGCTGGCGGCCTGGTGCTCCTGCCGATCGCGCTGGTCGTCGAAGGCGCCCCGCCGCCGCTCGGTCTGCGCGCGGTCGGCGGCTTCCTCTACCTCGGCCTCGTCGGCACGGCGCTGGCGTACGTCGTGTGGTTCCGCGGCCTGCGCCGGCTCCCGGCCGGGGCCGTGTCCCTGGTCGGCCTGCTCAACCCGGTCTCCGGCACCGTCGTCGGGGTGGTCCTCGCGGGCGAGACCTTCGGCGCCGTCGAGGCGCTCGGCCTGCTGATGGTCCTCGGGGGCATCCTGGCCGGCCAGCCGTCGGTCGCCGCGCTGCTGCGCCGGCGCGCGCCGGTCGTCGTACCGGCACCCGCCCGGGAGCTCAGTCGGGCTGCGTGATCAGCCGACGGTGACGGTGACCGCGTTGGACCGCACGCCGGTGTCGGTGTCGCGGACCCGGAACTTGTTGATGCCGGTCTGACCCGTCTGCACGTAGGTGGAGAAGGTCTCGTTGCTCACCGAGGCGGTCACCTGGAACTCGGTCCACGAGCCGGCAACGAAGCGCTCGACCTGGAGGATGGCGCCCTCGCCACCCGGGTAGGTGCCGGTCAGGTCGATCCGCTCCATGGGGCCGACCGAGACCTGGCCCGCGGAGAGCGAGATCGCGAACTCGGGCGACTCCGACTCGGTCGGCTCGGGGGTGCTCGAGGGCTCCGACGAGCCCGACGACTCGCCCGGCTGCAGGCTGACCAGCGGGCCGCTCTCGGTCGGCGTCTTCTCCGGCCTCGGCAGGTACATCGACCGCTCGGAGCTGGAGCCCGACCCGCCGCCGTCGCCGCCGATCCCGAGCACCCGGCTGCCGGCGACCACGGCGAAACCGAGGATCAGCCCCACCACGACCGTCACCCCCACGAGCGCGACGAGGCCCGTGAGGATCGGGTGCCCCTCGGAAGGGCGGTCGGGCAGCTGCTCGGCCACGTGCGGTCATCTCCCCCTGCTGGTGTGGTGCGTCGCAGCCATTGTCGATGACGGGGCCAAGCCGGCCAAACGGGGACGGGGCGGCGCGGCTAGATCCCCTGCTTCCAGACGACTTCCTCGTGGAGCCTGCGGCTGCGCCAGCCGGCCGGCGTCCGGACCATCGTGTGGTGGTAGATCCCGCCGATCTCGACGAAGACCTCCCTGCCTCCACCGGTCGGCAACATCATCGGGTTGTGGAAGTACGCCGACACGACCGCCTCGTCGCCGTCGAGCTCGATCGCGACCTGGGCGAGCGAGTGCATCCGCTTCGAGAAGATGGGCAGGTTCTCGGCCAGCCAGGGCTTGATCGTCGGATAGGTGGCCGCGATCCCGCCGGACTCCGTGTAGTCGATCTCGGCGTCGGGCGTGAAGACGTCGTCCAGCTCGTCCCACTCGCCGGTGTCGATCGCCCGGGTGTAGCGGATCAGGACGTCCTCGATGTCGAGCCGGTCCACGTGGCGCTGCGGCAACTGGTCGGTCACGGCCCAACTCTGGCACACAACTGGAACACGTTCTAGTGTGTGGCCCATGCGATTCACCTACGCCGAGGCCATGACCCAGGCGACGTACTACGCCCCCCTGGCCCAGGCCGCGGAGCAGGCCGGCTACACGTCGATGACGGTCGCCGACAGCCTGATCTACCCGAAGAACTCCGACTCGAAGTACCCCTACACCGACACCGGCGACCGGGAGTTCCTCGACGGCAAGGAGTTCATCGAGACGATGGTGCTGTGCGCGCACCTCTTCGCCCACACCACGACCCTGCGCCTCACGCCGTTCGTGCTGAAGCTGCCGGTGCGCCCGCCGGTGCTGGTCGCCAAGCAGGCGTCGTCGCTGGCGTTCCTCTCGAACAACCGGCTCGGGCTCGGCGTCGGCATCTCGCCCTGGCCCGAGGACTTCGCCAACCTCCAGGTGGACTGGGCGAAGCGCGGCAAGCGGATGGACGAGTGCATGGACATCCTGCGCGGCCTGACGACCGGGGAGTTCTTCGGCTACGACGGCGAGTTCTACCAGATCGACGAGCTCAAGCAGGTCCCCGGAGCGACGGAGAAGATCCCGCTGCTGGTCGGCGGCCACGTCGACAACGCGCTGCGCCGCGCCGTCCTCAAGGGCGACGGCTGGATGCACGCCGGCGGCGACGGTGAGGAGCTGGACCGGCTGCTGGCCCGCCTAGCCGAGATCCGCAAGGAGGAGGGCGACACCCGCGACGACTTCGAGGTGCACGTGATCTCGTACGACGCCTACGACCTCGACGGCATCAAGCGCCTCGAGGACAAGGGCGTCACCGACTGCATCGTCGGCTTCCGGGTGCCCTACATCAAGGGCCCCGACACCGAGCCGCTCGAGAAGAAGATCGAGCACCTCGAGCGGTACGCCGAGCAGATCATCGCGAAGGCAAGCTAATGAGCCAGTCCTCCGGCCTGACCAAGCCGCTCCAGGACGCGATCGCGGAGGCCGAGGAGCTGATCGCGAACGCGCCCTTCATCCGCACCGAGCAGGACCTGCTGGAGGGCTACGACTACCTGTCCGGCCGGATCCGGATGGCGATGCAGATGGCCTTCGACCACGACCTCGAGCGCCCGCTCTTCATCAACCCCACGCACCAGTTCTCGCGGCAGGGCCTCGACAACCCGGACGCCATCTACTTCAACGCCTACCTCAAGGAGGGCGTCGAGTACGTCGTGCGCGGCCGGCGCGGCACCAGCGCCGACCTGTCCTTCCAGGTCATGGGCGGTGCCTACACGGCCGACTCGGCCGCGACGTCGCTGATGGCGTTCGACGACCGCGAGCTCGACATCCGACCCGACGGCTCCTTCGAGTTCACCTACGTCGCCGAGCCCGGCGCGAAGACGATGATCGTGCGCGAGGTCTTCAACGACTGGGACACCGAGGAGCGCGGCCAGCTCTGGATCGAGCGCACCGACACGGTCGGCAAGCCGGCCACCCCACTGAGCCGCGACCGCCTCGCCAAGAAGTACGAGGTGGCCGCCAAGCTGCTCACCGGGTCGATCCAGACCTGGTTCGCCTTCCCCCAGTTCTTCCAGTACCAGGAGCCGGTCAACCAACCGACCGCGCCGCAGTCCACGCCGGGCGGCCTGTCGTCGCAGCGCTCCTCGATCGGCCACTACGCGCTCGAGGACGACGAGGCGCTGATCGTCACCGTGCCGGAGTGCACCGACTGCTCCTACCAGGCGATCCAGATCGGCTCGGACTGGTACGCGTCGACCGACTACGAGACCCACCAGACCTCGCTGACCAAGGCCCAGGCGGTCACCGACCCCGACGGCAAGATGCGCTTCGTGATCTCGGAGGGCAACCCCGGCATCGCCAACTGGCTCGAGTGCACCGGCCACCGCACCGGTGCGATCATGCTGCGCTGGCAGCGGCTCGAGCGCGACCTCGGCCCCGAGGACGGTCCGGTCGTCGAGCACGTCCTGCTCGCCGACGTCCCCGAGAGGCTCCCGCACTTCACCCCCATCACCACCGAGGAGTACGCCGAGCGGATCGCCGCCCGGCAGCGCTCCGTTGCCCGAAGGATGCTGAGTTGAAAGACGAGACTGGGTTGAGCGAGCTCGGTTACGCCGAGGCCCACGACACCTCGATCGAGGAGCGCTACACCGCCGTACCCCTGCTGAAGGGGAAGGTCGTCGTCATCTCCGGCATCGGTCCCGGTCTCGGCCGGTCGCTGGCCGAGGAGGCCGCCAAGATGGGCGCGGACCTGGTGATCGCCAGCCGCACCGAGTCGCGGCTGCTCGAGCTCCAGGCGGAGCTCGAGGGCCACGGCGTCAAGGTCGTCAGCGTGGTCACCGACGTGACCGACGAGGACTCCCGCGTGAACCTGCGCGACAAGACCCTCGAGGCGTTCGGCCGCGTCGACTGCGTCATCAACAACGCGTTCACGATCCCGCCGATGGACCCGATCACCCAGATCAGCCCGCACAAGCTCGCGAAGGTCAACGAGACCAACGTGTTCGCGCCGCTGCGGCTCTCGGCGCTGTTCGCCGACGCGCTCTCGGAGACCAAGGGCTCGATCATCATGCTCAACTCCTGCGTCTCCTTCTCCTCGCAGCCGGAGTACGCCGGCTACAAGCTCTCCAAGGGCGCGCTCGAGCACCTCGCCTCCTCGCTCGCGACCGAGCTCGGCCCGCGCGGCATCCGGGTCAACAGCGTGGCCCCGTCGTACATCTACGAGGACGTCAACCGCGGCTACTTCGACTTCCTGGGTGCCGTCGAGAACAAGACGCACGAGGAGGTGTACGCCGAGAAGGCGGCGCCGACCGATCTCAAGCGGCTCGCGTCCTCGGAGGAGGTCGCCCGCGCGACGCTCTTCCTCGCCAGCGACCTGGCCTCCGCGGTCACGGGTCAGATGCTGACCGTCGACTGCGGCGAGTTCCACAGCTGACCATGTCGGACAACATCATGGTGCGCGAGCGGCCCGACCTCGGGACGTACGACGACATCGTCGCGGCCGCCGTCCGCACCACCGGGATGAGTGACTTCGGGGGCACCGCCCACGAGGAGGGGCTGCGGGTCCTGGTCGAGGACCTCGCATCCCCGGAGGCCGGGCTGACGCCGCGGGGCAACTACTTCCAGCGCTCCGAGGTGAAGTCGGCGCTGGTCGGCGTACTCCTCACCCAGGCGCAGTTCGCCGCCCACCCGGAGCATCGCGACGTCCCGATCGAGCGGCCGGTCTTCCTGATGGGCCTGCCGCGCACCGGCACCACCGCGCTGCACCGCTACCTGCACGCCGACCCGCGCGCCCAGGGCCTGGAGATGTGGCTGACCCAGTACCCGCAGCCGCGGCCGCCGCGCGAGACGTGGGACACCGACCCGATCTTCACCGCCATGCAGCAGGCGTTCTCGGCGCACCACGTCGAGAGCCCGGAGTTCATGGGCATCCACTACATGGATGCCACCACCGTGGAGGAGTGCTGGCGGCTGCTGCGCCAGACCGGCAAGTCCAACTCCTACGAGTCGCTGGCCAACCTGCCGCGCTACACCGAGTGGCTGAAGCGGCAGGACTGGACGGACGCCTACGCGCGGCACAAGGAGAACCTCCAGCTGGTCGGCCTCAACGACCAGGAGAAGCGCTGGGTGCTCAAGAACCCGTCGCACATGACCGCGCTCGACGCGCTGATGACCGTCTACCCCGACGCGCTGATCGTCTACACGCACCGCGACCCGGTCACCTGCATCGCGTCGTCGTGCTCGCTCTCGGCCGAGACCACGGCCGGCCACAGCTCGACGTACGTCGGCGGCGTCATCGGCCACACCCAGCTCGACCTGTGGTCGCGCGCCTTCCACGCCTTCCACGACGCGCGGCCGGCGTACGACCAGAGCCAGTTCGTCGACGTGGCCTTCGAGGACCTGGTGACCGACCCGCTCGGCGTGACCCGGCGGGTCTACGACCAGTTCGGGCTCGACTGGACCCCCGAGGTGCAGGCGGCGATCGAGGCGGTCGACCAGGAGTCCAAGCAGGGCAAGGCGAAGCCCTCGCACACCTACACGCTCAAGGACTACGGCCTCACCGAGGCGCGGGTCCGGGCCGCCTTCGACCGGTAGACCGACTTATTTCCGGTAGTCCCTGACGTTTCGGGGGTCGAACCCGCCGCCCGACCCCGAGAACGTCAGGGACTATCGCGATGGAGGAGCTGTGATGGACAGGAAGCGCGTGGTCGTCTGGGGCACCGGCGTCGTGGGGTCGATGGTGATCGCGGAGATCCTCGAGCACCCGGTCTTCGAGCTGGTCGGCGTCGGGGTCTCACGCTCCGAGCGCGCGGGCAAGGACGTGGCCGAGCTCTGCGGCCTCGACTCCCCCACCGGGATCGTCGCGACCACCTCGGTCGAGGACCTGATCGCGCTGCGCCCCGACGCGCTGGTGCACTACGGCCCGACCGCGCAGCACGCGGACGACAACATCCGGGTGATGTCGGCGTTCCTGCGCGCGGGCATCGACGTCTGCTCGACCGCGATGACGCCCTGGGTGTGGCCACAGATGAAGCAGAACCCGCCGAACTGGATCGACCCGATCACCGAGGCCTGCGCGGACGGCGGGGCCTCCTGCTTCACCACCGGTATCGACCCGGGCTTCGCCAACGACCTCTTCCCGCTGACGCTGATGGGCCTCTGCGGCGAGGTCACATCGGTGCGCGCCTCCGAGCTGCTCGACTACACCGACTACGAGGGCGACTACGAGGACGAGATGGGCATCGGGCGACCGCCCGAGTTCACGCCGCTGCTCGAGATCCCCGACCTGTTGATCATGGCGTGGGGCGCGACCGTGCCGATGATCGCGCACGCCGCCGGCATCGAGCTCGACGACATCACCACCACCTGGGAGAAGTGGGTGACCCCGGAGGACCGCACGACGGCCAAGGGGGTCATCGAGGCCGGCACGGTCGCGGCGATCCGCTTCACGATCAACGGGATCTTCCAGGGCCGCGAGGTGATCTCGCTCGAGCACGTGAACCGGATCGGTCTCGACGCCGCCCCCGACTGGCCCGCCGGCTCCGCCGACGACGTCTATCGCGTCGACATCGAGGGCTCGCCGTCGATCAGCCAGGAGACGGCGTTCCGGTTCACCGACGGCTCCGGCCGCGCCCCGGCCGTCGCCGGCTGCCTGGCGACCGGGCTGCGCGCGCTGAACGCCGTGCCCGCCGTCAACGACCTGCCACCCGGCTGGGTCACCGCGCTCGACCTCCCGCTGATCCCCGGGGTCGGCACCATCCGCTGAGGCCCCCCAGGCGAGGCGGACCGCCGACTCGTGGCCGTCGACGGCCAGCCAGATCTCGACCGTGGAGTCAGCGGCGTACGACGGCTGTGACCTTGTCGTGCTTGGTCGACGCGTGCGCGGAGACGGTGCGGACCTGGAAGGTCCGTTGGGCTCCCGCCTTGGCCGCCTTGGTCCGGGTGACCTTGACGGTCATCAGGACCGACTTCCCGGGCGCCAGGTTGCCGGTCTCGTAGGTGCCGGCCGTGACCGCGCGGGTGACGTCGCGGCCGCCCACCAGGTAGGTGACCCCGAACGCCGCGCTCTTCGCGGTGCCGTGCAGGGTCATCGCGTCGGCGGCGTCACCGCGATTGGTCAGGCGCACCTCGAAGACGGCCGTCCGGGCACGCTTGCCGAGGTCGTCGACGACGCGCTGGCCGGCGCCGTAGGAGCCGACGCCCACGAAGTCGCCCTTCTTCACCCGGATCGCGGCGTCGGGCTGGTAGCGCTGGTCGGCCGGACCCGGGTTGCCGACGGTGAGCATCTGGGTGGCGGAGCCGCGGTTGTTCGCCGCGTCGGTCACGGAGGCGACGACCTGGTAGCGACCGGCCTTCAGGTCGGCCGCACTCACTCCCCAGGTGCCACCGGGGTGCACGGTCGCGGTCAGGTCCTGGCCACCGATGCTGACGTGCACGATCGTGCCGGCCTTCTCGGCGGTCGTCCCGTAGGTCCACGGCGAGGTGTCGTTGGTCGACCGGGTGGCGCCGCCGTCGATCGTCACGACCGGCACCGTGACGTCCACGGTGAGGACCTGGGTCGCCGTACCGGTGTTGCCGGCGGGGTCGTCGACCGAGGCCACGACCTGGTGGGAGCTCTCCGAGAGCGTGGCGGCCGTGACCAACCAGGCGCCGCCCTCGACGGTCGTCGTGGTGAGGGTCTGGTCGGCCACCGCGACGGTCACGGTGCTGCCGGCCGGCTCGTCGCTGGTGCCGGAGATCGCCGGCGTCTCGTCCTTCGTCGAGCGCTGCGGGCCCCCGTTGATCGTCACGCCGGGTGCCGTCACGTCGACGGTGAGCACCTGCTGGGCGGTGCCGGTGTTCTGGGACGGATCGGTGACCGAGGCGACGACGTCGTGCGAGCCCTCGGCGAGGGTGGTTGCACCGACAGCCCAGGTGCCGCCGGTGCCGATGACCGAGGTCAGCGTCTGCCCGGCGACCGTGACGTCCACCGAACCGCCCGCCGGCTCGTCGGTCGTGCCCGAGATCGTCGGCGTCGTGTCGTCGGTCGAGCGGGTCGCTCCGCCGTCGATGGTGACGACCGGAGCGGTCAGGTCGTCCTTGGAGATGGCGAAGGGACTGTTCGCCAGCCCGACGGTGCTCGGGGTGAGCGCGCGGCCCTTGATCGAGGCGCCCTCGCCGAACGAGATCGCGCCCGCACCGAGGAAGGTGCCGACGGCCTTGGCGCCGGCGCCGAAGGACACCGCGCCGAGCACCTGCCAGTAGACGTTGTTGGCGAGCGCGCCGTCGGTCAGCACGATCTTGCTGGCGGCTGCGGTGCTGAACGCCGCGCCGACCTGGAAGACGAAGACCGCGTTCGGGTCGCCGTCGGCGTCCAGGGTCAGGGTGCCGGTGTTCGTGACGGCCGCGCTGCTGGTGTAGACGCCGGGCTTGAAGACCGCGCCGGCCTGGTCACCGGCGAAGGCACCGGTGCTCGTCTGGCCGGCGGCGTCGTCGTACGCCTGCTGCCGGTCGGCCTGCGCCTGCTCGGCGGCGGCGTCCTTGTCGTGGATCGTGCCGTTGGTCGTGCCCGGCGGGAAGCCCGCGATCACACCCGACGGGCTGAGTCCCAGGTCGCCTGCCAGGACCGTGGCGGCACCGGTGTTGGTGACGCCGGTGCCGGCCAGCACGGAGTACGACGCCGCGGTGCCGAGGTCCACGAACGTGGCCGCCCGCGCCACCGCCGGTGCGGCGGCGCTCGCGTTCGGCGCTGCCCCGAGCGGGCCCACCAGGAGAAGCGCGCAGGTCCCGAGAGCCACACCAGCGATTCGGGTCCGAGTGGAGATCTGACGGGTACGACGCTGCATGGAGTGCCTTCGGTCGAGGCACCTGATGGTTGCTGATCACCGGCCGAGAGACACTCGACGGTTGCCTTGTGACCACCATCGTACCCGTCGGCGAGGTTTCCGAATCCGCATCAGCTCCCGCCGGCTGCCGCCCGGGTCTCCCGCTCCGCGATCGCGTACTCGTCGGTGCGGTTGTCGTAGGTCCAGAAGTCGCGCAGGCAGGCGGCCGTGATCGTGACGCCCGCGACGCACGCGAGCCCACCGCTGGTGATGGCGCCGCGCACCGACCAGAGGTCGGCGGTGATGCCGGCGCGGACCTGGCCGCCGAGCGGTCCGATCGAGTAGGACAGCATCTCGATGCCGGCCAGCCGGCCACGCATGTTCTCGGGGATCGTCTGGCTCCAGATCGTGCCGCGGAAGACGCCCGAGATCATGTCGGCCGACCCGGACAACGCGAAGCAGACCGCCATCAGCCAGATCGACGGCATCAGCCCGGCCAGGGCGACGAAGCCGCCGTACGCCGCGGCCGCGATCACGATCGCCCGGCCGTGGTGGTGGATGCGGCTGGTCCAGCCGCTGAGCGCGGTGGCCACCAGCGCGCCGACGGTCTCGGCGGAGTAGAGCAGGCCGAGCACCTGCGGCTGGCCGAAGACCTCCTCGGCGACGGCCGGGAAGAGCACCACCGGCATGGCCAGGAACATCGCCGCGATGTCGACCAGGTAGGTGCCGAGCAGGTCGCGGCGCCGGAACGCGTAGGTGAGCCCCTGCCCGATGCCGGCCAGGCTCGGCGGCGTGGTCTCGGAGCGGTGCGGGTAGGGCCGCATCAGGACGAAGAGGAAGGTCGCGATCCCGAGGCCGCCGATGTCGATGAGGAAGCACCAGCCGATCCCGACGTACGCCACGAGCAGGCCGCCGACCGCCGGGCCGACCAGCACGCCGAGCTGGACGCCGAGGCTCGTCAGTGCGTTGGCGGCGGGGATCTGGTCGTGGGTCACGGTCCGCGGCATCAGTGCCTCGCGGGACGGCCGCTGCAGTGACGAGCTCGCGGCCAGGAACGCCGAGGCCACGAAGATCACCACCAGGTTCGGGTCGTCGCGGAACGCGTTCCCGGCGAGCACGGCGGTGAACGCGGCCTGCGCGATGCCCGTGGAGATCAGCAGCTTGCGCCGGTCGACGTGGTCGGCCAGCGCACCGCCGTACAGGCCGAAGACGACGAGCGGCACCAGCTCGACCAGGCCGATCGCGCCGACCGCGAAGTTGGAGCCGGTCAGGGTGTAGACCTGGTAGGGGATCGCGACGTAGCTGACCATCGCGCCGAAGTAGAAGACCGTGCCCGCCAGGAACAGCAGCCGGAAGTCGCGCGACGTCCGCAGCGGGGTGGTGTCCAGGCGAAGTGCCTTGAGGCGGTCGATCACAAGGGAGGATCGTCGCAGCGGAGCGCGCGCTCCGCGACCGGATTTATCGGGCCGTGACCCGGATCCGGGCGCCGTTGCGCGGCACGCTGGTGATGTTGCGGACCTTCGGCTCGTCGTCGCCGACCGTCGTGACGTCGTACGCCGCGAACACCTCGCGCAGCACCGCGACGCCCTCCATCAGCGCGAAGCCGGCACCGATGCAGCGGCGCACGCCGCCCCCGAACGGGATCCACGTGTTGGTGGGCGGGTTGTGGCCGAGGAAGCGCTCGGGCCGGAACGCCCACGGGTCCTCGTGGTTGTCCTCGCGCTGGTGGGCCAGGATGATCGACGGCCCGACCGTGGTGCCCTGCGGCAGGTCGTAGCCCGCGATGGTGGCCGGCTTCATCAGCGTGCGCACCACCATCGGGATCACCGGGTGCAGCCGCATCGACTCCTTCATCACCGCGTCCAGGAAGTCGTCGTCGCCCTCGGTCGCGGCGGTCCGGCAGCGGGCCAGCAGCTCGGGGTCGCGGCCCGCCTCGTAGAGCGCCCACGCCAGCGCGGTCGCGGTCGTCTCGTGGCCGGCGAGCAGGAGGGTGACGAGCTGGTCGCGCAGCTCGGTGTCGGTCAGCTGGTCCCCCGCCTCGCCCTGGACGATGAGCTTCGACAGCACGTCGGTGCGCTCGGCGAGGTCGGAGGCCGAGCGCCGCTCGCGGATCTCGGCGTACATCAGCTCGTCGAGCTCGCCCTGGTTGTCGACGGTCCGCTTCCAGGGCCCGAACTTCTGCAGCTTCGGGTAGCCCCAGCCGAGCAGCACCACCGGGCTGATGTTGACGGTCCTGTTGACCCGCGGCCGCAGCGCGGCCAACCGCTTCTCGTCGGTGACGCCGAAGACGACGCGCAGGATCACCTCGAGGGTGAGCGCGTTCATCCGGTCGAGGGAGCGGAACTCCTCGCCGGTGCGCCAGTCGGCGACCTCGGCCTTCGCCACCTCGGTCACCAGCGCCTGGTACTCCCTCAGGGCGTGCCCGTTGAACGCCGGCATCAGCAGCTTGCGGGCGCGCTTGTGCTCGCCGGAGTCCTGGAGCAGCAGGGAGTGCTCGCCCATGATCGGACCCAGGATCCCGTTGGCCTTGCCGGCGTGGAAGACCTCGGGGTCGCCGGCGAAGATCTCCTTGGCGTGCTCGGGCCGGGTGAAGAAGACCAACGGCCGGCCGCCCGGGGCGATCCGCACGGTGAAGACGTCGCCGTACGTGCGGCGCAGGTAGGGGTGGAACCAGTGCCGGAACCGCAGCAGGCACGCCGTCTGGATCAGCACCGGCCAGCTCGGTCCGGGCGGGAGCCCGGTCAGGTCCACCGGCGGGAGCTTCGGGCCGTTGCCGGGGCTCATCCGCCGGAACCGCTCGGCGGTCAGCTCGCTCACGTCATCGAGGGTGGCCATGGCGGCGACGCTACGCCCGTTATTGAACAGACGTCAATAGGGGTGTCTCCCCGCAGCTCCGCCCGCGGCTGTAACGCGGGGTTAGGACCTCTGGTGACCCCGTTCTAACGGGTTCCTAGTGGTCCTAACCCCGCGTTACAAGGGTCAGGTCGGCGCGAGGACGCGGCCCGGCGAAGGCGCCCTTCGCGGAGGCGTGCGGCGGGGCGCTGCGGTCGAAGTCCGCGCTCTGCACCAGCAGCGGCCGGTGGCCGTCAGCCGGGCGCGGGCTCCTCGTCGACGCGCCGCAGCACGGGCGAGGCGAGGGCGCCGTGCACCAGGACCGAGGCCACGACGGTGAACGCCACCGTCGACCACAGCCAGTCGGTGCCCAGCTCGTCCGCCTCGCCCGCGGCGTAGGCCAGGTAGAAGATCGAGCCGACGCCGCGGACCCCGAAGAACGCAGCGGCCCAGTGCTGGCGGCCGGTCAGCCGCGACCCTCCGAACAGCCGCGGCGACAGGGCGACCAGGCCGGCGACCGGCCGCACCACGAAGATCAGCGCGAGCCCGATCGTGACGCCGCGCCAGTCCAGGCTGGCCAGCAGGCCGCGGGAGAGCGCGATGCCGAGGACCAGCAGCACGAAGAGCGTCAGCAGCCGCTCCAGCCGCTCGGCCACCTGGTGCATGGCGGCGTGGTAGTCGTGGGAGCGCTCGGCGGAGCGGAACGTCATCGCACAGACGAACACCGACAGGAAGCCGTAGCCGCCGATCACCTCGCCGACGCCGTACGCCGAGACGAGGGCGGCGAGCGCCATGAGCGACTCGCCCCGCTCGGCGACCCGCAGGGACGGGTTGGCCGAGCGGAAGGCCACGTAGGACAGCACCCGCCCGACGACGATGCCCGCCAGCACGCCGAGGACGATCTTGCCGATCAGGTAGAAGCCCACCCACTCGAGCGCCCAGTTCTGCACCGCGCCCTCGGTCGCCAGCAGGATCGCGGCGTACACGAACGGGAAGGCCAGCCCGTCGTTGAGCCCGGCCTCCGAGGTGAGCGCGAACCGGAGCTCGTCGGACTCGTCGACCTCGTGGTCCCCGGTCTCCGGACCCGCCACCTGGACGTCCGAGGCCAGCACCGGGTCGGTCGGAGCGAGCACGGCCCCGAGGAGAAGGGCGGCGGCCGGGGCCACGCCCGCCCCCCACGCGAGCAGGGCCACCGCGCCGATGCAGAGCGGCATCGTGATGCCGAGCAGTCGCCAGGTCGTCCCCCACCGGGCCCACGACGCGCGCCGGCGCAGCGACAGCGGGCGGTCGAGCGCCAGGCCGACGCCCATCAGCGCCACCAGGACGGCGAGCTCGGTGACGTGCTCGATCGCGGCACGGTTGGTCTGCGGGTCCAGCGGCAGCCCGTCCGGCAGCGAGGTGAACCCCACCGCGATGCCGACCGCCACCAGCACCATGGGGGCGGAGATCGCCCACCGATCGAGCAGCGCCGGCAGCACGATGGCGAGCAGGAGACTCGCCCCGGCGACGAGATAGACGAGGTCGGCGGTCACACCCGGCCCCTCTCATCGCTGTCCATGTCGCTGGGGCCGGTACCCGCCAGCACTCCGGCGAAACAGACGGCCGGGCGATCGCATCCGCCTGACAGCCGGCCGCGGTCAGGACCGGCGGCTGACCGACACCAGCTCGTGCGTGGGCACCGGGTTGGGGCGGAGCGCCTTGCAGGTGAGCTGCGTGGCGGTCGCGGGGTCGGTGGTGCTGCGCACGACGACGTCGTACGCCGCGCCGGCGACCGTGAACGTGGCGGACGTGAGGCCGTCGCCGGCCGAGCGACGGTCCAGCAGGACCGCGTCCTCCCGCGTCGCGCCGAGGTCGCGGCGCAGGAAGATCTCGGCGGCCTGGACCGCCATCGGGTGCGACGCGCGGCCGCGGAGGTGGTCGAGGTCGAGCTCTCCGGCGAGGTGCGAGCCCGCGACCGAGATCGCCGACGCCGGGTCGAGCCGGCCGTAGTAGAGACCGTGCGGGAGCACCACCATGTTGGCGGCGAAGCGGTCCCCGCCGATGTGCGAGACCTCCCAGGTCTCCTCGGGGTGGGCCTGGTCCAGCGCCTTGGCGACCGGTCGTCCCTTCTCGGCGCAGCACACGTCGTGGCGCCCGTTGGTGCAGACGCAGAAGAGGGAGCCGTCGTGTGCCGCGAGGCCCGAGGAACCGCCGGCGCGCAGGGCACCGAGGTCGACGTCGAGCACCTCGCGCGGGTCGGACAGCGTCGCGGACTCGATGCGCGGCCGCACCGGGTCGGCGTACGCCGCGAACACGCGGACGCCGGCGCCGGCGGGTTTCGAGCTGAAGCGCCGGACCAGCAGCACCTTGGCCCGGTGGGTCCGCGCCCGCTTCTTGAGCTCGGCGCCGAGTCCCTCGGGCAGGCGTGCGTCGAGCAGGGCGTCGTTGCCCCAGGGCCCGGTGTGCTCGAGCACCAGCCAGGTGCGGACGTGGGTGGCGGTGCCGGCGACGGGCTCGTCGCGCAGCAGGCTCGCCGCGGCGCACCGGAACGCCGGGTCGGCCGCGGTCATCGGACGACCTCGAGCAGCCCTTCCCGGATCAGGCGCCGACAGAGCACCAGCCGGCTCTGCTCGTCGAGAGGGAGGTCGGCCGGCGTCAGGTCGCCACGGCTGCGGACGGCGTCGAGCGCCGGGCGGATCCAGGCGGGCACGGTCATCGTGCGGTCGCCGAGCAGCACCTCGACCCTCTCGCCGCGGTCGAGCAGCACACAGGGGTGGCCCGGTCGCCGACGCAACGGGGTCGTGTCGGTGATGGCGTCGACGGCCAGGACGTCGTGCAGTCCGCCGGACAGGCGCGGCGGGCGCGAGGTGAGGAACCGGCGGATCTCGGTCTCCACGGCGGTGGTCGCATCGGTACGGCGTACCTCGTCGGCCAACGCCTCGAGCCGGTCGGCGAGCGCACCGGCGAGCACGGCGGGATCGTCGAGGTAGCCGGCCGGGAGGTGGTCGTCGGGGACGGTGGCGAGCGCCGGCGCGACGGTGCGCTCGAGGAGGCCGCGCCAGGTGAGCTGGTTGATGCCGAGGGTGACGTGGAGCGAGACCGTCTCCTGCGCGCGGGCGGCGTGGGGCGTGCCGGTCGGCAGGTACATCGAGAGCCCGGGCTCGAGCAGCACGTCCTCGGGACCGTCCTCGCCGTGCACCTCCCAGAGCTTGGAGCCGGCGGTCTGGAAGACGAACACGTCGTGGGAGTCGGAGTGCACCGCGAACCCCTGCGCACCCGGTGGCGTGAGGTAGGCGTTGGCCTGGCACGGGTGACCGAGCTCGAGCTCCAGCTCGGCGATCAGCCGGGTGAGCGGCGGCCAGTAGCGGTGCAGGCCCTGGAAGACGACGGTCGCGCCGCCGTCGAAGAGCGCCAGGGCCTTGCGAGCGTCGACCAGCCCGGTGAGGGGCTTGCCGGCCAGCGTGGCGCTGCGGGTGTACGCCGACTCGGGAAGGACCGTGCCGTCCCGGGCGACCCGGATCGACGGGGTGCGGATCGCGGTCGAGGTCAGCAGCTCGTCGACGTCGTCGAGCGAGAGCAGCCCGACCAGGTCTGCCGGGTCGGTGCGGTGGAGGTGCACGCGGGACGCCCAGACCTTGCCGAGGAAGGTCTGGGCGTCACCGCTGAGCAGGTCGAGTGCGGACACTCAGCCGTCGGTGCCGTCGCTGTCGCCACCGTCGGTGCCGTCACCGTCCGAGGCGTCGCCGTCGACCGTGTCGGTCGCGTCGCCGTCGGTGCCGTCGCTGTCGCCACCGTCGGTGCCGTCACCGTCCGAGGCGTCGCCGTCGGTCGTGTCGGTCGCGTCGCCGTCGGTGCCGTCGGCGTCACCGCCGGAGCCGGTGGGCACGTCGCCGCCGGGGCCGGTCGTCATGTCGTCGTCGTTCAGGGGCTCTTCGGGTGCCATGCGTCCTCCTGGATCGGGGTGCTGATGTGCCGATCATGTACCCAGGCGCCAACTACGTACACCGTCGAGGGCTTGGTCTTCAGATCCGCGCAGCTCTGCCGGCGCGGCTCGCCCACCGACTCCTCGACGCGGACGTGGTACCGCTCGCCGCGGGCATCGAGGACCACCTCGCCGGCCCCCACGGCCAGGACGGTGACGTCGGCGCTGCCGGTCAGGTCGAGCTCGGTGCGCAGGTGCAGCTCGGCGACCTGCGCGGCACCCGTGGCCCCGGCGCGGCCGCGGGCGTGCGCGACCGGGAGCCGCCCGGCCTCGAGGTCGGTGACCGCGCGTACGGCGGTCTCGGCGTCGAGCCGGCCGAGGGCGATGCCGCTCGGCAGCGCGAGCAGGGTGCCGGAGAACCGGTGCCCGCCGAGGTGCGTGGTCTCCCACGTCTCCTCGGGCCACCGTGCGGCGAGCGCGGCCGCCACCGGCCGGCCGACCTCGGCGCAGCAGACGTCACGCCGGCCGTTGGTGCAGACGAACCAGAGCGGCTCGTCGTGCGCCTCCCAGGCGATCGGGCCCAGCAGCTCGGTGACGTCGCCGAGGACCGCGGTCCGGACGACGGGCGTGGGACCGAGGGTCGCCGAGAACACCCGCACGCCGGGGCCGGACTCGCCGCCGTGTCGGCGGATGAGCTGGACCCGGACGCCGTCCAGGCCGGCCAGGTGCTCGCGCACCGCGTCGGGCAGCTTGCTCTCCGCGACCGCCTGGCGGCCCCACGGCCCGGCGTGCTCCACGAAGAGCCACGCGGCGTCGGTCGGTGCGGTGCCCGCCATCGGCTCGGGGTCGACCGGGTCGACACGGGAGCAGCGGAAGGCTGGGTCGAGGTCGCTCACCCGGAGGAGTCTGCCGGGCCTCTCCTCACTGCCGCGACGCGGGGAACGGGAAGGTGAGCTCGGGGTCGGTCACCAGCGGACGCAGGTCCTGACCGGAGAACACCCGCTCGGCGACGGCCTGCTGCAACGACGTCGCGGCGACGGTCTCGAGCGCGTTGACCGTGAAGCCCGAGTCGGACACGTACGACGAGTAGAACGTGAAGTGGCCCTCGTCGTCCTGGTAGCTGTCGTCGGCGATCACCCCGGGGACCACGTCCTCACCCGGCTTCGGGTAGGCCATGATGACGAGGAGCTGGTCGCGCGGGCTCACGGTGTAGACGGCCTGCCAGTCGGTCGCGTCGGCGTGGTCGGCGTCGGGCATCGGCCCGTCGTGGTCCCAGTCGCTCGGGTAGACGTCGTCGGCGCGGCCCAGGCTCGGCAGGTGTCGGGCGACGACCGCCTCGAGCATCTCGTCGACGTCGGTGCCGCTCACGAAGCTGCCGTCGTCCGCGGCCGGCGCACCGGACGTCGGGTCGGTGGCGACCGTGGTGCCTGCGTCGTGGGAGATCCCTCCGAGCGCCGCGACGAGCACCAGCGCTGCGGCCGCCGTACCTGCGACCAGGCCGGCGCCCGCGACGAGGCCGTTGCGCTGTCGGCGCCGGGTGCGACCTCGACTGAGGGAGGTGGCGAGGTGGGGCGCCGTGGGGACGTCCCGGGTCGCGCGGTCGAGCTGGTCGCGCAGCTGCTGCTCAATGGTCATGACTGGTCTCCTGGGGAGTGGCGAGGACGGCCTGGAGACGGTCCAGGGCGCGCGAGGTCTGGCTCTTGACGGTGCCCTCGGGGAGGCGCAGGACCGCGGCCACCTCGGCCACGGGCAGGTCGTCGAGGAAGCGGAGTGCGAGCACCGCACGGTCACGGGGCGAGAGGGTGCGCAGCGCGTCGAACAGGTCGAGCCGCTGGTCGTGCGCGGGCGGGGGCTCGCTGGCCTCGGGCACCTCCTCGACGACGAGCTCGCGCCTGCGCGACCTCACCGCGCTGAAGCAGGTGTTGACCAGGATCCGTCGCGCGTAGGCGTCCAGGCCACCGGGCCGGATCCGCGGCCAGTGCACGTACAGCTGGGTGAAGGTCGTCTGGGTGGCGTCCTCGGCCGCGGGCCAGCTCCCGAGGATCGCGTACGACGTGCGCATGAACCCGCGCTGCCGGGCGTGGAAGTAGTCGCAGTAGGCGCTCTCCCACGCCGGCACCCGGGGGCCGTGCTGCTCCACGCTCATGTCTCTACTGAGTCTGGAGCGCTCCGTCCGGTTCCACGATCCCCCGACGAATACTTCCCGCCGCCGTCGGCGTGGGACGCGACCAGCGAGAGCAGCCGGCGACGGCCGGGACCGGCGTGCGCTCACGGACAGACTTCGACATACGTCGATATTGACAAATATCAATGTCTTGTGCGACCTTCGAGACATAGAAGTTCATCTATTCCTCAGGAGGACCCATGTCCCGCGTGCAGCTGGCGCTCAACGTCGACGACCTCGACGCCTCGATCGCCTTCTACTCCCAGATCTTCGCCACCGAGCCGGCCAAGATCCGGCCCGGCTACGCGAACTTCGCGGTCGCCGAGCCGCCGCTCAAGCTGGTGCTGATCGAGAACCCCGGCCAGGGCGGCTCGCTCAACCACCTCGGCGTCGAGGTGGCCGACACCGACACCGTCGACGCCGAGCAGACCCGGCTCGCGGCCGCCGGCCTCGCGTCGGTCGACGAGCGCGGCACGACCTGCTGCTACGCCAAGCAGGACAAGTTCTGGGTCCAGGGCACCCCGAACGGCGAGCAGTGGGAGGTCTACACGGTGCTCGCCGACAGCCAGGTCGAGAGCATCGCCGGCGATGCGACCTGCTGCGCCTGAACCGGTGGTCAGTCGATGAGGCCGCGGCGGCGCGCGATCGCCGCGGCCTCGGTGCGGCCGACGGCGTCGAGCTTGCCGAGGATGTTGGAGACGTGCACCGAGACGGTCTTGGCGCTGATGAAGAGCTGCTTGCCGATCTCGCCGTTGGAGCGGCCCTCGGCCACCAGGGCCAGGATCTCCCGCTCCCGGGGCGTCAGCGCGTCGGGCGCCGAGCCCTCCCTGACCGCCGTGGTGCCGATCGACCTCAGCTCGTCGAGGATCGGCTGGGCACCGATCCGGTGCGCGACCTCGCGTGCCTGGTCACCGAGCTCGCGGGCGCCGGCCAGGTCGCCGCTGGCGCGGAGGATCCCGGCGAGCGCGGTGCGCACCTCGGCGAGCTCGGACACGTGCCCGAAGTCCTCGAAGAGGGCGATCGCGTCGCGCCAGGCATCGACCAGGGCGTCGAACGGCGGCGCGTCGATGCCGGCCAGCCAGCGCACCCGCAGGGTCTCGGCGTCGAGGCGCTTCATCCACGCGCGGCCCTCGGGACCCCAGTGCCCGGACGGGTCGGAGTAGCGGTCCAGCACCACGTGGCCGTCGGCGTTGATCCGGTCGACGCGCTCGACGTACGTCGCGCGCTCCGCCGCCGACAGGGTCGGCATCGTCCGGGCGACCGCCGCCACGGTGACCGCGCCGAGCCGGATCCGGGCGCTGAACCACTCGTGCCAGGTGCGGCTGAGCACGGCGACGACGTCGTCGTACACCTGGATCGCGCCGGCGGCGTCGCCGGCGCGGCCCGCCTGGACCATCTCGAGCGACGCCGTGTGGATCGCGATCGCACCCTCGCGCGCCCAGAATCGGCGCAGCTTGCGGGCCGCCGCGCCGACGTCGGCGCCCCGACCCTGCTCGACGGTCATCCGGAGCGCGTCGACGTTGGCCTTGGGGATCGGCGGTGCGGACTCGTGGCTCAGGTCGGTGAGGGCGAGCACGTCGTCCCACTCACCGCGGACGAGCTTGATCCACGTGAGCTGGATGCGTGACTCGAAGGCGTACGGCGCCCACGGCACGCCGGCCCGCGCGGCCCGGTCGATCGCGCTGCGGAACCACACCTCGGACTCGTCGAACTCCGCCCAGTCCTCGAAGGACCGGCCGAGCAGGAAGCGGCCGCGGAGCTCGGCGTTGACGGCGTCGGACTCCTCCGCGCGGGCGACGGCGTCGGTGAGCGCGGCCCGCAGGCCCTCCTTGGGGCCGGCCTTCTTCAGACCGCTGAGCGTCGTGATCGCCTCGGAGGCCAGCTCGTGGAGGTCGAGCCGCTCGGCGAGCGCGAGCGCGTCCATGCCGAAGATCTGCGCCTCGTCGTAGTAGCCCATCCCGGAGAGCACCCGCGCGTGGTTGTTGAGGACCCGGGCCCGCAGCCCGCTGTCGCCCTCGGGGACCAGCGCCAGCGCCTCCGCCGAGACGACGACGGGGTCCTCGTCGGTGTCGATCAGGATCAGCGTGGTGGCGCGCGCGGTCAGCATCCGGGCCCGCCAGGCCGGCGGGGTGTCGGCCGGCAGCCGGTCGAGCTGCTCCTGCACGAGGGCGACCGCGCGCTGCGGGTCGCCGCTCGCCGTGAGTGCCTCGGCGGCGCTGACGACCAGCTTGGAGAGGTCGAGGTCGACGGTCGCGGAGCGGCTGCGGTCGACGAGGAGCTCGAGCGCCTGCTGGTAGTGGTAGGCCGCCTCGTCGGGGCCGCCGACCTGGGTGGCCTCGTCGCCGGCCTGCACGCTGGCGCTGAGCGCGGTGTCGAGGTCCATCGCGAGCCGGGCGTGCCGGGCGAGCTCGGCCGCGGTGCCGCGGGCCGTGCCGGCCTGGAGCGCGGCGACGTACTGCGCGTGCAGCCGGACCCGCTCGCCGGGGAGCAGGTCGTCGTACACCGCCTCCCCGAGCAGGGCGTGCCGGAAGGAGTAGTTGCCGTCGCCGACGACGAGGATGTTCATCTCGACCGCCTTGCGCAGGCCCTCGTCGAGCGCCCCCGCGTCGAGCCCGGACGCGGCGGCCAGCATGTCGTGGGAGACCTTGCGCCCCGAGACGCTCGCGGCGCGGACCACCTGGCGCGCGGTGTCGTCGAGCCGGTCGAGACGGACGAGGAGCACGTCGGCGAGGTCGGCGGGGACCCAGCGGCTCGGGCCGGACGCGGCGCTGGTGAGCTCCTCGACGAAGAACGCGTTGCCTTCGGCGCGGTCGACGATGTCGACGAGCTCCTTCTCGGCGAGGCCCTCGGGGACCAGCTCGGCGATCAGCGCCCGGACGGCGTCGTCGGACAGCGGCGACAGGGCGACCCGGTCGACGCCGCGGATCCGCGACCACTCGGCGACCTGGCGGCGCAGCGGGTGCCGGCGGTGCAGGTCGTCGGAGCGGTACGACGCGACCACGGCGACCGGCCCGTGGAACGGGCGGGAGAAGAGGAAGCTGAGCATGTCGCGGGTCGACTGGTCGGCCCAGTGGGTGTCCTCGATGACGAGGAGGAGCGGCGCCTTCTCGGCGGCGGTCTCGAGGAGGGTGTGCACGGCCTCGAAGAGGTCCGCGCGGTCGAGCGGGCCGTTGGCGTCGGTGGCGCGCTCCTGGCCCATCACCCGGCGGCCGGGCTGGAGGCGGGCGAGGGCGGGGTACTGGGTGGCGACCTGGTCGACGATGTCCGGGAGGTCGACGGCGAGGCGGCCCAGCACCTCGGAGAACGGGAGGTAGGGCAGCGCACTGTCGCCGAAGTCGAGGCAGTGGCCGGCGAAGACCTGCCACCCCTCGGTGAAGGCCAGGTCGCGCAGCTCGGTGAGGAGCCGCGTCTTGCCGACGCCGGCGTCCCCGGACAGGAGCACGACGCCGCGCGGCTCGGTGCCCGTCGTAGCTCCGGACACAGACGAGACGCCGAGCAACGAAACAATCTCCGTCAGCTCGGCGTCTCGTCCGACCAGGGTCCGGCTCGTGTGTGTCGCCACGCCGTCCATGCTCTCGTGTTCTGTTGTCGGATGCTCCTGAATACCGGGGCCGAGCGCGCGGCCGTGGGTCATCAGGGCGCGGTCACCCATCGCGGTCGCCGGTCAGCGGCCCGTGACCGTGGTCTCGTCCACGCCCCATCGGCGGGCCAGCGTCATCGTGCGGCGCTTGCGGCGCCCCGCGATGTCGGACCGGATGCGGCCGGCGCGGTACTCGATCTCGGCCTTCAGGTAGTCGCGCTGGTTGGTGTTGTCGTACATGGTGGGCTCCTCAGCTCCTCGTTGGTGAGACGAGACTCGCCGTCTGAGGTAGGCCCGCACATCGGGTATGTGCCCTATCTGAGGTGGCCCGTCGGCATCTGAGGTGGGCCGTCGGCTCAGACCGGCCGGCCGCCGACCCAGGTGCCGGCGACGAGGGGGACGCCCGGGCGGTAGGCCAGATGCACGTGGCTGGGGGCGTCGAGGAGCATGAAGTCGGCCCGCCGGCCGACCGTGAGGGCGCCGACGTCGTCGCGGTCGAGGGCCTGGGCGCCGACGTACGTCGCGGCGTGGAGGGCCTCGGCCGGCGTCATCCCCATCTCGCGGACCGCGAGCGCAATGCACAGCGGGATCGAGCTGGTGAAGCACGACCCGGGGTTGCAGTCGGAGGCGAGCGCGACCCGGACGCCGGCGTCGATCAGGCGGCGGGCGTCCGGGTAGGGCTGCTTCGTCGAGAACTCCACTCCGGGGAGCAGGGTCGCGATGGTGCCCGACTCGCGCAGCGCGTCGACGTCCTCGTCGGCGAGGTGGGTGCAGTGGTCGACCGCGACCAGGCCGAGCTCGGCGGCGAGCCGGACGCCGGGACCGAACGTCAGCTGGTTGGCATGGAGGCGGCCGCGCAGCCCGGCCCGCTCGCCGGCCGCCAGGATCGTGCGCGCCTGGTCGTCGTCGAAGGCACCTTCCTCGCAGAAGACGTCGATCCAGCGGGCGTGCTCCCGGGCGGCGTCGAGCATCGGACCGGTGACCAGCTCGACGTACGCCGCGGGGTCGCCGTCCGGCACCACGTGGGCGCCGAGGAACGTCGTCTCCTCGGTGAACTGCCGCGCGACCATCAGGCTGCGCGCCTCGTCCTTCACCGTCAGGCCGTAGCCGCTCTTGATCTCGACGGTGGTCGTGCCCTGGCGGCGCATCTCCCCGACGAGACGGGCGACGTGGCTGGTGAGCTGCTCGTCGGTGGCGGCGCGGGTCGCGGCGACCGTGGTGCGGATCCCGCCGGCGGCGTACGGCGTGCCGGTCATCCGGGCCGCGAACTCCTGGGACCGGTCGCCGGCGAAGACCAGGTGGGAGTGGCTGTCGACGAAGCCGGGCAGCACGGTGCGGCCGCCCACGTCGACGAGCTCGTCGCCGGCAGGCGCCTCGGCCGCGGGTCCGACCCACGCGACCCGGCCGCCCTCGACGACCATCGCAGCGTCGGCGATCGCCCCCAGCAGGTCGTCCGCTGCGGGGTCGTTCGTCACGAGCTCGCCGATGTTGGTGAGGAGGGTGCTCGTCATCCGTCGTGGACCTTCCCGATCGCGGCCGCGAGCTCGAGGCCGATCTGTTCGCGATCATCCGCGGCGAAGACGGCCCGGCCGTCGACGACCACGTGGACGACGTCGGCGGCGGTGGCCGCGAAGACCGCGGTGTTCTCGTCGGCGCCGGTGCCGGCGGTCGACGGGGTGCTCGTGTCGATCGTGACCAGGTCGGCGCGGCGCCCCACCGCGATCGCACCGGCGTCGTCGAAGCCGAGCGAGTCGTGGGCGGTCGCGGCGCCCAGCAGCTCGGCGGCGGTCCAGTGGCCGCGCTGCTGCGTGGCGAGCCGCTCGTCGAGCTCGGTGGCGCGCATCTCCTCGAAGAGGTCGATGACCGCGTGGCTGTCGGAGCCGAGCGTGAGCGGGCTGCCGGCGTGGTGCAGCGCCCGGCTCGGCCCGATGCCGTCGCCGAGGTCGCGCTCGGTGGTCGGGCAGAAGCAGGCCCGGGTCCGGGTGCTGCCCAGGTGGAAGATGTCGGCGCCGGTCAGGTGGGTGGCGTGCACCGCGGTCGTCAGCGGGCCGAGCGCGCCGGCGTCGTGGAGGAGCTGGGTCGGCGTCACGCCGTACGTCGCGACGCAGGCGTCGTTCTCGGCCACCTGCTCGGAGAGGTGGACGTGGAGCGGCCGTCCCTCCGCGGCGGCCACGACCGTCGGGATCTCGTCTCGCGGCACCGCCCGGACGGAGTGGATCGCGGACCCGTGGACGACGTGGTCCGGCGCGCCAGAACCGCGCAATTGCGCCGTTCGGGACGCCCAGGCGGCCGCGGAGCCGTCGGAATAGCGCAATTGCGCGGTTTCGACCGGCCGCCCGAAGCCGCCGGACAGGTAGCACGTGTCGAGCAGCGCGATCCGGATGCCCGCCTCCGCCGCGGCGGCGACCAGCGCGTGGCCCATCGCGTTCGGGTCGTCGTACGGCGTGCCGTCGGGCTGGTGGTGCAGGTAGTGGAACTCGCCCACCGTCGTGATCCCGGCGGCGGCCATCTCCAGGTAGGTCGCCCGGGCGAGCGCGAAGTAGGTGTCGGGGTCGAGCCGCCCGGCGACGGCGTACATCTGCTCGCGCCAGGTCCAGAACGTCCCGCGCTCCCGCTGGGTCCGCCCCCGCAGCGCCCGGTGGAACGCATGGCTATGGCAGTTGGCCAGCCCGGGGATCGTGAGGCCCGGGAGCCGGGCGGTTCCCCCGGTCGGCCGGGGAGCCTGGACGTCGACGAGGGAAGCTTCGGCCGACGACGTCGAGCTCTGCCCGCCCGGCGTGACGGACGTGAACCGCCCGTCCTGGATCTCGACCAGCACGTCGTCGCGGACGGCGCCGTCGACCCAGGCCCGTTCCAGCAGGTACGACGAGCCGCTCACCGGGTCAGCCGCTCGAGGGTGTCGGCCAGCGCGGAGACCCCGACCAGGCAGTCGGCGATCTCGGCGTGCTCGAGCGGCGAGTGCGAGACCCCGGTCGGGTTGCGCACGAAGAGCATCGCGGTCGGGATGCCGGCGGCCGAGAGGACGCCGGCGTCGTGGCCGGCCTGGGTCGCGATGATCGGCCAGTCGCCGACCCCGTGGTCGGCCGCGACCGCCGCCGCGAGGGCGGGGTCGAAGGACACCGAGGCCGACACCGACTCCGCCGTCACCGCGAGCGAGGTGCCGTCGCGGCCGGCGCGCTCGGTCGCCTGGCCCGAGATGGCCGCGACCAGGTCGCGGAGACCGGAGTCCGACGAGCAGCGGGCGTCGAGCCAGGCGGTGACCCGGGACGGCACGGCGTTGGTGCCGTTCGGCTCGACCGACACCCGCCCGAAGGTCGCCCGCTGGCCGGCGAGCCGGGCCTGCTTGTTGGCGCCGAGCGCGGTGAACGCGTAGGTCAGCATCGGGTCGGCGCGGTCCTCCATCCGGGTGGTGCCGGCGTGGTTGGCCGCGCCCGTGAACTCGAAGCGGTAGCGCCCGTGCGGCCAGATCTCGCTCGCCACCCCGACCGCCGCGCCGCGGTCGACGAGGTCACGTCCCTGCTCGACGTGCAGCTCGACGAAGGTCCCGACCGAGGACAGCAGCGACGACGACCCGCCTTCGACGACATCGCCCAACGCCACCCCGTCCCGGTCGCGCAGCGACCGCGCGTCCGACCAGGAGGTCGACCCGACCGCGAGCCGCGAGCCCAGGCAGGCCAGCCCGAAGCGCGACCCCTCCTCCTCGACGAACACCGAGACCCCGATCGGCCGCGCCGGCACGAAGCCGCGCGAGCGCAGCAGGTCGACCGCGGCCAGCGCCGAGACCACGCCGAGCGGCCCGTCGTACGCGCCGCCGTCGAGCACGGAGTCGAGGTGCGACCCGGTCAGGACGCCGGGCCCGGTCGCCGCGGGGACGTCCCACCACGCGACCACGTTGCCGTACGAGTCGGTCTCCACCCGCAGCCCGCGCGTCTCGCACTGCTCGACGAACCACGCCGACAGCTCGCGCTCGGGTGAGGTGAACGGCTGCCGGAAGTAGCCGCCCGACGCGCGCGAGAGACCGACGGGAGCGAGGTCGCCCCACATCCGCTCGAAGTCATCGGGCACGCTTCACCCCATGGAGTTCCAAGACGTCGTCCGTCGCCGCAAGATGGTCCGCAACTACGCCGAGACGCCGGTCGACCCGGCCGTCGTCGACCGCGCCCTGCGCAACGCGGTGCGCGCGCCCAATGCCGGCTTCAGCCAGGGCTGGGCGTTCCTGGTGCTCGACACCCCGGACGACGTACGGCGGTTCTGGGAGGCGACCGCCGACGACATCGACCACCCCGACGAGTGGCTCACCGGCATGATGCGCGCGCCGGTCGTGATCCTGCCGTGCTCCAGCAAGGCGGCCTACCTGCGCCGGTACGCCGAGCCCGACAAGGGCTGGACCGACGAGGACGAGGCGCGCTGGCCGAAGCCCTTCTGGGACATGGACACCGCGATGGCGAGCCTGCTGATCCTGCAGACCGCGGTCGACGAGGGCCTCGGCTCCTGCTTCATCGGCGTGCCGCCCGACAAGGACGCGGCGGTGCGTACGGCGTTCGGCATCCCCGACGACTTCGACCCGGTGGGCGTGGTCACGATCGGGCACCGGGTCTCCGACGACGGGGCCGCCGGGTCGCCTGCGAAGCGGCAGCGCAAGCCGGTCTCGGACGTCGTTCATCGCGGACGGTGGGGGCACCCCTCCAGTCCATCGGTGTGAGGGTCGGCGGTCAACGCCCCACACCGGGCGAAGGGTCTCGCATCCGAGACTGACGCCCGGGAGTAGCCTGCGCCGCATGGCTGCCGAGGACAGCGACCGTGCCGTCGCCAAGCTGCAGGCACTGGTCCGGATCGCGACCGTCTCCCACCGCGACCCGGCGCTCGTCGACACGGCCGCCTTCGACGAGTTCCTCGCCGAGCTGGCCCGTCAGTTCCCGGTCCTGCACGACCGCCTGGAGCTGACCCGGGTCGACACCCACGGCCTGCTCTTCCGGTGGGCCGGGGCGAGCCACGAGCGCCCCGTCGTGCTGATGGCGCACCTCGACGTCGTGCCCACCGACGACGGCGCGCCCTGGCAGCACCCGCCGTACGGCGCTGAGATCCACGACGGTGCGGTCTGGGGTCGCGGCACGCTCGACGACAAGGGCCCGCTGGTCGCGATCTGCGAGGCCACCGAGGCCCTCCTCGAGCGGGGGTTCACACCCGCGCAGGACGTCTGGCTCTCGTTCGGCTGCAACGAGGAGGTCTCCGGCCCCGCCGCCCGCCTCGCGGTCGAGGAGCTCACCCGGCGCGGCGTGCAGCCCTGGTTCGTGGTCGACGAGGGCGGCGCGATCGCGGCGGAGGCCTTCCCCGGCGTGGCCGCACCGATCGGCGTCGTGGGCGTGACCGAGAAGGGCGTCACCTCGCTGGAGCTCCGCGTCGAGGGACGCGGCGGGCACGCGTCCACCCCGGTGAGGATGGGCCCGACCGCCCGGCTGGCCCGCGCGATCACCCGGCTCGACCGGTCCCCGATGCCGTCGAGCGTCCCAGCGCCGACGGTCGAGCTGCTGCGCCGGATGGCGCCCCACGCCTCCTGGGCGCTGCGCCCGCTGATGGCGAACGCGGACCGCCTGCGACCGGTCCTGACCAAGGCGCTGGTCGTCGCCGGCCCGGAGTCGGCGGCGATGACGCGCACGACGTTCGCCGTCACCACCCTGTCCGGCTCCCCCGCGCTCAACGTCATCGCCAGCACCGCCCGGGCCGGCGTGAACATCCGGATCATGGTCGGTGACACCGTGGCCGAGGTGCTCGCCCATGTCCGCAAGGTCGTCGCCGACGACCAGGTCGAGATCGACGTGATCGAGCAGCACGAGCCCAGCCCGGTGTCCCCGGTCGACGACGAGGCCTTCCGGCTGATCGAGTCCACGATCTCCGAGGTGTTCCCCGACGCCGTGCCCGCGCCGTACGTCATGATGGCCGCCACCGACTCGCGGTTCTTCACCTCCATCTGCGACCGGGTCTACCGGTTCGCGCCGTTCCGGATGACCAAGGCCCAGCGCGAGTCGATCCACTCCTACGACGAGCACCTCGGGGTCGCCGCCTTCGTCGACGGCGTGCACTGGTACCGCCGCCTGATCGAGAGGATCCCGTGACCACCACTCTCGACCCCAAGGCCAAGGGTCTCTTCGCGATCGTCGGCTTCCTGGTCTGCGTCGAGCTCGCGAGCGGCATCCTGCAGGGCTACTACACGCCGATCTTCAGCGACATCGCCGACCACCTCGACATCGCCGACGCCGACGTCAACTGGTTCGAGGCCGCGCAGCTGATCGTCTCGGCGCTCGTCGTGCCTCCCCTGGCCCGGCTCGGCGACATCGTCGGCCACAAGAAGGTGCTGCTCCTGTCGACGGCGGTCACCGCGCTCGGCTCGTGGATCATGGCGTTCGCGCCGTCGTTCTCCACGTTCCTGGTGGGCGCCGCGATCCAGGGCGCGTACGTCGTGTGGCTGCCGCTCGAGGTCGCGATCATCTACCGGCGTACGGCGGGCACCGGCCGGCAGCACCACCTCACCCGGCGATCGGCCGCGATCCTCGTGGGTGCGCTCGAGCTGGCCGTGATCATCGGCGCGCTGACCAGCGGCGCGCTGGTCGAGGCGACCTCGATGACCGTGCTGCTGTCGCTGCCGGCGATCGCCGTGACGATCTGCTTCGCGGTGATCTGGTTCGGCATCGAGGACCTCCCCGGCACCTCCACCGGGGGCATCGACCTCGGTGGCCTGGGTCTGATCACCGCGGTCCTCGGCTTCGTGATGGGCGGCCTGATCGTGGTGCGGCTCGAGGGCGTGGGCAGCGTGCTGGCCTGGGCGCTGGTGCTCGCCGGGTTCGCGCTCCTGGTGCCGTTCGTCCGCCACGAGCGGACGCAGACCGAGCCGCTCATCGACATCGCGGTGCTCACCAGCCCGGGCCAGTGGCCGGTGCAGCTGACCGCCTTCCTCTTCGGCATGTCCGTGCTGGGGGCGCAGATCCCGCTGTCCACCTTCGCCCGGACCGACCCCGACGTCGCGGGTTACGGCCTGGGCGCGGACGCGTCGTTCGTCTCCACGCTGGTCGGCGCCTACGTGATCTTCCTGGCCGTCGGCGCCTTCACGCTGCCGCTCACCAGCCGGCTGCTCGGCCCCCGCGGCGCGTTGGTGCTCGGCGCGCTGCTCGTGGCGCTGGGCTACGCGCTGTGGCTGCCGTTCCACCACGCCACCTGGCAGGCGCTGGTCAACATGGCCGTCGCCGGCGTCGGGTCCGGCGCGCTGGTGGCGGCCCTGCCCGCGACCGCCGCCGCAGCAGCCCCGCCGGAGCGCACCGGCTTCGCGACCGGCATGACCAACGCGACCAAGACCGTCGGGGGCGCGATCGCGTCGGCAGTCTTCGCCATCGCACTGTCGGCCACCGGCTCCATCGACGACCCGACCGAGGGCCACGCGCCGCTGGCGGGCTACCTCACCGTCTGGTCGGTCTGCGCGGTCGCCGCGCTGCTCGCCGCCGGCGCGCTGCTGATGATGCCGAAGACCGTCGCGGAGGAGCCGACGCCGCTGCTTCGGTAGCCGACTATCCTCGACCGGGCAGGAGGTGATCCCCGATGCCCCAGGACGAGCACGACGACCAGCCCCGGGTGCCCGACCGGTCCCCCGAGCGCGATCCGCGCACCGGGAGCAGCGCGGCCGCCGCCCGGATCCAGCACCAGCACACGTGGGTGGACCTCCAGGTCCGCCAGGCGATGGAGCGCGGCGAGTTCGACAACCTGCCCGGCGCCGGCAAGCCCATCGAGGGCCTCGGCACCGAGCACGACCCCGACTGGTGGCTCAAGAAGCTCGTCGAGCGGGAGAAGATCGCCGTCCTCCCGCCCGCGCTCGCGCTCCGCAAGGACGACGCCGAGCTCGACGACCGGCTCGACCGCCACAACGTCGAGTCCGAGGTACGGCGCGAGGTCGAGGACTTCAACGCCCGGGTCATCCGCGCCCGCTACACCCCGGTCGACGGGCCGCCGCTGATCACGATGCCGCGCGACGTCGACGCGACCGTCGAGGCCTGGCGCGAACGCCGGGCGGCCCGCCGTACCCCGCCGAAGCCGGACCCCACTCCCGCACCCCCGAAGCGACACTGGTGGAATCGACGTCGCTAGGGAGCGTTGACCGAGAGGCACGGACATGAAGAACGTCGGCGTGGTGGGCTGCGGCCTGATGGGTGCAGGCATCGCGGAGGTGAGTGCCCGGGCCGGACTCGACGTGGTGGTCGCCGAGTCGTCCGACGCCGCGGCGAAGGCCGGGGTCGCCCGGCTCGAGAAGTCGCTGCAGCGCGCCGAGGCCAAGGGCAAGCTGGACTCCGCAGCCGAGGTGCTTGCCCGGATCCAGGTCGTCACCGACCTCGACGCGCTGGCCGACCGCGAGGTCGTGGTCGAGGCGATCCTCGAGGACGAGGCCGCGAAGGTGGCGCTGTTCAAGCGGCTCGACGAGATCGTGACCGCTCCCGACGCGATCCTGGCGTCCAACACCTCCTCCATCCCGATCATGAAGCTCGGTGTGGCCACCAGCCGGCCGACCCAGGTCATCGGCATCCACTTCTTCAACCCGGTGCCGGTGCTCCAGCTCGTCGAGCTGGTCCCCTCGCTGCTGACCTCCGACGACACGACCGCGCGCTCGCGCGCCTTCGTCGAGGGCGAGCTCGGCAAGCAGGCCATCGACTGCCAGGACCGGGCCGGCTTCGTGGTCAACGCGCTGCTGATCCCGTTCATCCTCTCCGCCATCCGGATGATGGAGTCCGGGTTCGCGACCGCCGAGGACATCGACCGCGGCCTGGTGCTCGGCGCCGCGCACCCGCAGGGTCCGCTCGCGCTGGCCGACCTGATCGGCCTCGACACCACCAAGGCCGTGGCCGAGTCGCTCTACGAGGAGTTCAAGGAGCCGTTGTACGCCGCCCCGCCGCTCCTGCAGCGGATGGTCGACGCCGGCCTGCTCGGCCGCAAGTCCGGCCGCGGCTTCTACACCTACGGCTGACCTCGTCCGTCACCGGATTCACCGGCTGGCCGCCGACCCCCGCACGACACGCCGCGGGAGATCGGCGTGTCGTGCGGGTTCCGGCGGCCGACCGGTGAAACCCGCAGCCCGCTGTCAGATCCGTCATACCGACGAGTAGCGGTCCGCTGCTACGTTCCGGCCCATGAGCGGATCCCGTAGCGCCAAGGACTTCTTCCGACCCCTCGCGGTGGGGGCGCCCACGCCTCTCACCGAGATCCCGGCGAGGCCGAGCCGGGCGATCCACTTCTTCGACCCGAGCAACCCCAAGATGGCCGCGAAGATCCCGGACCTGGTCGGCACCGTGGACGTCCTGCTCGGCAACCTCGAGGACGCGATCAAGGCGGACAACAAGCTGGCCGCCCGCCAGGGCCTGGTCGACATCGCCCAGAGCACCGCCCGGCTCGGTGGGCCGGGCAGCCCCACCCAGCTGTGGACCCGGATCAACTCCCTCGACAGCCCGTGGGCGCTCGAAGACCTGACCACGCTCGTCGGCGAGATCGGCGACCGGCTGGACGTCGTCATGGTGCCCAAGGTGCAGGGCGCCGAGGACATCCACTACGTCGACCGGCTGCTCGCCCAGCTCGAGGCCAAGGCCGGCCTCGACCGGCCGATCCTCGTGCACGCGATCCTCGAGACGGCTCGCGGCATGGTGAACGTCGAGGAGATCTGCGGCGCCAGCCCGCGCATGCAGGGCCTCTCCCTCGGCCCGGCCGACCTGGCCGCCGACCGCCGGATGAAGACCACCCGGGTCGGTGGCGGCCACCCGGGCTACCTGGTCCGCCAGGACCCGCCCCAGAACGAGCTCGGCGTGACCGACCTCGAGGCGCCGCGCTCGACGTACCAGCAGGACCTCTGGCACTACACGATCGCGCGGATGGTCGACGCCTGTGCGATGCACGGCATCTACCCCTACTACGGGCCGTTCGGCGACATCGCCGACGTGGTGGCGTGCGAGGACCAGTTCCGCAACGCGTTCCTGCTCGGCTGCGTCGGCACCTGGAGCCTGCACCCCAAGCAGATCGCCATCGCCAACAAGGTGTTCAGCCCCAGCGTCGAGGACGTCGCGCACGCGCGCCGCGTCGCCGCCGCGATGGGCGACGGCACCGGCGCCGTGATGCTCGACGGCAAGATGGAGGACGACGCCTCCCTCAAGCAGTGCCTGGTGATGGTCGAGCTCGCCGAGCAGCTGGCGGCGATCGACCCCGAGCTCAAGAAGGCCTACGACGCGATCGAGGAGCAGACGGCATGAGCGAGTTCGTCCCGCTGCGCAGCGTCCTCTACATGCCCAGCTCCAACGCCAAGGCGCTGGAGAAGGCCAAGACCCTGCCGATCGACGCCGTGATCTTCGACCTCGAGGACGCCGTCGCGCCCGACGCCAAGCCGGCCGCGCGCGAGGCCGCCGCCGCTGCCGTCGCCAGCGGCGAGTACGGCCGGCGCACCCTCACGATCCGGGTCAACGGCATCGGCACCGAGTGGCACGACGCCGACCTCGCCGCCGCGGCCGCCGCCGGGCCGGACGCCGTGGTCGTCCCCAAGGTCAACAGCGCGGCCGAGGTGCACCAGCTCGTCGCCGCCCTCGAGCAGGCCGGCGCCCCCGACCACACCGCGCTCTGGGCGATGGTCGAGACGCCGGTCGCGATCCTCGACGCGCTGAGCATCGCCCGCGCCGACGAGCGGCTGAGCACCCTGGTGATGGGCACCAACGACCTGGTCAAGGAGCTGTACGCCGAGCACGTGCCCGGCCGCGCCCCGATCGTCGCGTCCCTGCACACCGCGCTGCTGGCCGCCCGCGCCGCCGGCATCGCGATCCTGGACGGCGTCTACAACGACGTCAAGGACACCGACGGCTTCCTGGCCGAGTGCCGCCAGGGCCGCGAGATGGGCTTCGACGGCAAGACCCTCATCCACCCGGGACAGGTCGAGGGCGCCAACGCCGCGTTCGCGCCGTCCGAGCAGGCGGTCGAGGACGCGCGCGGTCTGATCCAGGCGTGGGAGGACGGCAAGGGCTCCGGCGTCGTGACCTACCAGGGCCGGATGGTCGAGAACCTCCACGTCGAGTCGGCCCGCCGGACCCTCGAGATGCACGAGGCGATCCAGGCGTTGGTCTAGCCCTCACCCTTTCGGGTGGTTTTCCCGTCGCCGCGCAATGGGTAACCCATCCGAGGCTCCGACCGGGGCCAAGCGGGGGCAAGGGAGAGGAATAACAGACATGGTCGTTCTCGGATTGATCCTGCTCATCATCGGGCTGGTGGCTCACATCCCGATCCTGACCACGATCGGCGCCATCTTGCTGGTCGTCGGTCTGATCCTGAACTTCGTGCCCATCGGCGGCAGCAGCCGCCGGGTGTATTGACAGACACTCGGACCCCACGCATCACGACCCCGGAGCACTCACTCCGGGGTCGTCGTGCGTGTGGGTGACTCCGCGCAGGACGGCGTGCACCGTCTCGGCCGGACTCTCAGTCCTCGCCCCGGCGCAACGCGTCGTCCAGCCACAGCTTCACGCTGCCGAGCACACCCGCGACGTCGTGGACCATCTTGCCGATCGCGTCCTGGCTCTGCCTGAAGGTCTCGGAGTAGCTGCGCGCGGCAGCCTTGGCGGCCTCCGACACCGTGGCCTGGTCGTCGTCCTGGCGGCGGGGGTAGTCGCCCCCGAGGATCCGGGTGTAGTCACCCGAGTCGACCCACCGGCGCAGCTCGGTGGCGCGGACGACGAGGAACGGGTGCGAGCGGTTCTCGACCAACAGCATCTTGAGCACCGAGTCGCGCAGGTCGGCGTCGTCGTACTCCTGGCCCTGCGCGAAGAACGAGGTCGCGTCGAGGTCGTCGAGGTGGCCGCCGCTGGCGAGCTTCATGTGCACCCGGAACGCCGTCGCGGGGTCCTGGGTCGCGAGCAGCCCCGCACGGTCGGCCGAGAGCTCCGACTTGCGCGACCACTCGTAGAGGGCCGCCATGATCGCGCGGAAGCCGAGCCCGCCGATCGGCACCGAACTCAGCACCCCGCTGAGCTGGATCAGCCTCTGGAGCAGGGTCTGGTAGACCGCGTGCCCGCTCATCGCGTGGCCGAGCTCGTGGGCCACGACGAAGCGCAGCTCCTCCTCGTCCAGCAGGTCGACCAGGCCGGAGTTGAGGACGATGAAGGGCTTGTTCATGCCGATCGTCATCGCGGCGGGCACCGGGTTGGCGACGACGTACAGCTCGGGCAGCTCCGGGGCGTCCAGGGTGCGGCCGACCTCGCCGAGCAGGCGGTGCAGGCGTGGGAACTGCCGCTCGTCGGCGCGGATCGCCGAGCCCAGGAACACCAGGCGTACGGCGCGCTCGTTGAACAGCCCCGACATCGCCTTGAGCAGGGTGTCGAAGCCCTTGAGCTTGCGCAGCGCCACGAGGGCGCCCTGGTCGGCCGGGTGCTCCCAGGCGCGGGAGCTGATGTCGGTCAGGGTCGCCCGAGAGCGGGCCGGCTGCTGGGTCACACGACCACTCTGACACGACCTCGGGCGTCAGGGGCGGCCGTACTCCTCCGCCACGTGCTGCACAGCCGCCTCAGCCCTCGAGCATCGGCACGCGGACCCCTCGCTCGTGCGCGACCTCCGCCGCCTTCTCGTAGCCGGCGTCGACATGCCGGATGACGCCCATGCCCGGGTCGTTGGTGAGGACCCGCTCGATCTTCTGGGCGGCGAGCTCGGTGCCGTCGGCGACGCAGACCTGGCCGGCGTGCAGCGACCGGCCCATGCCGACGCCGCCGCCGTGGTGGAAGGACACCCAGCTCGCGCCCGAGGCCGTGTTGACCAGCGCGTTGAGGATCGCCCAGTCGGCGATGGCGTCGGAGCCGTCGAGCATCGCCTCGGTCTCGCGGTACGGCGAGGCGACCGACCCGCAGTCGAGGTGGTCGCGGCCGATCACGATCGGCGCCTTGAGCTCACCGGAGGCGACCATCTCGTTGAACTTGAGGCCGGCCAGGTGCCGCTCGCCGTACCCCAGCCAGCAGATCCGGGCCGGCAGGCCCTGGAAGGCGACCTTCTCACCGGCCATGGTGATCCATGTGCGCAGCCGCTCGTTGTCGGGGAAGAGCTCGAGGACCGCCCTGTCGGTCGCGGCGATGTCGGCCGGGTCGCCGGACAGCGCGGCCCAACGGAACGGGCCCTTGCCCTCGCAGAAGAGGGGACGGATGTAGGCCGGCACGAAGCCCGGGAACTCGAAGGCCCGGTCGTAGCCGCCCTTGCGGGCCTCGTCGCGGATCGAGTTGCCGTAGTCGAAGACCTCGGCGCCCTGGTCCTGGAACTCGACCATCGCGCGGACGTGCGCGGCCATCGAGGCCTGCGCCTCCTTCGTGAACCCGGCCGGGTCCGACGTACGGCGCGACTCCCACTCCTCGTACGGCACGCCCACCGGGAGGTAGAAGAGCGGGTCGTGCGCCGAGGTCTGGTCGGTGACGATGTCGATCGGGGCGTCGGACTCGAGCAGCTGCGGCAGCATCTCGGCGGCGTTGCCGAGCACGCCGATCGAGAGCGGACGTCGCTCGTCGCGCGCGGCGACGGCCAGCTCGACGGCGTGCTCGAGGGAGCCGGCCTGGACGTCGAGGTAGCGGTGGTCGATCCGGCGCTGGATGCGGCTCTGGTCGCACTCGATGCAGATCACGACGCCGGCGTTCATGGTGACCGCGAGCGGCTGCGCGCCGCCCATGCCGCCGAGCCCGGCGGTGACCGTGATCGTGCCGGCCAGCGTCCCGTCGAACCGCTTGTCGGCCACGGCCGCGAACGTCTCGAACGTGCCCTGCAGGATGCCCTGGGTGCCGATGTAGATCCACGAGCCCGCGGTCATCTGGCCGTACATCGTCAGCCCGAGGTCCTCGAGCCGGCGGAACTCCTCCCAGTTGGCCCAGTCGCCCACCAGGTTGGAGTTCGCGATCAGCACCCGCGGGGCCCAGGGGCTGGTCCGCATCACGCCGACCGGCTTGCCGGACTGCACGAGCATCGTCTCGTCGTCCTCCAGGGTGGTCAGCGTGCGCACCAGGGCGTCGTACGACTCCCAGTTGCGCGCGGCCTTGCCGGTGCCGCCGTAGACGACGAGGTCCTCGGGACGCTCGGCGTTCTCGGGGTCGAGGTTGTTCATCAGCATCCGCAGCGGCGCCTCGGTCTGCCACGACTTCGCGGTCAGCTCGGTGCCGCGCGCGGCATGGATCGGCAGGCGGGGGTTGGTGGTGGTCATGCGAGTTCTCCGATCACGGCTTCGACGGACTTCAGGACGGCACCCGACGCGACCAGCGCGACGGTGGCCTCGATCTCGGGCGAGAGGTAGCGGTCGGGGCCGGGGCCCTCGATCCCGGACGAGCGCAGCAGGTCGACGACCGCGCCGGTGGCCGGCGACGGCTCGAGCGGGCGCCGGAGGTCCAGCGCCCGGGCGGCGGTGAGCACCTCGATCGCGACGACCCGGGTGAGGCCGTCGACGGAGCGGCGCAGCTTGCGCGCGGCCGACCAGCCCATGGAGACGTGGTCCTCCTGCATGGCGCTCGACGGGATCGAGTCGACCGACGCGGGGACGGCGAGGCGCTTCATCTCCGAGACGATCGCGGCCTGCGTGTACTGCGCGATCATGTGGCCGCTGTCCACGCCCGGGTCGTCGGCGAGGAACGGCGGGAGCCCGTGGCTGCGGGACTTGTCGAGGAAGCGGTCGGTGCGCCGCTCGCTGATCGACGCGACGTCGGCGGCGACGATCGCGAGGAAGTCGAGCACGTAGGCGACCGGGGCCCCGTGGAAGTTGCCGTTGGACTCGACCCGGCCCTCCTCCGCGAGCACGACCGGGTTGTCGACCGCGGAGGCGAGCTCGCGGCCGGCCACCGTCGCGGCGTGCTCCACCGTGTCGCGGGCGGCGCCGTGCACCTGCGGCGAGCAGCGCAGGGAGTAGGCGTCCTGGACCCGGTTGCAGTCGGGCCCGCGGTGCGAGGCGACGACGCCCGAGTCCGCCAGGACCGCGGTCAGGTTGGCGGCGGAGAGGGCCTGGCCGGGGTGCGGCCGGATCGTCTGCAGCTCGGGGGCGAAGACGCGGTCGGTGGCCAGCTGCCCCTCGACGGACATGGCGGCGGCGATGTCCGCGGTCTTCAGCAGCATCCGCAGGTCGGTGATCGCCATGACCAGCATGCCGAGCATGCCGTCGGTGCCGTTGATCAGCGCGAGGCCTTCCTTGGCGGCGAGCTCGACCGGCTCCAGCCCCGCGGCCGCGAGTGCCTCCGCAGCCGGCATCAGCGTGCCGGCGGCGTCGCGGACCTCCCCCTCGCCCATCAGCGCGAGCGCACAGTGCGCGAGCGGGGCCAGGTCGCCGGAGCAGCCGAGCGAGCCGTACTCGCGTACGACCGGGGTGATCCCGTGCTCCAGCAGGGCCGCGAGCAGGGTCGCGGTCTCGGCGCGGATCCCGGTGTGACCGGTCGCCAGGGTCGACAGGCGCAGCAGCATCAGCCCCCGGACCACCTCGCGCTCGACCTCGGGCCCGGAGCCCGCGGCGTGCGACCGCACCAGCGAGCGCTGGAGCTGGGCTCGCATCTCGGTCGGGATGTGTCGGGTCGCGAGCGCGCCGAACCCGGTCGAGATCCCGTACGACGGGGTGGTCGCCGCAGCGAGCTCGTCGACGACGTCGCGGGCCCGGGCGATCGCGGCGAGCGCGTCGTCCGTCAGCGTGACCGGCGCCCCGTGCCTGGCCACCGCCACGAGCTCGTCGAAGGACACCGCACCGACTCCGACACCGACCGACTGACTCATGCCTCGATCCTTCCGCCGGCGCCCGCAGCCGACCAGACCTCGCGACCCGCGACCGTCTGGGATCCGAGACTGCGGCCCCCCAACATCACGTTCCGGTTACGCCATGTTTACGGAGGGTGGCCGACGGAAAACACGGGTCCACATCACCACCCGTCTCGCGGAGGGCGAGACGGCAGCGCTCTACAGAATCGGGATGTGGAACATGCGACAGATCAGCACCCAAGGTCTCGTCCTCGGCGCGGTGGGCGCCCTGGCCGGGACCCTTCTCACCGCCGGTGCCGCGACGGCGTCGGGCGCGACCTCGGACGCTCGCGCCAGGTCGCCGCACAACGTCGACTTCGCGCTCAAGGCCTCCGGCTTCGGGACCAAGGTGGAGGGGCGACAGCTCCCGGCGGGATCGGCTCCGACGGCGTTCATGGCCGTCGGGTGCGCCACCCGGGCGGGCATCGACAAGGAGAACCACGAGGCCGCGGTGCAGGTCCCCGGCCTCGGCAAGGTCTCCGCCGTCAAGACCCGGCTCTGGACCCGTGAGGTCGGCGGCGTCGTCTCGTCGTACGCCCAGAACACCATCGGGAAGGTCGTCATCGCGCAGAGCAGCCTGGGGCGTGTCGAGCTCTCGGCCGTGACCGCCTACGCGCGCTCCTTCCATGACAAGAAGGGTTTCCACGCCGAGACGAGGACCGATCTCGGCAGCCTCCGGTTCGTCCCCGCCAGCGGCGCGCCGCAGCAGCTCGCCCTGCCGGCTCCCGGCCGCCCCGTCGAGATCCCGGGCCTGGTCAAGATCACCGTCGGGGTCAACAAGAAGCGCGCCACCAGCGACGGCGCCCTGGCCAAGGCCAACGCGCTGGTCGTCAACAAGCTGGCGACCGGGAGCAAGGTCACCGTCGGCCAGGCGAAGGCGCAGGTCCTCACGGGCGTCAAGCACGGCACCTTCCACGGGTTCTCGGCCGGCACCGAGGCCCGCGGACTGGACGGCAACCTCACCAGTGGTCGCACCCCGCTCGCACTGATGCCCTGCCAGGGCACGGACGGCAAGGTGACCGGCAAGAAGCTGGCGAGCGTCAACCTGGGCGGCGCCGTCGCCGTCTCCGCCGTGGAGGCCACCCACATGGCCGTGCAGCGTCCCGGCAAGAGCACCGGGTGGGAGCGAGGTGCCGTGGCAGGCATCGACATCGGTGACGGCCGGCTCGCGGTGGACGCGATCGTCGGCAAGGTGAGCGTCACCCGCGACGGAGGCAAGGTCACCAAGAGCTTCCGGGGCTCGACCGTCGGACGCGTCACGGCCAACGGCGAGCGCCTGGAGTTCCCCGACACCGGTGTCATCGAGGTGCCCGGCGTCGCCAGGATCGAACGGTTCGTCAAGGACACCTTCAAGAACGGCGCCTCGATCGTCGCGCTCCGCGTCACGCTCCTCGACGGGTCCGGTGCGGTGGTCGACCTGGGTCAGGCCCGGCTGGCGATCCGCGCACACTGACCGACCCCTTCGGCGGGCCGCGCGGTGTCGTACCGCGCGGTCCGCCTCGGTCTGGCATCCGAGACTTGTCCCAGAACGACATAACGCGACCGCAGTGCTTCCCGTTTACCGGGTAGGAGCCAAGGAAACAACACTCCTAGCAAGGATCGTTTTGCAGGGGAGGACGATCTCCAACTCGGACAGATCGGGATGTGCACTATGCGACGCCTTACTTCGACCACCCTGGCCCTCGTGGCCGTGGGCACGCTCTCCGGCACGTTGCTGGCAGCGGGCCCCTCGACCGGAGCGGCCGCTGACCAGCGCGCAGCTGCCAAGCCTCACTACGTGGACTTCGCCCTCAAGGCGTCGGGCTACGGCTCGGCCACCACCGGCGGCCAGGTCCCGACGGACTCCGGCCAGACGGCGTTCATGGCCGTCGGCTGTGCCACCAAGGTGGGCATCGACAAGGAGAACCACGAGGCCGAGTCGACGGCCCCGGGCCTGGGCAAGGCCACGGACGTCAAGACCGAGCTGTGGACCCGCGAGGTCAACGGCGTCGTGTCGACGTACGCGCAGAACACCACCAACAAGCTGGTGATCGCCCAGAGCGGCGCCGGCAGCATCCAGATCAAGGCCATCACCGCCTGGGCCCACTCCTTCCACGACCAGAAGGGCTTCCACGCCGAGACGAGGACCGATGTCGGCAGCATCCAGTTCGTCCCGCCGGGCGGCGGCGCGCCGCAGCAGATGGACATCCCGACCCCGGGCAACCCCCTCGAGATCCCCGGCCTCGCGACGATCACCGTCGGCCGGTCCAAGAAGCACGTCGACGCCGACGGCGCCCAGGCCCAGGCCAACGCGCTGATCATCACGAAGACCGCGTCGGGCACCAAGTCGAAGGTCGGCCAGGCGAAGGCCCAGGTCCTCAACGGCGTCACGCACGGCACCTTCCACGGCTACTCGGCCGGCAGCTCGTCGTTGAGCGCCAACGGCAACGTCAGCAACGGGCGCACCCCGCTCTCGCTGATGCCGTGCCAGAGCACCGACGGCCAGGTGACGACCAAGAAGATCCAGCACAGCGACCTCGGCGGGGGCGTGATCGCCTCGGACCTGCAGTCCCAGCAGTTCGCCGAGGACCGCGCCAACAAGAGCGTGGCCTGGGAGCGCGGCTCGGTCTCCCACCTGACCTTCGGCGGCGACCAGCTCGACGTCGACGGCGTCATCGGCAAGGCCAAGGCCATCCGCCAGGGCGGCAAGGTCACCAAGACCATCAAGGGTTCGACGGTCGGCACGATCACCTCGGACGGCGAGGAGCAGCAGTTCCCCGACACCGACATGTTCACCATCCCCGGTGTGGCCAAGCTGGAGCGGTTCATCACCGAGAGGACCCGCAACGGCATCTCGGTGATCGCCCTGCGGATCACGCTGCTCGACGGCAGCGGCTCGGTCATCGACCTGGGCCAGGCCAAGATCGCGATCCGCGCACACTGACACACCCGCAGGAGCGGCGTGACGGGTTTGTCACAGGCCACCCTGCAAGACACGGCGTCGTACGTCGTGCCGCTCGGCGTTGACTGGGGTCCATGACCCTGACCGCCGAGCAGCACGACGTCGGCGCCGTGCGTCGTTGGTCGATGCTCGGCGCCAGCACGCTGGCCCAGGCGGCGGCCGCGGTGATGATGCACGGGCCGGCGTTCCTGATCCCGGCCCTGCACGACCGCGAGGGCATGAACCTCGCCCAGGCCGGCCTCGTGGCCGCCTGTCCCACGATCGGCGTGATGCTCACGCTCGTGGCCTGGGGCGCCGTCACCGATCGCCAGGGCGAGCGGTTCGTCCTGCTCACCGGGCTCAGCACCACGGTGGTCTTCGGCCTGGCCGCGGCCCTGAGCGGTGGCATCGTCCTGCTCGCCATCACCCTCTTCTTCGCCGGCGCCGCGGCGGCGAGCACCAACGCCGCGAGCGGCCGGGTCGTCGTGGGCTGGTTCCCACCCGAGCGACGCGGCCTCGCGATGGGCATCCGCCAGATGGCCCAACCGGTCGGCGTCGGTGTCGCGGCGATCTCGATCGCCGTCGTCGCCGACACGTCCGGAGTCCACGCCGCCTTGTGGGTGCCGACGATCGCGTGCGCCCTCGCAGTCGTCGTGGTGGCCGCGGTCGTCATCGACCCGCCCCGCCCCGAGCCCCGGGACGGCGTCGCGGCGAACCCCTACCGCGAGGACTCCTACCTCGCCCGCATCCACGGCGTCTCGGTGCTGCTGGTCGTGCCGCAGTTCCTGGTGTGGAGCTTCGCCCTCGTCTGGCTGGTCCAGGACCGCGGCTGGGAGCCGGCCGCTGCCGGTGGCGTGGTCGCCATCGCCCAGGTGGCGGGCGCCCTGGGGCGGATCGCCGCCGGCCACCTCTCCGACGTCGTGGGCTCGCGGATGCGCCCCCTGCGGTGGGTCGCGCTCGCCGCCGCGGCGACGATGGCACTGCTGGGCCTGACCGCGGCCCTCGACCTCGGGGTGGCCGTCCTGCTCGTCGTGGTGGCCACCCTGGTGACGGTCGCCGACAACGGCCTTGCGTTCACCGCCGTCGCCGAACGGGCCGGCCCGTTCTGGTCCGGCCGGGCACTCGGCGTGCAGAACACCGCCCAGTTCCTGACCGCCTCCGCCGTCCCCCCGCTGGCCGGCCTGGCGGTGGCCCACGCCGGGTACGCCGCGGCCTTCGCGATCGGCGCGCTCTTCCCGGTCCTGGCGGCGCCGCTGGTCCCCGTGCGCGAGGAGCGCGAGCTCAGCTAGGCCCTCCTGAGGGTTCGACGCGGTATTTCCGGGTACGGACTCTCGAAGACATCCCAGGGAGGGACCCATGGACACCACCGCGATCATCGTTCTCGTCATCGCCATCGTCGTCGTCATCGCCATCGTGGCCGCCGTCGCGGTCGCGGCGAGCAAGCGACGCACCGAGCAGCGCCGCCAGCAGGCCGGCGAGCTGCGCACGCTCGCCGACGCCCAGCTCGGCGCCGTCGACGTGTCGGCCCAGGACGCCGCCGCTGCCGAGGCACGGGCGGAGGTCGCGCGGGCCGAGGCCGCACGGGCCGAGCAGCAGGCAGCCGAGGCCCGGCAGACCCTGGACGTCGACGAGGCGCGCCGCGAGGACGCGCTGCGCGAGGCCGACGCCGTCGACCCGGACGTCGACCACCGCTCCGACGGCTACCGTCCCGGGGCCGCCGGCAGCCGGGACGCCTGACCCCCGCCGCTCAGTAGGCTCCGGGCATGAGCCAGGTGCCCGCAGCCACACGCGCGCTGCGGGTGCTGCGCTTCCTGGCGGGCCAGCCGGACCCGGTGCCGCTCGACCGGATCATGCGCGCGTGCGACCTGCCGCGCAGCACGACGTACCACCTCCTCAACGCGATGATCGAGGAGGGCTTCGTGGTGCACCTGGTCGACGACCACCGGTACGGCCTGGGGCTCGCGGCCTTCGAGCTCGGCAGTGGCTACGCCCGCCAGGAGCCGCTCCAGCGGATCGCGCGACGCCCGCTGGCGGACCTGGTCGACCGCGTCGGGCAGTCCGCACACCTCGCGATCCTGCACGGCCGGGAGGTGCTCTACGTGATCGAGGAGCGCGCACCGGGGCGGCCGCCGCTGGTCACCGACGTCGGGGTCCGGCTGCCGGCACACCTCACGGCCAGCGGCCGGGCGGTGCTCGCGCTGCTGCCCGCCAACCACGTGCGCGCCCTCTACCCCGGCCCGGCCGAGTTCGTCGACCGGCACGGTGTCGGGCCGCGGTCGCTGAGCGCGCTGCGCACCGTCCTCTCCGACACCCGGCAGCGCGGTTACGCCGTCGAGGACGGCGAGATCACGCCGGGCCTGTCGAGCATCGCCGTCGCCGTGGTCGACCACAACCAGCACCCCGTCGCCGCGGTCGCCGTCACCTACCCCGACACCGACGCCACCGCGGGGTTGAGCGACGCCGTGGCCGCCACCGCCGCCGCGCTCACCCGCCGCATCGGCGGCGCCGCCTAGCAACCTGCTCGACCAAGGAGGTCCCGATCCGCCACGATGGCCCCGTGACACCTCTCGTGACGCAGCTCGGCATCCTGCCGCCTCCGGTCGCCTGACCGGAGCCGCCTCGGCGTGCTCCCACGCCACCCGTCGGAACCGATGCCAGGAGCACGTCATGTCACACACCACGCGGGCCCACGTCGGCCTGCTCCAGATCTCGCTCGCCGGTGTCCTGTGGGGCACCGGCGGCCTCGCCGTCCAGGTGATCCGCGACGTCACCCCGATGTCCGTCCTCACCATCAGCGCCTACCGGATGCTCATCGCGGCGGTCGTCCTGATCGCGATCCTGCTGGCGCTGCGCCAGCTGGGCGGCGTCGTCGCCCTCCTGCGCCGCCGTCCCCTGCACGTGGTCGCCGTCGGGGTCAGCACCGCGTCCTACCAGGCGCTCTACTTCGCCTCGGTCGTGATGGTCGGGGTGACGGTCGCGACGGTGGTCAGCCTGGGCCTGGCGCCGGTGCTGCTCACCATCGCGGAGAGCGTGCACCGCCGCGTGCTGCCGCGCCCGGGCGAGCTGGCCGTGCTGGGCGCCGCGCTGGCGGGTCTGCTGCTGGTCAGCGCGTCCGCGGGGACGGCGGGCGGCGGGCCGCACCCGGTCCTCGGCGTGCTCGCGGCGCTCGGCTCCGGCACGGCGTACGCGGCGACGACCCTGCTCGGGCGACCGCTCGCCCAGTCGACCGGGCCCCTCACCCTGACGACCGCGACCACCTCGGTCGGGGCGATCGCGCTGGTGCCGTTCGCACTGGTCGCCGGCCCGGCAGGCAGCTCGCTCGGTGACCCGCTCGTGCTCGGCACGCTCGTCTACCTCGGCGTGCTGACGATGGCGCTCGCCTACGGCCTGCTGTACGCCGGCCTGCGCACCACGCCCGGCAGCTCGGCGGTGATCGCCACCCTGCTGGAGCCGGTGACGGCTGCGGTCCTGGCCGCGGTGTTCCTCGGCGAGCGGCTCGGTGTCGCCGGCGTGGTCGGCACCTGCCTGATCCTGGCCGCGGTCGCCGGGCTGGGTCGCCGCGAGCCCGCCGTACCTCCGGCCTAGGCCGGGCACCGCCGGGCGATTGGGCGCGGCGGGGAGCGGGAAGACCATGACCCGGGTCCGCCCCGCTCGTTGGACGCCTACGAGGACGCGAAGGAGTCACCACGGTGAGAGACAAGAGTGCGGTCCGGCGCCTGACCTGGGCCCTGGTCGTGGGTGTCACGGTCCTGGCGACGGCCATCTCCCTGGGCGGCGCGGCCGGCCTGCGGCAGGGCAGCCTGAACGCCCGCTACGCCTTCGCGCAGAACGCCCTCGGCAACCTCAGCCAGGACAAGAACGCCCTCTCCCGGGCCGGAGACCTCGGCGAGGACACCCAGGACCCGACCACCGCGGCCGAGAAGGCCGCGAGCGCGGCGTACGTCGCCAGCGAGCGGGCCCTCCCCGACCCGAAGCTCACCACCGCTCCGCTCACCGGTCCGCGGCTGAGGCACCCGCAGAACCGCTACGCGCTCGCCAACGGCTGCTACACGCTCACCCCCGGCGGCGAGGCCTTCTACTTCAAGCCGACCGACCTCGGCAGGTATCTGATCTACGACACCGACCGGGCGTTCGTGACCGCCGGCGGCGAGCGCGCCGACACCCCGAGCGCCGACACGGTGTGGAGGATCGCCCCGCTCGCCCACGGCCGCTACGCGTTCACCAACGCGACCGGCGGGCTCTCCTTCGACGGCGCGACCCGCTTCCGACCGACCCGCACCACCGGCTGCGCGGCCTACCCGGAGTCCCAGATCGACATCTCCGGCGACCCGCACGCCGGCATCACGCCCTACCAGGAGGTGCGCGGCTACGTCGACGCCCACACCCACGGCATGGCGTTCGAGTTCCTGGGCGGCGACGCCCACTGCGGCAAGCCGTGGGACCAGTACGGCGCGCCGTACGCCCTCGTCGACTGCCCCGACCACTCCACGACCGGCGGGTACGGCGGCGTGCTCGAGTCGGTGCTGTCCGGCGAGCCGCACCACGACCCGATCGGCTGGCCCACGTTCAAGGACTGGCCGGCCCCCAACTCGCTGACGCACGAGGGCACCTACTACCGGTGGCTCGAGCGGTCCTGGCGCGGCGGGCAGCGGATCTTCGTGAACCTGCTCGTCGAGAACAACCAGCTCTGCCAGCTCTACCCGATCAAGCACAACTCCTGTGACGACATGGACTCGATCCGCCTGCAGGCGAAGGACATGTACCGGATGCAGGACTACATCGACGCCCAGTTCGGCGGACCCGGCAAGGGCTTCTACCGGATCGTGAAGAACCCGTTCCAGGCCCGCGCGGTGATCGACAGCGGCAAGATGGCCGTGATCATGGGCATCGAGACCAGCGTGCCCTTCGGCTGCACGTTCAAGGCGCTGCCCGGTGGCGACGTCCCCGCGGCGGCCTGCACGCCCGAGAACCTCGACCAGCAGCTGGACGCGGTCAAGAAGATGGGCGTGCGCCAGATGGAGCTCGTCAACAAGTTCGACAACGCGCTCTCCGGCATCGCCGGTGACAACGGCGAGGTGGGTGCCGCGGTCAACTCGGCGAACTTCCTGGAGACCGGCACCTACTGGGACATGCAGCACTGCGAGCCGGCCAACCCCGATGCGCACGACCACAACCAGATCGCGGCACCGGACATCTCGGCCGGGCAGCAGGACGCGCTCTTCGGGGCGATCGCGGAGCTCGCCGACCTGCCTGCCGCGCCGGTCTACCCGCCGCCCGACCACTGCAACAGCCGTGGCCTGACGACGCTGGGCGAGTACACGATCAAGGGCCTCGCCAAGCGGCACATGATCTTCGACCCGGACCACATGAGCGTGAAGGCCCGCCAGTCGTCGCTCGACCAGGTCGACGAGATGAACTACCCGGGCATCGTGTCCTCGCACTCGTGGTCGACGGCCGACGCCTACCCGCGGATCTACCAGGAGGGCGGCTTCATCACGCCGTACGCCGGCGACTCGACCGGCTTCGTCGAGAAGTGGAAGGCGCACGTCGGCTGGGCCGACAAGCACTACTACTGGGGCATCGGGTACGGCGCGGACATGAACGGGCTCGGCGCCCAGGGCGACCCCCGGGGAGCCGACGTCCCGAACCCGGTCACCTACCCCTTCACCGGTCTCGGCGGCGTGACCATCGGCCAGCAGCACGCCGGCGAGCGCGTCTACGACATCAACAAGGACGGCGTCGCCCAGTACGGCCTCTACCCGGACTGGATCGAGGACCTCACCAAGGTCGCCGACGCCGAGCACCGGGGCGACGGCGCGGCGATCCAGGACGACATGGCGCGCGGCGCCGAGGCCTACCTGCAGATGTGGGAGCGGGCCCAGGGCATCGCCCCGGACTCGTGCCGCAACCCCGGCCTCCGCAAGGGGGTCAAGAAGGTCGACGGGCTGATCCACCGCGGGATGAGCACGAGGGCCGTGATGAAGGCCGTCGGCCAGCCCTACGAGCGGCTCGGGACGACGTACCGGTTCTGCGCGAGGACGGCCGCCGACCCGAAGGTGATGATGACCGTGGACTTCTCGCAGAGCGGCCGGGTCGTCGGCCTGCGCGGCTGAAGTTACCCCTCGGTAGGATCCTTCTCACGCCGTGGCGGCACTGACGTGCCCCGCGGCTGCGCATAGGCTCGCGGACGCGCAGACCCACCGGCGCCCGTACGCGCACCAGATCACGAGGAGCCTCACTCCATGCAGATTGTCGCCATCGTCGTTTCGTTGGCCGTTGCGGTCGTTGGTATCGCGTTG
>NZ_BDJE01000046.1 GCF_002117935.1 Nocardioides sp. PD653-B2 | reverse complement strand
CGGTGGTTGAGGAAGGCGCGCAGCGCCTGTCTCGAAACCCCCGCAGCCCAACCGGGGCAGCAACCACGGCTCACTCACCTTCCACAGGGCGGGCTTCTCGCAGCCTTGTCCACACTCACCGGCCGACCAGGTGCAGACCACGTCCCCGCCTGCTGTGCTGGACCCGTGAGCATCCTCGAGACAGACACCGCCGGGCCCGCGATCCAGGTCGACGACCTGGACGCCGACCGGTTGCTGTCCCTGATCGAAGATTCAGAGACCCAGTCCCGCATCGCCGAGCGCCGCAAGCTCAGGTACGCCGCCCACTGGTGCCGCCTGCACCCGGCCGACGCCCCCGACGACGAGGAGGACGCCCCCATCGGCGGACCCGGCACACCCCCGGTGGCGGTGTTCGCCGCCGAACCCCTCGGCGCCGCCCTCCAATCGAGCACGTATGCCGCCCGGCAGCTCATGGCCGACGCCTGGAACCTCACCCACCGCCTCCCCCACATCTGGGCCCGGGTCGAGTCCCTCGACGTCCCCGCCTGGCGGGCCCGCCGCATCGCCCAGGCCACCGCCCACCTGTCCCAGGAAGTCGCCGCGACCGTCGACCGCGAGCTCGCCCCCCGCGCCGCCACCTGCGGGGCCGTCCTCATCGACCGCGCCATCGCGACCGCCACCGCCCAGGCCGACCCCGAGGCCCAACACAGCGACGAGACCGTGTCGAAGGACAGCTGGGAGGTCCGGATCTTCCACAGGCCCCCCACCGGCCCCGGCCGCTGGGCCGGCACCTCGATCCTCGAGATCACCGGCGACACCCTCGACCTCACCCGCATCCACGACCAACTGGTCAGGTCAGACGACCTCGGCGCCGCCATCCACGACCTCGCCACCGGATTCGGCAACGGGAAACCGGCCCGGACGAGGCTGTACCTCCACGCCGACCTCACCGACCTCGCCGACGACACCATCGGCACCGGCTCCGTAGAGCGCCTCGGCCCCCTGAGCACGGCCCGGATCAAGGACTGGGCCGGCCACTCCCACGTCACCGTCCTCCCCGTGCTGCGGATGGACCGCACCGACGCCGTCGACCGCCACGACCCACCCGCCTGGATGCGCGAGCTCGTCATCCTCCGCGACCAGCACTGCGTCTTCCCCTGGTGCCACACCGACGCCCGATCCTGCGACCTCGACCACGTCATCCCCTACCTGCCCATGGACAAGGGCGGACCACCCGGCCAGACCCACCCCGGCAACCTCGCCCCCCTGTGCCGACGACACCACCGCAACAAGACCCGAGACATCTGGACCTACACCCGCAACGAGGACGGCACCTACACCTGGACCAGCCCCCACCACCGCCGCTACGCCGTCACCCCACTCGGCACCTACCAGCTCGGGTGAGGCGAGGCGGCCCCGTCGCGTCCGGGAGCACTGCAGGTCTCGGATGCGTCGGACACAGCTCGCTCGGCCCGCACACACGCACCCGCGGATTGCTCTAGGCTGATCCCGCGGAAGGGCTGGCCGGGCGACCGCGTTGTCGTCTTCGGACGGCACCGAGGAAGGTCCGGGCTCCACAGGGCAAGGTGGTGGGTAACACCCACCCGGGGCAACCCGCGGGACAGTGCCACAGAGAACAGACCGCCTGCACCGAGCTTCGGCGAGGCGCAGGTAAGGGTGAAACGGTGGAGTAAGAGACCACCAGCGACCGGGGTGACCCGGCCGGCTCGGCAAACCCCACCTGGAGCAAGATCAAGAAGTCCCGTGCTTGCACGGGACGCGCGTGCGTTCGAGGGCGGCCCGCCCGAGTACGCGGGTAGATCGCTGGAGGGTGTCGGCAACGGCACTCGTAGATGGATGGTCGCCCCCCGGCTCGCCGGGGACAGAACCCGGCCTACAGGCCAGCCCTTCCGCTTCCGCCGCGCAGACCTCGACTCACGGACCGTGAGCCGTCACCGTGAAGGGGTGCGGCCTCGGTCCCTCGCGGGCAGGCCCGTCGCTCGACGAGCAACCCTGCTCCAGACCCCATCTGACTGCCTGAGAACGGCTGGAGACGCCGATCTTCGAGTAGGCGTTGCGGATGTAGGTCTTCACGGTGTTGATGCTCAGGGAGCGGCATGCGGCGATCTCGGCATTGGTCAGGCCGTCGACGATGAGGAGCAAGACCTCCGACTCGCGCGCAGTCAGCCCTGTCCGAGACGCGAACTCTCCGGTCCCGGGCACGGGCGTACCGACGCCGGTGTGCCCGCGACAGGCCACGACGTCCCCGCCGTGGATCGCGAGCACCGAGGCCAACAGATCCGCGGCGGACAGCCCCTTGAACAGGTAGCCCGCGGCGCCGAGCGCCAGCGCGCGATCGACTGCGTCGCTCTCGGCCACCCAGGAGAACACCACCACCCGAGCACTGGCCGTCCTCACCACGTCCGACAGGCCGGCCTCGCCACCGCGCGCCGGTCCGGACGGGTCGTAGAGGACGAGATCAGAATGCACTGCCGCGTCCTGGCTCCTCCGATCAACGACGCTCACCAGGCGTGAGTGGTCCACCAGCATGGCCGACACCCCTGCTACGACGAGGTCGTCCTCGTCGAGGATCGCCAGCTGGATCGGCCCAGATGAGGCCGCGTACGCACTCACCGCGCGCTCCGCGGGGCATGGAGCGTGCGCAGGCCGCTGCGGTGACCCCGGGAGTGGACGTCGCGCTCGAGACATCCCTCCGATGAACGCCTCCGACTCACGGCCCGGTGGTGGACGATCGTGAGGATCCACGTGATCACGCTGCCCTGAGCAGGGTCGAAACGGGCGCAGCGCGTCCAGACCTGGAGGTACGCCTCCTCGGCGACCTCCTCTGCCTGCACGGGGTTGCGGAGCACGCCCAGCGCCAGGCCGAGGACCAGCGGCGCCGTGGCGTCATAGATGGCGGCGAACGCCGCCTCGTCCCCGGCCGCTGACCGCTGCACCAGCACGGTCAGGTCGTCGCACGTCGACGAGACCGGATCCGCAGCGGTCCCACATCTGGCGGGGGCTGCCAGGGAACACGCGCGGACAGGACGGGTGGTGGTCATCGGGCGGGAATCCACTTCGGGCGTGGTGCGTGGATACGCGCTACCGGGGACCGGGGCAGCAGCGTGACGGTTGTGCTCCGTCAATGTACCCCTCCGGTCCGGCCGTACGCGTTCAGCGCAGCGCGTAGGTCGCCAGGGAGATGCCGATGTAGTGACTGGCGAAGGCGACGACCGTGAGGGAGTGGAAGACCTCGTGGAAGCCGAACCATCGCGGCCAGGGGTTGGGCCGCTGGAGCCCGTAGACCGCGCCACCGGCGACGTAGAGCGCGCCTCCGGCGCCGAGGAGCACGAGGGTCGGCACACCCGCGCCACCGAGGCGCGAGGCTCCGTCCAGCAGGCCGGGGAGGAAGAGGACGGCTCCCCACCCACAGGCGACGTAGATGGGTGGGGAGAGCCATCGCGGCGCATCGGGCCAGACGAACCTCGCCCCCACCCCGAGCACGGCGCTCGCCCAGACGATGATCAGCATCGTCGTCCGGTCCCGCCCGTCGAGCAGCAACAGCGCGTACGCCGTGCACGAGCCGGCGATCAGCACGAAGATGTTGCAGTGGTCGAGCCGGCGCAGCACCCGCCAAGTCGTGGGCGACCACGTGCCGCGGTGGTAGGCCGCCGAGACTCCGAACAGCAGGATGGCTGACAGCACGAAGATCGTCGAGCCCGCCCGGGTGACGGCGTCCGGCGAGAGCGCGACCAGCACCGCGCCGCCGGCCAGCGTCAGCGGGAGGATCCCGAGGTGCAGCCACCCACGCAGGTGAGGCTTGACGTCTGCGATGGACTCCAACAGCTGTTCGACGCGCGTTGTTCGCATGGCACGGACTCCAACGGCGACGCGCGGGTCCAGGGCGTGGCTTCAGGTGAGGGCTGATCTCACGATCAGCAGGTCTGGTGGTTCCTCCGACGGTACTACGGGCGTGTCTCGAGCCCGGCCAGCACGTCCTGGGCGACATCGACCAGGCGCTGGCGTGTGGACCGGGCGCGCGACCGCAGCAGGTCGAAGGCGTCCGAGGTGGAGATTCCGTCGGCCTGCGCGAGCGCGCCCTTGGCCTGCTCGATCACGATCCTGCTGTTCAACGCTCCTTGCAGCTGCTCGGTGAGCGTCTCGGCCTGGATGATGTGGCGCTCCTGCAGGATCGCGATCGTGGCGACGTCCGCCAGCGCCTGGACGACGCGGCTCTCGTCGTCCTCGAACCGCGAGTCCTCCGACCCGAAGAGGTTCAGCGCTCCGATGACCTGGTTCCGGAGTCTCATCGGGAACGCGTGCACGGACTGGAAGCCGGCCTCGAGGGCACGGGGGGCGAAGTTCGGCCACCGGTCGGCTGCATGCGCGAGGTCCGCGTTGATGACGGGTACGCCGCTGGTCAGGCACTCCAGGCACGGTCCTTCGTCATTCTGGAGCTGGAGGAGCTCGAGCATCTTGCCGGACTCGTTGCTCGCGGCCATGAACCGGACGCGTCCGCGGTGGTCGGAGAGCACCAGGCCGACGGCAGCGGCGCCGCTGACTGCGGCTGCCTTCGCCGTCAGGTTGTCGAGGAAGTCGACGACGTCGAACTCGTCGACCAGGGTGTCGGCAACCTCCACGAAGAAGTCGGCGAGGTCGGTCACGGAGATCACGGTGGGGCCTCCCATATCGTCGGTCTGAACTGTTGCATCGTTTCATCGACCGTCACGCGGTGGCATGGCCCGTCCCTCGACGATCTCGCGCGCCAGGGTCGTCAGGTCCCGTCCGGTGGCCCAGGCATGCGCCCGCATCCGGGCCAGCGCCTCAGGCAGGCTGATCCCGAGATCCACCATGACCATGCCTTGGGCCTGGTAGACGTAGGCATTGGTGTCGAGCGTGGCATCGAGGCCGGGGTCCAGTGCGTGACCGTCGCCAGGCATGGATCCGTCCAGCAGGTACTCCGTGGCGACCTCCGAGAAGATCAACGCTCTCTGCAGGCCCTCCGCGTCGAGACGGTGGCCTGTTCCGACGTAGAGGGTGAGGACGCCGAAGATGGTGGCGCCGACGTGCAGGGGAAAGGCGTACACGGCGCCGACGCCCGTCTCCGACACGGCCGGCACCCATCCCGGCCACCGCTGCAGGCCGGACCGCTCGATGTCTCCCACCAGCACCGGACGCCGGGACGTGAACGCGTCGCGGGTCGGGCCCTCCCCCAGGCCGAACTGGGCCTCCTCGATCCGCCGAGCGGTCTCGGACGAGACGGCCGAGACCGCGTGCGCCCCGACACCGGGCATCAGCGTCACCGTCGACCCGAGGAGGTCGAGATCCGCGCACACCGTCCGACACAGGCGCCCGAGTGCCTCCACGACGCCGCGCTCGTCGGCGCGCCGCTCATGACGGAGGAGCTCATCGATGCGGTGCCGCATCGACTGGAGGTCTGTCACGGGACCTGACTTCCGGACGGCGGTGACGTGGGACCGCGCGGCGCGGTCGCCGGACGACGTGGGTTCGTCGGCAGCCTAGCGGCAGGAGTCACTGGCGTACCGCTGCCGGAGGACTGCCCTCCCGGGCGGGACGTGGTCGGTGCCGGGCGGGGCCAGGGAGCGCGGCGGGTAGACGTGGACGGTGCTGGGCACGGTGGACCGCTCCGAGAGCCAGGCGCACGCGTGGGTGCCGGTGGCGGAGGTCGACGAGCTGCCGCTGCACCCGGCGTTCCGCACGGCGTGGGGCGCCGGCGACTCGGGGCTGCGGGCGTTCGTCGAGTCGGTCTAGAGCGTGAACTCGACCTTGCGCGCCGCCAGGTCGGCCGACGTGAGCGTGACCCGTACGTCGGTCCCGAGCGGGAGCCGTGCAGAGCTGACGACCCGCGCCTCCACGTCGGGGTCGTGGAGGACGACGACGCCGCGGCGTTCGTCCTTGTCGTCGACGTCGACGATGACGCCGTCGAACTCCTCGCCGACGCGCTCGTGCAGCACCCCGGCCTCGACCAGGTCCAGCACCGCTCGCTCGTAGGCGTGGGACCGCTGGCTCGAGGCCTGCAGCGTCTTCGGGATGCCGGGCAGCGCAGCGAGCACCCACGCGGGCACCTCGGTGCCGGCGCAGAGCGCCAGGCAGACCTCGCCGGCGTACCGGTCACCGAGCCGGCGCAGCGGCGCGGTGACGTGGGCGTACTCGGACGCGAGCGCGGCGTGCTGCGGGTCGGCGGGGATCTCGCCGTCGAAGGCGACGTACCCGCTGCCGCGCAGCAGCCGGGCGCAGGCGTTGACCATGGCCGCGTGGCTGGGTAGGGCGGGGTCGAGCGAGCGGATGAAGTCGGGGTAGAGCTGCTCGGCGGGCCAGTCGATCCGCAGCGCGTGGGCGGTGCGGTGCAGGCGCTGCACGTCGCGCGGGTCCGGCGGCGGCAGCGTGCGCAGCAGCCCGACCCGGGCGTAGACCATCAACGAGGCAGCGGCGAAGCCGGTGAGCAGCGAGATCTGCGCGTTCCAGCGCTCGACGGGCAGCTGCTCGCGGAACTCCAGGTGCCACCGCTCCCCCGCGATGTCGACCTCCTGCTCCGGCAGCGGCAGCGAGACGCCGCCGCGCGCCGCCTCCCGCGCCAGCCGCAGCTCGCCGACCTCGCGCAGGAGGAGCAGCGACTCCGAGGCCGACCCGTCGTCGAGCGACTGCTGGACCTCGTCGTAGGACAGCTTGGCGGTCGAGCGCACCCGCGCCCGCTCGACGTGGACGTCGGTCCGTTCGCCCTCGGCGGTGATCCGGATCGTCCAGAGGAGAGCCGGGCGGACCTGACCGGGCAGCAGCGACGCGGCGTCCTCGCTGAGGACCTTCGGGTGCAGGGGCACCTTGGAGTCCGCGCCGTACAGCGTCTCGCCGCGCTGGTGGGCCTCCACGTCGACGGCGTCGCCGGGCGTCACGAACGCGGCGACGTCGGCGATCGCGTAGCGCACCACGAACCCGTCGCCGTCGCGCTCCAGGTGGAGGGCCTGGTCGAGGTCGCGCGACTCCGGCGGGTCGATCGTCACGAACGGGACGTCGGTGCGGTCGAGGTCGGGCAGGCGGGGCGACCTGGCCGCAGCCGCGGCGACCTCCTCGACCTCGGCCGGGAAGTCGGGCGTGACCCCCAGCTCCGCCTGGATGGCGGTGATCCCGCTGCGCAACGCGGCGGCCGCCACGTCGTCATCGACGGTACGGACCCGGACGACGCGGTTGCTCGGCATACCGGCACGATAGGGCACCGTGTTGGTCCTGTTGCCGCCCAGTGAGGGCAAGTCGGCGCCGCGTCGCGGCAAACCCCTCGATCTGTCGACGCTCGACTTCCCCGTGCTGACCCCGGCCCGCGAGCGCGTGCTGGCCGCTCTGGTCGAGCTCTGCGACGGCGATCCGGAGGTCGCCGCGAAGACCCTGGGCATCGGCGGCACCCAGGGTGACCTCGTCGACCTGAACCGCCGGCTGCGTACGGCGCCGACCGCCCGCGCGGACCAGGTCTACTCGGGCGTGCTGTACGACGCCCTCGACGTCGCGACGCTCCCGCCCGCCGCGAAGCGCCGGGCGACGGCCCGGCTGGCGGTGACGTCGAGCCTCTTCGGGATGGTCCGGCCCACCGACCGGATCCCGGCGTACCGGCTCTCCGGCGACGCCACCCTCCCCGGGCTCGGCTCGGTCGCCGGGGTGTGGCGCGACAGCCTCGGCCCCGCGATGGCGGACGCGATCGGCGGCGGGCTGCTGGTCGACCTGCGCAGCGGCATGTACGCCGCGTTCTGGCGCCCGGTCGACGTGCGGGTGGCGACGGTCCGCGTGCTGCACGAGCACCAGGGCCAGCGGAAGGTGGTCAGCCACTTCAACAAGGCGACCAAGGGCCGGATCGTGCGGGCGCTGCTCGAGTCGGGCGCCGCGCCGCGCACGCCGGCGCAGCTCGCGGACGCCCTGCGCGACCTCGGCTGGGTCGTCGGGGTCGACGACGGCCGCCTCGACGTCGTGGTCAGCGAGGTCTAGTCACCACGAGCCGCCGGTGAACGCGTCGTTCCCGGGCGGCAGCGCGTTGTACATCCGCATCGAGGCACGGTCGTCGAAGTAGCTGAGCACCGTCACCGACGCCGGCGTGAGCTCCATCCGGTAGACCGCCTCGAGCGGCGCGTCGACGGCGTGCGCCACCAGCGTCTTGATCGGCGTCACGTGGCTGACCACGACGACGGTCTTGCCGGCGTGCGCCTCCTGGAGCCGGGCCAGCCCGTCGAGCACCCGCCGCTGCACGACCCGGAACGACTCGCCGCCCTCGGGCGCCACGTCGAGCGAGCCGAGCCATGCCTTCAGCTCCTCGGGGTACTTCTCCCCCACCTCGGCGAAGGTCATCCCGTCCCAGACCCCGAACTCCATCTCGGCGAAGCCGGGCTCGACCTCCACGGTCCGGCCCAGGGACTCGGCGAGGATCTCGGCCGACTCGAGGGTGCGGCGCACCGGGGAGGAGATGACGGCGTCGACCCGGTCGGCCAGCGGCCCCAGCCAGTCGGCGACCGCCCGGATCTGCGCCCGGCCCTCGTCGCTCAGGCCGGGGTTGGCGCTTGCCAGCCCGCCGGAGAAGCGCTTCTCCACGGTGTGCGGCGTCACCCCGTGCCGCACCAGCACCACGGTCGTCGAGGTGCCCCGGACCCCCCAGCCGCGGCTCTCCTTCTGGACGGTCGGCGGCTGCTCCTGCTCGATCTCCTCGATCAGGGACTCCCCCGCGACGGTGACGCCGCTGCGGATGCCGTCGAGGGCCTCGTTGGCGAGCCGGTCGGCGTGCTTGTTCTGCTCCCGCGGGACCCAGGTGTACGTCGTGCCGAACGGCGCCAGCCGGTTGGCCTCGCTCGCCAGCGGCCGCATGTCCGGGTGCTTGATCTTCCAGCGGCCGGACATCTGCTCGACGACGAGCTTGGAGTCCATCCGGACCTCGATGTCGGCCTCGGGAGCCAGCTCCTCGGCCATCCGCAGCCCGGCGATCAGGCCGGAGTACTCCGCGACGTTGTTGGTCGCGACCCCGATCGTGGTGCCGTCCTCGGCGATCACCTCGCCGGTGTCGGCGTCCTTGAGGACCGCGCCGTACGCCGCCGGCCCGGGGTTGCCGCGTGACCCGCCGTCGGCCTCGATGATGACGTGCCGAGCGGTCACAGGCCTGACTCGGGCGTGCGGACGAGGATCCGGGAGCACTCCTCGCAGCGGATCACCAGGTCCTCCGGCGCCTTGCGGATGACCTCGATCTCGGCCGCGTCGATGGTGATGTTGCAGCCGGCGCAGCGGCGCTGGCGCAGCTCGGCCGCGCCCACGCCCCGCCGGTTGGTGCGCAGCTTCTCGTAGAGCGCGAGCAGGTCCTCCGGGAAGCCCTCGACCAGCGGGGCGCGCCCGGCCAGGAGCTCGGCCAGCTCGGCCTCGATCTCGCTGCCGCGCTCGTCGCGGGTGGCGCGCAGCACGACCAGCCGCTCGTCGGCGGCGGCGATCTGGGCGACCAGGGAGTCGAGGGTGCGCTGGGCGTCCTCGAGGGTCGCCATCACCTCCAGCTCCTCGTCCTCCAAGGAGACGATCCGGCGCTGCAACGAGACCATCTCGTGCTGCATCCGCTCGATGTCCTTGGGGTTGCTGATCAGGCCCTGGTCGATGCGGTTCTGGTCGCGGGTGCGCCGGGTCTTGACCTGCTCGACGTCGGCGTCGATCTTCTTCTGCTCGACGGTGAGGTCGTCGACGGAGATGCGGGCGTCGCGCGCCTGGTTGTCGAGCTCGAGACGGCTCGCCTCCAGGGCGGCGATCTCGTCCAGCTCCGGCAGGCTCGCGAGCTGGTGCCTCAGCAGGTCGGCCCGGGCGTCGAGCTCCTGGATCTCGAGGAGCTTGAGCTGGGCGGAGGGATCGGCTTTCAGGGGGTGCTCCTCGATCAGGTGCGGAACTGCCAGGGGTCGGTCCGGGTGGTGCTCACCCGGGTCACCACCGTATCGCCCAGGGCCGCGCGCACCTTCGCCTCCACCACCGGGAGCCAGGTCCACTCGGCCGACCAGTGCGCCACGTCGACCAGCGCGGGGCCGTCCTTCTCCACGAACTCGGCCGCCGGATGGTGCCGGAGGTCGCTCGTCACGTACACGTCGGCGTCGGTGCCGAGCACCGTGTCGAGCAGGAAGTCGCCCGCGCCACCGCAGACGGCGACGCGGCGCACCGGCCGACGCGGATCGCCCGCCACTCGCACGCCCTGGGCCGTCTCGGGCAGCGCGGCCGCCACCGCGGCGGCGAAGTCGGCGAGCGTCGTCTCGGCGACCGAGCCGATGCGTCCGGTGCCGGTGGGGGTCGTGCCGGGATCGGCCAGCTCGACCACGTCGTACGCTGGCTCCTCGTAGGGATGGGCGGCCAGCATCGCCGTCACCACCGCCGTACGGCGCGAGCGCGGCAGCACGACCTCGATCCGGGCCTCGTCGACGACCTCGAGCCGTCCGGTCGCCCCGATCGTCGGGTTCGCGCCCTCGAGGGGCCGGAACCGGCCCTCGCCGGGCGTCGAGAACGACGCGTGGTCGTAGTCCCCGATCCGCCCGGCGCCGGCCTCGGCGAGCGCGGCGCGGAGCCGGTCGGCGTCACCGACCGGGACGTAGACGGTGAGCTTGTCGAGGTCCGGACCCGGCGCGGGCACGATCGGTGCGAGGTCGGTGAGCCCGAGCGCGAGCGCCAGGGCCTCCGAGACCCCGCCGGCCGCCTGGTCGGCGTTGGTGTGGGCGGTGAGCAGCGCGCACTCGGCCCCCGCGAGGGTGGCGAGGGTGCGCCCCTTGGGTGTGGTGGCCGCGAAGCCGTGCACGGGCGCGAGGAAGAGCGGGTGGTGGACGACGAGCAGGTCGGCACCCCAGTCGACCGCTTCTCGAGCCACCGTGGGCGTGGGGTCGACCGCGAACATCACCTTCTCGACGCGCGCCCCCGGATAGCCGTAGACCAGGCCGACGGCGTCCCACGACTCCGCGGTCGCGGGCGGGTACCACCCGTGCAGCAGGTCCATGACGTCCTTGAGTGCCGGCATGGCTGGAGGCTATCGGGGAGGATGGGTCCGTGGAGGGTGTGGTCGTGACAGCGCTGAACGTCGCGCCCTATCGGCACGCGGCCATGCAGCCGCGCCAGGAGATCGAGGTCGAGGCGCGGCACGGGATCGTGGGCGACCGCTTCCACGGCAGCCGGCACCGGCACGTGACCGTGCAGTCCGCCGACGACCTGGAGGAGGCGTCCGAGCGTGTCGGCGCCACGATCGCGGCGGCAGCGACGCGCCGCAACATCACGATCACGGGTCCCGTGCCCCGCGATCCGGGTGTGCGCCTGGAGATCGGCGAGGTGCTGCTCGAGGTGGTCCGGGTGGCCGCCCCCTGCCGGATCATGGAGAGCGCCGTCGGCCCGGGCGCCCAGGAGGCGCTGCGCCGCCGTGGTGGCTCGGTGTTCCGCGCCCTGACGACCGGCGTGATCCGGGTGGGCGACCCGGTCGTCACCGACGAGCCGGCGCTGCCGTTCTAGGCTCGACGCATGTCCGTCGTGAAGATCAACGCCATCTCCGTCCCCCCGCACGCCCACGAGGAGCTCGAGAAGCGCTTCGCCAACCGCGCGCACAGCGTCGACGGCACGCCCGGCTTCCTCGGCTTCCAGCTGCTCCGCCCGGTCAAGGGCGAGGACCGCTACTTCGTCGTCACCCAGTGGGAGGACGAGGAGTCGTTCGCCGCCTGGCGCGACGGCCCCGCCATCGCCGCCCACTCGGGCGAGCGCGCCCAACCGGTCTCGTCCGGCGCCGACCTGCTGGAGTTCGAGGTCGTGCTGGACGTGAAGAAGGCCTAGGGACTAGTTGACCTGCCGGTCGCGGCCCTCCCAGTAGGGCGCGCGCAGCTTGAACTTCTGCAGCTTGCCGGTCGCCGTACGGGCCAGCTCGTCGCGGAACTCGATCGACGTCGGTGCCTTGTAGCCGGCCGCCTTCTGCTTGCACCAGGCGATCAGCTCCTCCTCGGTCGCCGACTCGCCGTCGGCGAGCACGACCAGCGCCTTGATCGTCTCGCCCCACTTCTCGCTCGGGACCCCGATCACCGCGACCTCCGCCACGGCGGGGTGCGAGAAGAGCACGTCCTCGACCTCGATCGAGCTGACGTTCTCGCCGCCGGTGATGATCACGTCCTTCTTGCGGTCCGAGATCGTGAGGTAGCCGTCGTCGCCGATGGTGCCGCCGTCGCCGGTGTGGAACCAACCGCCCGCGAGCGCCCGCGCCGACTCCTCGGGCTGCTCCCAGTAGCCCTCGAGCACCACGTTGGAGCGGGCCAGCACCTCGCCGGCCGCCCCCGAATCGGGCCCAGCCTCGTCCTCGGAGATCGCCAGGCGTACGCCGAGCGCCGGCGCGCCGGCGCGGGTCAGGAGGCCGGCCCGCTCCTCGGTCGAGAGGTCGTCCCACTCCTGGCGGGCCCGGTTGATGGTCAGCAGTGGCGACGTCTCGGTGAGGCCGTAGATCTGGATGAACTCCCAGCCGAGCTCCTCCTCGACCCGGGCGACCGTCTTCGTCGGCGGCGGGGCGCCGGCCATGATGATGCGGACCTTGTCGCGGCCAGGGATCTCGCCCTCCCACGACTGGGCGGCCTCGAGCACGGCGGCCGCGACCGCGGGCGCCGCGCACATCACGGTCACCCCGTGGTCGCGCACCCGGCGCAGGATCTCGGCGCCGTCGATCTTGCGGATCACCACCTGCTTCACGCCGAGGCCGGTCATCGCGAACGGCATCCCCCAGCCGTTGGCGTGGAACATCGGCAGCGTGTGGAGGTACACGTCGCGGTCGCTGACCGTGGTGTGCATCGCGAAGGTGACCGCGTTCACCCAGATGTTGCGATGCGTGATCTGCACGCCCTTGGGCCGAGCGGTCGTGCCGGACGTGTAGTTGATGCACGCCGTCGCGTTCTCGTCCGGCTCCCACGGCCGCGGCTCCGCGTCCACGTCGAGGCTGCCCTCGTCGCCGAGGACGTACTTGAACTCGGCCTCGACGCCCTGGAGGGACTCCTCGAGCTCGGGGTCGATGAGCAGCACCCGGGCACCGGAGTGCTGGACGATGTACTGGATCTCGTCGGGGCGGAGCCGGAAGTTCACTGGCACGAGCACCCGGCCGTAGCCGCTGACGCCGAAGAACGACGTGAGCAGCCGAGCGCTGTTGTGGCTGACGATCGCGACCCGGTCACCGACCTCCAGGCCGAGGGCGTCGAGCTTGGCGGCCTGCCGCCGGGCCCGCGCGCCGATCTCGGCGTACGTCATCTCGCCGAGGGACGGGGCGGGCTGGTCGGGCTCGTCGACGACGCCGATCCGGTCGCCGTAGACCTGGACTGCGCGGTCGATGAAGTCGGAGACGCTGAACGGGACGATCATGCGGCCACTGTAGCCACGCCCGACCCGCCATGAGAGTCCTCTCATCCGCCTCTCACCCCCGGCCCACGATCAGGGAGGATCGTCGGTGCCATGAAGACCATCTGGAAGGTCCTGCTCGGGCTCGTGCTCGTCGTCCCCCTCGGGGCGTACGTCGCGGGTTCGCTCGCCGCGTCCGCGTCCGACGACCCCGCGCCGCGGCACACCATCCAGATCGACGAGCCCAGCCAGACGCCGACGACGCCGAGCACGACACCCAGCGCCCCGGTCAGCACGACCCCGGAGGACGACGACGTCGAGGTGATCACGCCCGACTACGACGACCTCGACGACGACCACGGCGGCGACCACGGCGGCGACCACGGCGGCGGCGGCGACAACAGCGGCCACGGCGGCGACGACAACAGCGGCCACGGCGGTGGCGACGACGACGGCTGAGTCACCCGCCCCACTGCCGAGGGCCCGACCGCACCGGTCGGGCGTCTCCGTCCGCGTGCGGATCACCGCGAGCGTCGCCCTGCTGGTCTTCGTCGGGCTGGCCGTGGCGGGGGTCGTCGTCTCCACGATCGAGTCGCACCGCCTCGACCAGCAGGTGGCGGACCAGGCGGACCAGGAGTTCTCCGAGCTGCGCCGGCTCCAGGGCGGGCGCCAGTTCGCCGGCCCCGAGGCGATGGTGCGGGCGTTCATGGCGAGCAACGTCCCCGACGACGACGAGCTGCTCATCGGCTGGTGGGACGACGACGTGCGCGCCCAGTTCCCCGAGTGGAACGCGATCTCGCGCAGCACCTGGCTGCCCGACGCCATTCGCCCGCTGCTCGCGTCGAACGGCACCACCCGTCTCGACTCGGAGTTCGGCGAGCTCGAGATCGCCGTGCAGGCCGTCCAGCAGGGCGACACCACCGGTGCGCTCGTCGTCGTGACCTTCCTCGACCGCGCCCGCGAGGGCCTCCACGAGACGATGCGCACCTACGCGATCGTCGCCGGCCTGGTCCTGCTGCTGGTGACCGCGATGGCGGCCTGGGTGTCCGGCCGCCTGCTCTCCCCGGTGCGCACCCTGCGCGAGACCGCCGACGAGATCGGCGAGACCGACCTGTCCCAGCGGCTCCCGGTCACGGGCAACGACGACCTCACCGCCCTGACCCGCACGTTCAACGGGATGCTCGACCGCCTGGAGGGCGCCTTCGTCGGCCAGCGGCAGTTCCTCGACGACGCCGGCCACGAGCTGAAGACACCGCTCACCGTCCTGCGCGGGCACCTGGAGCTGCTCGACACCGGCAACCCCGAAGAGATCGCCGAGACCCGCGAGCTGCTGCTCGACGAGACGGACCGGATGTCCCGGCTGGTCGGCGACCTGCTCCTGCTCGCGAAGAGCGACCGGCCCGACTTCCTCCGGCTCCGGCCGGTCGACCTCCAGCAGCTCACGGCCGACCTGGTCGCCAAGGCCCGCGGGCTCGGCGACCGGGAGTGGACCCTCGACGGCTCGGCCGACGCCAAGGTCCTCGCCGACGAGCAGCGCCTCACCCAGGCGGTGCTCCAGCTGGTCGACAACGCGGTCAAGCACACCCGCGACGGTGACGCGGTCGCGATCGGGTCGGCGTACGACGGGAGCGCCTTGCGGATGTGGGTCCGCGACACCGGCCCGGGCGTGCCGCCCGAAGATCGTGCGCACGTCTTTGAACGTTTCGGCCGCGCCGCCGTACCTCCTGGTGACGAGGGTTTCGGACTCGGCCTCTCGATCGTCGGTGCCATCGCGCGAGCGCACGGCGGCACCGTGACGGTCGAGGACGCCGATCCGCCGGGTGCCCGCTTCGTCATCACGTTGCCGAGCAGACCCCAGGAGGACCCGTGGCCCGCATCCTGATCGTCGAGGACGAGCAGCGGATCGCGTCGTTCGTGGCCAAGGGCCTGCGCGCCGACGGCCACCTCACGACCGCCGTCGCCGACGGGTACGACGGCCTCGACCGAGCGCTCAGCGGCGCCTTCGACCTGGTCGTCCTCGACATCGGGCTGCCCGGCATCGACGGCTTCGAGGTGCTCGACCGGCTCCGCGCGCAGGGCTCCACGGTGCCGGTGATCGTGCTGACCGCACGCGACTCGGTCGGCGACACGGTGTCGGCGCTCGAGGGTGGCGCCGACGACTACATGCCCAAGCCCTTCCGCTTCGCCGAGCTGCTGGCGCGGGTCCGGCTCCGCCTGCGGCAGGGCCACGAGTCGGCGGCGCAGCGCGAGGACGTGCTGCAGTCGGGCGGGGTGCGGCTCGACGTCCGCACCCGGCGCGCGGTCGTCGGTGAGAAGGAGGTCGACCTCTCCGCGCGGGAGTTCGCGCTCGCCGAGACCTTCATGGTCAACCCGGGTCAGGTCCTCTCCCGCGAGCAGCTGCTCGACCATGTCTGGGGCATGGACTTCGACCCGGGGTCCAACGTGGTCGACGTCTACGTCGGCTACCTGCGCAAGAAGTTCGGCGCCGACACGATCGCGACCGTGCGCGGGATGGGGTACCGGTTCAACCGGTGACCCCACCCCGCTGAGCCGGGGTCAGTCGTCGCTGCCGTGGTGGCCGTGGTGGCCGTGGCGACCGTGGTCGTCGTTGGCATCGTGGTTCGGACCGTCGTCGTTCCCGTGGCCGTGGTGGCCGTGGCGACCGTGGTCGTCGTTGGCATCGTGGTTCGGACCGTCGTCGTTGCCGTGGCGGTGCACCACGCTGCTCGACTGCGTGCTGTCGTCGGAGCCGTGGTCGGCGAACGCCGCCGGCGCCTGCCAGGCGACCAGAGCGGCGGTGGCCATTCCGGCCGTGGCGAGCGATCCGGTCGTCAGGAACTTCTTCATGTCGGTCTCCTCGTGTCGGTTTCAACTACGAGACGACTCTCGCGGCCCGCGGTGAGGTGACCGTGAGCCGCGGATGAGGGAGCTCTCACCTCACCGGCGCGAGTTACCGCCGCCAGGCGGTGAGCTTGCGCGACGGCGCGTCGGCTGCGGGCGACTCGGTCTGCTCCCAGACCCGGCGCCACTGGGAGACCTGCGGTCCAGTGGGGTCGGGGGTGGTGCCGGAGGCGGCCCGCCGCTTCGCGTCCCACCAGGTCGACTTGTCCTCGTCAAGGAGCGCGGCGACCGCGTCCTTGATGCGGGGGGCGAACTCGCGCACCGACTCGTCCGGCCCGGCGACGAGCGGCTCGCCGAAGCGGATCGTGAGCTGGCGCCGTCCGCGGGCGGGCCAGTTCTGGCCGCGCGGCATCGCCGCGAACGTGCCCCGGTGGGCGACCGGCACGACGGGCACGCCGTACTCCTTGGCCAGGTAGGCCGCACCCATCCGGAACTTGCCCATCCAGCCGTCGGTCGAGCGGGTGCCCTCCGGGAAGATCACCAGGCTCCAGCCGTCGGCGAGCACCTCGCCGGGCGTGGCTGCCATGACGCCGCCGCGCCGGTCGATGGGGAACGTGTTGAAGAGCAGCACCGAGCCGACCGCGCGCCACCAGGTGTCGAAGAAGTAGTCGGCCGCGGCCGCCACCGCCGTCCGGCGTCGCCACTCGTCGGGCAGCGACAGCAGGATCAGCGGGGTGTCCAGGTGGGACGCGTGGTTGGCCACGAAGATGACCGGACCCTCGACGCGCTCGAGGTTGTCGAGCCCCTCGACCTTCGCGCGCACCTGGGAGCGGAAGAGCGGCTCGAGGCCGACCTTCTGCACGACCTCGCGGGCCGCGATCGCCGGCCGGCGACGGGACCAGTCGGAGCGGAACACCGTCGACTTGTTGGCCGGCACCCACTCCTCGGCCGAGCGCGGCACCTGGCCGCGCCGCCCCCAGCGCCACCCGCGGGCGACCTGCTTGACGTCGGCGATGCCGCCCTTGACCAGACCGCCGTTCATTTCACGTGCGCCAGGAGGTGCGGGGGGTTGTGCAGGTAGGTGATCGACGGGCTGGAGCCGACGGTGCCGGACGCCATCTCCAGCGCGTCGGCCAACGTGGTCGCCGCGCGGAAGCCGAGCCGGGCCGCGACCTTGCGGTCCGCGCCGACCCAGATGACCTCGTCGACGTGGTCCATCGCGTGCGCCGCCCAGTACCACATGTAGAACGGGTGGACGCCGTGGTAGGCGTGCGAGGTGCGGTAGAGGTGGCGGTACCACGGGTCCTCGGCGAACTGCTGCTCGTACTTCTCGCCGACCACCGCGGGGTCGGTCGACTCGGCCAGCACCTCCTCGTAGAAGTCGACGTACGACGGGTGGTGCAGCTGGTTGAAGCCCTCGTTGAGCGGGTGGTAGAGGATCACCGCGCCGCCCTTGCGGACGACGGGCTGGCCGAGGTAGGAGTTGAAGTAGTAGCCCAGGCCCATGCAGGTGGCCAGGATCGGGTTGAGCGACGAGTTCACGTTGTAGGGCCCGACGTACGGGATGCCCATCACGAGCACGTCGGACTGGCCCTGCACCTCGACCAGGTGCTGCTGGTGCACCTTCTCCAGGGTCTTGGTGTGCACCGCCTCGACCTCGCCGGCGTTCACCCCGGTCAGGCCGTAGACCGAGCGGAGGTCGTGGAACATCTTGTGCTTGAGCTTCGCCGGGGCGACCGACAGCCCCCGGCGCATGCCGAGCATCGTGGCCTGGTCCTTGACCGACCACTCCCACTCGCGCTTCTGCAGGAAGTCGTAGGGCTTCGGGAAGATGTCGTTGTTGAGCGTGGTCTCGATCTGGAAGACCTTGACGGTGTCCTTGATGACCCGGCCGATCCGCCAGGCGGAGTGGTGCATCGCGGAGTGCTTGTGGTCCATGAACGACCGCGACTGCACCATCGTCTTGGCGTTGTGGTGGTGGCGCAGGGACTTGTACGACGCCAGCCCGATGCCCACCGACTTGTGGCCGCCGTCCATGGCCACCAGGTTGACGTTGACGTAGACCAGCAGGTCGGACTCCGCGGCCCGCTTGCTGATCTCGATGTCCTCGCCCTTCTCGGTGGTGCCGAGGTGGGAGAGGTTGTCGCGGTCCTCCGCGTCGAAGTTGTAGAGCTTGCCCTGGGGGTAGAACGAGCGGAAGACCCGCTCCCCCACGATGTGCTTGAGCTCCGCGGCCGTCATCCGCCGGTGCAGCGCGTTCGCCGCGATCAGCTCGACGTCGTCCACGCCCGCCTCGGCGGCCATCGTCAGGACGTGCTCGATGATCCGGCCCCGGATGTCGGGCGGGCGCATCGTCGGCAGCGGCAGCGAGATGTCGTCGAAGGCGATCGTCAGCTTCATCCCGGCGAACAGCAGCTCCGGGAGCGGGTCCATGTCCTGCGGGTGCAGCAGGGCGTCCTGGATCGCCTGGTCGACGTCCGGCACGGCCGGGAGCGACTCGGGCGGGTAGATGACGCGGGTGCCGAGCGGGAAGCTCTCGAGCCGGAAGCCCAGCCCCTCGTGGACGATCAGCGGCGGGGTGCGGTCGTCCACCTCGAGGACGAATCCGGGGCGACTCATGAGCTACTCCTGGGGTCGAAGGCCACCTTGACCGTGCCGAGACGGCCGGCGGAGTGGGCGTGGTCGAGCGCTTCACGCCAGCGGTGAAGGGGATAGCTGGCGACGTTCTTGGCGAGCTGCTGGACGGCGTCGGTCGCGGCCAGCTCGGTCGCGATCCGGAAGGACTCCTCGTGCTGGGACGAGGCGTAGGTGCCGACGACCTCCAGCTCCCGGAACCAGGCGGCGGAGAGGTCGGCGGCGGCCGGCATCCCGGAGAGGACGACGCGCCCACCGGCGCGGGTGGCGTGCAGGGCGGTCTCGAGCGACTGCTTGCTGCCGACCGCGTCGATCGCGACGTCGACACCACCGAGGAGGTACGGCGCGGAGAACTCCGGCTTCAGCTGGAAGGCGCCGGTCGAGCGGCGTACCCGCCGGAGCACCTCGCCGGGCGCGACCACCTCGGTCGCGCCGAACTCGCGGGCGAGCTCCTTCTGGTGGCCGTGCTTGGCGACCACGATGATCTCGCCGGCGCCGGTGAGCTGGCGCAGGGCGAGCGTGGCGAAGAGCCCGACCGATCCGGCGCCGCTGACCAGCACCCGGTCGTTGCTGGTGACGCCGGCCCGGAGTGCGGTGTGCACGGCGCACGCCAGCGGCTCGATCAGGATCGCCTGCTCGTCGGAGAAGCCCTCCGGCACCGGGTGCAGCTGGCTGCGGTGGGCGGTCAGCTGCTGGCCCCACCCGCCGCCGGTGTCCTTGCAGAAGCCGGTCTGGAGGCCGGGCGAGAGGTGGCCGACGGTGATCCGCGAGCACCGGTTGGTCGCCCCGGTCGCGCAGGCGTCACACGGCTCGACGCCGCGGGCCGCGCAGGTGAGGACGGGGTCGACGACGACGCGGGTGCCGGCCGGCAGGTCCTCGCAGTCGTCGAGCAGCTCGGCGACGACCTCGTGGCCGGGCACGAACGGCAGCGAGACCACCGCGGAGAAGTAGAGGCTGGTCTTGCCGGACAGCGCGCCCAGGTCGGAGCCGCAGATCCCGGACAGCCGGGTCTTGAGCCGGGCCCAGCCGGGCCGGTCCACCTTCGGCTCGCTGATCGTCACCAGCCGCAGCGGGGCCGCGAACCCGGACAGGATGCCGGGCATCCGGCCGCCGACGACGCGGCCGGCGGCGGTGCGCGGCACCGACCGGAACATCTCCAGCGCGAGCATCATGCGAGACCACCTGCGGGGTTGAGGGAGCGGGTGGAGGACGTCGACGACGACCAGTCGACGATGGTCCAGCGCGCCTTGCGGGCGTGCCGGAAGAGCGGCACGTCCGGGCGGACGGCGACCGGGTTGCCCACCGCCGCGAGCAGCGGCAGGTCGGAGTGCGAGTCGGCGTAGCCGAACGACTGCTTGAGGTCGATCCCGTTGTCCGCCGCGTAGGACTCCATCCAGGCGGCCCGCGACTCCCCCACCAGCGGCGAGGACGCGAGGTAGCCGGTGCAGATCCCGCGGTCGTCGACGGCGAGCTCCGCGGCCTCGATGTGGTCGAAGAGCGGCAGCAGCGGACGGGTCAGCGGACGCACGGCGCCGGTGATCAGGATCGTCTGGTGTCCCGCGGCGCGGTGCTCGCGGATCCGGCGTACGGCGGACGGCGAGAGCCGGGCCAGCACGTGGTCGGTGAGGTGCTCGTCGGCGATCGCGTCGAGGTCGGCCAGCCGGGCGCCGGCGTACTCCCGGTAGACCGAGCGCAGGAAGGCGCTCCGCTCGCGCCGCTCGGCCTGGAGCAGGCTCGGCACCTTGGCCGCGATCCGGCTCAGCTCGGCGAACCGCTCGGTGCCGGACAGCTCACGCAGCCGCAGCCACAGGTAGGTCTCGATCACGTTCGACGACAGGAGCGTGCCGTCCATGTCGAAGAACGCCGCGACGCCGGGCTTCTCGGCGAGCGCCTTCTGGGCGCCGGCGACCGGCCGCTTGCGGGCGGCGCGGACCTCGTCGAGGCGCCGGATCGGCGCGGTGACGGCCGGGCAGTGGATGTCTTGGAGGTAGACCTTCCAGTCGACGACCGCGGTGTCGAAGGCGAACCTCTCCTGGTCGGCCTCCGACAGGGACCGGAAGAGCTCGAGCGTGTGGCCGTCGGAGAACTGCAGCTCGGCCTGGGCGTACTCCTGGTACAGGCCGAGGTAGCGGCGCAGGAACTCGAGTCGCCGGCCCTGCTGGTCGAGCTTGCGGGCCAGGTCACGCGTCCGGTCGCTGCGCGGCGCGTGGCCGATGACGTAGTCGGCCACCTTGAAGGCCCGCTCGCTGGTGCTGAGCAGCCGCTCCACGGACTGCGAGCCCGGGAAGCGCCACTCGGGCAGCCGGGTCGCGCCGCGGTCGCCGGCGATGAACGGGTGGTCGTCGAAGTAGGCGCGCACGTTCTGGTAGAGCTCCCCGAAGGTGAGCGGGTTGCGGTCGCCCGAGGAGACGTGGAAGTACGCCGGGGTGCCGACCTCCGGCGGGTGCGCGAGCACCGCGACGATGGCGGCCACCACGTGGTCCACCGGCACGATGTCGACGATCGAGTCGGCCGCTCCCGGCATCTCGGGCAGCTCACCGCGGCCGTACGCCAGGATCAGCGGCTCGGCCATCTTGAAGCCCTCGATCCAGCCCGGGTAGGGCCGCTCGAGCGCGGACTCGATGATGCTGGGCCGCACGATCGAGGCCCGGTTGGTCAGCGCGTGCTCCTCGACGACGCGCTCGCCGAGGGCCTTGGTGAACGTGTAGCAGTCGGTCCAGCCGAGGCTGCGGGCCCGCTCGGTGCCGATCCGGACCAGCTCGTCCTTGACCCACTGCTTGCGGGCCTCCTCGGTCGCGTTCGCGGCCGTGAGCAGGCCCGCGCGGCTGTGGTCCTTCTCGGCCTTCTTGCGCTCGGTGGTGAGGATCTCGGTGCCGCGCGAGCGGTGCTCGATCGCCTGCCGCTGGCCCAGGCCCCAGGCGAGCTCGGCCTCGAGGTCGACGACCTGCGGCACGGGCCCCTCGGGGATGCTGCCGCGCCGGCGGCCCGCGACGTACGCCGTCGAGATGTGCACGTAGTGGATGTGCGGACCCGCCTCGCGCACGCGGGCCAGCAGCTCGCGGACGCCGAGCACGTTGGTGCGGAAGCCCTCGTCGACCGGCGGGTCGAAGGAGACGTCGCCGGCGCAGTGCACGACGGCGTCGAGGTCCGTGGGCAGCTCGGGAGTGTCGGCGAGGTCGCCCTCGAGCACGCCCACGCGGGCGGCCATCAGCGCCTCGAGGCCGCCGGCGGCCTCGACCACCTCGGCGAACGGCGGCTTCTTCAGCAGCGCCGCGGTCCGGCTGGCGGCGCTCGTCGAGCCCTTGGGCCGGACCAGCACGGTGACCCGGACACCGGGCACCTCGCTCAGCATCAGGTGGAGCAGCGCCTCACCGACGAAGCCCGTGACTCCGGTGAGCAGGACGTGCTGGCCCTCGAGCTGTTGGGCTACCGATCGCTCCGTCACCCGTCGGATTGTGCCCTGTCCGACGGGTGACGGGCGAACGGGGTCAGCTGTCGGTCGGCTCGGGGGGCCACTCCGCGGACGTGACCTCGCCGCCGCGGACCTCGACGAGGAGGCGTACGTCGGCGGCGCCCTTCTCGGCGAGCGCGTAGCGGCCGGCGCTCAGCTCCCCGAAGACCAGGGCCGGCACCTCGCCGCCCTGGACAGGGCGACGCACCACCGCGACGTGGGCCAGGTGGCCGTGGTCGTGCCCGTGATCGTGGTCGTGGCTCCCGTCGTGGTCGTGATGGTGGTGGCCGAACACCGTGCCCTCCGGGCCGATCTCGACCTCGACGCCGACCATCGACGCGGGGGTGGTGACCACCAGCGCGCCGATGTCGCCGCCGATGTCGAGCAGGACGCTGCCCTGCCCGGCGTGCGGGTTCTCGGGCGAGTCCGGGAGGCGGGTGTCCACCGCCGTACCGGCGCTCATGACGCCGACGTGGTGCCGGGCTCGGTCTGGTAGCCCCCGCCGGGCAGACCGAGGAACGGGAACGTCTCGAGCAGCGGGGCGTTGGTGTCCGTCGTCCCGTCCTCGACGGCGCTGGCCGCGCCGTCCGGGGTGAACGACGGGTCGACGAGCGGGATCGTCAGGCCCGCAATCGCCCGCAGCTCGATGGTCACGACGTCGTCACCGATCCGGCGCCCGTTCGGGAAGCCGGCCGCGTCGCCGGCGACGAGGCCCAGGCTGTTCTCGGTCTCGCTGGGCGGGATCGCGACGTTGAGCCGGAGCATGTCCGACTGCACCGGGCCGGTGTAGTTCTGGAAGCCCGGCACCACGCCGGCCGGGATGCCGGTCATCAGGATCGCGTTGAGGTCGGCCCGCGGCTTCGTGTACGCCGCGAGGTTCGGGAAGACGCCCGGGTAGAGCACGGGCAGCAGCCCGGCCAGCTCCGGCCTGTTGACGTACTTCGTGTACTTCGCGTCGTTCGCAGGATGCGCGGAGTTCCACGCGTCCTTCTCGGCCATCGGCACGATGACCTCGTTGAAGAGCGGGTTGCCCAGCCGGGAGACCTGCACCCACGGGCCGTTCCCGACGTACTTGCCCAGCTTGCTGTCGTAGACCCGGCCCTTGCGCCGGCTCGCGGTCGCCCACACGCCGATCACGGCATCGGCGCTCATCGGGTCGGTCGGGCGGTCACCGCTGGCGCTGACCTCGTCGATCGGCACCTGGAGGGCGATGGTGTGCACGTTGTAGGACTGGACGGCGTTCTTGCCGCCCATGTTCGGCATCGAGATCAGGTGCGCCTCGTTGAACGGGCGGAGCGCGCCGAGGTCGAAGATGCTGCCGAGGTCGACGTGGAACGCGTCGGCGCGCTGACCGGCGAACACCCGGCGCCGCCCGAGCTTGTGCAGCGCCTGGCCGGCGAGGGTCGCGTAGTCGGGGGTGCTGCGCTTGCCGACGTTGACCGGCGGGGTGGTCAGCTTCGTCCCGAGCACCGTGGACCGGCCGTTCTTGACCTTGGTGACCGTGTAGTACTGGGGCCGGTTCCAGGTCGTGTCGGTGATGTCGGAGATCGGACCGGTGTTGTAGAGGAAGGTCTTGGGGTTGCGGATCTTCGTCGTGAACTTGAACTGGTAGGTCACGTCCGGCTTGCCGGTGCCCGAGTTGCTGACGTGGATCTCGTAGAGGACGTCGTCGCCGAACTCGTAGAAGTTCGGGCCACCGTCCGGCTTCTGCAGCGGGATGAAGTTCGCGATCAGCGTGACCGTGCTGGGCCGGTGCGGGCTGACGAACGCGTAGACGTCGGTGCCGTCGGCGACCGGGTCCTTGGAGATCTCGGGTGCTTCGCGGTGCGAGGACATCAGCGACCCCCTGCCGCGTTCAGGATCCGCGTGACGAGGTCGCGGTCGTGCACGACCACCTCGCGCTCGCCGACCAGGAGCCGCAGCTCGCTGGACGTGTGGTCGGTGACGACGGCCAGCACGGGCTCGCGCGCGCTGCCCGGCTTCGGGCGGCCGGGGGCGGCGGCGTTCGCCGTTCCGGACGCGAGGGCGAACGGCACCGCCGCGACCCCCACCCCCGATGCTGCTAGGAACTTCCTTCTGCTCGTCTCGCTCATGACGGTCCTCCAGTTCGTGCGCGGGGACGGGTGTGATCCGCGCCACTGGGCTGTTCGTCACCCTCCCCGGGACGGATTGGCCGGGGGCGGGTCGGGTGGCCACCCGCTCACGTCGAGGCCCGACAGACGGGTCAACAGGTCCAGGTCGTCGGCGTACAGCTCGGCGAGCCTGGTGACGACTGCGGCCGTGGGAGGCGGAGCGACCAGGTCAGTGCACGTCGACTGGATCACGCACAGTCGCGGCTCCTTGGCGTACGGCTCCAGGCCGAGGAACGCCGTGGTGCGATCCAGCGTCTCGCGGTGGTCACCAGGACGGGAACCCCATCCCGGTGCGTGGCCACCACCCTGCCGAGCCTCAGCGGGTCCGTGGGCGCAGGTTTGCCCTCGAGGGGTAGATCCGGTCAGGCGTGCGCGGTCATCCGGTTCGCAGGTCTACTCACGAGACGCCACGTGAACCAGGCGATGCCGCCGGCAGGCGCGAACAGCACGATGGCCGCAGCCCACAGGAACTTCTGTTGGCGCAGCGCGTCGACCAGCGGCCAGGCGAGGAGCACCGCGAACCCAAGCAGGGCGGCGACGACGAACAGCGGGCTCGGAACGAGCTGGCTCGTCTCCAACGCGATCAGGTTCATGGCACGGATTGTGCGCAGAGCCGCCTGCGACACCGCATCGGCGACACGCCCGGAGCTGGCGGTGCTTGGTCCCACCTCGACCGCATCACTCGCGGTGGGCGCAGAGGGGATCGAACCCCCGACCACCTCCTTGTAAGGGAGGTGCTCTACCGCTGAGCTATACGCCCGCTCGCTCCGGCCAAGACGCGCGAAGCGGGGCACACACTACGCAGAGAAGGCCCGGAAAATGAAGTTGAACCGCAGGCGTCTCGGGTCACCTGCGGTTCAACGAAGCCAACATTAGAGGGGCCGTTCAAGCGCTGTCGAAGGATCTGAGAATTTCGGGAGGATTTCGCGCCGGCCGGTCTAGACCGGCGCGTCGACGGCCGCCGTGAGCTGTCGCAGGTGCTCGTCGAGATCGCGCCCTTCGGGCATCGCGTTGTGCACCGCCCAGCGCACCATCCCCTCGCTGTCGATGACGTACGACGACCGTCGCGCACAGCCCTTCTCGGCGTCGAAGGCGTCGTAGGCGCGGGCCACCTCGCCGTGCGGCCAGAAGTCCGACAGGAGGGGGAAGTTGAGCCCGTCCTGGTCGGCGAAGGCCCGCAGCGAGTAGACCGGGTCGCACGAGATCGCGAGCACCTCGGTGTCGAACGTGAGGAACTCGGCCAGCCGGTCGCGGATGCCCGCCATCTCGCCCGTGCACACTCCGGAGAACGCGTAGGGGTAGAAGAAGATCACCACCGCCTTGCTCCCCCGGAAGGACGAGAGCGAGACGTCCTGGCCGAACTGGTCGCGCAGCGTGAAGTCGGGCGCAGGGCCACCGAGTTCGAGTCCGGTCATGACGGTCATCTTCGCATCCGGCACCGACCGGCCTTCACTCAGTGTCGAGGTCCCGCTTGAGCACCTTGCCCGTCGCGTTGCGGGGCAGCTCGTCGAGGAAGACGATGTCGCGCGGCACCTTGTAACGGGCCAGGTTGTCCTTGACGTGAGCCTTCAGCTCGTCCTCCGTGACGTCGCCGTTGACCACCACGAACGCCCGCAGCCGCTTGCCGAAGTCGGGGTCGTCGACGCCGACCGCGGCCACCTCGACGACGGCGTCGTGGCGCATGAGGGTGTCCTCGACCTCCTTGGGGAAGACGTTCTCACCGCCCGACACGATCATCTCGTCGTCGCGGCCCTCGACGTGGAGACGGCCGTTCTCGTCGAAGCGGCCGACGTCGCCGGTCGACATCAGCCCGTCGACGATCTCCTTGTGGCCGCCGCCGGTGTAGCCCTCGAAGAGCAGGCCGTTGCCGACGAAGATCCGCCCGGTCTCCCCCGGCGGCAGCTCCTTGCCGTCCGGGCCGAGGATCTTCACGACCGTCGCGTACGGCGGCTTGCCCGCCGCCGACGGCGCCTCGCGGAGATCCACGGGGTTGGCGATCGACGCGTAGGCGACCTCGGTCGAGCCGTAGATGTTGTAGAGGTTGTCGCCGAAGTGGTCCATCCAGTCGGTCGCGAGGTCACCGGGCAGCGCCGAGCCGGACGACGCGACGACCTTCACCCTGCTCAGGTCGTAGGACTTCAGTGTCTTCTCGGGCAGCGCCATGATCCGCTGCAGCATCACCGGGATCACCACGAGCGAGTCGCACTTCTCCTGCTGGGTGACCTCCAGGCAGCCCTCGGGGTCGAACTTGCGCCGCAGCACGATGGTGGACCCGAGCAGCATCGAGAGCGCGAGGTGGGCGAAGCCCCAGGTGTGGAAGAGCGGGGCGGCGATGTGGGTGCGCCAGCCGTACCGGAGCGGCATCCGGGAGAGCAGCGAGACGGCCGCGTCGATCCCGGCCTCGCTGCGCGGTGCGCCCTTGGGCGTGCCCGTCGTCCCCGACGTCAGGATCACGATCCGCCCGTGGGTCCCGGCGGGCTCCACGTCGTCGTCGGGGTTGTCCGCGATGAGCGACTCGAGGGTCGGCCCCTCGGGCTCGCCGTCGGTCCACGCGAGCACCGACGTACCGACGTCGGCCTTCGCCAGCAGCTGCGTGAACTCCTCGTCGTGCACGACGACGGTCGGCTTCTCCCGCTCGAGCACGTCGACCAGCTGGGGTCCGGCGAAGGCGGTGTTGAGGTAGAGGATGTCGGCGCCGAGCTTGGCGGTCGCGATGCTCGCGTCGACGAACCCGCGGTGGTTGCGACACATCAGCGCCACGCTGCCGCCCTCGCCCACACCCAGGTCGGCCAGGCCGCGCGCCAGCGCGTTGGAGCGGCGGTGCATCTCGTCGAAGGTGAGCGACCCGAGCTCGTCGACCACGGCGGTACGACGGGGGTCGAGCAGCGCGGCCGCCGCGAAACCGCCCGCGGGGCCGGTGCCCCAGTCCTTGAGCGTCTTCGCGGCGCGGGCCAGCGCGACCGGGTGGTGCGGGCGGATGACACCTGCCTCGCCGAGCACCTTGAGGGTGGTGCCGGTCGCCGCGGCGCCGGCCAGAGTCTTCTGGAAGAGGTCCGAGAGCACGGCGCAGACGCTACGCGGGCGTCTTCGGAGCGACCAGCCGGGTCGCCGACCAGTCCTTGCTGACCGCGGCCGTCGTCGTCTGGGAGAGGCCCGCGATCGGTGCGGCCTCGGCGATGTCGGCGGGGTCGACCGCGTTGGGCCGTCCGACCTTCGGCGTGAGGAGCCAGATCTGGCCACCGCCCACCAGGTCGGTCAACGCGTCCACGAGTCCGTCGACCAGGTCGCCGTCCTCGTCGCGCCACCACAGCACGACGGCGTCGACCACGTTGCCGTAGTCGCCGTCCACCATGTCGGCGTCGATGCGGTCCTCGATCGCGACCCGGAGCTCGTCGTCGGTGTCGCTGTCCCAGCCCATCTCCTGGACGACCATCCCGGACGTGAAGCCCAGTCGGTCGGCCGGGCCCGCAGTGGGTCCGTCTGTCTGGGTGGACCCGCCACCCGCGGTCGAGCTCAAGTTTCCGCCTCCATGTCTGGCTGTGATCTCGCACGGTCGCGCGCCGGTCCCCCGGCGTACAAGTTGGGGAGTAGTCCACCGGAGTTCCGGCAGGGGCGCAACCCGCGTCCACAGGAACGTCCCCAGCAAGCGCTCCGGCGCGCCCACCCGGTGGACCTACCCGTGGGTAAATTCCCTGCCTCCCGGGACCGTGCGACGATGAGCAGGTGACTGAAGAACCGACCCCCACTTCTGGCACGGACAACAAGCGGAGCGGCGTCATCCCGACCGTCATCCACGAAGGTCTGCCCACCCAGCTGCCCGACATCGACCCGGACGAGACCAACGACTGGATCGACTCCTTCGACTCCCTTGTCGACGAGCGAGGCCGCGAACGCGCCCGCTACGTCATGCTCCGCCTGCTCGAACGTGCGCGCGAGATGCAGGTCGGCGTGCCCGCCCTGCGCAGCACCGACTACATCAACACCATCCCGCCCGAGCGCGAACCCTGGTTCCCCGGTGACGAGGACGCCGAGCGCCGGATCCGCGCGTTCATCCGGTGGAACGCCGCGGTCATGGTGTCCAGCGCCAACCGCAAGGGCCTGGAGGTCGGCGGCCACATCGCGACCTACCAGTCCTCGGCGAGCCTCTACGAGGTCGGCTTCAACCACTTCTTCCGCGGCAAGGACGCGCCCGGCGGCGGCGACCAGATCTACATCCAGGGCCACGCCTCCCCCGGCATCTACGCCCGGGCCTTCCTCGAGGGCCGCCTGACCGAGGAGCAGCTCTACCGCTTCCGCCAGGAGGTCCAGCACGGCCCGCACGCCGGGCTCTCATCGTACCCGCACCCCCGGCTGATGCCGGAGTTCTGGGAGTTCCCGACGGTCTCCATGGGCCTCACCGGCATCAACTCGATCTACCAGGCCCGCTTCAACCGCTACCTGGCCAACCGCGGCATCAAGGACACCAGCGACCAGCACGTCTGGGCGTTTCTGGGCGACGGCGAGATGGCCGAGCCCGAGTCGCTCGGTGCGATCCGGATCGCCGCCCGTGAGGAGCTCGACAACCTCACCTGGGTCATCAACTGCAACCTGCAGCAGCTCGACGGGCCGGTCACCGGCAACGGCAAGATCATCCAGGAGCTCGAGGCCAACTTCCGCGGTGCCGGCTGGAACGTCATCAAGGTCGTGTGGGGCCAGGGCTGGGACCCGCTCCTGGCCCGCGACGTCGACGGCGTGCTCGTCAACAAGATGAACACCACCCCCGACGGCGCGTTCCAGACCTACTCGGTCGAGGACGGCGCCTACGTGCGCGAGAACTTCTTCGGCGACGACCCGCGGCTGCGCAAGATGGTCGAGCACATGAGCGACCAGCAGATCGAGAAGCTGCCGCGCGGTGGCCACGACTACCGCAAGGTGTACGCCGCGTTCGACGCCGCCACCAAGCACGTCGGGCAGCCGACCGTGATCCTCGCGAAGACGATCAAGGGCTGGACGATCGACGCACTGGAGGGCAAGAACGCCACCCACCAGATGAAGAAGCTGACCCAGGACGACCTCAAGAAGTTCCGGGACCGCCTCTACCTGCCGATCTCCGACCGCGACCTCGAGCGCTCCTACGAGGAGACCGGTGGCGCGCCGTTCTTCCACCCGGGCCCCAACGCCCCGGAGATCGAGTACATGCTCGACCGCCGCAAGCAGCTGGGCGGCTCGCTGCCGAAGCGCGTGGTGCGGGCCAAGAACCTGACGCTCCCCGGCGACGACATGTACAAGGTGCTCAAGCAGGGCTCCGGCAAGAACTCCATCGCCACCACGATGGCCGCCGTCCGCCTGCTCCGGGACTGGATGAAGGACCCGGAGATCGGCAAGCGGATCGTGCCGATCGCGCCCGACGAGTACCGCACCTTCGGCATGGACGCGATGTTCCCGAGCGCGAAGGTCTACAACCCGGGCGGCCAGCAGTACGACTCGGTCGACCGCAATATGTTGCTCTCCTACAAGGAGTCGGCGCAGGGCCAGATGCTCCACGAGGGCATCTCGGAGGCCGGCGCGATGGCCTCCGCGACGGCCGCGGGCTCGGCGTACTCCACCCACGGCGAGCACATGATCCCGTTCTACATCTTCTACTCGATGTTCGGCTTCCAGCGCACCGGCGACTCGATCTGGGCGATGGCCGACCAGCTGGCCCGCGGCTTCCTGATCGGCGCCACGGCCGGACGCACCACCCTGACCGGCGAGGGCCTCCAGCACGCCGACGGCCACTCGCCGCTCCTCGCGGCGACCAACCCAGCGGTGGTGCACTACGACCCCGCGTTCGCCTACGAGGTCGGCCACGTGATGCGGTCGGGTCTCGAGCGGATGTACGGCGAGGACGCCGAGAACGTCATCTTCTACATGACGGTCTACAACGAGCCGGTCGCGCAGCCGGCCGAGCCCGAGGACGTCGACGTCGAGGGGATCCTCAAGGGCATCCACCACGTCTCGTCGGCTCCCGACGTCTCCGGCGGGGGTGACGGGCCGCGCGTCCAGCTGCTCGCGTCCGGTGTCGGCTACCCGTGGATCAAGAAGGCGCAGGAGATGCTCGCCGAGGAGTGGGGCGTCCGGGCCGACACCTGGTCGGTGACGTCGTGGAACGAGCTCGCCCGCGACGCGGTCGCCGCCGAGGAGTGGAACCTGCTCCACCCGGGTGAGAGCCCGCGCACGGCGTACGTCACCGACAAGCTGGCCGGTGCCCCGGGCCCGGTCGTCGCGGTGTCGGACTTCATGCGCGCCGTACCCCTCCAGATCGCCCGCTGGGTGCCGGCGGACTACCGGGTGCTCGGCGCGGACGGCTTCGGCTTCGCCGACACCCGCCCGGCCGCGCGCCGCTTCTTCCACATCGACGCCGAGTCGGTGGTCGTGCAGACGCTGCAGGCCCTCGCCGACGCCGGTCAGATCGAGCGGTCCAAGGTCGAGGAGGCCTTCGCGAAGTACCGGATCGACGACCCCACGGCCGTCTCCGGAGTCAAGCAGGAGGGCGGAGACGCCTAGCCGGGACGCGGCAGCGGATCGGCTGATGGTGGTCGAGCGAGCGGCGCGACTGAGCCTGCGACGTCGCGACCCGCGTGTCGAGACCCGGTGAGACGAACGAGGGCGGTGACCACGGTCACCGCCCTTCGTCGTCCTCCGGGGTTTCGAGACGGTTGCTGCGCAACATCCTCGACCGCCGGGGCGCTAGCCCGCTGAGTCCTCCACGGCGTGCAGCACCGGCGCGTCCGGCGCCGGCCCGGCCTTCAGCAGCGCCCGGAAGCGCGCCCGGCTGTACGCCGCGGGCTCGGTCGTGCGGATGAACTCGTGCACGATCTTGGCGAACCGGTGCGGGTGGTCCTTGTGGGGGAAGTGCCCGGCGTTCGGGATCACCTCGACCCGCGCGTTCGGCGCGAGCGCCGCGGCGTAGTTGGCGTGCCGCACCGGGATCACCCGGTCGTCGCGGCCCCACACGACCCACATCGGCATCTCCTCGGTGAGGTAGGCCCGGTCGGCCATGGTGACGATCTGGCCCTGCCAGTCGACGACCGCGCGCACGACGTGCCGGATCGCGTGCCGGGCCTGGGGGTCCTTGAAGGAGTCGTAGACGTTCGCGACCTCGTCGAAGTCACGGGTGACCTTCCACGGGCTGGCCGACAGCGCCCGCAAGCCGGCCAGGCCCACGTGCCGGATGCCCGGCAACGTCAGCACCGACATCACCTGGTGGAAGCCGGGCGTGCTGATGGCCCGGATGGCCGGGCTCACCTCCGGCCCGAGGCCGCCGGAGGCGACCAGCATCATCCGCTCGGTCCGCTCGGGGAACTGGTAGGCGAACTGCATGGCCACACCGCCGCCGAAGCTGTGCCCGATCACGGTGACCTTGTCGATCCCCAGGACCGTGATCAGGTCGCGCATGCCGTTGGCGTAGCCGCCCAGCGTGTAGTCGGCTCGGGGCTTGTCCGACCGGCCGTGGCCGAGCAGGTCCGGGGCGACCACGGTGTAGCGCCGGCTCAGCGACTCGATCACCGGCTCCCACGTCGTGTGGTCGCAGCCCAGCCCGTGGAGCAGGAGGACGACGGGGCCGCTCCCGGTCTTCACGTACGCGCGACGATGGCCGTGGACGGTGACGAACTGGACGTCGTACCGGTCAGACACCGGTGCCTCCCCATGATGGACGTAGACGCCGATTCAATCACTAGTTCCTCCGGTTCGGATCATGGATCCCCTTGATTTACCGGGGTTTAACCCGCGTGCACGGTGCACTAGCCTCGGCTGGTGCCCCCTCGTAGCGGCGCGTCCCCCCACCAGCGGGCCGCCGACGCCCTGCAGCGGGCGACCGGTGCGCTGAGCACGGCCGCGATGGCGCGCATGGAGCAGGACATGCCGTGGTTCCGGGAGCTCAGCGCGGAGGACCGCTCCTGGGTCGGCCAGATCGTCCAGGCCGGCATCCGGAGCTTCGTCGACTGGTACCGGCAGGCCGGTGACGCGCCGGCTCCCGGTGGCACCGCCCTCGCCGCGTCGGTCTTCGGTGCCGCCCCGCGCGCCCTCGCGGGCGTCATCAACCTCCAGCAGACCGTCGACCTGGTCCGCCTCTCGATCGACGTCGTGGAGAACAACGTCGAGGAGCTCCTCGACCCCGAGGACGCCGCCGAGGTGATGGGCGCCGTGCTCCGCTACGCCCGCGAGGTCGCGTTCGCGACCGCCGAGGTCTACGCCCGGGCCGCGGAGGTCCGCGGCGCCTGGGACGCCCGCCTCGAGGCGCTCGTCGTCGATGCGGTGCTCCGCTCGGACGCCGACGAGACCCTCCTGTCGCGCGCCAGCGCGCTCGGCTGGGCGGGGCGCGGCGACGTCGCGGTGGTCCTCGGCAGCGTGGCGGCCGACCGCCGCGAGTCCGACACCTTCGAGGAGGTACGACGCGCCGCGCGCGCCGCGGGCATGGACGCGCTCTGCGCCGTCCAGGGCGACCGGCAGGTCGTGGTGCTCGGCGGCGTCACCGAGCCGCGCGCGGCCGCGGCCGCGGTCGCGCACCTCTTCGGTGCCGGCCCTGTGGTCGTCGGCCCGGTGATCGGTGACCTCGGCCAGGCCCACGTCTCGGCCCGGGCCGCCCTCTCGGCGCACCGGGCCGCCGCGGGCTGGCCGCAGGCCCCGCGACCGGTACGCAGCAGCGACCTCCTGCCGGAGCGCGCGCTGGCCGGCGACGGCCACGCCCGCCGGCACCTGGTCGACGAGATCTACCTGCCGTTGCTGCAGGCCCGGGGCACCCTGATCGAGACGATCTCGGCCTACTTCGAGCAGGGCTCGTCGCTGGAGGCGACCGCCCGGACCCTCTTCGTGCACCCGAACACGGTCCGCTACCGGCTGCGCCAGGCGGCCGAGCTCACGGGCTTCTCCGCCACCGACGCCCGGGACGCGTTCACCCTCGAGATCGCGCTCGTGCTCGGCCGACAGTCGGGACGCAGTGTTTTGTAGGTTTCCTACAAAGAATCGCCCGGTGATTTCGTGGGCGCCGGAGGCGATGTCCGACCCCCGGGCGCGGCAGAGTGGGTGACGTGCTCGTGATCGTCGCTCCCGGCCAAGGTGCCCAGTCGCCCGGCTTCCTGCTGCCCTGGCTCGAGGACCCGACCTTCGCCTCCCGGTTCTCCTGGCTGTCCACCGTCGCCGGCATCGACCTGGCGCACTACGGCACCGAGGCCGACGCCGACACGATCCGCCAGACCGAGATCGCCCAGCCGCTGCTGGTCGCGACCGGCCTGGTCACCGCCCTCGAGCTCTTCCCGCACCCCAGCGACGCCTTCGAGCAGATCGGTGCCGTCGCCGGCCACAGTGTCGGCGAGATCGCCGCGGCCGCGGGCGCCCGGGTCATCACCGCCGAGCAGGCGATGGTGCTGGTCCGCGAGCGCGGCAAGGCGATGGCCGAGGCCGCCGCCGTGACGCCCACCGGCATGACCGCGATCCTCGGCGGCGACCGCGACGAGATCCTCGCGGCCCTCGAGAAGCACGGCCTCACCCCCGCCAACGACAACGGGCCCGGCCAGATCGTCGCCGCCGGCACCCGCGAGCAGCTCGACGCGTTCGCCGCCGACCCGCCGGCCAAGGCCCGGCTGATGCCGCTCAGCGTGGCCGGCGCCTTCCACACCCAGCACATGCAGCCGGCCGTCGGTCACCTCGCCGCCCTGGCCCGCTCCGTCTCGACCCACGACCCGCGCACCCGCGTCATCTCCAACCGCGACGGCCAGGTCATCCACGACGGTCGCGACGTCCTCGCCCGGATCGTCGGCCAGATCGCCAGCCCGGTCCGCTGGGACCTCTGCCTGGAGACCATGGAGGACCTCGGGGTCACCGGCATCCTCGAGATGCCGCCGGCGGGCACCCTGACCGGCATCGCCAAGCGCGCCCTCAAGGGCGTCGAGACGTTCGCGCTCAAGACGCCCGACCAGCTCGACGCCGCCCGCGAGTTCTGCGCCAAGCACGGCGAGGCCTCCGGCATCAACACCACCCCGACGTGGCGGATGGTCGTGTCCCCCATCAAGGGCACGTTCCACATCTCCGCCGAGGCCGAGGCGCTCGACGTCCTCGCCGCGGGCGCCGCGATCGGCGAGGTCGCGAGCCTGCGCGACCGCACCAGCATCACCGCCGCCCACGGCGGCGAGATCGTCGAGTGGCTGGTCCACGACGGCGACCTCGTGTCGCCCGGACAGCCGCTGCTCCGCCTGCACCCCGAGGGAGGCTACTGATGGTCGCGATCCAGCAGGCCGAAGGCGCCCGGCACGCCGCCATCTTGGGCATCGGCGCCTACCGGCCCTCCCGGATCATCCCCAACGCCGAGGTCGTCGAGGCGATCGACTCCAGCGACGAGTGGATCCAGCAGCGCTCCGGCATCAAGCAGCGCCGTTGGGCGACCCCGGAGGAGACCGTCCAGGTCATGTCCGTGGCCGCCGCGCGGACGGCGCTCGAGCGGGCCGGCGTCGACGCCCGCCAGATCGACTGCGTCATCGTCGCCACGGTCACCCACATGTACCAGACCCCGGCGATCGCGACCGCGATCGCCCACGAGCTCGGCACCGACCAGGCCGCCGCGTTCGACATCTCGGCCGCCTGCGCCGGCTTCTGCCACGGCGTCGCGATGGGCGCCGACTTCGTCCGCGCCGGCAGCGCCGGCTACGTCCTCGTGATCGGCGTCGAACGGCTCTCCGACATCACCGACGTCGGCGACCGCGGCACGGCGTTCATCTTCGCCGACGGCGCCGGCGCGGCCGTGATCGGCCCGAGCGAGACGCCCGGCATCGGGCCGGTCGTCTGGGGCTCCGACGGCGAGCAGTTCGACCTGATCCGGCAGCGCGAGGACTGGCGCGACGTGGTCGCCTCCGAGCACCCCGAGATGCCGCACCTGGTCATGCAGGGCAACGCGGTGTTCCGCTGGGCGTCGTTCGCCATGGCCAAGATCGGTCAGCAGGCGCTCGACCGCGCCGGGGTCTCCCTCGACGACCTCGACGTGTTCGTCCCCCACCAGGCCAACATGCGCATCACCGACGCCATGGCGCGCTCGATGAAGCTCCCCGAGCGGGTGAAGATCGCCCGCGACATCGCCGAGCAGGGCAACACGTCCGCCGCGTCCATCCCGCTCGCCCTCGACCGGATGATCGAGGAGGGCGACGCGCGCAGCGGCGACACGGCCCTCCTGATCGCCTTCGGTGCCGGCCTCGCGTACGCCGCGCAGGTCGTCACCGTGCCCTGATCGCACCACCCCAACCCCAACAGAGAAGGACAAGCAATGCCCTCCACTGAAGAGATCCGCGCCGACCTCGCCGACATCGTCAACGAGGTCGCCGGCATCGACGCCGACGACGTCCAGCTCGACAAGTCGTTCGTCGACGACCTGGACGTGGACTCGCTGTCCATGGTCGAGGTCGTCGTCGCGGCCGAGGAGAAGTTCGGCGTCTCCATCCCCGACGACGAGGTGAAGAACCTCAAGACCGTCGGCGACGCCGTCGCCTTCATCGAGCGGGCCCAGGCCTGAGCCACCCCTCCCCTAGGAGCAGCATGTCTTCGAAGCGTGTCGTCGTCACCGGTCTCGGGACCACCTCCCCCCTCGGCGGAGACGTCGCGAGCACCTGGGACGGCCTGATCCACGGCCGTTCGGGCGTTCGCTACCTGACCGATGACTGGGCCCAGGAGATGCCGGTCAAGATCGCCGGCCGCATCGCCGTCGAGCCGAGCGAGGTCCTCGAGCGGGTCAAGGCCCGCCGGCTGGACCGCTCGTCGCAGTTCGCGATGGTCGCGGCCATGGAGGCGTGGGCCGACTCCGGCCTCGACGCCCTGCAGGCCGCCGGCTCGCTCGACCAGGACCGGGTCGGGGTCGCGATGGCCTCCGGCATCGGCGGTGTGACCACGCTGCTCGACAACTACGACACGCTCAGGGAGAAGGGGCCCCGCCGGGTCTCCCCCCTGGCCGTGCCGATGCTGATGCCCAACGCCCCGGCCGCGAACATCAGCCTGTACGTCGGAGCGCGCGCGGCGGTCAACACGCCGGTCTCCGCGTGCGCCTCCGGCAACGAGGCGATCGCCCTGGCTCTCGACCAGATCCGGCTCGGCCGGGCCGACATCGTGCTGGCCGGCGGCACCGAGGCCGCGATCCACCCGCTGCCCATGGCGGCCTTCGCCAACATGATGGCGCTCTCCAAGACCGCCAGCGGTCCCGACGGCGGCGACCCGACGACGGTCTCCCGCCCGTGGGACACCGCCCGCGACGGGTTCGTGCTCGGCGAGGGTGCCGGCGTGATCGTCCTGGAGTCCGAGGAGCACGCGCTGGCCCGCGGCGCCCGCATCTACGCCACCGTCATGGGCGCCGGCATCACCGCCGACTCCCACGACATCGCCCAGCCCGACCCGGCCGGCCGCGGCGGAGCGCGCGCGATCCTGCGCGCCCTCGCCGAGGGCGACGTCGACCCGTCGGACATCGCGCACATCAACGCGCACGCGACGTCGACGCCCCAGGGCGACATCGCCGAGGGCCTGATGATCCACGCGACCCTCGGCTCCCACGCCAACGAGGTCGTCGTGACCAGCACCAAGTCGATGACCGGCCACCTCCTCGGCGGCGCCGGCGCCCTCGAGGCCGTGGCGACGATCCTGGCGCTGCACCACCGCATCTCCCCGCCGACGATCAACCTCGACAACCTCGACCCGCAGGTCGAGCTCGACATCGCCACCAAGGTCCGCGACCTGCCGCTGGGCGACATCGTGGCCCTCAACAACTCCTTCGGCTTCGGCGGCGCCAACGTGGCCGTCGCCTTCGGGAGCGCCTGATGACCGCCGCTCCCGTCACCGCCAAGCCGGCGAAGCTGCCCCGCGACGAGGACCCGCGCAACCCCGTCCACCGCCTCACGGCGCTGCTCGACGACGGCACCCTCGAGCTGATCACGCCCGACGACGACTCGGGCATGCTCGCCGCGGTCGGCCAGGTCGACGGCACCCGCGTGGTCGCCTTCTGCTCCGACGCCACCGTGATGGGCGGCGCGATGGGCGACCTGGGCTGCCGCGTCGTCGTCGACGCCTACCACCGCGCGATGACCGACGGCGTCCCGATCATCGGGCTCTGGCACTCCGGCGGCGCCCGGCTCGCGGAGGGCGTCCTGTCCCTCCACGCCGTCGGCCGGATCTTCCAGGTGATGACCCAGGCCTCGGGCAAGATCCCGCAGGTCTCCGTGGTGCTCGGCCCCGCGGCCGGCGGCGCGGCGTACGGCCCCGCGCTCACCGACGTCGTCATCCTCGGCCCCGAGGGCCGGATCTTCGTCACCGGCCCCGACGTCGTCCGCTCGGTCACCGGTGAGGACGTCGACATGCTCCGCCTCGGCGGGCCCGAGCCGCACGGCCGGCGCTCCGGCGTCGTGCACATCCTCACCGACTCCGAGGAGGAGGCACTCGGCCGCGCCCGCACGGTGGCGTCCCTGCTCGGCTCCCAGGGCAGCCTCGTGCTAGCCGACGTGGAGGACCGCGACCTCGAGGCCCTGCTGCCCGAGTCGAAGAAGCGCGCCTACGACGTGCACCCGCTCGTCGAGTCGATCCTCGACGAGGGCACCACCCAGGAGCTGCACGCCCGTTGGGCCCCCAACATCGTCACCGCGCTCGGCCGGTTCGGCGGCCGCACCGTCGGCGTGGTCGCCAACAACCCGCTGCGCCTCGGCGGCTGCCTCGACTCGCTCTCCGCGGAGAAGGCGTCCCGCTTCGTGCGCATGTGCGACGCGTTCGGCGTCCCGCTCATCGTGGTCGTGGACGTGCCCGGGTACCTCCCGGGCGTCGGCCAGGAGTGGGACGGCGTCGTCCGGCGCGGCGCCAAGCTCCTGCACGCCTTCGGGGAGTGCGTGGTCCCCCGGGTCACCCTGGTGACCCGCAAGACCTATGGCGGCGCCTACATCGCCATGAACGCGCGCTCGCTCGGCGCCACCAAGGTCTTCGCCTGGCCGGGGGCCGAGGTCGCCGTGATGGGCGCGGTCGCCGCGATCCGGATCCTGCACCGCCGGAGGCTGGCCGAGGTCGGCCCCGACATCCGTCCCCAGGTCGAGGCCGAGCTGGCCGCCGAGCACGAGCGGATCGCCGGTGGCGTCGACAAGGCCGTCGAGATCGGCGTGGTCGACGAGGTCGTCGACCCGACCCGGACCCGCTCGGCGATCGCCCAGGCGATCGACGACGCCGTGCAGGACGGCGGCGTGCGCCGCGGCATGCACGGCAACATCCCGCTCTGATCTCGCCGTAACGGCCGGCGCGGTCCTGCGTTGGACCTCACATGACGCCCGTCACACTCCTCGGCAGCGTGCTGGCCACCGCCACCCTCGTCGCCCTCGGTGCCGTGGTCGGCGCACCCGCGGACGGCGTCACGTCGTCGTACGGGCACACGCACGCCGCCGACGGCAGGCTGCGCGACGGCTGCCACACCTACCGCTACCGCTACGTCGTCACCACGCCGACGCACGACTGGACGCTGGAGACCTTCCTGGTCGACCCGAACGGCGACACCCTCGCGTCGGGCGCCTTCCTCTCCGACTCCGACCCCGAGCGGGGCACCAGCGGGTTCCGTTTCTGCCGCTACTCCACCCGCGCCGGGAAGTTCACGATCCGGGCCAAGGTGCACTGGTACAACGGCTCCGGGGAGCACAAGGCGTTCTTCACACCGTCGCACTTCCGCCTCAGGCGCTAGTCAGGTCTCGACCCGCCGCTCGACCTCGTCGGGTCGCGCCTCAGACGACCTGGTGCAGCCAGCGCACCGGAGCGCCGTCGCCGGCGTGCCGGAACGTCTCGAGCTCGTCGTCCCACGGCTTGCCGAGGAGCTTGTCGATCTCGATCATCATCGTGGTGTCGCCGAGCGCCGCCTTGACCACCGCGGCCTTGAGCCGGTCCTCGGGGATCATGATGTCGCCGTGCAGGCCGGTCACCGCGTGGAAGACGCCCAGCTCGGGGGTGTAGGAGTAGCGGGCGCCCTCCGAGGACGGCGTCGGCTCCTCGGTGATCTCGAAGCGGAGCTGGTTCCAGCCGCGCAGCGCGGACGCCACGGCTGCGGCAGAGCCGGCAGCACCGGACCAGGACAGCTCGGCGCGGTAGGTGCCGGACTGGGCCGACTGCGGCGTCCAGTCCAGGCTCACGGGCACGCCGAGGACACCGCCGACGGCCCACTCGATGTGCGGGCACAGCGCGGACGGCGCTGAGTGGACGTAGAGAACGCCCCTCGTCGCGGTGCGGGTGGCAGTGCGTGCGGTCACCGTGACCTCCTTCATCTCCAGCGCGAAGTGCGCCTTCCCCAGCGGTTTCACGGGAGACGAGGTCGTCCAAGTGACAAGCATGTAGTTGTGGGCACCATTGTGGCGCATGAGGCGCGTGAATGCCAGTGTTCAGCGTTTGACGGCTGCGGTTCCGGTCCGCCGGGGTCCGAGCTCCATCAGCGTGGCGATGACCTCCTCGGCGATGCCGAGGCCGCCGAGGTGGCTCTCGCCGTCGACCACCCGCATCGTGGCGTCCGGGAGCCGGTCCATCATCGCCTGACCGTGGCGGAACGGGACGATGTGGTCGTCGTCCCCGTGCCACCAGCGCACCGGGACCTGCACGTCGGCGGCGTCGAAGCCCCAGTGCCGGGTGAAGAGCAGCAGGTCGTTGATCGGTGCCGAGGTCTGGAACCGGCTCCCGTTGAGCAGGTCGTCGAGGAACATCGCCTTGACCTCGGGCCGCGCGAGCAGGTTCTTGTCCCCCGGCGGCTGCAGGGAGGCGTACAGGTCCAGGGCCGGGCCTGCCAGGGGCTTCACGAGCCGGATGCCCTGGGTGAGGCCGATGCCGAGCGGCACCCGCGCCAGGGACAGGAGGGGTGCGAGGTGGACGGCGAGCTGGATGATGCCGCCGTCGACCGCGTCGACGCCGCGGGTCGGCGCCACCCCGCCGAGCACCCCGACACCGTGCACGCGGTCGGGCAGCGCCACGCCGGCGGCCAGGGCGTACGGGCCTCCTCCGGACAGGCCGATCATCCGCACCGTGTCGATCGCGAGGGTGTCCAGGAACAGCTCGAGGTCGTGGGTCCAGTCGAGGACGTCGGGGTAGAGGTACGGCGTCGAGGACCCGATCCCGGGCCGGTCGATGCCGATGATGCGGACCCCGTGCCGTGCGGCGTACTCCCGGGCCTCGATCGGGATCTGGCGCCGGGCACCGGGCGTGCCGTGCATCCAGACGATCGCGGCCCCCCGGCGTGAGCCGTACTCGGCGAAGCTCAGCCGCCGGTCGTCTCGGACGGCCACCGTCCCCTCGAGGGCCGGCCTCCTGACGTCGCTCATGCCGAGGAGTGTCGCAGCCGCACGGCTCCCGGGTCGACGATGTTGGCGATGTCCCGCACGGCTCCCAGCAGCTGGCCGTCGCCGACGACGACCGGACCGTCGACCACGTCGAGCACCACGCAGGTGATGTTGTCCCTGCCGCCGGCGACCAGCGCCGACTGGGTCAGCACGGCGGCCGCGGAGTGCGGGTCGGCGAGGCGCATCAGCTCCGCGATCCGATCCTCGTCGACCAGGTCGGTCAACCCGTCGGTGCAGAGCAGGATCCGGTCGCCCACCTCCGCCTCGAGGTCGACCAGGTCGGGGTCGCCCATCCCGGTCTCGGGACCGCCGTCGAGGGAGCGCATCACCACGTTGCGCCACGGATGCCGAGGCGCCTCCTCGGGGCGCAGCTGGTCGGTGTCGATCAGGTGCTGGACGTAGGTGTGGTCGTGGGAGACGCGGCGCAGCTCGCCGCCGCGGTAGCGGTAGGCCCGGCTGTCGCCGAGGTGGCCGAGGACCACCCGCCGACCGTCGCACACCACCGCGGACAGGGTCGTGGCCATCCCCGCGCGTTCGGAGTCGTCGTGCACGCCGGCGCGCAGGCTCACCCGCGCGGCGGCGACGGCGGCACCGAGGACCTCGGCGGGGTCGTCGCCGAACCGCGCCAGCGCGGTGGCCGACACGACGTACGCCGTCGTCGCCGACGCGACCTCCCCCGCAGCGGCGCCGCCGACCCCGTCTGCGACCAGCGCGACGTAAGGGCCCTGGAAGCCCGAGTCCTCGTTGTGCGGACGCACGCAACCGACGTCGCTGACGCCGGCACCCGAGAAACGCAGCATCCTGTCCTCCTCGCGGATTGTCGTCGAGTACAACCCGCGGACAGCACCGGGGTCAACCCCGGCCACAGCGGGGGGCCGACGCCATCCTGCCCACCGCCGCCGACAGGAAACCCGCTCAGCCCAGGCGCTTCTCGAGCGCCTCGGCGCGGATGTCGGCGTCGGTCAGCTCGTCGCTGTCGATCGCGTACGTGCGGTGGAACCAGGTGAGGGCGTCGTTGTCGCGGCCGGCTGCCTCGAGCGTGTCGGCATAGGCGTAGCGCAGCCGGACCACCCACGGCGAACGGCTCTTGGACAGCAGCGGCGCGAGCTCGAGCGTGCGCAGCGCCGCGTCCATCTGGCCGAGGTCGCGGCGGGCACCGGCCTCGACGATCGTCATCTCCGCCTTGGCCTCCGGGGAGAAGTTCGCGACCGACGGGCTCTTGGCGAGCTTGAGCGCTTCCTGGGGCTTGCCGAGGGCGCGGTGGCAGTCCGCCATGATCGGCAGGTAGGCCGTGGCGCCGTTCATCCGCTTGGCGGCGCGCAGCTCCGCCAGCGCCTCGGCGTAGTGGCCGGCGGCGTAGGCCGCCTCGCCGGTGGCCTCGCGGACGACCGCGAGCCGGGGAGCACGGGACCGGGCGGCCAGGGTGTGCTGGTAGGCCGTCTCGGGATCGTCCTCGAGCACCATGCCGGCGGCGGCGAGGTGCCGGGCAACGCGGGCGGCCAGCTTCTCGGGCAGGCCCTTGAGCTGGGCGGTGATCGCCCGGTCGAGCTCACCTCCGGTGATCCCCTCGGGCAGCTCGGGGCCGTCGTAGATCGCCTGCTCGGCGGTCCGCTCGGCCTGCTTGTCGGCGGGCCGCTTCCAGTCGCTCTTGCGACCGGGTCGGTCGCCGCCGCGGGCGGGTCGGGCGTCGCGGCGATCGGAGCCGGGCGTCCAGCGCTGTGAGCGCTCGTCCGACTTCGCCGAGCTGCTGCGGTTGCCGCCGCTGTTGGCGCCGCCGGAGGAGGGACGCTTGCCGTCCGGCTTCTTGCCGGACGCGGGCTTGCCACCACTGGTGGGCTTGCCGCTCGTCGGGCGCCCACCCGTGGGCTTGCCGCTCGACGGACGCTGGTTGCGACGCTGCTCGGCCACGACTGCTGCTCCTGCTCCTGCACCTGAAGTGCGTCGATGAACGTGCGTAAATGAACGTAGGGGCCACCTGTCGGTGGCCCCTACGGAGTGTATGTCCGGCGGCGTCCTACTCTCCCACAGCCTCTCGGTTGCAGTACCATCGGCGCTGAAAGGCTTAACTTCCGGGTTCGGGATGGGACCGGGTGTTTCCCTTTCGCTATGGCCGCCGTAACTCTTGCGGAGTGCTACGCACCCAGGGTTGTCATGGGTGGTGCACGTCCAAGCCACTATTCAATTCTCCACCTGGTCGGCACGGGTGCCGACACGGTGGTCTGTGTGTTCTGGATTCGTGGACGCGAAC
>NZ_BDJE01000045.1 GCF_002117935.1 Nocardioides sp. PD653-B2 | reverse complement strand
GTCGCTGCCCGGCACCGCCGCTGAGATCCTCGACGACGAGGTCCGCTGGGTCCTCACCAAGGGCAAGCTCCCGACCCGCACCTGGATCGAGGTCGTCACCACCGCCCACCAGGTCGGCATCCCGACCACCTCGACGATGATGTACGGCCACGTCGACAACCCGCGGCACTGGGTCAACCACCTGCGCGTCCTGACCCGCATCCAGGCAGAGACCGGCGGCTTCACCGAGTTCGTGCCGCTGCCCTTCGTGCACACCTCCTCCCCGATCTACCTGGCCGGCGTGGCCCGCCCCGGCCCCACCCTGCGCGACAACCTCGCCGTCCACGCGATGGCCCGGATCCTCCTGCACGGACGGATCCCCAACATCCAGACCTCCTGGGTCAAGCTCGGCATCGACGGCACCCGCGCCATGCTCCAGGCGGGCGCCAACGACGTCGGCGGCACCCTGATGGAGGAGACGATCTCCCGGATGGCCGGCTCCGAGCACGGCTCCGCGAAGACCGTCGCAGAGCTCGTCGAGATCGGCGCCGGCATCGGCCGACCCGTCCGCGAACGCACCACGACCTACGGCGAAGGGACACGGCCATGAGCGAGAACGACGGCGACCAGGAGATCTACGGCGGCTACAGCGTCGACGACGAGGACCAGCCAGGGAACATCGACGACCTCGGCGACGGCGATGTCGTGGACGAGCTCGACCGCGGCTACTCGCCGCCCGAGCACTACTCCGCCGGTCAGGGCTACGGCAACACGCCCTGGGAGGAGGAGCACCGCGAGACGATCGACCAGCGCCTCGGCCAGGAGGAGCCCGACGCGGACCCGTACGCCGAGACCAGCGACGACGACCTCGACGACGGTGAGGTCGGAGACGTCCGCGCCGGCCGTCTCGTGGACCCCGACCAGGGTGGCGGCGAGGACGAGGAGAAGGACCTGGTGGGCGACGACGTCGGCATCGACGGCGCGGCCGCGTCGGCCGAGGAGGCCGCGATGCACATCGTCGAGGACTTCCGCGAGGAGTGAACCCGTCCCAGGCGGGGTACTAACCCCGACGGCGCGGAGGTTCCGCGCGCAGGGAGGGAGTACTCACCGATGGCTTTTATTCTGTGGATCCTCGCCGTGATCCTCGTGGTCGGCGGCATTTTCCAGTTGTTCAAGGGACAGATCCTGTGGGGCGTCGTCCTCATCGTCGTCGGCCTGCTCGTCGGCCCGGGTGGGGTCAGCCTCTTCACCAAGTAGGGCCCGGCACGCCAGGGCATCGGCCCGGCGATCGCCTGCGGGCTCGCCGGCGCCGGTGCCCGAGACAGGAACGAGAACACGTTCTAGTCTGACCGGGTGCGCTTCTCGATCAGTACGGCTTTCCAGCCGGTCGACCACCTGCCGGTGCTCGCCCGGGCTGCCGACGAGCTCGGCTACCACTCCCTGGCGGTGCCGGACCACGTCGTCGACCTGGAGGAGCTGGCGACGCCGTACCCCTACACGGACGACGGCAGTCGGCGCTGGGACTTCTCCGCCGAGTGGCCGGACCCGTGGGTGCTGATCGGCTCGCTCGCGGCCGTCACCACGCGGCTGAGGTTCTTCACCTCGGTCTACGTCCCGTCGATCCGCAACCCGTTCCAGGTCGCCAAGAGCGTCGGGACGGCGGCGGTCCTCTCCGGCAACCGGGTCGCGCTGGGTGTCGGGATCGGCTGGTGCCGCGAGGAGTTCGCGCTGCTCGAGCAGGACTTCTCCACGCGGGGCAGGCGCACCGACGAGGCGCTCGCACTGATGACCGAGCTGTGGAAGCCGGGCTGGACCGAGTTCGAGGGCGAGTTCTACGCCGCGCCCCGGATGGTCATGGAGCCCACCCCCACCGAGCGGATCCCGATCATCGTCGGCGGCCTGTCGGACGTCGCCTTCCGCCGGGCCGCCCGGCACGACGGCTGGGTCGGTGACCTCTACTCGACGGACCAGGCGATCTCCCTGGCCGGCAAGCTCGCCGACGCCCGGCGCGCGATCGGCGCCGAAGGGGACTTCTCGGTGATCACCGCGCTCGCCGACGCGTTCCTGCCCGAGCACTTCGAGCGGGCCGAGGCCGGAGGGGTCACCGACTGCTGGACGATGCCGTGGGCCTACTACCACGGCCTGGAGGCGAGCGTGGACCAGAAGGTCGACGGCATGGAGCGCTTCGCGAAGGACGTCCTGGTCCCCCTCAACGGCTGATCAGGAGGCGCGACGACGCTCCACGACGTACGCCAGCCGGCGGATCGCCTCGACGTTGCGCCAGCCGATCATCGGGTCACGCGCGATCTTGGGCATGAGCACCGCGGGACCGCCGGTCGCGTCCTCCTCGATCGTCACGTCGGTCTCGGCACCGACCGCCTCGAGCCGGAGCGTGACACGAGCCTTGCCGGTCGGCCAGGCGCGAGCCTCGAGCACCAGCAGCGACCCCGGGACCACCTCGACCACCTCGGTGGTGTCGTCGATGAGCATCGGCCAGGTGCCGACCGAGTGGTGCAGCCGGGAGCCGACCGTCGGCCAGTGGTCGTCGACCTCGCGCATCCGCGAGGCACCGACCACCCAGAGCGGGTAGAGCCAGCCGTCGGCCAGCACGTCCCAGACCTGTTGCGGCGTGGCCTGCATCCTGCGAGTGGTGGTCGACATGGAGGGGTGGTACCCGATCCACGCATCCCGCACGCTCGGACCCGGAGAATGGAAGAACCGCCGGGGTCTCGGGTCCCCGGCGGTTCGTCCCGAACTTTATCGGGCTTCTGTGACCCCTGTCTCGCTCCCGCGAAGACAGGGAGCGTGATCCAGGTCACTCCCCGACGGGGGCGCTCGGGGCGGCCCACATCACCGACACGAACAGGCGGAGCACGCCGGCCCGGACCGCCTTCGGCCAGGTGTCGACGAGCTCCTCGTCGCAGCGGCGCAGGTCGTCGAGCGGGTCCTTGGCCTGGCCGACGAAGGTGACGAGGCCGGCGTGGTCGGGCAGGCTCGGCTCGGACTTCGAGTCACTGCAGAAGATCCGGTCGTACGCCCCGTCGTCCGTGACGATGATGTGGTCGTAGTCCTGCTCCCCGAACACGACGTCGACGCCGTCACCCGGGTAGATCGTGTCCTTGCCGTTGTCGCCGGTGACCCCGAGGTCGCAGGTGCCGTCGGACTGGTAGTCGGGCCCGAACCCGGGGCAGGAGTCGTCGCCCGGACCCGCGTCGAGCAGGTCCGCACCGTCGCCGCCGTCGACCTCGTCGCTGCCGTCGTCGCCGTAGACCGCGTCGTCGCCCGGGCCGCCGGACGGGTGGTCGGCTCCGTTGCCGCCGTGGATGGTGTCGTCGCCCGGCCCACCGGCGAGGGAGTCGTCACCGTCGTCGCCGAAGATGCTGTCGTTGCCCGGGCCGCCCTGGATCAGGGCGTCGCGGTCGAGCGCCTCGTTCGCCTGGGGCGGGCCCTGCTCGTCGCCCGGTCCCCCGCGGAGGACGTCGTCACCGTCGAGGCCGAAGATCTCGTCCCGGCCGTCGCCACCGTCGACCGTGTCGCTGGCCGGGCCGGCGTTGATCTCGTCGTTGCCGGCGCCTCCGAGGAGGTCGTCGACCCCGGTGGAACCGCTCATGACGTCGTCGCCGTCGCCGCCGTCACCGGAGTCGGCACCCGGTCCGAGGACCACGTGGTCGTTGCCGCCCCCGCCGAACCCCTGGTCGTCGCCCTCGCCCAGGATGACGTCGTCGCTGCCCGCACCGCCGTTGCCGGTGTCGTTGCCGTCACCGCCGTTGAGGGTGTCGTTGCCGCCGAGTCCGCTGAGCCTGTCGTTGCCGGCCAGGCCGTTGAGCTTGTCGGCCTTCTTGGTGCCGTGGAGGGTGTCCGAGCCCTGGGTGCCGTTGACGGTCGCCGCTCCGGCGACCGCGGGTACCAGGACCAGGACGGCGGCCGCGAGCAGCAGGGGCAGCCGCTGGGACCGGCTCGAGAAGAGACGCATGGGCGTCACCGTAGCCCGCCGTCACGCCTCGTTCGGGTGGATCACTCCCACTCGATGGTGCCGGGCGGCTTCGACGTGATGTCGACGGCGACCCGGTTGACCTCGCGGACCTCGTTGGTGATCCGGGTCGAGATCCGCTCGAGGACGTCGTACGGCAGCCGCGCCCAGTCGGCGGTCATCGCGTCCTCGGAGGTGACCGGTCGGATGACGATCGGGTGTCCGTAGGTGCGTCCGTCGCCCTGGACACCGACCGAGCGGACGTCGGCCAGCAGCACGACCGGCATCTGCCAGATGTCGCGGTCGAGGCCGGCCCGGGTGAGCTCCTCGCGGGCGATGGCGTCGGCCTCGCGCAGGATGTCGAGCCGCTCGCGGGTGACCTCGCCGATGATCCGGATGCCGAGACCCGGACCGGGGAACGGCTGGCGCCAGACGATCTCGGCCGGCAGGCCGAGCTGCTCGCCGACCAGACGCACCTCGTCCTTGAAGAGCGTGCGCAGCGGCTCGACCAGCTCGAACTCGAGGTCGTCGGGCAGCCCGCCGACGTTGTGGTGGGACTTGATGTTGGAGGTGCCCGCTCCCCCGCCCGACTCGACCACGTCGGGGTAGAGCGTGCCCTGCACGAGGAAGGCGACCTTGTCGCCCTCGGCCGCCGCGGCGCCAAGTACCTCGACCTCGGCGGCCTCGAAGACCCGGATGAACTCGCGCCCGATGGTCTTGCGCTTCTCCTCCGGGTCGGAGATGCCCTCGAGGGCGTCGAGGAACTGCTTCTCGGCGTCGACGACCTTGAGGTCGACTCCGGTCGCGGCTACGAAGTCGCGCTCGACCTGCTCGGTCTCGCCCTTGCGCATCAGCCCGTGGTCGACGTACACACAGGTCAGCCGGTCGCCGATCGCGCGCTGCACGATGGCCGCAGCGACCGCGGAGTCGACGCCACCGGAGAGGCCGCAGATCGCCTGGCCGCGGTCACCGATCTGGGCGCGGATCGACTCGATCTGCTCCTCGACGATGTTGACCATGGTCCAGGTCGGCCGGCAGCCGGCGATCTGGAGCAGGAAGTGCTCGAGCACCTGCTGGCCGTGCTCGGTGTGCAGCACCTCGGGGTGCCACTGCACGCCGGCCAGACCGCGGTCGACGTTCTCGAACGCCGCCACCGGGGTGGTCGCCGTCGAGGCGAGCACGTCGAAGCCCTCGGGCGCCGCGGTCACGGAGTCGCCGTGCGACATCCAGACCGTGTGCTGGCCGGGGATGTCGGCGAGCAGGGTGCCCGGGGCGCCGACCGAGACCGCCGTACGCCCGTACTCGCGGGCCCCGGTGTGGGCGACCTCGCCGCCGAGCGCCTGGGCCATCAGCTGGAAGCCGTAGCACATGCCGAAGACCGGGGTGCCGGTCGCGAAGATGTCCGGGTCGACGGACGGCGCACCCTCGGCGTACACCGACGAGGGGCCGCCGGACAGGACGATCGCCTTCGGGCCGCGGGCCAGCATCTCGGAGACCGGCATCGTGTGCGGGACGATCTCGGAGTAGACGCGCGCCTCGCGCACGCGGCGGGCGATCAGCTGCGCGTACTGCGCCCCGAAGTCGACCACCAGAACGAGATCGTGCTCCCCAGGCTGCGTCATGAGGGAAGCCTAGCGAGCGCGAACCCTGCCGCCGAAACCGTGCCTTCCATCGTCAGACGGGTTTCGTGACGCCAGGCGCGAGCTTCGCTCGCGCCTGGCCACGAAACGCATCAGGACCCGGCCGGGGAGGGAGGGATGGCCGGGTCCTGATCGTCCATGCATCTGCTGGACAGAGCCTGGACATGGGACCCGGCGGTGGGAGGGAGCGTTTTACCGGGTCCGCTGGCTCAACGACCCGTCCAGAAGCGGGTCACGGCCGCGTCACAGGTATTTCGCAGATTTCTTCACCGGCTCAGCTGACCCCCACGATCGGCAGCCGCAGCGCCCCCGGGGCGTCGTCCGGGACGACCGGCGCGGCCGGTCGCACCGGGTCGATCCGCCGGTAGCCGGCCCCCAGCGCCGGCCGGGGGTCGGGCTCACCCTTGTTGGGCCAGAATGCCATCGCCCGCTCCGCCTGCGCGGTGATCGTCAGCGACGGGTTGACCCCGAGGTTCGCGGTCACCGCCGAGCCGTCGACGACGTGCAGGCCGTCGTACCCGTAGAGCCGCTGGTAGGGGTCGACCACACCGGTCTCGATCGAGTCACCGATCGCGCAGCCGCCGAGGAAGTGTGCCGTCAGGGGCTTGTTGAAGGCGTCGCCGACCGCGCTGCCCGCGAAGCCGTTCATGATCCGCGCCATCGTCCGGATCGCCTCGTTCCCGGCCGGGATCCAGGTCGGGTTGGGGACGCCGTGGCCCTGCTTGGAGGTGAGGTAGCGCTTCTTGGTGCCCGGGATCCGCTTCGTGTACGTCGTGATCGAGTTGTCGAGGCTCTGCATCACCAGGGCGATCACCGTGCGCTCCGACCAGTGCTTCATGTCGTAGAGGTTCTTGACCTCGCGGCGCTGCCGCCACATCTCCCGCGCCCAGGTGCGCCAGCGCGGCTCGTCGCCGTCGCCGTCGGTGAGCACCGACTGGAGCAGCGACATCAGGTTGCTGCCCGGACCGTAGCGGACCGGCTCGATGTGCGTGTCGGGGTCGGGGTGGAAGCTCGACGTGATCGCGATGCCCTGGCTGTAGTCCACCGAGTTGTCCGGGGCGATCACGCCCCCGATCGACTCGGAGTTGGTCCGCGACAGGTAGCCGAGCCGCTGCGAGAGGCGCGGCAGGTGGCCCTCGTCGCGCATCTTGTGCAGCAGCCGCTGGGTGCCGAGGGCGGACGCCGAGAAGACGACCTGCTCGGCGGTGAGCACCCGCCGTACGGACGCCCGGTTGACCTTGGCCTTCGTGAACCGGACGTGCACGTCGTACCCGCCACCGGCGCGCTCGGCGACCCGGGTCACCGTGGTGAGCGGGAGGACCTTCGCGCCGTTCTGCTCGGCGAGGTAGAGGTAGTTCTTGACCAGGGTGTTCTTCGCGTTGTGGCGGCAGCCGGTCATGCAGGACCCGCAGCCGATGCACGTGCGGCGCTCGGGCCCGGCGCCCCCGAAGAACGGGTCGTCGACGGCCTGGCCCATGCCGGTGCCCGGAGCCCCGAAGAACACGCCGACCGGGGTCGGGTGGAAGGTGTCGGCCACGCCCATCTCGGTCGCGACCTTCTCCATCACCTCGTCGGAGGGCGTGCGGAGCGGGTTCTCGACGACACCGAGCATCCGCTTGGCCTGGTCGTAGAACGGCGCGAGCTCGGACTGCCAGTCGGTGATGTGGCTCCACTGCGGGTCCTCGTAGAACGCGGGCAGCGGCTCGTAGAGGGTGTTGGCGTAGACCAGCGAGCCACCGCCGACTCCGGCGCCGGAGACGATCAGGCAGTCCTTGAGCGCATCGATGCGCTGGATGCCGTACATCCCGACCTCGGGACGGAAGAGGTACTTGCCGGTCTCGAACGACGTCTCCGGGAGGTCGGCGTCCTCGAACCGGGCGCCGGCCTCGACCACGCCCACCCGATAGCCCTTCTCGGTCAGCCGCAGCGCGGTGACGGAGCCGCCGAAGCCCGAGCCGATGACCAGGACGTCGTAGTCGAGACCGGCCCCGTCTCCGGGGGCCGTCATGCCCGCCCGACCTTCTTGAGCAGGCGGAGGTTGGCGGTCATCACCTTGGCGTACAGCTCGTCGGACATGCCGAGCTGCGGCGCGATCCGCACCAGCCGCTGGGTCGCGACCGACTGGGTCTCGGTGAACCGGAGGATGCCCTCCGCGCCCTGGCGGCGGCCGGTGCCCGACTCGCGCATGCCGCCCATCGGCGTGTCGAGGCTGCCGAAGGTGGCCGCGAACGCCTCGTTGACGTTCACGGTCCCGCACTTGATCTGGCGGGCGAGGCGCCTGGCACGCGAGCCGTCCTGGCTGTAGATCGAGGCGTTGAGCCCGTAGTTGCCCTCGTTGGCGCGCGAGACGGCGTCGGCCTCGTCGTGGAAGCGGTAGAGCGCCACGACGGGACCGAAGGTCTCCTTGCCGAAGCACGTCATGTCGGGCGTGACGCCCTCGAGGATCGTCGGCTCGAAGAAGTAGGGCCCGAGGTCCGGTCGGTGGTTGCCACCGGTCAGCACGCGCGCGCCCTTGGCGACCGCGTCGTCGACGTGGGCGACGACCGTGTCGAGCTGGGCCTGCGAGGTGAGCGTGCCCATGTCGTTGCCCCAGTCGAGGGTCGCGCCCAGGGTCAGCGCCTGGGTGCGGGCCACGAAGCGCTCTACGAACCGGTCGTAGACCTGGTCGGCCACGAACATCCGCTCGATCGAGACGCACAGCTGGCCGGAGCTGGAGAACGACGCGCGGACGGCGCCCTCGGCCGCCTTCTCCAGGTCGGCGTCGCGCAGCACGAGCAGCGGGTTCTTGCCGCCGAGCTCGAGCGAGGAGCCGATCAGCCGGTCGGCGCACGCCTTCGCGACGACCCGACCGGTGGCGGTGGAGCCGGTGAAGCAGACGTAGTCGGCGCGCTCGATGATCGCCCCGCCGATCTCCGGGCCGGGGCCGGCGACGACCTGCCAGATGTCCCGGGGGAAGCCGGCCTGCTCGAGGAGCTCCGCACCGAGCAGCGCGGACAGCATCGTCTGGGCGTCGGGCTTGGCGACGACGGCGTTGCCGGCCGCGATCGCGGCGAGCCCGTCGATGAGCGCGAGGTTGAAGGGGTAGTTCCAGGGCGAGATGATCCCGACCACGCCCTTGGGCACGCGGTTGACCTCGGCCCGGGTCAGGACGGGGAAGACACCCGGGCTGCGCCGGGTCTCGAGGTGGCGGCGCGCCGTACGTCCGTAGTAGCGCGCGGTCAGCGCGACGTGCAGCGGCTCGTCGAAGGCGTGCTTGCGGGCCTTGCCGTTCTCCCACACCACCAGGTCGGTGATCTCCTCCTGCCGGTCGAGCACGAGGTCGTGGAAGCGCAGCAGCATCGCGGCGCGGTCGTCGAGCCGGGTCTGCGACCAGGCGAGCTGGGCCTTGCGGGCCCGCGAGAACGCCTCCGCGACGTCGGCCACCGTCGACTGCGGGATGTGCGCGAGCGGCGCGTTGTTCAGGGGCGAGCGCACCTCCGCGGTCGTGCCCGAGGTCGCGACCAGCCGGCGGGTCAGCGCCGCGGCGTAGTCGGGCTCGAGGGCGTACGACGCCGTCGGGTCGTGCTCGGGGTCAGCCGGTCCGACGACCGCCGGATCGCCAGCGGGGGTGGGGTTCTGGGCGCTCATGAGACCGAGAGTATGTGAGCCCCGTCTCGGCATCTACCTTTCGGTAGCTTTGTGAGAGGTTTTACACATCGGCCGCGATTGTCAACCGGCTGGGTCAGGGCTTGTAGATCGACTTCAGCTCGGTGTACTGCGCCAGGCCCTCGGGGCCGAACTCGCGGCCGACGCCCGAGTTCTTGAAGCCGCCGAAGGGCGCCGCGAAGTCCATCGTGTAGGTGTTGACGCCGTACGTGCCGGCGCGGACCCGGCGGGCGACATCGAGCCCGGCCTCCACGTCGCCGGTCCACACGGTGCCCGCCAGCCCGTACTCGGAGTCGTTGGCGATCCGGACGGCGTCGTCGACGTCGTCGAACGCGATCACCGACAGGACCGGCCCGAAGATTTCCTCCTGCGCGATCCGCATGCCGTTGTCGACGTCGGCGAAGATCGTCGGCCGGACGTACCAGCCCGACGACAGCCCGTCGGGCATGCCGTTGCCGCCGAGGACGACGCGGGCGCCCTCCTCCTGGCCGAGCGCGATGTACTTCTCGACCCGCTCCTGCTGGCGCTGCGCGACCATCGGGCCGATCTCGGTGGCCGGGTCGAGCGGGTCGCCGACCTGCATGGCACCGACGCCGGCGGCGAGCGCGTCCACCACGTTGTCGTAGTTGGCCCGCGACGCCAGGATCCGGGTCTGCGCGACGCAGGCCTGGCCGGAGTTCATCAGGGCGGTGAACTTCAGCCCCTCGACGGTGGCGGCGAGGTCGGCGTCGTCGAGGACGATCGCGGCGGACTTGCCTCCGAGCTCGAGGGAGACCCGCTTGAGCTGCTCGCCGCACACCGCGCCGATCTTGCGGCCGGCGGCCGTCGAGCCGGTGAAGGCGACCTTGTCGATGCCCGGGTGCGCGACCAGGTGCTCGCCTACCTCACGGCCGGCGGCCACGATGTTGACGACGCCCGCAGGCACGCCGGCCTCCTGGAGCAGGTCCGCCATCAGGTAGGTGTCGAGCGGGGTCTCGGGCGCGGGCTTGATGACGATCGTGCAGCCCGCGAGCAGGGCCGGGATCAGCTTGGACATGATCGTGAACTGCGGGACGTTCCACGGCGGGATGGCCGCGACGACGCCGACGGGTTCGTGGCGCACGATCACCTCGCCGAGCGAGCCGGCGCGGGTCTCCTCCCACGGGAAGGAGCGGGCGATGGTCAAGAACGCCTCGATCTGCATCCACGGCGCCGGCGCCTGGGCGAGGTTGGAGAACGACAACGGGGAGCCCATCTCGGTCGAGATGATCTCGGCCATGTCGCCCATCTTGCCGGCGTACAGGTTCGAGAAGTTCTGGACGACGTCGATGCGCTCCTCCGGTGTCATCCGCGGCCAGGGGCCGGAGTCGAAGGCGCGGCGCGCGGCCGCGACGGCGGCGTCGATGTCGGCCTTGCTGCCCTCGGGCACCGTCGCGACGACCTGCTCGGAGTGGGGCGAGACGACCCGGATCGTGTCGCTGGTGGCGGGGGCTGCCCACTCGCCGTCGATGAAGAGGGTGCTCTGGTCGAGGCTCACGTGGTTCTCCTGGGGTTCGGGCGGTCAGGGGGCGAGGGCGAAGAAGTCGGTGAAGCCGGACGGGTCGTGCCGTCCGATGCAGAAGTGCTCGAAGAGGCCGAAGCCCTCGGCGCCGTCGGCGGTGGCCCGGCCGACGTGGTCGACGCAGCCGAACATGAAACGACCCTGCACCGCGTCGTCGTCCATGGCGTAGGTGACCCGCTCGGCGAAGTCCGCGCCCTTCCACGCGCCGTGGATCCAGTCCGGGTCGCCGCCGTACCCGCCGCCGACGTGGAGCGGGACGGCGAGCCGCGACTCGACCTCGAGCACCAGCGGCTTGCCCTCGGGGGTGGTGCAGCGGATGGTCGCCCCGGTCGGCGTCCGGGTGCCGGAGGCGTAGTGGATGTCGACCAGCGGCCAGCCGAGCTGCTCGACGCGACCGTCCTTCCACACCCGGGTGCAGTCGTTGAGGGTGCGGAAGCCGTCCGGGTCCTCCTGGATGATCAGGCAGACGGCGAAGTCCTCGAACTGCATCGGCACGTAGAGCCACCACATGCCCTCGAACGGCGGGTCGGCCGGTGCCCCCGGGGGCTCCGCCTCCCCCACGGGGCGGATCCCCCAGGAGCGGTCGCGGCTGCCGAGCCAGGTCGCCGGGTCGACGGCGATCTCCTCGCCGTCGATCACGATGGTGCCGCTCCAGGTGCCGAGCTGCGCGAAGCGCTGGGCGTCGAGGGTGACCCGGCTGCCCGAGCGCAGGATGTGTGGCTGCTCCTGGATGACGGGGCAGGTCCCCTCCCACGTCAGGTCGAGGGACATCCCCTCGGTCTCCTCGAGGACGACCCGGACCTTGTTCAGCGGGTCGGGCACCTCGATCCGGTAGGCGCCGACGTGCGGGTTCATCCGGTCCTGGTCGATCAGGTCGGAGAGGTGCACCGCGGTCTGCGTACCGTGGCGCGCCACCAGGACGAACGCGTCCTTGGTGCCGAGGTTGGGGTAGTAGCCCAGGCCGGTGACCACCATGATCTCGCCGCTGCGGTCGTGGGCGTTGAAGTACGACCGGTCGTAGAAGTTGCGGTCGCTGCTGTGGGCCCACGCCAGCGGCAGCGGGGCCTGGTGCAGCGGGAACTCGTCCAGTGGGCTGATGCCGCTCATCGTCACGCCCCCGCCTCGCCGAGGAGTCGCTCCATGAGCGGCTTGTGGTGGAAGAGGGTCTCGATGTCCGCAGGCCGCTCGATCTCGCCGAAGTGGATCTGACGAGCGCCGGTGCGCATGAAGACGATGCACCACTGGACCGCGTTGTAGACGTGGTACCAGTGCAGGTCGCCGAGCTCGACGCCAGCGATCTCCTCGTACGCCGCGACCACGTCGGCCTCGACCAGGAAGTGCGGCATGCCGGGCAGCTCGAGCATCCCGGTGATCGTCTCGAAGACCTGGTGAGCGAAGACGATCCAGCTGACGTCGAGCTCGCGTGGTCCGATCGCCGCCATCTCCCAGTCGAGGACCGCGACCGGCTCGAAGTCGACGTACATCATGTTGCCGATCCGCGAGTCGCCCCAGACCAGGACCGCCTCGTCGGTGTCGGGCAGGTGGGCCTCGAGCCAGTCGAGACCGCGCTCGACGAGCGGGGAACGGCCGATGTCGGAGACGGCGAAGTCGTACCAGGCCCGCGTGCGGGCGAGGTTCTTCGCCAGCAGCGTGGAGCCCGGGTGGTCCGGCTCGAGGAACCCGAAGGTCGTCGCGGCGTCCGGGATCGCGTGCAGCTGGGCCAGCACGTCGATGCTCGCTCGCTCGAGGCGGCGCTGGTCCTCAGGAGAGGCGTCGTACAGCCAGTTGTCGCCGAAGTTGTAGGGCAACACGTCCTGCGGGACGACGCCGTCGATGCGGTCCATCAGGAAGAACGGCGTGCCGAGCACCTCGCCGGTCGGCTCCATCCAGCGCACCGCCGGCACGGGTACGTCGGTCAGCTCGCCGACGGCCTTTATGGCGTCGTACTGCTCCTGGAGGGCGTAGTTCGGGAAGACCGGCAGGTCCTCGGGCGACGGCGCGACGCGGGCGACGTACCGGCCGAGGTGCTGCTGGCCGTCCCGGGTCCACGCAGCGTCGAGGATCAGCGTCTCGGAGCTCATGCCGTTGGCGTCGACGCCGCTGTGCATCGTCACCACCGGGTTCGCGCCCTCGGGGAGCAGCGTGGCGAGCCAGTCGGCCAGCCGGGCGGGGAGGGTGCTGGCGTCCCTGCTGGAACGCTGCATCTTCATGTCTGCCGGCGGGGGCGCCTGGGTCACGAGCGTGCCTCCTGATCACCTGCCTGTGACGTCTGTCTCATGGCGATGCCGCCAGCATCGGTGGAACACGTTCTAGTTGTCAATGCGCCGGCTGGGTCATGCGACACGTGTCAGTGCGGGTCTCGGGCGGGGTTTCACCGGCCGGCCGCCGATCCCGGCGCGCCACGCCGCACGGCGACGGCGTGGCGCGCAGTCTCTGGCTGGCAAGCTCGGAGCGTTTGGCCAGCCTTCGTGTACAGCGGCACCTCGCGCACCGCTGTCCACAGCTGGACCGGCGACCTGGGTCGCGCCCCAGCGCGCCGGCGATCACTCCCCCATGACCACGATCTCGCTGAGCCGTATTGACCTGAGACACGACCACGTCCTGATGACCCATGAGCTGAGAGCGGCCGGGTACGACGATCGCGACATCACCCGCATGACCCGGAGGGGCGACCTTCACCGGCTGCGACACGGCGCCTACACCTTCGGCGCCTACTGGCAGGGTCTCGACGAGACGGAGCGCCGCAAGCTGGTGGCGCACGCGACGTTGCGTAGCGCTCGCTCACCGGCGGCACTAGCCGGACCGAGCGCGGCGGACCTGTACGGCGTCCCGGTCTGGGACATGGGCGACGAGGTCCATCTCGCCCGACTCGACCACAAGGCCGGCCGTCGCAAGGGCGGCAAGGTCCAGCACCGCGGCACGATCCTCGCGGAGGACATCACAGTCCGGGGTGGACTACCGGCGACGAGCGGCACTCGAACAGCGCTCGACATGATCGCCCTCGCCGACGTACCTCGGGCTCTGGTGACGGTCAATGGGCTTCTCCACGCACAGGAGACGACTCCGGAACTTCTCGCGCGCCGAGCGGCAGCGATGCGGTACGACCCGAACACCGCGACAGCACCCATCGTGCTCGGGCTGGCAGACGGACGATGTGAGTCTGCCGGCGAGTCACTCACGCTGCACCTGGCGTGGCGGCAGCACCTCCCTCGGCCGGACTTGCAGGTGCTGATTCGAGACAGGTCGGGGCGAGTCGTGGCTCGGGTCGACTTCGCCTGGCCCGCTCTGGGTGTCTTCCTGGAGTTCGACGGCAAGGAGAAGTACCGCCGCTTCCGGCGTCCCGGCGAGACGATCGAGGATGCCGTCCTGCGCGAGAAGCGCCGTGAGGAGCTGATCTGCGGCCTGACGGGATGGCGTTGCATCCGGCTCGTATGGGCCGATCTCCACCACCCGGAGCGGACGGCCGCACGTATCGCCGCGACCCTCAGCGGCGAGCGGTGGGCCGCCTGACCGCGACCTTGTCAGCCGGATCCCGCACGACTCGCCGCGCGCATCCGGCGTGTCGTGCGGGTTTCGGCGGCCACCCGGTGAAACCCGCAGCCGCACCCCTCACACGATGTCGGGCACGCTGACCCGGGCCTCGTCGGCCTCCTGGTCGGTCAGCTTGAGCTGGCTCTGCCGCTCCGCCTCGACCCGGCGCAGGTAGTGGTCGACCTCGTCGGCGGTGCGCGCGGCGTCCCAGCCGAGCTCGCCGGCCATCAGCCGCGCCACTGCCGGCGCCGCACTCACCCCACGGTCGAAGGTCTCGATCGAGATCCGGGTCCGCCGGGTGAGCACGTCGTCGAGGTGGCGGGCACCCTCATGGGTGACCGCGTAGACGACCTCGGCCGCCAGGTAGTCCTCGGCACCCTCGAGCGGCAGCGCCAGCGTGCGGCGGTCGGCGACGAGCTCGAGCAGGTCGTCGACGAGCCCGCCGTAGCGGCCGAGCAGGTGGTCGATCCGCGCGACGTGGAGGCCCGACCGGCGAGCGAGCAGCACCCGCTGGTTGGAGCGGGTCTCCCAGTCGGCGGCACCGACCAGCGGCACCCGGTGGGTGATCGAGTCGCGGGTCGTGTGGCTGACCGTGGTGCGGAGCGAGTGCGCCGCGGCATCCACGGCGTCCTTGCCCATCACGCGGTACGTCGTGAGCTTGCCGCCGGCGATCATCACCAGGCCGGGGACCGGGGTGACCACCGTGTGCTCGCGAGAGATCCGCGACGTCGGCTCGGACTCACCGGACAGCAGCGGGCGCAGGCCGGCGTACACGCCCTCGACGTCGTCGTGGTCGAGCGGCTCGCGCAGGATCGCGTTGACGTGCTCGAGGATGTAGTCGATGTCGGCGCGGCTGGCCGCGGGGTGGGCCTTGTCGAGGCTCCACGGGGTGTCGGTGGTGCCGATGATCCAGTGCCGGCCCCACGGGATGACGAACAGCACGGACGTCTCGGTCCGGACGATGAAGCCGGCGTCGGAACGGATCCGGTCCCGCGGGACGACCAGGTGGATGCCCTTGCTCGCCTGGACGTGCAGCGAGCCGCGGCCGCCGACCATCTCCTGGATCTCGTCGGTCCAGACGCCGGCGGCGTTGACCACCACCCGGGCCCGGACCTCGAAGTCGACCTGGTGCTCCAGGTCGCGGGCGCGGACGCCGACGACCCGCTCGCCCTCGCGCAGGAAGCCGGTGACCTTCACCCGGGTGGCGACGTGGGCGCCGTGGGCGGCCGCGGTGCGGGCCAGCGTCACCACGAGGCGCGCGTCGTCGACCTGGCAGTCGTAGTACTGGATCGCGCCGGTGATCGACTCGGTCTTGAAGTCGGGCGCGATGCGGGCGACCTGCCGGCGGAAGAGGTGCCGGTGCCGGGGCACCCCCATGTCCGCCCCGTCCTTGGACAGCGAGCCGAGCATCGCCATGCCGTCGTAGAGCGCGAGCCCCGCGCCGACGTAGGGCCGCTCCCAGCCCCGGTGGGTCAGCGGGTAGAGGAACGGCACCGGCCGGACCAGGTGCGGCGCGAGCCGGGTGAGCAGGAGCCCGCGCTCCTGGAGCGCCTCGCGGACCAGCCCGAAGTCGAGCATCTCCAGGTAGCGCAGGCCGCCGTGGATCAGCTTGCTGCTGCGGCTGCTGGTGCCGCTCGCGAGGTCGCGCTGCTCGAGGAGGCCGGTGTTGAGCCCGCGGGTCACCGCGTCGAGCGCGGTGCCGGCGCCGACGACTCCCCCGCCGACCACGAGGACGTCGAGCTCGCCCTGCCCGGAGAGCCCGCGCATCGCCGCCAGCGAGTCGTCGCGAGCCTGCGGACCGAGGGCGCTGGAGGGACTCATGCGGCCATCCTCGCAAACCGCTGTATCCGCAATGTGTCGGCGTCGCGGGTCCCGGCCCGGTTCAATGGGATGTGCCCTCCCGTCGACAGCGCCTCCTGGCCGCGATCACCGCCCTGTGCTCGGTGTCCGCGCTGCTCGTGGCGGCCCTGGTCGGCGCCTGGCTGCTCCGCCCGACACCGACGCCGACCGTCACCCGGTCCGTCATCGGCACCCCCTCCGCGACCGAGCCCGGCGACCCGGACCCGTCCGGGTCGGACCCCGCAACGACGCCCGCCCGCCGTACGGCGTCGATCGTGATGAGCGGAGACCTGCTCTGGCACAACACGGTCTGGGCCAGTGCGGCCGAGGACCACGCCCGGACCGGCGCCGGTGAGCGCTTCGACTTCGACCCGATGTTCGCCGACATGAAGCCGGTCGTGGCGGCCGCCGACGTGGCGATCTGCCACGAGGAGGTGCCGATCGCGGCGCCGGGCGAGCCACTGCACAGCTATCCGGTCTTCGCCGCGCCGCACCAGATCGCCGCCTGGATCGGCAGCATGGGCTGGGACGCCTGCACCACCGCGTCCAACCACAGCATGGACGCCGGCATCGCCGGCATCGACGAGACCGCCGACCTCCTCGAGGCCGCCGGTGTCGCCCACGTCGGCACCTTCCGGAGCCCGACCGAGCGGCGGAAGCCGGTCATCGTGACCACCGACGAAGGCGTGGCGGTCGCGATCGTCGCGGCGACGTACGGGCTCAACGGGTACGTGCTGCCGGCCGGCCACGAGTGGGCGGTCTCCCAGGAGGGCGACGTCGACGGCCTGCTCGCCCAGGCGCACCGGGCGCGCGAGGCCGGCGCCGACATCGTGGTCGCGCACTACCACTGGGGCACGGAGTACGACCACCTGCCGAACGCCGACCAGGTCGCGATCGCGAAGCAACTGACCGCGTCGCCGGACATCGACGTCGTGCTCGGCGAGCACGCTCACGTGGTCCAGCCGATCACCACGGTCAACGGCAAGTGGGTCGCCTACGGCATGGGCAACATGGTCGCGCAGAGCGAGCCCGGCCGTCCCGACGCCTACGAGGGCATCACGGTCGAGCTGCAGCTGACCGAGCGTGCGGGCGGCGGGTTCGACGTCAGCCGGATCGGCTACCTCCCGACGCAGTGGAACCACTACACGCCCGGCAACCCGATCCGGATCCGACGGGCGACCGGCACGCACCTCGCCTCGATCCGCGCGGCCGTCGACGGCGTCGGACGCAACGCAGGGCTGGTGGAGGACTAGACACGCGTGCGCGGACCGAGGTCGGCGCGGTGGTCGCTGAACATCGTGTGGGTCGCCCGCGTCTCGGCGACGACGTCGGTGTCGAGGTCGGCGATCGCCAGCCCCTCCTCCTCGACGAGTCCGGCGACCCGCCGGCCCTCGGGGTCGTAGACCGCCGAGCCGCCGATGAACGAGATGTCGCCACACGGTCCGGTGAGACCCGAGAAGACGACGTACATGCCGTTCTCGAGCGCGCGGGCCGGGTAGTAGAGGTCGCGCCGGTGGGCGCCGCCGGGGAAGTACGCCGACGAGCTGAGGTAGCCGACCGCCCCGTCGCGCGCCGCCGCGGCGGCGTGCTCGGGGAAGCAGCCGTCGTAGCAGATGGACAGGCCGAGCTCGACGCCGTCGACCGTGATCGAGGCGCCGTGGTCGCCGGCGGTGAAGAACTGCTTCTCCAGGCCGTCGAGGTGCTGCTTGTCGTACGGCGCGGTCGCGGTGCCGTCGGCCCGGACCACGATCTGCGCGAGCGTGCGCAGCTCGCCGCGCTGGAGCGCGGTGCCGACGACGACGGTGACGCCGCCGGCGACCGCCTCGGCCCGGAGCGGGTCGAGCCACGGGCCGTCGAGGTCCTCGGAGGACGGGAGCGCGCCGGCGAACGCGTCGATGTCGTAGCCGGTCAGGAACGCCTCGGGCAGCACCAGGAGGCGGACCTCCTGCGAGCCGGCCAGCGCGGTCAGCCGCGCCGCCGTGCGGACGTTGGCGACGAGATCGCCGGAGACCGCGACCGCCTGGCCCGCAGCCACCCGCAGCGTCGTCATCGCGCGGTCACTCGACGACGACCTCGACCCGCTGGAACTCCTTGAGCTCCGTGTAGCCGGTGGTGGCCATCGAGCGGCGCAGGGCGCCCATCAGGTTCATGGTGCCGTCGGCGACCCGGGAGGGGCCGAAGAGGATCTCCTCGATCGTGCCGACGGTCTCGAACTGGACCCGCTGACCGCGGGGCAGGTCCGGGTGGTGCGCCTCGGTGCCCCAGTGGAAGCCGCGGCCCGGAGCGTCCGTGGCGCGCGCGAACGGCGAGCCGACCATCACCGCGTCGGCGCCGCAGGCGATCGCCTTGGCGACGTCGCCGGACTTGCCGATCGAGCCGTCGGCGATGACGTGGACGTAGCGGCCACCCGACTCGTCGAGGTAGTCGCGACGGGCGGCGGCCACGTCGGCGAGCGCGGACGCCATGGGTACGGCGATGCCGAGCACGGTGCGGGTGGTGTGGGCGGCGCCGCCGCCGAAGCCGACCAGGACGCCGGCCGCGCCGGTGCGCATCAGGTGGAGCGCTGCCTGGTGGGTGGCGCAGCCGCCGACCACGACCGGGACGTCGAGCTCGTAGATGAACTCCTTGAGGTTCAGCGGCTCGGCCTGCGAGGAGACGTGCTCGGCCGAGACGGTGGTGCCCCGGATGACGAACATGTCGACCCCCGCGTCGACGACGGCTTTCGCGAACTCCTTGGTGCGCTGCGGCGAGAGCGAGCCGGCCACCGTGACACCGGCCTCACGGATCTCACGGAGACGCTCGGTGATCAGCTCGGGACTGACCGGCTCGGTGTAGATCTGCTGGAGCCGACGGGTCGCCTCGGCGCCCTCGAGCCCGGCGACCTCCTCGAGGAGGTCGGTCGGGTCGGCGTAGCGGGTCCAGATGCCCTCGAGGTTGAGGACGCCGAGCCCGCCGAACCTCCCGAGCGCGATCGCGGTCGCCGGGGACATGACCGAGTCCATCGGCGCGGCCAGCACGGGCAGCTCGAAGCGGTAGGCGTCGATCTGCCAGGCGGTGCTGACCTCCTCCGGGTCGCGGGTGCGTCGCGAGGGCACGATCGCGATGTCGTCGAAGGAGTAGGCGCGGCGGGCACGCTTGGCCCGGCCGATCTCGATGTCGGTCACTGCAGAACTCTATCCGCCCTCGGGCCCGGGCAACCTTTCCCGGTTCCCACGTGGTCGGACGGGTATGGATGCCCTGACCGGACACCGGTCGACCTTGATCTCGGGAGGCTCGATGGAGCAGCGGACGGACTTCGACGAGTTCGTCGCCGCGCGATCCACGGGCCTGCTGCGGACGGCGTACCTGCTGACCCGTGACCACGCCCTCGCCGAGGACCTGCTGCAGACCGCGCTCACCAAGGCGTGGTTCTCCTGGTCGCGCATCGAGAGCCACCCCGAGCCCTACGTCCGCAAGATCCTCGTGAACACCTTCGCCTCATGGTGGCGCCGGAAGTGGAACGGCGAGCAGTCGTACGCCGAGCCCCCCGAGCCGGAGGGCGGCCGACCGCACGACGAGTCGGACCAGCGCCAGGACCTCTGGGAGGCGATGGGCCGCCTGCCCCGCAGGCAGCGCGCGGTCGTCGTGCTGCGCTTCGTCGAGGACCTCAGCGAGGCGGAGACCGCACGACTTCTCGGGATCTCCCCCGGCACCGTCAAGAGCCAGACCAGCAAGGCGCTAGCGAAGCTGCGGGTCGACCCCGCGCTCGCCGACGACGCCGCGACCACGGAGGACCACTCGTGAACACGCTGCACGACCTGCGCACCACCCTGGGCCGCGAGGCGGCCGGGTTCGACGACACCGAGCGTCACGGTCGCGCGGCCGCGGTGCACCAGCGGGTCCGCGTCGCACGTCGCCGGCGGGCTACCGCCGCGGCGGCGGCTGCCGCGGTCGTGCTGGTCGCAGCAGTGGCCACGGGCGGTGTCCTGCTCGGCGGCTCCGGGTTGGTCGAGCCGGCCGGTCCGGTGACCGACGTCGCCGTCCCGGAGCAGGTCGAGGTGAACGGCTTCCCGTACGAGCTCGACGAGGTGCGCCAGGTCGCGCCCGGTGAGGACGTGTCGGTCGGGACGGGCGAGGACGTCGCCGTCATGCTCCTGGCCACCGGGCTGGGTGACGGCTCGGCGACCCTCTCGACCGGCGACGTGGCGCTCGCCCGCGTCCTCGCCGGCCAGGAGCGGTCGGCGCCGGTCACCGGTCCCCACGGCCTCGCCTACGTCAGCGGTGACCTGGACGACGCCCCGGACGGCGCCCAGATCGGGGTCGCGGTCTACCGACCGACCGACGAGCTCGCGAACGGATTCAGCTACGACACGGTGGTCTTCCCGAGCGACATCGGTGACCGGAAGGTGCTCAACGCGGCGTTCATCCAGGGCGGGGAGAGCAGTGCGAGCGTGGTCATCCGGGGACGGCTCGACGACTTCGCCTTCGCGGACTACTGCTCGACCACCCAGCCGGACCTGACCATCAACGTCGAGGTCGACGGAGAGTTCTTCGGGAGCACGCAGTGCCAGGAGTTCATGACCGCCAGCAGGAACGCGGCGTCCGGCGGATGGTCACAACCCGCGGGCGGACCCGGCCGGCACGTCGTGCGGGCGTACCTCACCCGAGGTGACGGGGGCGGCGAGGTAGCACTCGAGCCCGGCACCCTCGCGGGCATCGGCGCCTACAGGTGGACGGCACGCCGTGACGTGATCGGCCAGCCGGTCCCGGAGACCGTGGAGTGGGGCGGTCGGCGCTGGATGCTCGAGGACGTCGTCGACCAGGCGGCGCCGGGTCAGCCCGTCGAGACCACGGTCGACACGGACTCCGGCGACCGGCTGCTCGGCTACGTGACCCGGGGCGGCGTCGACGTGTGGTGGAACGGCGGCCTCGTCGGCCGCGCCCGTGACTCGTTCCCGGCGACGGGGAGCACGACCTACGACCGACTCGCGGGCGTGCTGCTCGCAGGCGACAGCTACGAGGTCACGGCCACCCCGACCGACGCGAACGGCCGGGCCGCCCTGCTGATCTACCGACCGGTGTAGTTGGGGGCCTCGACGGTCATCTGCACGTCGTGGGGGTGGCTCTCCTGGAGCGACGCGGAGGTGATCCGAATGAAGCGGCCCTTCTCCTGGAGCTCCGGGATGGTGCGGGCGCCGACGTAGAACATCGACTGGTTGAGGCCGCCGATCAGCTGGTGGGTGACGGCGGAGAGCGGGCCGCGATAGGCGACCTGGCCCTCGATGCCCTCCGGCACGATCTGGTCGTCGCTGGTCACCTCGGCCTGGAAGTAGCGGTCCTTGGAGTAGGACTTCTTGCCGCGGCTCGACATCGCGCCGAGCGAGCCCATGCCGCGGTAGGCCTTGAACTGCTTGCCGTTGACGAAGACCAGGTCGCCGGGCGACTCCTCGCAGCCGGCGAGCAGGGAGCCCACCATCACGGTGTCCGCGCCGGCGACGATGGCCTTGGCGATCTCCCCGGAGTACTTGAGGCCGCCGTCGGCGATCACGGGTACGCCCGCCGGCTTGCAGGCCAGCGAGGCCTCGTAAACCGCGGTCACCTGGGGCACGCCGACTCCCGTGACCACGCGGGTCGTGCAGATGGAGCCCGGCCCGACGCCGACCTTGACGGCGTCGGAGCCCGCGTCGACGAACGCCTGGGCGCCGTCCCGGGTGGCGACGTTGCCACCGATCACCTGGACATGGCGGGTGGCCGGGTCGGTCTTGAGTCGCCGCACCATCTCGAGCAGCATCCGCACGTTGCCGTGGGCGGTGTCGGCGACCAGGACGTCCACGCCGGCGTCGATCAGCGTCGTGGCGCGCTGCCAGGCGTCGCCGAAGTAGCCGATCGCCGCGCCGACCATGAGCCGGCCGGCCGCGTCGTTGGAGGCCTTGGGGAACTGCTCGGACTTCACGAAGTCCTTGACCGTGATGAGGCCGGTGAGCCGACCCTGCGCGTCGACGAGCGGCAGCCGCTCGCGCTTGTGACGACGCAGCAGCACGGTGGCGTCCTCGCGGCTGATGTCGGAGGGGCCGGTGATCAGCGGCATCGGCGTCATCACCTCGTCGACCTTGGTGGTCGCCCATTCCGCGACCGGGGTGAAGCGCAGGTCGCGGTTGGTGATGATGCCGAGCAGGCGGCTGTCGGTGTCGACGACCGGGAAGCCGGAGATCCGGTACTCGCCGGCCAGCTGGTCGAGCTGCTCCAGCGTCGCGTCGGGGCCGATCGTGACCGGGTTGGAGATGATCCCGGTCTGGGTCCGCTTCACGAGGTCGACCTGGTAGGCCTGGTCCTCGATCGAGAGGTTGCGGTGGAGGACGCCGAGCCCGCCCTGGCGGGCCATCGCGATCGCCATCCGCGACTCGGTCACGGTGTCCATCGCGGCGCTGAGCAGCGGCACCTGCAGGGAGATCTCCCGCGTCAGGCGCGAGGTCGTGTCGATGTCCGCCGGCGCCAGGTCGGAATGACCCGGGAGCAGCAGGACGTCGTCGTAGGTCAGGCCCAGTGCGGCGAACTTCTCAGGCAGCTCCACTCCCGCAGTCTACCGGCGCGGGAGCGCTAGGCCCGCAACGGCTTGAGGTCCCGGACCGGGACCCGCACGGTGAGGGTGTCGGAGGCCATCCGGATTCGGCCGCGGAGTCCCGCGGCCATGACCATCGGGAGCACGGCCTGGTTGTCCGACCGGGTCGTCAGCATGATCTCCGTGGCCCCCAGGGCGTTGGCCAGCCGGGCGGCGTCGACGAGCAGCCGGGTGCCGATGCCCCGACGCTGCCAGGCCGGGTCCACTCGCAGCGTGACGGGTCGGACGCCCTCCTCCCCCGCCTGGGAGCGCACGACCGCCAGCCCGACCGCGACCCCGTCGATGGTGGCGGCGACCGAGTCGCCGTCGACGACGTACTCCGGGGTGGCCCCGCCGCCGACCCGGCGGCTCAGGCTCGGCGACATCGCGCTCTCGTGGCTGCGCTCCAGCACGTCGGAGACCAGGTCGGCCATCGCGGCACCTCGCGCGTGCTCGGTCCCCGTGAAGGGCGCCGTACGGCGGACCTGGACCAGGACGTCGCCGACGACCATGTCCATCACGTCCTGGGCGGCGCTGTGCTCGTCGCCGGTGGGCTCGGACTCGGCGTCGAAGAGCCGGGCGACCACCTCGGGGAACGACGCCGGCTGGGCGAGGATCGTGCGCGCCGCCTGCACGTACCGAGTCGGCTGGTCGGTGAGCGCTGCCTCCGTGCAGGGGCCGGCGCTGACCGACAGCCCGCCGGAGCGACCGAGCAGCTCGGCGATCTCGGACTCGCCCCACCCCTCGGGGGTGCGCAGCACCAGCTCGTCGGTCACCGACTCGATGCCCGGGAAGATCTGCAACCCCAAGATGTTGACGCCGGCCTCCCCGCAGCTGGCCGCGAGGGCGGCCAGCGCCCCGGGCCGATCGGGCAGCGTCGTACGAACCCTCCACAACATGGGGCGAGCCTCCCCCGGCGACGTTGCGGGACCGATTCAGGACTGTTTCCCGCGTGCTACATCGCGGTGTCGGCCGGACCGGCGGCGACCTGAGAGGCTGTGCGCGTGCTGGGAGTGGTCAGGCGACATCCGGTCGCGGTCGCCGCCGTCCTGGCCGTGCTCGCCCGCCTGCCCGCGCTGACTCGCCCGATCCGGGCCGACGAGGCCGGCTTCCTGCTGGTCGCCCGGTCCTGGGACCCCCGACCGGACAGCATGTTCGGGCCGTACTGGGTCGACCGGCCGCCGCTCCTGATCGCCGCCTTCAAGGGCATCGACCTCGCAGGCGGCGAGACCGCCCTGCGGGTGCTGGGGGCCCTGGTCTGCGGGCTCGTCGTCGTGCTCGCGGCGCGGGTCGCCGGCCTGGTCGGTGGGCCACGGTCGGTGCCGTGGGCGGCCGTCGTCGCGGCCGCGCTGCTCGCCAACCCGATGATCGACGTGGTCGCCGTCAAGGGCGAGCTGCTCGCCCTCCCCCTGCTCCTGGGGAGCATCCTGCTGACGCTGCTCGCCGTACGGCGCACCTCGGGGTGGCTCGCCCTGGCCGCGGGTCTCGCCGGCGGCCTCGCGCTGGGGCTCAAGCAGAACCTCGCGACCGGCCTCGTCTTCGCGGCCGTGCTGCTCGTGGCGTCCGCGCTGACCGGCCGGCTGCCGGCCCGGGGCGCCGGGCGACTCGGGCTCGCCGGGCTCGCCGGCGCCGCCGTGCCCGTGCTCGGCACGGTCGCGTGGGCCGGCGTCGAGGGCGTCCGGATGTCGACGCTCTGGTACGCCGTCTACGGCTTCCGCTCCGACGCCGCCCAGGTGATCGCGGACGGCAGCGCGGACGCCCCTCAACGCAGGGCACTGATCCTGCTGGTCATCGCCATCGCCACCGGCCTGCTGCCGGTGCTCGCCGGGCTGGTCGCCCACCTGCGCGAGCTGTGGGCCGAGGACCCGCCCGTGGTCGCGGCCACCCTGGCCGTCGTCGGGGTCGACCTCGTCAGCGTCGTGGCCGGCGGCAGCTTCTGGCAGGACTACCTGACACCGCTCCTCCCCGGAGCCGTCCTCGCCACCGCGCTGCTCGCCGGGCGCGCGTCGCGCGCCGGGACCCGGATGCGCCGGCTCGTGGTCGGCACCGCCGTCTCGGCGCTGCTGGCGATGCTCTTCTGGGTGGCGTGGAACGTCGCCGGCCGCCAGGAGTTCGACGAGGTCCGCACCGGGGAGGCGATCGCCGCCGCCGCGGAGCCCGGCGACACCCTGGTGGTCTTCGGCGGTCGGGCCGACCTCCAGGACGCCAGCGGGCTCGGCTCGCCGTACCCCTATCTCTGGAGCCTGCCGATGCGCACCCGCGACCCCGGGTACGCCGAGCTGCGCGCCCTGCTCGCCGGACGGGACGCGCCGACCTGGCTGGTCGAGTGGGTCGAGCTCGACGCGTGGGACGACGCCGGCGTGGCCGACCTCGAGCGGGTGATCGAGGAGCGGTACGTCGAGCACGGCACCGGCTGCGACGGGCACCCGGTCTACCTCCTGCGCGGTGTCGACAGACCGGACGTCACCCCGGATTGCTGAGCTCGTGCGACCGATCCCCGGCTCGCCTCGTTCTCGGGGCACGGATCGACCTCGGTGGGCTGCGCTGACGTTTCGACCCGGGTGCACCGGGCACGGATGACCATGCCGTCCTTCGCGCGCCGAGCCATCGCCCTGCCCATCGCCGTCCTGGTCGTCCTGCCGCTGGCGACGTGCTCGTCCGGCTCGTCCGCGCCGGCCCGGGCCGGTGCGGCCGCCGACCCGGTCGTCATCGGGCCGGACGATGTCGTGACGCCGCGGGCCGGTCGCGACTACCGCGTCATCACCACCCTGCGCGGCAGCGACGCCCGCCAGGCCACCACCGTCACCGACGACGGCCGGGTCCTTCTCAAGCGGTACGACGCCGACGACCAGACCCACTTCACCCTGCTGGACCCGCGCACCGGCCGACGGACGAAGATCCCGAGTCCCTACCACGGCACCGAGGTGCTCGAGGCGGACGCGGACGAGGTCTGGTACGACGCCGGCAGGCCGCTGGAGCGTCCGCACGTCTACCACTACGACCGGAGGTCGGAGAAGGTCCGGGGGTTCGTGCTCCCCGACGCGCCCGGCGTCTCGACGGAGCACGGCTACTACCGGGTCCTCGGGCTCGTCGAACACCGGGTCTGGTTCTCGACCGGCCGCTACCGCGCCGATGCACGCGACATCTGGTCGGTGCGGTTCGGCCAGGCGCGCACCCTCCGCGAGGAGGTCCGCAACAAGAGGCGCCCGGTCCTCGGGGACGGCGTCCTTGCGTGGGTCACCTACCCCGGCGGCGACTACGCAGACAGCGCGGTGCAGACCCTCGACGTCGGCACCGGGACGACGGCCACGGCCGAGATGCCGACCGGCTGCTCGATCGGGGACGAGGAGTACCCGCGGGTCAACGGCGACCAGGTCGCCGTGGACGTGTCCTGCGGCGCCGACGGGGACGACCACTCCACCGTGGTCGCCGACACGAGCAGCGGCGAGATCGAGGCGCTGCTCCACCTGGGCGGCGAGGACGGGAACCTCTCGATCAGCGACCGGGCGCTGTTCTTCTTCTGGACCCTCTACGACATCGAGAGCCGGCAGGCCTTCCGGATCTGGAAGCTCGGCCGCGTGGGCGACGCGAACACCCCGCCGGCCGCCGGTCCCGGCGCGCACCCGGTCATGATCTGGCCGCGCGGGAAGATCGACCACGAGGAGTACACCCGGATCCTCGTGCTGCGCTGGAAATAGCCGAGTCGGCGCCAGTTTCCGGAAAACTGGCGCCGACTCGGCGGTGTGTCAGTGGATCAGTGGCCGTGGCCGTGCCCGTGGCCGGCAGCGGCCTGGGAGTCGTCCTCGTCCTCGGGCTTCTCGACGATCAGCGTCTCGGTCGTGAGCAGCATGCCCGCGATCGAGGTGGCGTTGACCAGCGCGGAGCGGGTGACCTTGACCGGGTCCAGGACGCCCTGGGCGACCAGGTCGCCGTACTCCTCGGTGGCGGCGTTGTAGCCGTTGCCGACGCCGAGCTCGCGGACCTTGGTGGTGACGACGTAGCCGTTGACACCGCCGTTCTCGGCGATCCAGCGCAGCGGCTCGTCGGCGGCCTTGCGCACGATGCGCACGCCCGCCGCCTCGTCGCCGGTGAGGCCGAGGTCGTCGGTGAGGACCGACACCGCGTGGATGAGCGCGGAGCCACCGCCGGGCACGATGCCCTCCTCGATCGCGGCGCGCGTCGCGGAGACGGCGTCCTCGATGCGGTGCTTCTTCTCCTTGAGCTCCACCTCGGTGGCGGCGCCGACCTTGATCACACACACGCCACCGGCGAGCTTCGCGAGGCGCTCCTGGAGCTTCTCGCGGTCCCAGTCGGAGTCGGTGTTCTCGATCTCGGCCTTGATCTGGTTGACGCGGGCCTCGACCTCGGCCTTGTCGCCGGCACCGTCGACGATCGTGGTGTCGTCCTTGGTGATCACGACGCGGCGGGCCTGGCCGAGCACCTCGAGGCCGATCTGGTCGAGCTTGAGGCCGACCTCGGGCGCGACGACCTGACCACCGGTCAGCGTCGCGATGTCCTGCATCATCGCCTTGCGGCGGTCACCGAAGGCAGGCGCCTTCACCGCGACGGCGTTGAACGTGCCACGGATCTTGTTGACCACCAGGGTCGAGAGCGCCTCGCCCTCGACGTCCTCGGCGAGGATGAAGAGCGGCTTGCCGGACTGGATGACCTTCTCGAGCAGCGGGAGCAGGTCGGCGATCGCCGAGATCTTGCCCTGGTGCAGCAGGATGTACGGGTCGTCGAGGACGGCCTCCATCCGCTCGGGGTCGGTCACGAAGTACTGCGACAGGTAGCCCTTGTCGAACTGCATGCCCTCGGTGAAGTCCAGCTCGGTGCCCATGGTGTTGGACTCCTCGACGGTGATGACACCGTCCTTGCCGACCTTGTCGAAGGCCTGCGAGAGCAGGTCGCCGATCACGGAGTCGCGGCTCGAGATCGTGGCCACCGAGGCCATGTCCTCGACGGAGTCGACCTCACGGGCGGCCTCCCTGAGCGCGTCGCCCACGGCCTCGGCCGCGGCGTCCATGCCCCGCTTGAGGCCCATCGGGTTGGCTCCCGCGGCCACGGCGCGCAGGCCCTCGTGGACCATCGCCTGGGCGAGCACGGTGGCGGTGGTGGTGCCGTCACCGGCGATGTCGTTCGTCTTGGTGGCGACCTCCTTGCACAGCTGCGCACCGAGGTTCTCGAACGGGTCGTCCAGCTCGATCTCACGGGCGACGGTCACACCGTCGTTCGTGATGGTCGGGGCGCCCCACTTCTTGTCGAGGACGACGTAGCGGCCCTTCGGGCCGAGTGTCACCTTCACGGCGTTGGCGAGCTTGTCCACGCCACGCTCGAGGCTGCGGCGGGCGTCCTCGTCGAACTCCAGGATCTTCGGCATTGCTCTCCTCTAGAAACGATTTCGGGTCGTCCGCCTCAGACGCAGTCAGAGACGGCGCAGAGGCGGACGACCCGGTGAGATCAGGAAACGACGGCGAGGACGTCGCGAGCGGAGAGGATGAGGTACTCCTCGCCGCCGTACTTGACCTCGGTGCCGCCGTACTTGCTGTAGATGACCTTGTCGCCGACGGCGACGTCGAGCGGGACCCGGTTGCCGTTGTCGTCGATACGTCCCGGACCGGTCGCCACGACCTCGCCCTCCTGGGGCTTCTCCTTGGCGGTGTCCGGGATGACCAGGCCGGAAGCCGTGGTCTGCTCAGCCTCGAGGGGCTTCACGACGATGCGGTCCTCGAGGGGCTTGATGTTGACCGACACGATGTCGACCTCCACTTTCTGGCACTTCGATGCGGTGGGTGTTGCACGTCTGGTGCCTGCCGTCGTCCGGAACGCCGTCGCGGGGGTCGAACCGGGGAGAGCAAGCGCTGGCACACTCCCGAGGAGAGTGCCAGAACTGACGTTAGCACTCTGGCCAATGGAGTGCCAGGGACGGGGTCGACTGACAGGATCAGCGGGTGGATCTCGACGCGTTCCGATGGCTGCTCACCGACGACGGCCAGCGGCTGCTGGCCCGAGCGATGGACGTGGCCGGCGACGACCCGCTGCGCGCGCAGACCGCGCTGCGCCGTACGGCGGACGCCGAGCAGGTCGCCGCCGCGCTCACCCAGGCCACGTTGCGCCGCAAGGCGGTCGCCAAGTTCGGTGAGTACGCCGAGCGGATGTACTTCACCCCGGACGGCCTGGAGCAGGCCACCCGGCTCCGCGTCGCCGAGCACCGGGCCGCCCGCCTGGTGGCCTCCTCGGCGAGCACCCTCATCGACCTCGGTTGTGGGATCGGCGGCGACCTACTCGCCGGGGCCCGCGCCGGCCTGACCTGCGCCGGCGTCGACCTGGACCCGGTCCGGGTCGCGGTCGCGGCGGCCAACCTGGCCGCACTCGACCTGCCCGGCGCCGTCAGCGTCGCCGACGCGACGACGGTCGACCCGTCGGGGTTCGACGTCGCCTTCGCCGACCCGGCCCGCCGGACCGGACGCGGCCGTTCCTTCGACGTGGACGACTGGACCCCGCCGTGGCCGTTCGTCGAGCGGCTGCTGACCCGTGACTCCTGCGTGAAGGTCGCGCCCGGCATCCCCCACGGACTGGTCCCCGACGGCGTGGAGGCCGAGTGGGTCAGCGACCACGGCGAGGTGAAGGAGGCCGCGCTCTGGTCGGGCCGGCTGGCCACGACCGCGCGGCGCGCGACCGTCATCGGCGACGGCGGGCTCGCGACGCTCACCGACGACGACGCTCCACCGCTCGGGGAGCGGGGAGTCGAGGTCCGGCCGGTCGGTGGCTTCCTCTACGAGCCGGACGGCGCCGTGATCCGCGCCGGACTGGTGACCGCGGTCGCGGCCGGTGTCGGCGGCGGCCTGGTCGACGAGCACATCGCCTACGTGACCTCCGACGAGTCGTTCCGCACGCCGTTCGCCCGCGGCTACCAGGTGCTCGACGAGCTGCCGTACCGCGAGAAGGCGCTGCGGGCCGCGCTCCGCGAGCGCGGCATCGGCAGCCTCACGATCAAGAAGCGCGGCGTGGACATCGTGCCCGAGGAGCTGCGCAAGCGGCTCGCCCTGGTCGGTGACGACGAGGCCACGATCGTGCTGACCCGGGTCGCGGGCCGGGGCACGGTCCTGCTGGTCCGGCCGTTCTGAGCCGGAACGCACAACTCCCGGGAGCCCTTGCGGACGCCCGGGAGAAGCGGGGTGGTGGTGATCAGGCCATCTGGTGGACCGGCTTGCTGGCGGTGGCCTCGGCGCTGCCGGCGACCCGGCGAGCGTGCCAGATGCCCAAGCCGAACAGGACCAGGAGGATGGCCGCTCCGACGAAGGACCCGATGGCTGCGATGCCGGCGATGGTGCCCATCGTGGCGAACGCGTAGCCGTAGAGGAGCAGACCGCGGAGGGTGTTGCCCATGAACAGCGTCTGGCGCAGGCCGCCGAGCGCCTGACCCTCTTCGGACGCCTTCTGCTCGCCGGTCATGGCGATGTACTCGCCGCTGACGTCTTCGTAGGTGCGGTCGCCGCTGGCCTCGTTCATGTGCACGAGGATGTAGTGGTCGGCGAACGCCTTGGCCTCGGAGCCGGTGTCGAGCACGCTGCCGCCGTACGGCTTGAGGGCGTTGGCGTCGGCCTCGGGGAGACCCGTGAGAGCGTCGCCTTCGGGCATCGTGATGCCCTGCATCGTCAGCTGGTCGTGCACCTGGTTGTCGATGAAGACGTTGGCCCACGTGAGCAGGCCGCCCGCCATGAGCAGGACGGCGGCCAGAGCCAGGCCCGTCCACGAGATCAACTTGTCGAATGCAGAACGCATCGGTGACTCCTAGTTCGGGGCGGATCGTTCCGCCGTCTCTTGATGTCACCGACGCTATTTGCTGGCGCTCCGGTCGATCAGTGCCGGAGTCCCCCGGTCGGGGGGACTTTCGGTCCTCGTCGGCGGGACCTCCGTTCGAACGCCGCTCTCAGGCTCCGAGTGCCGCCTTCTCGGCACCGATCGTGGTGTCGTCGCCGTGCCCGGTGTGGACGACGGTGTCGTCGGGCAGCTCGAACAGCCGTGCCCGGATCGAGGCCTTGATCAGGTCCTCGTCGGAGAACGACCGCCCGGTCGCCCCGGGACCGCCCTGGAAGAGGGTGTCGCCGGTGAAGACCGCGCCGAGGGCAGGGGCGTAGAAGCAGACCGCCCCCGGGGCGTGGCCCGGCGTGTGCAGCACCCGCAGCGTCGTCCCGGCGACCTCGATGTCGAGCCCGTCGGCCAGGTCCAGATCCCACAGGTGGTCGGTGTGCGTCAGCTCCCACAGCGGCTGGTCGGCCGGGTGCAGCATGATCGGCGCGACGACTGCCTCCCGCAGCGCCGGCGCGACCCGCACGTGGTCGTCGTGGGCGTGGGTCAGCAGGATCGCCTTGACCTTGCGGTCCCCCACCAGGGCGAGGATGTCGGACACGCTGTGCGGGGCGTCGATCACCACGCACTCGGTGTCGTCGCCGATGACCCAGATGTTGTTGTCGACGTCGAAGGTCTCCCCGTCGAGGCTGAAGGTGCCGGACGAGACGGCATGGTCCACGCGCACGCTCACAGGATCACGACCGAGCGCAGGACGTCGCCGTGGTGCATCTTCTCGAACGCCGCCTCGACGTCGCCGATGCCGATCTCCTCGGTCACGAACGCGTCCAGGTCGAGCCGGCCCTGCTGGTAGAGGTCGACCAGCATCGGGAAGTCGCGGCTCGGCAGGCAGTCGCCGTACCAGCTGGACTTGAGCGAGCCGCCGCGGCCGAAGACGTCGATCAGCGGGATGTCGGGCAGCTTCATGTCGGGCGTGGGCACGCCGACCAGGACGACCGTGCCGGCGAGGTCGCGGGCGTAGAAAGCCTGCTTCCACGTCTCCGGGCGTCCGACCGCCTCGATCACGACGTCGGCGCCGAAGCCGCCGGTGAGCTCCTGGATCGCCTCGACCGGGTCGACCTTCGACGAGTCGACCGTGTGGGTGGCACCCATCTTCATCGCCTGCTCGAGCTTCTTGGGGTCGATGTCGACCGCAATGATCGTGGACGCGCCGGCAAGGGCGGAGCCCGCGATCGCCGCGACACCCACCCCGCCGCAGCCGATGACCGCGACCGACTTGCCGCGGGTGACCGCGCCGGTGTTGATCGCCGCGCCGATCCCGGCCATCACGCCGCAGCCCAGCAGGCCGACGGCCGCGGCGCGAGCCGACGGGTCGACCTTCGTGCACTGGCCGGCCGCGACCAGGGTCTTCTCCGCGAAGGCCCCGATCCCGAGCGCCGCGCTCAGCTCGGTGCCGGCGTCCGGCCCCTCGGCGAGCGTCATCTTCTGGGTCGCGTTGTGGGTCGCGAAGCAGTACCACGGCTCGCCGCGGTCACACGCCCGGCAGTTCCCACACACGGCGCGCCAGTTCAGGACCACGAAGTCGCCCGGCGCCACCGACGTCACGTCCGGCCCGACGGCCTCGACCACGCCCGCCGCCTCGTGGCCCAGCAGGAACGGGAAGTCGTCGTTGATGCCGCCCTCGCGGTAGTGCAGGTCGGTGTGGCAGACCCCGCAGGCCTGCACCTGGACGACCGCCTCACCCGGACCCGGGTCGGGCACGTTGATCGTGGTGACCTCGACGGGCTGTCCCTTGCCGCGGGCGACCACGGCCTTGACCTGCTGCATGCTGTTCCTCTCCTCGTACATCTGGTGGACCCAGCCAACCGTACGAGGCACTCGCACGTCGAACGCACGCGAGAACCCCCAGAATGAACCGGCATTGCAACCATCTCGACGACAGTCGCGTCTTGGTCGTGTGCTGACGGACGAGCGGGGAGTGACGATGACGGACCGGGACGCCGACTTCACGGCGTACCTGCAGGCCCGCCAGGCCAGGCTGCTGCGGACCGCCTACCTGCTGACCGGCGACCAGCACCAGGCCGAGGACCTGCTGCAGACCTCGCTCGCCAAGCTCTACCTGGCCTGGGACAAGGTCCACGACCGCGGGTCCGTGGACTCCTACGTCCGGCGGATCATGGTCAACGAGAACAACTCGCTGTGGCGCCGCGGCTGGAAGAAGCGCGAGTTCGCCACCGACGAGGTGCCCGAGGGCAGACCGGTCCACGACCGGTACGACGAGGGACTCGGTGCCGCGGTCTGGGACGTCGTGCAGACGCTGCCGCGCAAGGCCCGCGCCGTCGTGGTGCTGCGCTACTACGAGCAGCTGAGCGAGGCCGAGACCGCCGACACCCTCGGCATCTCCGTCGGCACCGTGAAGTCCCAGACCAGCCGCGCGCTGGCCGCCCTGCGACAGCGCACACCGGTCGAGCTGAGCCCCAGCCATCGAGAGGGCCATCGCGAGAGCGACCGGGAGGAGGAGCGATGAACGACGAAACCCTGCTGAGCACGGAGCTGAGCCGCCGCGCAGAGGACGTCCTCGCGCCTCCGCTGTCCTTCGAGAGCGTCCGCGGACGAGCCGACGCGATCCGCCGTCGTCGCCGCGGCGGAGCCGCGGCCGTCGCGGCGGTCGTCGCGCTGGCCGTCATCGTGCCGACGGTCCTCTCCGGAGGCTCGGGCGGCTCCGACGGCATCGAACCGGCGCCGGCGCCGCCGACCGCGCCCGGGTCCTCGGTGCTCCACGACGGCACCCTGACGCTGCCCGACGGCGAGACGGTGCCGGTCGACGTCGACAACGCCGACGTCTCCCAGGTGGGCGTGCTGACCGACGGCCGGATCGTGGTCGCGATGATGGACCCGACCGCCGTGCGCGTCTACGGGCCCGACGGCTCCCTCGAGGAGCAGTACCCGGTGGAGACCAACGCCATCACCATGAGTGCCGCGGACGATGCGGTCGCCTGGGTCGCCGAGGACCTCTCCGTGCGGGTGCTGGCGAGCGGAGTCGCCGAGCCGGCGACCTTGCCCGGCATCCCGATGCCAGGCCAGGCCTCCGGGGGCATCGACGCCGTGCTCGATCCCCAGCACCTGCTCGTCGGCGACCACACCACGACCACGGGCCTCCTCACCGCCGACGGCGTGGCCGACCTGACCACCAGCGAACCGTTCCGGGTCATCGACGTCAGCCCCGGCGGCGACCTGTGGTCGGTCGCGTTCGTGCCGACGGTCGACCACGAGCAGTACGGCTGCTCCGGCCTCTACGACCCGGAGGCCGACGAGGTGGTCGCGCAGCGCTGCGACACGCCGGGCCTGCGGTTCTCCCCGGACGGCAAGCACCTGCTGAGCCTGGCCGGCGACAACAACATGTACGGCGAGGCGACGACGTTCGACCTCGACCTGCAGCCGGCGGGGACCTTCGCCCCGGAGGGCGAGACCGTCGTGGTCAGCCGCGCCGGATGGGCAGATCCGACGCACCTGGTGGTCGGGGTGACCGACTGGCAGACGGGCCGGTGGTCGCTCGTCCGGGTCGGCCTCGACGGCAGCGACCCCGAGGTCGTGGTGCCGGAGGGTCCGGGCCGCAACCCCGAGACGATCGCCGAGTTCGTCGTCTCGGAGTAGCCGACAGCGCCGAGCCGCGCGCCTCAGACGAGGACGCTGGTCACCGGCAGCGACGAGTCGGCCGGGAGGTCGAGCGCCGAGGGCGTACGACCGCGCGCGACCATCTCCGCACCGAGTGCGGCGACCATCGCGCCATTGTCGGTGCACAGCCCGGGACGCGGCACCCGCACCCGGATGCCCTTGGCGGCGGCACGCTCCTCGGCCATCGCCCGGAGCCGGGAGTTCGCGGCCACGCCGCCGCCGATCAGGATGTCCTCGATGCCCTCGCTGACCGCGGCGTCGATCGCCTTGCGGGTGAGCACGTCGCAGACCGCCTCCTGGAACGACGCCGCGACGTCGGCGACCGGCACCGGCTCGCCCGAGCGCTCGCGCGCCTCGACCCAGCGCGCGACCGCGGTCTTGAGCCCCGAGAACGAGAAGTCGAAGCGGTGCCGCTCGAGGTCCCGGCGCGCGGTCAGGCCGCGCGGGAAGTCGACGTAGACGCTGCTGCCCTCGCGGGCGACCCGGTCGATGTGGGGGCCGCCGGGGAACGGCAGGCCGAGCAGCCGGGCGACCTTGTCGAAGGCCTCGCCCGCGGCGTCGTCGATGGTCGCACCCATCGGCTCGACCCCGACGGTCACGTCCTCGACGCGGAGCAGGCTGGAGTGGCCGCCGCTGACCAGCATCGCCAGGCAGGGCTCGGGCAGCGGACCGTGCTCGAGCTGGTCGACCGCGACATGGGAGGCGAGGTGGTTGACGCCGTAGATCGGCTTGCCGAGCCCGATCGCCAGCGCCTTGGCCGCGGCAACGCCGACCATCAGCGCCCCGGCCAGTCCCGGCCCGCTGGTCACCGCGATCGCGTCGACGTCGCTGAGGCGGATGCCCGCGGTCTCGGCGGCCCGCTCGAGGGTCGGCACCATGGCCTCGAGGTGCGCCCGGCTGGCGACCTCGGGCACGACACCGCCGAAGCGCGCGTGCTCGTCGACACTGCTCGCGATCGCGTCCGCGAGCAGGGTGTGGCCGCGCACGACTCCGACGCCGGTCTCGTCGCACGACGTCTCGATGCCGAGGATCAGGGGCTCGTTCACGGTAGCCATTGTGCCGACCGCGCGTAGGCCGCCGGGGTGACCCCCGGCAACGGCCTTCCGCAGCACCGGGTCGCGGGGTTAGGTTGACGCGGTCAACCACCGCACTCACCCCTCGGAGAAACACATGCGAATCTCGGGACGCCTCGGCGTGCGGGTGCTCGTCGCCACCTCGGCCATCGCTCTCCTCGTCGGATCCGCCGCGTCCGCGGACGCGCGCACCGTCGACGACTCCACCCTCACCCCGCACACGCACTTCGTGCTGCAGCCGCTCAACCCGGACGGCAGCACGCCCACCCCGGCGGCGAAGGGTGACTCCATCCCGAACATCGACTCGGTGAAGGCGACCATCCGGAAGTACTACAACGCCACCAGTGCCGGCATCGCCGACAAGAACAGCTCGCCCTACATCACCGAGATGCAAGGCCTCGAGCAGGCGATCCTGAGCCAGCTGCCCGACCCCGCACCCGCACCGAACCTGGCCGTCGTCCTCGACGCCGACGACACCACGCTCTGGACCTACGACATGGAGGACGGGGCGATGCACTTCAACTTCGACCCCACGATCCAGAACGACGACTGGGTGGTCCCCGGCAAGTTCCCGGCCACGCCGGGCATGGTCGACTTCGTCAACGAGGTCCAGGACCGCGGCTACGACGTCTACGGCCTCACCGGTCGCAGCGCCAGCCAGGAGCAGGCGACCCTCGACAACCTCACCAAGGTGGGCTACGACGAGTTCGACGCCGACAACTTCTTCACGAAGTTCGACGCCACCTCGCCGAAGCCGGACTACCTCGACTGCCACACCAGCGTCGACCCCGCGGACGACCCGGCCAAGTGCACGACGGTCGAGTACAAGGCGGGGACCCGCGCCTACATCGAGTCGACCGGCGAGACGATCGTCCTCAACATCGGCGACCAGTACTCCGACCTCCAGGGCGGGCACGCGCTGAACACCGTGAAGCTGCCGAACCCGACGTACTACCTGCCCAGCCCCAACGTCCAGGGCGCTCCGGCCGGCGACGCCGACCTCGCGCTGCCGACCGAGTTCGACATGGCGGCCGACGGCTCCAGCGGTCTCACGACTCCCGGTGACGAGATCCCGAACATCGACAACGACAAGGCCGCGATCCGCGCGTACTACGGCGCCACCAGCGGCATCGCGAACAAGGACGCCTCGCCGTACGTCACCCAGATGTCGACCATCGCGAAGAAGTGGAAGCAGAGGCTCACGAACATCTGCACCACGGGCGTGAAGAAGAAGCAGCACCCGGCCGTCGTCTTCGACGCCGACGACACGACCCTGATGACCTACGACATGGAGGACGGGGCGATGAAGTTCAACTTCGACCCGACCCTCCAGAACACCTGGGTGCAGGAAGGCCGCTTCCCGGCCACCTCGAAGATGCCCGGCGTCGTCAACGCGGCCGCCAAGGCGGGCTGCAAGATCGTCGGCCTGACCGGTCGCAACAACGCCCAGCGCGTCGCGACGCTCGACAACCTGGCGCGGTACTACCACGACGCGAACGGCAACCCGCTCTTCAAGTCGGCGTTCTACTTCACCAAGTGGACCAGCACCGACACCCCGCCGGCGTACGTCGACTGCGGGCTCGACGGCAACACGTCGTCCTGCTCGACGATCGACTACAAGGGGTCGACCCGCAAGCACGTCGAGGACAAGCTGGGACTGCACATCGTCGCCAACTTCGGCGACCAGTACAGCGACCTGATCGGCGGCTCGTCCGACCGGGCCGTGAAGCTGCCCAACCCGACGTACTACCTGCCGTGAACCGGCCGCACTAGCCGCCTGCGCCGCAGCCTCGCGCGAGGCTGCGGCGCAGGACCACGGCCGTGGTGCCGTCGCGGTAGTAGCGGCGGCGCCGGTCGATCTCGATGAAGTCCCGGGCGGCGTAGAACGCCAGCGCCCCGGCGTTGTCCTCGCGCACCTCCAGCAGCAGCCGGTCGGCGGCGCCCTGCTGGGCGGCCCCGACGACGGCGTCGAGCAGCGCGCTGGCCAGCCCCGTACGACGGTGTGCGGGATCGACCGCGATCCGCTGCAGCTCCGCGATGTCGCCGACGATGCTGGCCGTCGCGTGACCGACGACCTGTCCGCCGACTTCGGCGACCAGGTAGGTGATCGTCGGCAGGTTGCCGGTGACGCCTTCGCGCACGAGGCCTTCCGACCAGGCGTCCACACCGAGGTTGTCGAGCTCGAGGTCGGCGATCGCCTCGACGTCGTCCGGCGTCGCCGGGCGGATGGTCACGAGACGCGCTTGGGGGCGTGCGCCGCCTCCGCGTCCGGACGCCGGAGGTAGAGCGGCTCGGGGTCGCACAGCTCGGCCCGCTCCTCGGCCACCACCCGGGCCAGCCACCCGGCGCTCGGCGCTGCCGGGCCGGCACGGTGCGGGAAGGCGTCGGGATAGAGGACGCCACCCTCGCCGACCACGACGTCGTCGGTCGCGAGCGTCGCGGGCTTGTCGACGACCGGCCCCTCGAGGCGGTGGCCGCGCTCGTCGTAGCGTCCGAGGTAGACCTCCTTGCGGCGCGCGTCGGTCGCGACCACGAACTCGGTGGAGACGGCGCCCGTGTCGGCCGCCTCGACCGCGAGCACGTCGAGCGAGCACACGCCGTACACCGGGATCTCGAGGACGAAGGCCAACGTCCGGGCCGTGACCAGCCCGACCCGCAGGCCGGTGAACGGTCCCGGTCCGACGCCCACCGCGATCGCGGTGAGGTCCTGGCGCACGATCCCCGCCTGGGCCATCGCCTGCTCGATCAGCGGGGCGAGCTGCTCCGCGTGCTTCATCGGCCGCTCGGCCCTCAGCTCGACGACGACGTCCTCGCCGTCGTGGAGAGCGACGGTGACATGGGGGGTGGCGGTGTCGAAGGCGAGGAGCACGCGCCGAATCTAACGCGTTGCCGAACCCTTGCTGTCTTGTGGATCTCGTGTGGCCCGGTTGTGGAGATCGGCGCCCTAGTGTTCTGGATGTCGGCAGGAAACACGGCCGGCACCGGAAGCCCCGGAACTGGGGGGTAACAGGGCATCCGGTCGACATGAGAACCGACGGTCGCGGGACGTGGGGATCCGCGGGCCCTGGGGGGAGTGCCATCGGTCGGTTCCGGAGGGCCCGTTCCGCGCGCTTGGCTTCGGCCATGAAGGCGGGACGGGCCCTCTCTTCATTTGCTGCCCGGCGCTACTGGCCGCCCGCGTGATCGCCGGACGGGAAGCCGTGCTCCACGCCCCAGGCGGTGGCCTGGGTCCGGCTGTGGATGCCGATCTTGCGGTACACCGACCGGATGACGCTCTTGACGGTGTTGATGCTCAGGTAGAGCTCGGCCGCAATATCGTCGTTGGACTGTCCGCTCACGATCAGGGCGAGCACGGACTGCTCGCGCGGCGACAGGTTGATGTCGCGACCGAGCTGGCGCCGGCGGTCCGCCTGGTTGTCGAGGTCGGTCTGCGAGCCGTCCTCGAGGCGACCGGCGGCGAAGTCCTCGATCGCGACGACCAGGTCGAGCGCGTCGGAGCCGAAGGGCACCGAGGCGACCGCCCCCATGCCGAGGGCGCGGGCGGTCAGGCCGGGCTGCAGCTCCCGGGACAGCGCGAGCACGCGGCCCGGGTGCCGCTTGATCGCGAGCTCGAGGTCCTCTCCCGTGCCGTCGTGCAGGCCGAACACGTCGTACAGGACCAGGTCGGCCCGGGGCAGCTCGTCGGGCGGGATCAGCAGCACGCGTTCGACGTACGGCTCGAGGAGCCGGTGTACGCCGGCGATCACGATCGGATGCTCGCTGAGGAGGGTGGTGCGCACGGGGCGCGGCCCGCTGGGCACGGGCAGTCCGGACATGGGGTCATCACCTCGTCCACGGGTTGCTCTGGCAACGTTCAACCGTCGCAATTCCCCGCGATACCGCTCCCAAAACGCGGCAACACCCACCCCGATGGGTGATTTGCCCCGTCGCCCCGGTGTCAGTCGTCGATGCGGTTGCCGTCCGCGTCCCAGTGCGCCTCGACCTTCTTGCTCGGCTGCACGCGCGGGGGCTCGCCCGGCATCTTCGGGTAGTCGGGCGGGAAGTTCAGCTCGCCGCCGGGCAGCTCCTCCCAGAGCCTCAGCAGCGGCTCGAGGGAGTGTGCCGTGTCGTCGATGGTCGCCCACGGGTCGCCGTCCGCGAGGCGCTCAGGCACCGTGAAGAGGTTGTAGTGGCGCGGGTCGGTGACGCCGGCCAGCTCGTCCCAGGTCACCGGTGTGGAGACCGGCGCGCCGGGCAAGGGGCGCAGCGAGTACGCCGAGGCGATCGTCCGGTCGCGGTTGTTCTGGTTGTAGTCGACGAAGACCCGCTGCCCGCGCTCCTCCTTCCACCACTCGACGGTCACGCCGTCGTCGCGGCGGGCCAGCTCGCGACCGAAGCCGATCGCGGCGTGCCGCAGGTCGGTGAACTCCCACTCCGGCTTGATCCGCACGAAGATGTGCACGCCCCGGTTGCCCGAGGTCTTCGGGTAGCCGGTGATGCCGAGCTCCTCGAGCAGCTCGCGGGCGACGCCGGCCACGCGTACGGCGTCACCGAACGTCGTGCCCGGCTGGGGGTCGAGGTCGATGCGCAGCTCGTCGGGGTGGTCCACGTCATCGCGGCGCACCGGCCACGGATGGAAGACGAGCGTGCCCATGTGGGCGCACCAGACCGGCACGGCGATCTCGGTCGGGCAGATCTCGTCCGCCGTACGCCCGGACGGGAAGGTCACCTGGACGGTCTCGACGTAGTCGGGAGCGCCCTTCGGCACCCGCTTCTGGTAGAACGCGTCGGCGTCCTTGTCCTGCGGACCGGTCGCCAGCCGCATCCCCTCGCGGACCCCGGAGGTCCAGCGCTCGAGAGCCGTCGGCCGGTCGCGCAGCGCGCGCATCAGCCCGTCGTCAACGCTCGCGAAGTACTCCGCGACCATCAGCTTGGTCACCTCGGGCGTGCTGTCGGTGGCCTCGTAGATCACCCGGTCGGGGCTGGAGACGCGGACCGCGCGACCGCCGGCGTCGACCTCGACGGCTGACGTCTTCGGCATCGGTCAGATCGCCCGGACGCGGTTGTTGCGCGGGTGGTGCGTGGTCAGCTGCCAGGGGTCGTCGCCGGTTCTGTCCATGGGCCCACGCTAGCCGGAGGTTAGAGTCATGGTCCGGATCCGACTCGGAAGGACCCCCGCGTGCGACGCCTCCCGCTGGCGGCGATGCTCGTCCTCGCCGTCCCCCTCCTCGCCGCCCTCCCGGCGGAGGCCGCTCCCGAGGCGACCTGCCAGGGACAGCCCGCCACCATCGTCGGCGAGCCGGGCGGGACCGTCACGGGGACCGACGGTCCCGACGTGATCGTGACCAACGGTGCCGCCCACACCGACGCCGGCGCCGGTGACGACCTCGTGTGCATCACCGACGCCGGCGAACGCCGTCCCGACGTGTGGGCCGGGGCGGGCGACGACTCCGTCGTCGACACGTCCGCCAGGAGCCCCCACGTCCTCCTCGGTGCTGGCGACGACGACTTCCGCGGGCTGACCGAGGAGAGCGTCACCGTCGACGCCGGTGACAGAGACGGGATCGGGCACGACGTCATCGACAGCCTGGGCGGCTGGGACAACGTGACCTCCGGCGTGCCCGAGAAGCCCAACGACGACGTCATCCACCTGGGCGGCGCCAACGACTACCTCCACCTGCGCGGCCTGCCCACCGGCCAGGTCGACGGCGGAGACGGCAGTGACCTCGTCACACTCCAGGACAGTCGGCCCGCGGCCTGGGTGATCGACCTGGCGACCGGCGGGAGCACGGTCGACGGAGCTCCGATCGACGTCACCGGCTTCGAGCGGTACTCCATCGCTCGCCTGGCCTGGTCGTCGTTCGACTTCACCGGCAGCGAGGGCGGCGACCACCTGGTCACCACCCTCCACGATGGCACCGGCGGGACCGGGCAGCTCACCGCGCGGATGGGCGGCGGCATCGACAGCCTGGTCGTCTCGACCGCGATGTCGGGCCCGTACTCGGGCGGCGCCGGGAGCGACCACCTCACCGTCCTCCCGACCACGGACGGGCAGACCCTCGGACCGGCCTTCGCGGTCGATCTCGAGCGGGGCCGGTACGCCGAGGCAGGGCGCCCGGGGGTGCGGATCTCGGAGTGGGAGGCCTTCGGCGCCGAGCGCTTCCGGTCCGTCGAGATGGTCGGGTCCCCCCGTGCAGATGATCTCTCCACCCGCAGCTGCCGCGGCGTCATCGCGGGTGGCGCCGGGGCCGACGGGATCTCGATGGTGCGCCCGGCCATCTGCCCCCGCCCCGAACGTCATCCTTCGGTGTTCCGCGCCCGGGGCGAGCGCGGCGATGACGTCCTCCATGGCAGCCGGCGCAACGACCGCCTCGTCGGCGGTCCCGGCACCGACTACGCCTGGGGATCGACGGGGCGAGACGTCTGCCTCGCCGAGACCACCGACAGTTGCGAGCGCTCGCGCGCCGAGTGAGGCTGGGTCAGAGCAGCGAGTTCGGCTGGAAGGTGGGACTCTGGTCGAGGTCCTCCTTCGCCGGCCGCACGAACTCGAAGCCGGCCGTCGTCACGACCCGGTGGTCGTCGTCGAGCAACGAGCCCGTGCACTCGAGGTGCAGCGGCGGGAGGTGGAAGGCGTTGCGGCCCACCTCCTCCGCCGTACCCACGAACGCGATCGGGCGCCCGAGCGGACGCGAGCACACCCCGCAGATGCGGCTCAGCGCGCACTGCGTGACCCACTTGCGGTCCAGCATGCCCACCCTGGTCGCCGTACTCATGCGGTCTTGCTCCGGTAGTAGCCACCCGTCTCGGCACGACGGGACGGTCGCTCGGCATCCGTGCGCCGGGTGCGGTCGATCGACGGCGACGGCGGCTCCGGCTGGTCGGAGGACGTCATCGAGTTCGGCAGCGAGAGCTTCATGATCGTGCGCAGCGCCTGGCCGTACTGGTGGTGCAGCGGGCCGGTGGTGTACGGGATGTCGTACTTGTCGCAGAGCGCGCGGACCTTCTCGGCGATCTCCGGGTAGCGGTTGCTCGGCAGGTCGGGGAAGAGGTGGTGCTCGATCTGGAAGCCGAGGCTGCCGGAGAGGATGTGCAGCAGCCGGCCACCCTCGAAGTTCGCCGAGCCGAGCATCTGGCGCAGGTACCACTCCGCGCGAGTCTCGTCCTCGAGCTCCTCCTCGGTGAAGTGCAGCGCACCGTCGGGGAAGTGCCCGCAGAAGATGATCATGTAGGACCACAGGTTGCGGGCCAGGTTGGCCGTCGCGTTGGCCTTGAGCGTCGACTTCCACTGCTTCCCGCTCAGCGCCGGGTAGACGACGTAGTCCTTGATGATCTGGTTGCGGCCCTTGCGCCCGATCTGGCGCAGCTGCCGCTTCATCTCGACCGGGTCCTTCTTGCCCTTGCGGATCGCCTCGAGGTCGAGGTCGTGGAGCGCGACGCCCCACTGGAAGAGGCCGGCGAGCAGCGCGTTGTAGACCGGCTGGCCCAGGTAGACGGGGTGCCACTTCTGCTCGCGCGCCATCCGCAGCACGCCGTACCCGATGTCGTTGTCGTGGCCCAGCACGTTGGTGAACTGGTGGTGGATGTAGTTGTGCGAGTGCTTCCACTGCTCAGCCGGCTGAGCGGTGTCCCACTCCCAGTTCGACGAGTGGATCTCGGGGTCGTTCATCCAGTCCCACTGGCCGTGCATGACGTTGTGGCCGATCTCCATGTTCTCGAGGATCTTCGCGACACCGAGCATCGCTGCCCCCGCGAGCCACGCGGGCTTGCGCGTCTTCTTCGACTGGAGACCGGCCATCAGGGTGACCCGCCCGGCAGCCGCGAGGCCGCGCTGGACCGCGATCATCCGGTTGATGTACGCCGCGTCCTTGTCGCAGCGCGACTCCTCGATCTCGGCGCGGATGGCGTCGAGCTCGCGTCCGAGCTGCTCGACCTCCTCCTCGCTGAGGTGGGTGTACTCCTTCACGTCGGAGATAGCCATGGGAATCCTTTCGGTGATCGAACGGCCGCGAGCTTGCGAGCGGCGTATCGAGAATCAGATGTCGAAGGTGCAGGCGCCGACCGGGACGGTCACGCAGGTCTGCACCTGTTCGTTGGGCTGGTCGAACTCGTCGCCGTTGCGCAGGTCGCGGATCCTGCCCTCGACCAGGGTGAGCGTGCACGTGTGGCAGATGCCCATGCGGCAGCCGAACGGCATGCCGACGCCGGCCTCCTCGCCCGCCTCGAGCACGGTCGTCGCGCCGTCGGCCTCCGCGGTCTTGCCGGAGGTGCGGAACGTGATCGTGCCGCCCTCGCCGCCGTCGCCGTCGAGCTTGAGCGAGAACCGCTCCAGGTGCAGCCGCTCCTCGAGGCCGGCCGACTCGAAGTGCTCGTCGATCGCGTCCAGCATCGGGCCCGGGCCGCAGGCCCAGGTCTCCCGCTCACGCCAGTCGGGGCAGATCCGGTCCAGGTCGGCCAGCTCGAGCATCCCGTCGATGTCGGTGTGCAGCCGGTGGACGGTGAGCCCGTCGTGCCGCTCCTCGAGGGCAGCGAGCTCGTCGCGGAAGATCATCCGGTCCTCGGTCGGCGACGAGTAGTGCATGACGACGTCCGGCATCGCCCTGCCGTTGCTCTCGGCGCGCCGGTCCATGGTGCGGAGCATCGCCATCACCGGGGTGACGCCGCTGCCGCCGACGAGGAACAGCATCTTCGCCGGGGGCGGGTCGGGGAGCACGAAGTCGCCCTCGGGCAGCGCCAGCCGCACGATGGTGCCCGGCTCGAGGCCGTTGACCAGGTGGGCGGAGAGCTTGCCCTCCGGCATGGCCCGGACGGTGATCGCGATGGTCCGGCCCCGTCGCCGCGGCGGCGAGCTGACCGAGTACGAGCGCCACTGGAACTTGCCGTTGACCTGGACGCCGATCCCGACGTACTGGCCCGGGCGGTGGTCGTAGCGCCAGCCCCAGCCCGGCCGGATGACCAGGGTGGCTGCGTCGTCGGTCTCCGAGATGACCGACTCGACCCGGCCGCGCAGCTCGCGCTGGCTCCAGAGCGGGTTCAGCAGCCGGAGGTAGTCGTCGGGATGCAGCGGGGTCGTCAGCTTCGATCCGGCGTCTCGGATCCGGTCCCACGCGATCGTGCTGGAGGCCATCGGCTCCCCTGTCGTCGACTGGTTGGCGGCAGTTTCAGTGAACACATGTTTACCGAAATCCTCAACCCCTGAACGGGTGTATCAGTGGTCACATCGGTACCCCCGGCGACCGGCCCGAATCCCTTGGCTGGACCACTACCGTGGGGGGCATGCCCTACAACGTGGAGAAGACCGACGAGGAGTGGCGCAAGGAGCTCTCCCCCGAGGAGTACGCCGTCCTGCGCCAGGCCGGCACCGAGCGCGCCTTCGTGGGCGAGTACACCGACACCGAGACCACCGGCGTCTACCGCTGCAAGGCCTGCCAGGCCAAGCTCTTCGAGTCGGACACGAAGTTCCACTCGGGCTGCGGGTGGCCGTCGTTCTACCAGCCGCTGTCGGACACGATCGAGTACATCGAGGACGTCTCCCACGGGATGAAGCGGGTCGAGGTGCGCTGCGCCAACTGCGGCTCGCACCTCGGGCACGTGTTCCCCGACGGCTACGGCACGCCCACCGGCGATCGCTACTGCATCAACTCGATCAGCCTCACCCTCGAAGCTGCTGACCCGAAGTAGACCGCTCGGGCCATCGTTGCCACCCGATCCGCCAGGTCAGACCGCGCGGTCGAGGAGCATCGGGCTGACCACGACGACGCCGTCGCCGTAGGTCTCGTCGGCCCAGTCCTGGAGCGAGCCGTCGTCGTAGGTGACGTCGACCAGCACGTGACCCCGGTCGGCGTACGCGCCCTGGGCTCCGGGCAGCGTGCCGACCTCCTCGGCGATCTGCTCGAGCTCGGCCCTGCTGTGCTCCACGCTGGGCGCGGGGTAGGTCGGCTCCGGCGTCGGCATGGGGTCGTAGAGCGGACCTGGGACGGCGTTCTCGAAGCCGAACGTCGTCCCGTCCCACGTGCCGGAGACCATGAACTGGCCCCACCTGACGCTGCCCTGCGATTCGTACATCTGCTTGTGGTCCGACCAGTCCCAGCCGTCGATCGGCGGGCCGCTGCACTGGGGCGGATAGGACTCGGCCACCGGGCCGAGGCACAGCTCGGGCGAGCCGCCGGCGTCCATCACGGTCACCAGCCCGCGGGTGTCGACGACGCCGGGTGCGGCCGGCACGTCCGTCGGCATGGCCGCGGGCGGGCTCGGGTGGCCGCCCGGGTCGACCGCGGTCGACCCGTCGTCCGATCCGCAGGCGACGAGGATCGCCGCGAGGAACAGGGCACCCACGGCCGGCAGTCTCTTCATGCCGGTCAGACGTGCCCGGCACATCGCGGGTTCCGGGCTACGGCAGCCGGTCGACCAGCTCGGCGATGCCGACCAGGGCGCCGGTGTAGAACGGCACCTCCTCGCGGACGTGACGGCGGGCCTCGGAGCCGCGCAGGTGACGCATCAGGTCGACGATCCGGTGCAGCTCGTCGGCCTCGAAGGCGAGGATCCACTCGTAGTCGCCGAGCGAGAAGCTGGCGACGGTGTTGGCCCGCACGTCGGCGTAGTCGCGGGCCATCTTGCCGTGGTCGGCGAGCATCCGGCGGCGCTCGGAGTCCTCGAGGAGGTACCACTCGTAGGACCGCACGAACGGGTAGACGCTGACGTGCTTCTTCGGGTCCTCGTCGCTGAGGAACGCCGGCACGTGGCTCTTGTTGAACTCCGCCGGGCGGTGCAGCGCCATCTGCGACCAGACCGGCGCGAGACGGCGACCGAACGTCGTACGCCGGAAGCGGTTGTAGGCGTCCTGGAGCTCCTCGGACGTGGTCGCGTGCCACCACACCATCAGGTCGGCGTCGGCGCGGATGCCGCTGACGTCGTACACGCCGCGGACGACGATGTCGGCCTCGGCGAGCTCGGCGAAGAGCTTCTCGACCTCGGCGCCCTCGCTGGCGCGGTCGGCGTCACCGAGGGTGTCGTCGAGCCGGAACACCGACCACATCGTGTAGCGGATGGTGTCGTTGATCTCGCGGGCCTTCTGCGCCTTGCTGCTCATGGCTCCATTGTGGCGCGGGCTCGGTCGCGGCCCTACCCCGCCTCTCGGGCGGCCCGGTGGGCGGAGGCGATCACGGCCGGGATGCCGACGCCGTCGTACGCCGCTCCGCAGACCGCGAGCCCGGGCACGGCGGACACGGCGGCGCGGATGCGGGCGACCCGGTCGAGGTGGCCGACGGCGTACTGCGGCAGGCCGCCGCCCCAGCGCTGCACGTGGGTGTCGACCGGGACGGCCGTGAGGCCGATGGCAGCGGCGAGGTCGTCGCGCGACCAGGCGACCAGCTCGTCGTCGGTGGCCTGGAGCGCCGTCTCCTCGCCGTACCTGCCGAGCGAGGTGCGCAGGAAGAGCAGGCCGTCGCCCGCCTCGCGGACCCAGCCCCACTTGGCGAACGAGAACGTCGACGCCTTGATCCGACGGCCGTCGACGGGCGGGACCAGGAAGCCGGACGACGTGTCGTCGAGGCCGGCCGACCCCGCGTCGAACGCGAAGGTCACGACCACCATCGAGGCGGACTCGACCCCGGCGAGCTCGGTGGCGGCGACGGGCGAGACCGCGCCCAGCAGCCGGGCCGTGGGTGCCGCGGGGGTGGCGAGGACGACGGCATCGGCCGTGACGACCTCGGGAGCGGTCGTCGGCCCGATGGTGAGCGAGAAGCCGGTCGTGGTGCGGGCGAGCTCGCGCACGGTCGCGCCGGTGCGGACCACGAGCCCGGACGCCAGCACCTCCGGCAGCCGCCCCATGCCGCCGGGGATGCCGGCGAAGACGGGCCGGTCATACGTCGTGGGGATCGCCGCCGCCTGCTCCAGCACCGAGCCGCGCTGCGCGAAGGCCACCAGCTGCGGCACCGCGGCGCGTGCCGAGATCAGCCGCGCGTGGCCGGCGTACACACCCCCCAGCAACGGCTCGACCAGCCGGTCGGTGACCTCGGGCCCGAAGCGCCGGTCCACGAGCGCCCCGACCGAGATGTCGCCGTCGATCTCCTCGGCGGGCAGCGACACCTCGCGGCGGACCCGCTCCAGACCGTCCGCCGACAGCACCCCCGACGACGCGAGCTGCGCGAGGTCGAGCGGCACGCCCATCAGGGAGCGCGGCAGCGGACGCAGTGCGTCGCGGGTCCAGATCCGCGAGGACGCCACGACCGGGTGCTCGACCGGGAGGTCGAGCGACCGGGCCAGGTCGACGCCCTCGGGACGCCGGTTGAGCATCGCCTCCGCACCGACGTCGACGGTGACGCCGGCGACCGGGGTGCGGTGCAGCTTGCCGCCGACGCGGGCCGACGACTCGAGCAGGAGGACGTCGTGGCCGGCGGCGACCAGGTCGCGGGCGGCGGTCAGGCCCGCGAGGCCGCCCCCGACCACCACGACGCGCTTGCCCACGCCCCCACTGTCCCAGACGTGAGGACCGGGCCGCGACGGCGGGCGGGAACCGGAACCGTGGGGGTCGCGTCCCAGATGGCATGAAGCTCACGCCGGCCCGCGCCTTCGCCCCCGCAGTCCTCGCCCTCGCCCTCGCCGCCGGTGCCGGGTGCAGCGCCGGTGGCGGCAGCGCAGACTCGAGCTCGGTGGCCGGATCGGTCGCCGGCGACGCGCCGGCAGCGGCCCAGGCACCCGCTCCCGCGATGGACGCCCTGACCGACGACTACAGCGTGGCCGACTCGAGCTCGGTGCGGAACGGCGCGCAGTCGGTCGCCACCAAGCCGAACCCGCTCGTCGACGACCGGGCGCTGATCCGGCACGGCAACGTCGCACTGCGGGCCGACGACGTCGGCAAGGCGCAGTTCGAGGTCCAGCAGGTCGTGGACACGTACGCCGGCCAGGTCACCGAGGAGAAGACGACCACCGACGACGACGGGCACCCGGCGTACACGCGCATGGTGCTGCGGATCCCGGCCGACGACTTCCCGAAGGCGATGGAGGACCTCAAGGGGATCGACGTCGCCGAGCTCGAGTCCGCGAACACCACCGAGGACGACGTCACCACCAAGGTCATCGACACCCAGAGCCGGCTGAAGACGCAGCGGCGCAGCATCGACCGGATCACGGTGCTCTTCGACCGGGCCGAGAGCATCCGCGACATCATGGCGATCGAGGCCCAGCTGTCCCGCCGCCAGGCCGAGCTCGACTCGCTCGAGCGCCAGGCGGCCTACCTCGGCAGCCAGACCTCCATGGCGACGATCGTCGTGAGCGTCGACCAGATCCCCGAGAAGAAGACTGCTCCTCCGAAGGAGGACAAGGCCGGCTTCCTCACCGGGCTCTCTGCCGGCTGGCACGGGCTCACCACGTTCGCCGTCGCGCTCGCCACCGTCGTCGGTGCGCTGCTGCCGTGGCTCATCGTGGTCGCGATCGTCGGCCCGCCGCTGCTGCTCCTGGTCCGCGCGCTCCGCCGCCGGCGCCCCTCGGCGACCTAGAGCCGGTAGCCCTGCACGAACTCGGTCAGCCGGGCGAGCTGGTCGGGGTCGGTCGACGGGATGACCCCGTGCCCGAGGTTGAAGATGTGGCCCTTGGCCGACCGGCCGGCCTCGATGACCTCGGCGGCGCGGGCGGTCATCACGTCGGTGGGGGCGAAGACCAGGGTCGGGTCGAGGTTGCCCTGGACGGCGCGGTCACCGACCAGCGGGATCGCGTTGCCGAGGGGGGTGCGCCAGTCGACGCCGACCACGTCGGCTCCGGCCTCGCCCATCAGGCCGAGCAGGTTCGCCGTACCGACGCCGAAGTGGATGCGGGGCACGCCGAGGGCGCCGGCCCGCTCGAGCACGCGGGCGGAGTGAGGCATGACGAAGTCGCGGTAGTCGGCCGGGGTCAGTGCGCCGGCCCAGGAGTCGAAGAGCTGGACGGCCGACGCACCCGCACCGACCTGCACCTCGAGGTAGGCCGCCGAGATGCCGGCGATCTTGCGCATCAGGGCGTCCCAGACGTCGGGGGCGCCGAACATCATCGCCTTGGTCTTCGCGTGCTCCTTGGAGGGACCGCCCTCGACGAGGTACGACGCCACCGTGAACGGCGCGCCGGCGAAGCCGATGAGCGGGGTGCCGCCGAGTTCGCCGACCAGGCCGCGGACGGCCTCGGTGATGAACGGCACGTGCTCGGGCGTCAGGTCGGGGATCGCCTCGACGTCGGCGAGCGTGCGCACCGGCTGCGCGACGACCGGGCCCACGCCGGGCCGGATGTCGAGGTCGACACCGACCGCCTTGAGCGGCAGCACGATGTCGGAGAAGAAGATGGCCGCGTCGACGCCGTAGCGGCGCACCGGCTGGAGGGTGATCTCCACCACGAGCTCGGGATCCATGCACGACTCGAGCATCCCGACGCCCTCGCGGAGCTTGAGGTACTCGGGCAGGGAGCGGCCCGCCTGGCGCATGAACCAGACCGGCGTGTGCGGGACCGGCTCGCCCCGGGCGGCCTTCAGGAAGGCGCTGTCACGGAGGTCGTCCATGAGCGAAGCCTCGCAGGTCACCCGGCGTGTTCGCACATCGGGATCGCGGGGTCCGACTTACTGTGAACACATGGTCGTCGGTCAGGAGGCGCACCCCGGAGCGGGTGCGGGCACCACCCCCCCGGAGTTCCGGGACGCGGTGGCGACGATGCACGGCGCCCGCTTGCGCCCGGAGATCTTTTGCGAGGAGATGCCGGCGCCCCAGCGGATCGCGCCGTACGCCTCCGCGCTGTCGGCCGACGTGACCGTCGACGACACAGACCTGGGCACCGGCCGGATCATCCTGCTGCACGACCCCGCCGGCAACGACGCCTGGGACGGCACCTTCCGGTGCGTGGCCTACGCCCGCGCCGAGATCGACCTGGAGCTGATCACCGACCCGATGCTGGCCGCGGTCGGCTGGTCGTGGCTGACCGAGGCGCTCGACGCCCACGGAGCGTCGTACGTCGCGTCCTCGGGCACCGTCACCCGGGTCGCGACCGAGAGCTTCGGCGGCATGGCCGACGAGGGCGGCACCGCCCAGATCGAGATCCGGGCCTCCTGGACGCCGGTCGCCCCGGACGACGCGCCCGACCTCGCCCCGCTCGACCTGGCGCCGCACGTCGAGGCCTGGGGTGAGCTGCTGTGCACGGCGGTCGGGCTGCCGCCGGTGCCCGAGGGGGTCGCCGTGATGCCGAGTCGCCGCGGGCAGCGGGGCTCGGGACACTGAGCACGATGCCCGCACACGAGACCGAGCCCGACCAGACGCCCGACGAGACCCAGGAGTCCGCTCCGGAGGCGGTGCCCGAGCCGCCGCTGCTGACGCTGCGCGACGGGCTGCCGCCCATCATCGACACCCCGGCCGGGCTGGCCGAGGTGTGCGCCGGTCTCGCCGCCGGCACGGGTCCCGTCGCGATCGACGCCGAACGCGCCTCCGGCTACCGCTACTCGTCGCGCGCCTACCTCATCCAGCTGCGCCGCGAGGGCTCCACGACCTACCTCGTCGACCCGATCGCCTTCGACTCCCTGGACCCACTCCAGCAGGTGCTCGAGGGCACCGAGTGGATCCTGCACGCCGCCACCCAGGACCTGCCGTGCCTCAACGAGGTCGGGCTCTACCCGTCGGCGCTGTTCGACACCGAGCTCGCCGGGCGGCTGCTGGGCTACCCCCGGGTCGGGCTGGCCACGCTGGTCGAGACGCTCCTCGGCTTCCGACTCGCCAAGGAGCACTCCGCCGTCGACTGGTCGACGCGCCCGCTGCCCGGACCGTGGCTGGAGTACGCCGCGCTCGACGTGGAGGTGCTCGTCGAACTGCGCGAGGTGCTCGGCGCCGAGCTCGAGCAGTCCGGCAAGGCCGAGTGGGCGCGCCAGGAGTTCGACGCCCTGCGCTCCTTCGAGCAGACGGCCCGAGTCGACGCGTGGCGTCGTACGTCGGGGCTGCACCGGGTCCGCGGCCGCCGGGCCCTCGGCGCCGTACGTGCCCTGTGGGAGACCCGCGACGAGATCGCCGAGCAGCGTGACGTGACGCCGGGCCGGATCATCCCGGACGCCGCGATCATCGCCGCGGCCCAGGCGCTGCCCACCGACCGCACCGCGCTGCTCGCGACCAAGGGCTTCCACGGGCGGGGCGCCGAGCGTTACGCCAACCGCTGGATCGCCGCGCTGACCGAGGCCGCCGAGATGGACGAGGCCGACCTGCCGACCCGCTCCCCGCGCGGTGACGGTCCGCCGCTCCCCCGCGCCTGGGCCGAGAAGGACCCGACCGCCGCCCGCCGACTGGCGCTCGCCCGGGTGCAGATGACGAAGCTCGCCGAGCAGCACGGGCTGCCGGTCGAGAACGTGCTCACCCCCGACTACCTGCGGCGCACGCTGTGGACCCCGCCGAAGTCCCGCGACCCGGAGACCCTCGCGCCGGCCGTCGCGGAACAGCTCGCGGGCTACGGCGCGCGACCCTGGCAGGTCGAGCTGACCACCCCGCTCCTCGTCGATGCGATCCTCGCCGCCGACGAGGTGCCCGTCGACGACCTCCCGGCCGACGAGGTCTCCGAGCCCGACGTCAGCTGACCCCACTCTGGGAACGCCACGCGTCCCACCGACCTGGACCGGCGGTCGCGACATCCCGAGCTGCGGCGTCCCGCGCGGCTCCCAGCGGGCGAAGGGTCACACATGGGGATGCCGGCTAGAGCAGCCTCGTAGCGAAGAGTGTCGTCCCGTGGACCGCGTCCACCTCCGTGCGTTCGGTCTCGGTGAACGACCTTGGCCAGCACCCGGCGAGAAGCGGTGTTCCACTCCCAAACCGTCGCCCAGAGACGCTCGACGCCGGACGATCTCGCCCAGTCGACCACCGCCCACGAGGCCTCCGTGGCATATCCCCGACCCCAGGCACGGCGCAGCAGCTCGAACGCCAGCTCCGGTTCCCCTCTTGCTCCTCGACCGGAGTCGACCAGCCCGCAGTAGCCGATGACGTCGCGGGCGTCCTTCCGCTCGACTGCCAGCAGCCCGAACGGCGACGGCCGGCTGGAGCGGATCGACTCCTCGAGGTCTGCGACCGTCGGGTGCCCATGGACGTCGATATGCCGGTGCGGCGGCACCCGTGGATCGCGTTCGGTCCACAGCTCACGCTGGACCACGGCCTCGGCGACCCGCCAGGGCCTGAGGAGCAGGCAATCCGTCTCGAGGACCACCGCACCGCCGGGAGCTGGCCCACCTGCCATGACAGCGACACTCTCACAGCAGGGCGTGGGAGTGGCCCCGTCGGCGGTGGCCGGCGGGGTCGGGTGGTCAGGTATGTCGTGGGTGGGTGAGGTCGTTGACGTGGACGTGACCCAAGGGGCTGGTCCAGCGGAAGGTGCGTGCTGCGGTGCGCTGGTAGGTCCACCCACCGTGGGTCTTGAGCCGGTGGTGGTGGCGGCACAACGGGGCGAGGTTGCAGGAGCAGGTCGGACCACCCTGGTCGTAGCCGATGATGTGGTCGGCGTCGCAGGACGGTGAGGGTCGGGTGCAGTGCGGG
>NZ_BDJE01000044.1 GCF_002117935.1 Nocardioides sp. PD653-B2 | reverse complement strand
CGACGCCACCACCGCCCGCTCCCCGCACGGGCACCACGGGCTCGACGGGATGCACGACCGGGCCGCGGTCGCCGGCGGCTGGTGCAGCTTCGAGCGCGTCGACAGACACACGGTCCTTCGCTTCTGGCTGCCCCGCGACGGTTCGGAGGGCTCGCGGGCCCGGGCCGCCCGGTCTGAAGCATCACTCGGGCTGGTGTCCAGGTACTAGACCGAACGAGGCGTTGACGTCTGTCGACGACCTCGGCCGCGCACCACGATGAAGTCATGAACCTCAACGTCGTCGCCGCACTCGGGGTGGTGCTCCTCGTGGCCGTGACCTCCCCGCGGACGTGACTCACGAGGTGTGCCGGCTGGCCGAGGACCAGCAGGTGCCGCCGTCCGCGCTCTGGCAGTGGGCCGAGGCGCACAGCCCCGCGCTGCTCGCCCTGGCCCTCGCCGCCGGCTACACCCGGCTGGAGCTGGCGTTGACCAAGGCGAGCGACTGCGCGATCGACCAGGACTCCCTCGAGATGCACGCCGAGCTCAACAACTGCCTGGTGGGAGCGATGGTCGTGCGGACTCTGCGTCGGGCCACGACCACCGAGGTCGACCACCGCCCGCCCTTCGCCAACGGCCTGCAGCACCGGACGGCATGACGTGCACTCCGACGACCTCACCGAGACGGTCGTGAAGCGCGACCTCGTCGCGACCGTCAACCACGAGCTGCGTACGCCGCTGACCAGCATCCTGGGCTACACCGACGTCCTGCTGGACGGTTCCGTCGGCGACCTGACCCCGCTGCAGCACCGGATGGTCCAGCGGGTCGAGAGCAACAGCCAACGGCTGCTGACGCTCGTCGAGAACCTGCTGACCCTCGCCGGCGTCGGATGCGGCGCGTTCAGCATGGGCCACCGCCCCGTCGACCTGGTGGGTGTCGTCAGCGACTCGCTGGCCAGGTCCGGACCGGCGATCAAGAACGGCGGCCTCGGGCTGACGGCCGACCTGGGCGCCGACCCGGTGCCGGTGCTCGGTGACGAGACCCAGCTCGGCCAGATGGTCAGCCGCCTGATCGACAACGCCGTCGTGTTCAGTCCGCCCGGTGGACAGCTCGTGGTCACCCTCCGCCCGGACTGCGGCGATGCCGTCCTGACGATCGCCGACACCGGACTCGGGATCGCCGAGGCGGACCAGGAGCACCTCTTCACGAGCTTCGTGCGCGCTCCGGCCGCCCAGACCCGCGAGATCCAGGGCCTCGGTCTCGGGCTGGCCGTCGTCGGATCGATCGTCACCGCCCACGGAGGCGAGGTGACGCTGTCCTCCACGGAGGGCGTCGGCACCGTCGTGACCGTCCGGCTCCCCCTGGCCGCGGACGACGCGGCCACCACGCCGTGGCCCCAGCTGCCCGGCAGCGCCGTCTACCAGGGCCCCCGGGCACGGGGGGCCTGACCCCCGACCGGAGCTCCGGGACCCCTGCTTCGTGAGATCACCTGCGGCGTACGACGGACCTCCCTACGCTGCCGAGCATGACCGCCCTCGCCCAGCTCCCCCACCTGCGCCGCGCCGTGCTCGTCCCGGTCGCCGCCGCCTCGCTGCTCGCCTCGGGCGTGGGGATCGGCATCGCCGTCTCCGCCGTCGCCGCCGACGACCCGGCACCCGTCGTCGTCACCCGCCAGCCGCTCGCCCAGGTGGACGCGCCCCCGGGCGCGCCGCACCGCACCCTGGGCCTGAGCAAGGTCGTGGTGATGCCCGGCGCCGAGCTCGCCTCGCACCACCACCCGGGCGAGCAGCTGGGCTACGTCGCCGAGGGCGTCCTGACCTACACGGTCGAGACGGGCTCGGCGAAGGTGATGAAGGGCTCGGGCGAGGACCCCACGCTGGTCACGAAGGTCAAGCCGGGCGACACCGTCAAGGTCCGCCCGGGGCAGTGGCTCGTCGAGGAGCAGGGAGAGGTGCACCATGCCACCAACCGCGGCACGGTCCCGGTCGTGATCTACCTGTCGACGCTCTTCCGGACCGGCGCACCGTCGGCGATCTTCGACTGAGGCTCGGGGGCGCCGGCGGCCTCACTCGGGCTGGGCGACCAGGTCGGCGAGGTACGTCGCGAAGCCGCCGCGCACCCGGCCCGCCGTCCGCCCCGACGTCCGCACCGAGGTCCCCGTCGTCCAGCGACACCCGGCGGCGCGCATCGCCTCCACGAGCAGCACGTCCTCGTGGAGCTCGACCGGCTGCAGACCGCCCGAGCGCGCGTACGCCGCGAGCGTGAACGCGAGGTTGGCGCCGTGCACGTGCTCCTCGGGCCGACGGTGCCGGGCCCACCAACGCTCGACCACGCCCACCGGCAGGTCGTCGGGATCCGGGTGCACGGCGCCGACCACGAGGTCGTGCCCCGCCCCGACGCGGGCATGCAGGTCCACGAGCCAGCCGTCCGGGACGACGCAGTCCGCGTCGGTGGTGGCCACCAGGACCCGCTCCGCGCGATGGCCGCCCGCGAGCTCGACCACCCGCCCGACGCCGGCGGCCCGGGCCACCCCCACGCTGGTGGCGTCGACGACCACCGTGTCGACGCCGTACGCCGCGACCACCGCCGCCGTGCCGTCCGTGCACGCGTCGAGGACGACGGTGCTGCGGACGACCACGCCGGGCACGGCCCCGCCCAGGTGGGCCGCCGCGGTGGCGACCGATGCGAGGCAGGCGCCGATGAGCTCCTCCTCGTCGTGTGCGGGGACGACGACGTGGACGACGTCCACGGCGGTCAACTCGTCGGCCTCGGGAGGACGTCGGTGCGGGCGAGGACCACGATCTCGACGTCCCGGTCACGGTAGGTCGCCTGCACGGGGAGCCGGGCGTCCGCGGTGAACGCGCCCCGCACGGCCCGGGCGTCCGGCACCCAGCCCTCGACCCGGTGCCGCCAGTGGCAGAGCACCACGACGCCGTCCGGCGCCAGCGATGTCTCGACCCGCTCGACCAGGTCGCGCAGCTCACGAGGACTGAGGAAGTAGGCCACCTCGGAGACGACCACCAGGTCGAAGGCACCCGGCGGCCACTCGTCCGGCACCTGCACGAGGTCGACCCGGACGTGGGCGTGGTCGGCGAGCCGGCGCCGGGCAGCCTCGACGGCCGCCGGGCTGCTGTCGACGGCGAGCAGGTCGAGGCAGCGCTCGACCAGCCGTTCGGCCAGCGCGCCCGTCGAGCAGCCGACCTCGAGGCCGCGGGCGTACGACGGCCGGGGCAGGGCCGCGAGCGTCAGGTCGCGCTTGCGTGACTCGTACCACCGGTCGTCGACTCCCCAGGGGTCCGGGTCGGAGCGGTGCAGGTCCTCGAGGGCGGTGTCGCTCGGCGCGTCCACGACGTACACCTCCGCCGATCCGTGGAAGTGGGCCAGGAAGCCGGGGTGCAGGAGCACCTCGTCGCCGGGCTCGTTCGAGAGCGACTCCACCTGGGACGTGTGCGCGGCGATCGCCAGGTGCTTGCAGGCCCGAGCCCGCTCGGAGAGCTGGAGGCGGCGGATCGCGGCCCAGGGCGCGTCGCCGGGCGTGCCCCAGTGCCACCACCAGACGGGGTACTCCACCAGGGCGGCGTCGGTACGCCGGGCCGCGGTGGCCGCGGCCCGTCCGGCTGCCTCGTGGTCGGGATGGCCGTCGTGACGCCACGGTGCCGCGAGCAGGGTCAGCTCACCGTCGCCGATCAGGTCGACCAGCCGGGCGGCGACGGCCGCCTCGGAGTCGGCGACGGTGCCGTCGCCGAGGGCCAGCATCGTGACCGCGGCCCCGGGCGCGACCGCACCCAGCGCGTCCTTCGCCTCGCCGAGGCGCCGCTGGGCGAGCTGGGCCCGTGAGTGCGTCGGCGACCTCGGGTGGCTGAGCTCACCCGCGGTCAGCAGCACCAGGTCGATCTCGAGCCCGCGCTCGTGGGCGGTGGCGAGGAGCCCGCCCGCGCCGAGCGACTCGTCGTCGGGGTGCGCGGCCACGACGACGACCCGGCGTACGCCGTCGAGCACCAGCGCCGGCCGGTCGTCCCACCGGCCGTCGGTCGACCAGGCCTCGGGCGCGGTGCCGGTGCCGTCGTGGGTGAAGTCCGGGCGGCTCACCACGGCGACACGTCGCTGACGAGACGGCCGAGCGCCGCGGTGTCGCGCTCGGCGTGGTGCTGACGGAGGTAGACGCGCAGGTCCGCGACGCGGCCGGCGTGCTCGTCCTCCGTCGTGAGCGGCGCCGGCCCGAGCGCGTGGTCGGCGGCGAGCAGGACCGTCTCCGCGGCGTCGGCGACGACCTGGCGCACGCGCAGCGCGGCGAGCGCCCCGGCGACGCCCGCGGCCCGGCCGGCGTCGACCTCGACGGCCGCGCCCAGCAGCACGGACGAGGCCGCGGTGAGTGCGGCGTCGACCCGGCCGAGGTGCAGCTGACCGATCTGGTCGAGCTCCCGCTCGGCGGCCTGGCGCCAGAGCCGGCGCGCGACGCCGACACTCCCGCCGTACCAGACCGCGGCCACGCCGATCCCGCCCCAGGCGAAGCCGTCGCGGCGCAGGTACCACTCCGGCTCGCCGACCGGACGCGCCACGACGTCGTCGAAGTCGACGGGCGTGCTGCGCACGGTGCCCAGCCCGCGCGCGACCCACGGGGCGTCGGCCGTGCTCACGCCGGGCTGGTGGAGGTCGACCGCGAACAGCTGGCGCTGCTCGTCCCCGACCCAGGCGGTCACCAGGGCGTGAGAGAGGTCGGCGGCGAGGGAACACCAGGGTTTGCGGCCGTTCAGCACGTAGCCGTGGGGCGTCGCCTCGGCTCGGAGGCGGGCGCCCGGGGTCTCCGCGGCCCACACTCCCCAGGCTCCGTCGCGGGGCTCGTCGAGGATCGCCAGGGCGTCGAGGTGCGGCTCGACGACCCTGGCCACGGTGAGGTCGACGGCCCCCAGCGTCGCGAGCGCCTCCCAGAGCGGCCGGGTGTGCCCGCGGCCCGGCGCCGACAGCTTCGTCCCCCAGCGCACGGCGAGCTCGAGGGCGCGGGGCACGTCGCCGCGGGCGTCGTCGGCGTCGGCCGCGAGCGCCGTCAGCGTCGCGTCGGCTCGATCGCCGGGGCCGAGCGTCACGGCCGCGGTCCGGTGAGGAGGCATGACTGCGCCGTACCCAGTTGGCGCACGACCCAGCATCGCGGCGTCGGTCAGCGGAGGAACCCGGTGACGACCTCGCCGTTCTGTGGGTCGACCTGGTCGGTCTGGTCGCCCAGGAGGACGCCGGCCAGCAGCAGGATGCCGAGCACGACGAGGATCCCCAGGACGACGAGGACGAGGGCGCGGCGGCGGGTGCGACTGGGATCGGTCATGTGCGCGCCGTACCCCGTCGGCGGCGGGCGATGCGCCCGGGGGCCGCGTGAGGACGTCGGGACGAGAAAGTCCACCCGATCGGGTGGTTTTCGGCCCGGCCGCGGTGGCTACCTCTGACGCGGGTAGTGGCGGGCCTCGGGGATCCACCTTGCGCAGCGTGGGACCCGGGGTCCGCCATGCCGATGTTCGCTCAGCCGGTACGGAACGTGCGGACGTGATCGGGCGCCAGCCCGTGGTTGAGCCCCCACGCGACCGCCTGGGAGCGTCGGCTGACGCCCATCTTCCGGTAGGCCGTACGGAGGTAGGTCTTCACCGAGTTGATGCTCAGGTAGACCTTGTCGGCGATCTCCTGGTTGGTGAGCCCCTGGGTGAGGAGCGCGACGACCTCGGCCTCGCGTGCCGAGAGCCCGAACTCCTGACCGGGCCACGCGCCCACGTCGAGGCTGGGTCGCACGTCGTCGGACGGCGTGACCGTCGTCCCCGCGTGGATCCTCTCGAGCGCCGCCACCATGTCGTGCGCCGGCATGCCCTTCCAGAGGTAGCCGGCAGCGCCGGCCGAGATCGCCCCGTCGACCAGCTCGCGCTGGACGTTCCAGGTGAAGACGACGACTTTCGGCTCGCCGGTGCGCGACAGGCTGCCGACGTCGATGTCGGGACCCTGGTCCTGCCCGAACGTGTCGTAGAGGACGATGTCGACGTCGCTCACCGTCGGCTCGTTCGAGTCGAGCTCGACGACCTCGATCCGATCGGCGTACGGCGCGAGTGCGGCCGCCGTGCCGGTCACGACGATCTCGTAGTCGTCGTTGATGGCGACACGGATCGGTCTCGTGGAGTCAGCCATGGCGGGAGCCTAGCCAGCCGTCGGAGACACCCACGACGACTAGCGCCGCCGAGGGACGGCGTCGCGACGGCGGAGCTGGTCCTCCAGCACCCGGACCCGGTCCTCGAGCCGCATCACGTGGGCGATGCCGGCCAGGTTGAGACCGTCGGCGAGGAGCTCACGGATTCGGTGCAGGCGATCGATGTCGTGGGGGCTGTAGAGCCGAGACCCTCCCGGCGTGCGCTCGGGATCGACGAGACCCCGGCGCTCGTACACGCGGAGGTTCTGGATCTCCATGGACACCATCGCGGCGGCCACCGAGATCGCGAACACCCCCCGGTGCCGGCTGCGATTCTCGTCTTGACTTCGACTCATGCGTTGACTATATAAAACCTATAACCGTCAATACAGGTCTAGGGCGCACCCGCCCGTGACACGAGAACCAGGAGGACATGTGATGCTGCTTCGTACAACCGACCCGTTCCGTGACCTCGACCGCCTGGCCCAGCAGGTCCTGGGCACCACCAACCGCCCGGCCGTGATGCCGATGGACGCGTGGCGTGAAGGTGACCGGTTCGTCATCGAGTTCGACCTCCCCGGCGTGGCCCGCGAGTGCATCGACCTCGACGTGGAGCGCAACGTGCTGACCGTCCGGGCCGAGCGGGTGGCCCGCAACGGCGACTGGGAGGCACTGGCCTCCGAGCGACCGCGCGGGGTGTTCAGCCGCCAGCTGGTGCTCGGCGACAACCTGGACCTCGAGCACATCGAGGCCGGCTACGCCGACGGCGTGCTGCGGCTGGTCGTGCCGGTCGCAGAGAAGGCCAAGCCCCGCAAGATCGCGATCGCCGTCGACCCGGCGGGCGAGCGCCACGAGGACACCGCCGCGATCACCGCCTGACCCGAGCCGAGAGCCCCGGGACCACGCCCTTACGCAGGAGAGCGGCTCCCGGGGCCTTCGCGGGTCAGGAGATGACCGCGTCGATCGTCTTCTTCAGGGCACTGGGCTGGGACGGCCGGCGCGGTGCCTTCTTCTCAGCCGCGGCCAGCTCCATCACCAGGACGTCGGCGACGTGGTGCTCCTCGTAGGACTCGAGGACGTCGTCCTCCAGGTCCGGGACGAGCTCGCGCACCCGCGGGTACATGACCTCGTTCTCGAGGTAGGTGTGCACCGTGAGGAGCTCGATCATCCGGTCGACGAGGTCGCCCTTGGTCTTCAGGGCGTTGTCGCCCGCCTCCTCGAAGTCCTTGAACGTGCGCAGGATCTTCTTGTGGTCGTCCTTGAGCATCACGATGGCGTCCGTGGACATGGGTCCTCCTCCTGTTGCGGCACCGTCAGTGACGTGACCGACGGGCCTGGGCGTAGGACGGCTCACGGAGCCGCACCACGCTCGGGTACTGCTCCAGCCCGTCCACCGGGTGGCGGACGGGGTCGAACGAGATGGACTGGTCGGGGGCGCGCTCGGTGGTGACCCGCAGCACCGCGAAGGGCTGCCAGTCGCCGGCACGGTGCGCCCAGGCGAGCTCGTAGGTCTCGGCTCCCACCGACCGGGCCCCGAGCAGCACCGCGCCGCTCTCGGTGCGGTACGGCAGCAGCGTGGTCATCGGCCGCCCCCGCGGATCGCGGCTCGCGGTCAGCACGAAGCGGGTGACGCGGCCCCACCCGGTGGACGCGAAGAGCAGGTCGCCGGACCCGGTCCGGAGGGCCAGCCCGTGGATGTCCGGGAGCCGCGCCGGCAGGCCGACGGCCCGCGAGAGCCGCACCACCACGTCGTCCTTGCCCGGCTCGTCGAGCCACGGGACCCCGGTCGGCACCGCGGACCCGTGGCGGTAGACCCGGGCCCGCAGGACGACGCCCCGCGGGTGGAGGGGCTTGCGCGCCGGGCGCACTCTCGCGAGCGCACGCGTGCCCCCCGCCAGCAGCGCACCGCCGGCGGAGGCCACGACGTCGCGCCTCAGCTCAGCACCGTCACGAACCGCTCCCAGACGCGGTGCGCGCCCATCGCTGCGTGGAGCTCGGCGAAGACCGACGCGCCGTCGGCCCCGGTGAGGACCCCCGGTGCGTCGTCGACGCCGGCGGTCTCGAGCGCGGTGACTCCCGCGCCCCAGGCGCCGATGGCCTTCGCGTGCCGGAAGCTCTCCTGGAGCAGCAGGACCACGCGCGGGTCGAGCACCGGGGCGCCGTCCTCGCCGGCCTTGCTGTCCCGGGCGGCGATCGCGTCGGGCGCCGGGGCCGGGCTGCCCGCGACCAGCACCGCGTCGAACTCCACGGACCGGGTCGCACCGAACGTGCGCTGCACCGGCGTGCCGTCGGGCAGCTTCCCGCCGTGCGGCGCGACCACGAGCGGCACCATGCCGGCGGCGGTCACCGCGGCCACCACGTCGCCGACCCCGGCGAGGTCACCGGCGGGGTCGACCACGATCGCGACCATCCGGCCGTCGGTCGGCCAGGTCTCGCCCACCTGGGACAGCGCGGGGCTGGGGTCGAGGTCGACCAGCTCCTCGGTCGCCTCGGGCGCGGGCAGCCCCAGCCCGGCCGCGACCTGGGCGCAGAGGTCCGGGTCGATGTTCGCCAGCGCCAGGAGCTGGCGCTCCTTGACCGCCTGCTCGAAACACTTGGCGAGCTCGAAGGTGTAGGCGAGCACGATGTGCTCCTTCTCGACCGCGGTCATGCTGAGCCAGAACTGGCGCGTCTGGCTGTAGTGGTCGTCGTACGACGCCGGGTTGGCCCGGACCTTCACCGCCTCGGCGACGCGCGCCGGGACGTCGACGAACGCACCGTCCTTGGCACCGCCCGCGAAGAACGGGCAGCCGCCGTCCAGCGAGTTCGGCTTGTACGGCGCCACCCCGCCGTGCACGGCGCTCTGGTGCAAGCCGTCTCGGAGCATGTCGTTGACCGGGGCGTGCGGCCGGTTGATCGGGATCTGGGAGAAGTTCGGGCCGCCCAGCCGGGTCAGCTGGGTGTCGACGTAGGAGAAGAGCCGGGCCTGGAGCAGCGGGTCGTTGGTGATGTCGATGCCGGGCACCAGGTGGCCGACGTGGAAGGCGACCTGCTCGGTCTCGGCGAAGAAGTTCGTCGGGTTGTGGGTCAGCGTCAGGAGGCCGATCGGCTGGACCGGCGCGAGCTCCTCCGGCACGAGCTTGGTCGGGTCGAGGAGGTCGATGCCGGCGAACAGCTCCTCGGGGTTGTCCTCGAAGACCTGCACGCCGAGCTCCCACTGCGGGAAGGCGCCGGACTCGATCGCGTCGTAGAGGTCGCGACGGTGGAAGTCGGGGTCCATGCCGGCGAGCAGCTGGGCCTCCTCCCAGGTGAGGGAGTGGACGCCGAGCTTCGGCTTCCAGTGGAACTTGACCAGCGAGGTCTCACCGGCCGCGTTCACGCACCGGAACGTGTGGACGCCGAAGCCCTCCATGGTCCGGTAGGAGCGCGGGATGCCCCGGTCGGACATGTTCCAGATCGTGTGGTGCTGGGCCTCGGTGTGCAGGGACACGAAGTCCCAGAACGTGTCGTGGGCGCTCTGCGCCTGCGGGATCTCCCGGTCCGGGTGCGGCTTGCCCGCGTGGATCACGTCAGGGAACTTGATGCCGTCCTGGATGAAGAAGACGGGGATGTTGTTGCCGACCAGGTCGAAGGTGCCCTCGTCGGTGTAGAACTTCGTCGCGAAGCCGCGGGTGTCGCGCACGGTGTCGGCGGAGCCGCGCGACCCGAGGACCGTCGAGAACCGCACGAACACGGGGGTCTCGACGTCCTTGGCGAGGAAGCCCGCCTTGCTCACCGACCGCGCGTTGCCGTAGCCGATGAACGTGCCGTGGGCACCGGCCCCGCGGGCGTGGACCACGCGCTCGGGGATCCGCTCGTGGTCGAAGTGCGTGATCTTCTCGCGCAGGTGATGGTCCTGGAGCAGGGTCGGGCCGCGCTCGCCGGCCTTGAGCGAGTGGTCGGAGTCGCGCAGCCGCACGCCCTGGGAGGTGGTGAGGAAACGTCCCTGGGCGGACACGGCCTCGGCCGGCGCGTCGGTCGGGGCACCGGTCGCGGTACGGCGCTCAGGGCCGGCCTGGTCGGGCTTCGGGGGAAGGGGCTCGACCGGCCTGGTCGGCTCCTTCACCGTCGGGGTGCCCGACCCCGGGGTCCCCGGGATGTCCGGCCGGTCCAGCTCGGCGAGTCTCTCGGCCACGCGCGCTGCGGCACCTTCGACGGTGGACTTGACGGCCTTCTTGACGGCCTTGGCGGGCGTGCTCGGATCCATGGAGCCTCCTGGGGTAGGTCCCTGCCGTACCCCCACCCAGGACTCCGGACCCCACCCTGACGGGTGACAGTTGCGCGCCGGCCCTCGACACACGCCGTACTGTCGGAGGCATGCCGGACCTGCGAGTGCCGTGATCCGCCTGGCGATCGTCAACGACTACGAGCTCGTGGTCGCGGGCGTCGCCGCGATGCTCTCCGACGACCGGCACCGGATCCAGGTGACCGCGCTCGATCCGCAGGCATCGAGTCTCGACGGCGTCGACGTCGTCCTCTACGACACCTTCGGCCCGGTGAACAGCTCGATGGACTTCCTTGCCGAGCTGGTGCGCAAGGGCGGTGCTCCGGTCATCGTCTACACCTGGAAGCTGCGTCCCGACGTGGCCCGCGAGGCACTGGTGCGCGGCGCGTCCGGCTACCTCTCCAAGGCGTTGACGGGTCCCGAGATCGCGGATGCGGTCCAGGCGGTCCTGCGCGGCGCCATCGTGGTCAGCCCCGACGTCGAGCCGCCCGAGACCCAGGTCGGCGGGGACTGGCCGGGGCGGGCCGACGCCGAACTCACCGCCCGCGAGGCGGAGATGCTGACGATGATCGCTGCCGGGATGAGCAACCAGCAGATCGCCGACCGGAGCTACCTGAGCATCAACTCCGTCAAGACCTACATCCGCACGGCCTACCGCAAGATCGGCGCGCAGCGCCGGTCCCAGGCCGTCCTCTGGGCCGTGCAGAACGGGTTCACGGCCACGCCGGACACCACCGCGGCGACGGAGCCCGTCCGGACGCCCTAGCCCCGGACGAGGGGCACCTCGAGGCGGTCGGTGAGCTCGTCGTACGAGATGCCGAACGTGTCGGTGACGACCACGCCGTCGGAGGTGATGTCGAAGGTCGCGACGTCGGTGTAGACCCGGTCGACGCAGCCCACCCCGGTCAGGGGGTAGGTGCAGTCGAGGACCAGCTTGGGCGTGCCGTCCTTCGCGAAGAGACCCATCATCACGAAGACGCTCTTCGCGCCGATCGCGAGGTCCATCGCCCCACCCACCGCCGGGATCGCGCCCGGGGCGCCGGTGTGCCAGTTCGCGAGGTCGCCGGTCGCGGAGACCTGGAAGGCGCCCAGCACGCACACGTCGAGGTGGCCGCCGCGCATCATCGCGAACGAGTCGGCATGGTGGAAGTACGACGCCCCCGGCAGCTCGGTGACCGGGATCTTCCCGGCGTTGATCAGGTCCGGGTCGACCTCGCCCTCGGTCGCCGCCGGACCCATGTTGAGCATGCCGTTCTCGGTGTGCAGCACCACTCCCGAGCCCTCGGGCAGGAAGTCGGCGACCAGCGTGGGCTGGCCGATCCCGAGGTTCACGAACGACCCCGGCGCGATGTCCTTCGCGACCAGCGCCGCCATCTCGTCCTTGCTCAGGGCCTGGTCCCGGCTCATCCGGTCACGATCCTGTCCACGTAGATCGACGGCGTCACGATCGCCTCCGGGTCGAGCTCCCCGGTCTCCACGACCTCGGCGACCTGCACGATGGTGGTCGTGGCCGCGGTCGCCATCACGGGCCCGAAGTTGCGGGCGGTCTTGCGGTAGACCACGTTGCCCATCCGGTCGGCCCGGTGGGCGCCGACCAGGGCGACGTCACCGCGGATCGGGTACTCCAGCACGTAGGTGCGCCCGTCGATCTCGCGGGTCTCCTTGCCCTCGGCCAGCGGCGTACCCACCCCGGTGGGGCAGAAGAACGCCCCGATCCCGGCGCCCGCCGCGCGCATCCGCTCGGCCAGGTTGCCCTGGGGCACCAGCTCGAGCTCGACCTTGCCCGCGCGGTAGAGACCGTCGAAGACCCACGAGTCCTGCTGCCGTGGGAAGGAGCAGATCACCTTGCGGACCCGGCCCTTCGCGAGCAGCGCGGCCAGGCCCGCGTCGCCGTTGCCGGCGTTGTTGCTCACCACCGTGAGGTCGCCGGCGCCCTGCTCGATCAGCGCGTCGATCAGCTGCACCGGCATGCCCGCCATGCCGAACCCGCCGATCAGCACCGTCGCGCCGTCCGCCACGTCCGCGACCGCCTCGGCGGCCGTCGCACAGATCCGCACCCTCACGACACGTTCTCCAGCACCACGGCGAGCGCCTGGCCGACCCCGATGCAGATCGCGGCCACCCCCCACCGGTCGCCCGACTCCTGCAGCCGAGCGGCCAGGGTGGCCAGGATCCGGCCGCCCGACGCCCCGAGCGGGTGGCCGATCGCGATGGCCCCACCCTTGGCGTTCACGATGTCCGGGTCGACCTTCCACGCGTCCACGCACGCCAGCGACTGCACCGCGAACGCCTCGTTGAGCTCGATCGCCGCCACGTCGGCCCAGGTGATGCCGGCTCGGGCCAGCGCCCGCTCGGCCGCCTCGACCGGGGCGAAGCCGAAGAGCTGCGGCTCCAGGGCCGAGACCCCGCGGCCCGCGATCCGGGCGACCGGGTCGACCCCGATCAGCGACCGGCCCGCCGTCTCCGACCCGAGGAGCACGGCGGACGCCCCGTCGTTGAGCGGGGACGCGTTGCCCGGCGTGATCGTGCCGTCCGGGCGGAACGACGGCTTCAGCCCCGCGAGCGTCTCCGCTGACGACCCCGGGCGGATGCCTTCGTCGCGCTTCAGGTCGACGCCGTCGACCGGCACGACGAGGCCGTCGTAGAAGCCGGACTCCCAGGCCTCGTGCGCCCGGTGGTGCGACCGGGCCGCGAACGCGTCCTGCCGCTCCCGCGAGATGCCGTACTTCTCCTGCAGCTGCTCGTTGGCCTCGCCGAGCGACACCGTCCACTCGGCCGGCATCCGGTCGTTGACCAGCCGCCACCCCAGCGTCGTCGACACCGCGGTCACGTTGCCCGCCGGGAACGCCTTCGACGGCTTCGGCAGCACCCAGGGCGCCCGGGTCATCGACTCGACACCGCCGGTCAGCACCACGTCGGCGTCGCCGCACTCGATCGTCCGCGACCCGATCATCGCGGCGTCCAGCGACGAGCCGCACAGGCGGTTCACCGTCGTCGCGGGCACCGAGACCGGCAACCCGGCGAGCAGGACGCCCATCCGCCCGACGTTGCGGTTGTCCTCACCGGCCTGGTTGGCGCACCCCCAGACCGTGTCGCCGATCGACGCCGGGTCGAGCGCCGGCGCCTTCGCCAGCGCGCCCGTGATCGCGACGGCCGCGAGGTCGTCGGGGCGTGCCTCGGCGAGGGCGCCGCCGAAGCGGCCGAAGGGGGTGCGCGCGGCGGTGTAGACGAAGGCAGACCTCATGCACCGAGGGTAGGCCGCACGACTCGATCGACTCCAATACTGAATAGGGCTTGATTGATAAGATCAAGACATGGAACTGCGGCACCTCCGGTCGTTCGCCGTGCTCGCGGACGAGCGGCACTTCGGGCGGGCCGCGACGCGGCTGCACATCGCCCAGCCGGCGCTCTCCCAGCAGATCAAGCAGCTCGAGCGCGAGCTCGGGGTCGAGCTGTTCGCCCGCACCACCCGGCGGGTCGAGCCCACCGAGGCCGGGCTCCGCTTCGCCGAGCACGCCCGGGCGGTGCTGGCCGACGTCGCCCGCGCGGAGGCCGACATGGAGCAGCTGGCGTCGGGGCACGCCGGCCGGGTCTCCGTCGGCTTCATCGGCACCGCGACCTACGACGTCCTCCCCCGCGTGGCGCAGGAGGTGCGGCGCGAGCTCCCCGGTCTCGAGCTCGACCTGCGTGGCGAGCTCTTGTCCCCCCGGCTCGTCGACGGGGTCCTGGATCACACGTTCGACCTGGCCCTGCTGCGCCCGGACGCGGTCAACCGCGGGGACCTGAGGATCCGCCCACTCCGCTCCGAGCCGTTGGTCGCGGTGCTGCCGACGAGTCACCGACTGGCCCGGCGACGGCGGATCGACCTCGCCGCACTGTCCGACGAGGCGTTCGTGATGCACCCGTCGGGACATCGTTCGTCGATGCACGACCAGGTCCTCGCGGCCTGCGTGGCCGCGGGGTTCGAACCGACCTCCGTCACCGAGGTCGGCGAGACCGCCACGCTCGTCGTCTTCGTCGCGGCCGGCCTCGGGGTGGCACTGGTCCCCGAGCCGGTGCGCAGCCTCGGCCTCGACGGCGTCTCCTACGTCGCCCTCACCGACCCGCCCCGGGTCGACCTGGCCCTGGCCAGCCGCTCGGGCGACGCCTCGCCCGCCGTGCTCCGCGTCGCCGAGATCGTCGTCAGGAGCGTCACGGCCGGCGGACCGCGGCAGAGGTAGCGCCGGCGGTCAGGACCCGGCGGGCGCGAGCACGATGTCGAACCGCGTCCGCGACCAGGTCCTGCCGCCGAGGTCGCGACCGTCCGGCGTCGCGGCGTCGGCGGGTTGCTCGACGAAGTCCTTGACCAGCGACTCCTTGACACCGAACACGCTGTCGCTGCTCAGCAGGTCGTCCCCGCGCACGAAGATGTGCGTGACGAGCGTCCGCAGACCGGGCGCTGTCACCATGAAGTGGAGATGGGACGCGCGCATCGGCGAGCGATGGGTGGCAGCGAGCATCGCTCCGACCGGACCGTCGTGGGGGATCGGGTAGGGGGTCGGGGTCACCGCCCAGAACCGGTAGCCGCCGTCGTCGTCGCTGAAGAGGTGCGCCCGGCCGGCGGTGCGTCCGTCGTCGTACTGGACGTCGTAGAAGCCGTCCTCGTCGGCCTCCCACACCTCGATGCGGGCCCCCGCGACGGGCCTGCCGTCGGTGTCCCGCACCGTGCCCTCGACCCAGCAGGCCTGACCGGTGGCGCCGCCGGCGATGTCGCCCCCGCACTCGACGTGGGGTGCGTCGTCGACGAAGAAGGGACCGAAGACCGTGGCCTCGGTCGCGTCGGCGTACGCCTCGTTGTTGATCGCGATCGTCTGCATCGAGGCACCGAGGGTGTCGGAGAGCAGGATGAACTCCTGTCGACGCTGGTCGGTGATGTGCCCGACCGCTGTCAGGAAGTCGATGCCCTGCTTCCACTCCTCCTCCGTCAGGCGCACGTCGCGCAGGAAGTCGTGGAGGTGGAGGACGGCGGACCGCATGATCTGCTCGAGCCGAGCATCCGGAGTGTCGGCGAAGGAGGCGAGGACACGCTGGACGAGCTCGTCCTCGCGCTCGCGTTGCTCTGCGGAGATGGGGGCGGGTTCGGCGTCAGCGGTCATCGCGGGTCTGCTCCTCCCCAGGCGCCTCGCAGGAGGCGCTCGAGGTTCTCGGGGGTCACGGTGGTCGGGTTGCTCGGGGGGACGGCCGGCAGGATCGCCTCGACCGCGCCGGCGATCTGGTGTTCCTGGAAGCCGTAGTCGCGCAGGGCTCGCGGCGCGTCGAGCCTGGCCCGGAGCGCCTGGAGTCCGTCGAGCCCCGTGCCGGTGCCGAACGCGCGGGCGATCCGTGCGTCCGCCTCGGGCGCGGCAGGGGCGTTGAGCGCCAGGACGTAGGGAAGGACGACGGCGTGCGTGGGGGCGTGCGGAAGGTCGTAGCGGCCGCCCAGGACGTGGCAGATCTTGTGGTGCAGACCGGAGCCGGCCGAGGCGAACGAGACCGCCGACAGATAGGCCCCGAACAGCGCCCCCTCGCGCCCCTCGAGATCGGTCGGGGCGTCGACGATCCGGGGCAGGCCGGCAGCCAAGGCCCGGATCCCCTCGGACGCGAGCGCGCGGTCGATGGGGTCGGCGTACGGCGCCCACATGGAGTCCACGCAGTGGGCGAGGGCGTTCAGCCCGGAGGCCACGCTGAGGTCGACCGGCAGCGAGAGCGTGAGGGACGCGTCGTAGACGATCGCCCGGGGGAGCACCCGCGCGTCGACGCCCGTGGTCTTCTCCGCCTTCTCCGTGAGTCCCCACACGGGGGTCGCCTCGGAGCCGGCGTAGGTGGTCGGCACCGCGACGATCGGCAGGCCGGACGTGAGCGCCACGGCTTTGGCCAGCCCCGTCGTCGAGCCGCCCCCGATGCTGACCACCAGGTCGACCTGGTGCCGGGTCGCCGCCGCACGGGCCCGTTCGGCCACGGCCACGGGGACGTGCATCGCGACCTCCTCGTGGACGAGGACGAGCGGCAGGCCGTGGGTGATCTGCTCGGCCAGGTCGGACTCGTCCGGAGCCGCGATCACCATGACCCGGCGCGAGCCGAGCAGCTCCACCTCGGCGGCCAGGGCGTCCGCTGCCCCGCCCGCCGCGAAGTGGATCCGCTGCCCGAGGGTCTCGTGGTCGAACTGCATGCTCACGCTGGTACGCCCCTGCCCAGCACCAGGACGAGCGCGTCGCGCAATGCGCTCTCCGGGTCGGCCGGCATCGACATCGACCGCCAGGCGATGTGCTTGTCGGGGCGGACCAGGAGCACCCCGCTCTCCGTGACCTCGCGGAGCTTGGCCCAGTCGTAGTACAGGTCGGTGACCTCCCGGCCCGGGCCGATCACGATGGTCTCCAGAGGGACTCCGAGCTCGTGCCCGACCTTGTCGGCCGCGCTCTGCCACTGCTCCCCGGCAATGCCGGTGATGAGGGTGAACCGGTCATAGGGAGCCAGGTCCATCATGGCCGACCTGCGCGTGTTGTCGCCGACCCAGGCATGCGGCAGGTGCGAGCCCGGGACCGTGGACGCCTCGTAGTAGAGGTCGGCGTCCCGGACCGGTTCGGGGCGCCGGGTGCCGTCGGGGACGATCGCGGCCGACTCGTAGAACTGACCGAGCTCGACGCCGTGGGCGTTGAACTCGTAGTTCTTCAGCTCCATCGCCGCGACCAGGGCCTCGCGCTTGGCGGCGCCCTCGGGGGTGTTCGCCTTGCGCTCCTCGATCTGGCGGACCATGTCCTCCTCGGTCTCGGCCTCGGTGACACCGAGGGCCACGAAGAGGTCGACGAACTCGCGGCCGGACTTGTTGGCGCGCTTGACGATCCGCTCGGCCACGGGCGCTCGTTCGGTCGAGTAGGTGTCCAGCAGCGACGGGCCTGCCTGCCCCTTCAGCACGGCGGCGAGCTTCCACGCCAGGTTGTACGAGTCCTGGATGGAGGTGTTGGAACCCAGCCCGTTGCTCGGCGGGTGCCGATGGACCGCGTCGCCGGCGCAGAACACGCGGCCGGACTGGAGGTGGGTCGCATACATCTCGTTGTTGCCCCACAGCGAGGTGCCGGTGATCTCGACCGCGAGATCCGGCATGCCGAGCAGGTTCCGCACGATCTGGGTCGCGGCGGCCTCGTCGACCACCGGCGGGGCCTCGGCGATGTCGTAGCCCCACACGATCAACCACTCGTTCCAGGGACGGACCATGCGCACGAGGCCGGCACCGATGCCACCGACGTTCGAGCCGGGCTGGATGACCCAGTAGAGGACGGAGGGGCGGTGGTCGCAGTACGCGGCGATGTCGGCCTTGAAGGTGATGTTCATGGAGCCGGCGATGTCCATGGCGCCCTCGAACGGCAGCCCGATGTCCGCGGCGACCTTCGAGCGGGCCCCGTCGGCACCGATCAGGTACTTCGCACGGATCGGGTACTGCTCACCGGTGAGCCGATCGAGCACCTGCACGCTGACTCCGTCAGCGTCCTGGGTGTGGGAGTCGTACTCGGTGGAGAACCGGGACTGGGTGCCCCGGGCGGTCGCGTTGCGCACCAAGATGGGCTCGAGGTACGTCTGTGGGATGTCGACGGTCAGGCAGGGCGAGGCGAGCCGGTAGTCGGCCTCGCGGTCGGGGCGGGTCCCCCACGTGCGGATGCGACCGATCTCCTCGCCGGCGATCGACGTGCAGAAGACGGTGTCGCCGACCAGCTCGTGCGGCGTGGCGTCGGCCAGGACCTGGTCCTCGATGCCGAGGTCGCGGAAGATCTCCATGGCCCGCTGGTTGGTGATGTGGGCCCGCGGAGTGTTCGCGGTCCAGCGGTACTTGGTGATCATGATGTTCGGAACACCCAGGCTCGACAGGAACAGCGCAGCGGCCGAGCCGGCCGGGCCGGAGCCGACCACCACCACATCGGTCTCGACCGTGGCCGCGGTGGGCACCTCGGTCTCCCGTTGGCCGTCATCGAACACAGGCATGGTGGCACCTTCCCCGGCCGGTCGTACGCCGGCGCTCGACGTCCAGTGTCAGCAGCCGCAGATCGCGAGTCGACGGGTGACGGCCATCTCGGCCGGAACGCGAAGTGATGGCCGATCCAGGCACGTCACGCGCGGACTCACACCAGCGGGATCGCCCGCGCAGCGGTCGCCCGACGGCGCACGTCGCTGGCCCGCTCACCGAAGTGCGTGGAGAAGGCGTGGGAGAAGTGAGCAGCGGAGGAGAACCCGCAGTGGTGGGCGATCTCCGCGATCGTCATCGACGTCGCGGCCGGCCTCTCGAGGAGCTGGTGCGCGGCGTCGAGGCGGAGTGCGAGCACGTGCCTCGGCAGGCTGGTGTCGGCGTCCGCGAAGACGCGCGAGAGATGGCGGGTGCTGATCCCGACCGCGGCAGCCACCTGGGCCGCCGACAGCGACGGGTCGGCGAGATGCTGCTCGATGTAGCTGCACGCGGCGGCGCGGTGGGCGGCCGCGAGGTCGTTCTCGCCCTTCTTCCCCGTCAGAGCGGCGACGAGCTCGAGCAGGCTCCGCTCCTCGACCGGGCTGGGGTCGTGGTCGCGCGCAGCGCCGCCGACGAGCCGGGCCAGGGTGTGGGCGAAGGAGTTCGACCCGGCAGCGAAGTCGACCACGAGCGGGCGCGGCACCCGGTCGATGCCGGTGACGTCGGCGAACACGTCCCGGGGGATCTTGAGGACGAGCTCTTCCAGGCCCTGGGAGAAACCGCGCATGAACGGCCGGTCCGCGTCGCACATCAACAGCTGTCCGGGCTGGACGGTCCGGACGCCGTCGTCGTGGTAGAAGAACGCCTCACCGGCCAGGCTGAAGAACATCGCGACCGACTCGGCCGGCCGCTGCCGGATCATGGCGAGGTCGCGCTCGACGACGTGGGAGCTGCCCCGCACCCGCGCCAGGTGGACCCGCTCGAGCTGGACGTTGATCTCGGTGGCCTCGAGCACCGCGGCGGTCAGCGTCCGGCAGCGCAGCCCGATGAGGGCGTCGGCGTTGTGGCTCTCCCACAGGTCGACGCGCTGCTCCTCCGGCAGGCCCACGGTCGAGAACGCCACCGGTCCCGGCCCGCCCGTTCGCGGACCCGACGTGACCTGCGTCATACGGATCAGAGTACCTGCGCGCCGGCGGACCCACGCTGCGCCTGTCGGCGGATGCCCCGGGGTCTAGAGCAACCCCTCGTCGGCCAGCACCTGCTGGGCGACCCGGAACGCCGTGTTGGCGTCGGGCACCCCGCAGTAGATAGCCGTCTGGAGCAGCACCTCCTTGATCTCCTCGACCGTGAGTCCGTTGCGCAGCGCCGCCCGCACGTGCATCGCCAGCTCCTCGTGGTGACCACGGGCGACCAGCGCGGTGAGCGTCACCATCGAGCGGCTGCGGCGGTCGAGACCCGGCCGGGTCCAGACACCGCCCCAGGCGTACTGCGTGATGAAGTCCTGGAAGTCGCGGGTCAGGTCGGTGGCGCTGTCCGTGGCGCGGTCGACGTGCGCGTCGCCCAGCACCTCGCGGCGTACGGCGAGCCCGGCGGCGCGGACCTCCGCGACCGTCATGTCCTCGACGACCTCGGACGGCGGGACCGGCAGCGGCGCCTCGCCCAGGAAGTGGCTGCGCAGCAGCGCGGCGACCTCGTCGGGCGCCTCGGCCGGCGCGAGGTGGGCGACGCCGGGGAGCTCGACGAAGCGGCCGTCCTTCACCCCGTCGGCGATCTCGCGCAGCCCGTCGGGGGGCGTCGCGACGTCGACCTCCCCGGCCACGGCGAGGACGGGAGCGCCGATCTCGGCCAGCCGGTCGCGGACGTCGAACCCGGCCAGCGCGCCACAGACCTGGACGTAGCCGTCGTCGTCGGTCTCCTGGAGAGCGACCAGCAGTGCGGAGCCGCGCGCGGGCTCACGGTCGAGGAAGTCGGGCCCGAACCAGCGCTCGGCGGAGCCGGCCACCATGACCGGGGTGCCCGAGACGCTGACCTGACCGATCCGGCCGGCCCACAGGTCGGGGGTGCCGATCCGGGCCCCGGTGCAGAGCAGGGCGGCGGCGTCGATGCGCTCGGGGGAGTCCAGCAGCAGCTGGAGGCCGACCGCGCCGCCGACCGAGTCGCCGGCGTAGAAGAAGGAGTCACCGACCTCACCGCGCTGCTCGAGGATGTCGTCGACCACGCGCAGCACGCCCTGCGCGAGCTCGGCCATCGTGAACGGCTCCTCGGGCACGGAGCGGTTGTGGCCGTGGCCCGGCAGGTCCCAGGCGAGGACGTCGAACGCCTCGGTCAGGCGCGTCGCGCACGCGGTCCAGAGCGTGGTCGCGCTGGTGCCGAGCGACGGGCCGAGGACGAGCAGCGGCAGGTCGGCCCGGTTGCGGGCGCCGCTCATCCGGACGGCGGTGATGGCCGGGATCATGCGGGCTCCTCCAGGGTGCGTGCGCGGGCGATCACGGCATCGATCATGGGACCGATCGTGCCGAGGTAGGTCGGAGCGGGGTCGTGCCCCGCGACGTCGGCCATGGTGCGCTGCTCGGCCAGCACGTCGTCACCGGCGGCAGCGAGGGCGGCGGCCATCCGGTCGTCGTGGACGCGGAGACCGTCGAGGAGGTCGGACGTCTGGGAGACGGCGACCAGCGTGCGCCGGACCAGGTCGCGCAGCGGGGCCCACTCGGCGTGCCAGGCTCCGTCGGCGCGGTCGTCGACCTGGTTCGCGGCCGCCAGGTGCAGGGTCGCGGCCAGCTGGGGTGTCGTGAGCGCGGCGCGGCGGATCAGCACGGACAGGACAGGGTTGGCCTTGTGGGGCATGGTCGACGACCCGCCGCCGGTGCCTTCGGAGACCTCACCGATCTCGGGTCGCGACATGGTCAGCACGTCGTTGGCGATCCGCGCGCAGGCGTCGGTGGTGCCGGCGAGGGCATCGCCGATCCGGGTGATCGGGGCGCGGGTCGTGTGCCACATCGGCACCCCGTCCGGGGCCACCCTGCCGAGCTCCACGATCGCGGCCCGCGTGCCGGCTGCACCTCCGACCTGGTCGGGGAAGGACAACCGGGTGAGGTCGTCGTACGCGTCCAGGGCCGCGGTGAGCCAGGCCGCGACCCGGAAGCCGAACGTGGTGGGGACGGCGTGCTGGGTCAACGTGCGCGCGACCATCGGGGTGTCCCGGTGCTGCTCCGCCAGGTCGGCCAGGACCCTGCAGATCGACGCCAGGTGCAGCAGCACCGAGGCGACCGCCGCGTCCGACATCCGCATCAGGGCCGAGTCGACGACGTCCTGGCTGGTGAGCCCCCGGTGCACCGCCGGGTCCTGGTCGCGCAGCACCCCGACCAGCGCCATCACCGGGTTGCCGCCCCGCTCGGCCTCGCCCGCCAGCCACTCCAGGTCGTCGGGCACCTCCAGCGGGTGGCCGAGCCAGTCCGCCTCGACGCCGACCATCGCCCGGAGGAATGACGCCGAGGTGAAGTGGTCGCCGGCCCGGTCGTCGCCGGGCCAGAAGAGATCCGCCATGCGCTCAGTCTCGCGCGTGCTGGAGGAAGACGGTCTCGCCGTCCCCCTGCAGCCGGATGTCGAACACGAACCCGCGGTCGTCGGCGGTCGCGTCCAGGCTGCGCAGCGACGCCGGCGCGGCACCCGGGAGGTAGGCCCGCGTGAAGAGCCGGTCGAGGAGTCCCCGGGCGAAGATCGTCAGCGCGAAGTACGGCGTCGGGCCACCCGGTCGGAGCGTCGTGAACTGGTAGCGGCCGGTGCGGTCGGTCGATGCCCGACCCCAGCCGGTGAACGTGTAGCCGTCGCGGTGCAGTGACCCTGCGGCTCGCGGGACCGAGCCGTCGGGAGCCGTCTGCCAGAGCTCGATGAGGGCGTCCGGCACCGGGTCGCCGGCACCGTCCAGCACCCGCCCGTGCAGCCGGATCGCGTCGGGCCGGGTCACCGGGACCAGGAGGTTGTCGCCGTCGTACGGCAGCGCGTAGCCGAAGAACGGGCCGATGGTCTGGCCGGGGGTCGGGACCAGGGCGCTCATGCGGCCCCCTCCACGTCGGACTCGAGCGGGGTGCGGTGGGTGCCGGTGAGCACGATGTCCCAGCGGTAGCCCGTGGACCACTCCGGCCGGGTGACGTCGTGGTCGTACGCCGCGACCAGCCGGTCGCGCGCCGCCTGGTCGGTGATCGCCTGGTAGATCGGGTCGAGCGCGAAGAGCGGGTCGCCCGGGAAGTACATCTGGGTGATCAGGCGCTGGGTGAACTCGGTGCCGAAGAGCGAGAAGTGGATGTGCGCCGGGCGCCAGGCGTTGCGGTGGTTCTTCCACGGGTAGGGACCGGGCTTGATCGTCGTGAAGGTGTAGACACCGTCGCCGTCGGTCAGGCAGCGGCCGGTGCCGGTGAAGTTCGGGTCGAGCGGGGCCGGGTGCTGGTCGCGCTGGTGGATGTAGCGCCCGCCGGCGTTGGCCTGCCAGACCTCGACGAGCTGGTGGCGCACGGGCCGGCCCTCGCCGTCGAGCACCCGGCCGGTGACGATCATCCGCTCGCCCACCGGCTCGCCGCGGTGCTGGATGGTCAGGTCGGCCTCCAGCGGGTCGACGTCCTGGTGGCCGAAGACCGGCGCCCACAGCTCGATCCCCTCGGGGTCGGCGGGGTGGAGGTCCTTGGTCGGGTGGCGGAGCACACTCGAGCGGTACGGCGGGTAGTCGATCCGGGTCCGGGTCTCGGTCACCCCGGCCGCGTCGTACGCCTTCGAGATCTGCGCGATCTCGTCGCTGATCTCGGCCTGGCTGGCAAGTTCGGTCACGAGGCAGACCGTAGGGACCAGCAGACGTGGATGACGACCCCTGCTTTCCGTCCAGTGGAAGACTGGCCGCATGGCCGGCAACACGTCCACCCCCGGAGCGACCGTCACGTCCCGCGCGCTGGCGTTGCTCGGCGCCTTCGACGGCGAGCACCGGAGACTCACCCTCACCGAGCTCGCGCAGCGCGCCGAGCTGCCGCTGCCGACCACCCACCGCCTGGTCGGCGAGCTCGTGACGTGGGGGGCCCTGTCGCGCACCGGCGCCGGTGAGTACGTCGTCGGCCGGCGGCTCTGGGACCTCGGCCTGCTGGCGCCGGTGCAGACGGGGCTGCGCGAGATCGCCTCGCCCTACCTCCACGACCTGTACGGCGCCACGCTCGCGACCGTCCACCTCGCCGTGCGCGACGGGACGTCGGTGCTCTACGTCGACCGGCTCTCCGGGCACGCGTCGGTGCCGATCGTCAGCACCGTCGGCTCGCGGCTGCCGATGCACGCCACCGGGGTCGGCAAGGTGCTGCTCGCGCACGCACCGGCCGAGGTCCAGCGCGCCGTGCTGTCCGACCTGCCGCGCGTCACGCCGTACACGATCACCCAGCCGGGCCTGCTCCGCCGTCAGCTCGCCAAGGTGCTCCGCGACGACTACGCCACCACCACCGAGGAGATGAGCCTCGGCGGCTGCTCGGTCGCGGTCCCGGTCCGCCGCGGTCCCGACGTCGTGGCGGCCCTCGGCATGGTGCTGCCGTCGCTCAAGGACCGGGCCACGCTGGTCGGCGCCCTCCAGGTCGCCGGCCACGGCATCGGCCGCTCGCTCGGCGGCGGTGGCTGAGGAGGGAGGCCTCAGTCGTCGTCGCCGACCCGGACCAGCAGCGCGTCCGGCTGCACGACGAACCGCAGCGTCGAGGCCTCGACCAGGACGTCGCCGTCGACCTCGCAGAGCTGGGCGGGATCGACCCGGACGGTCACGTCGCGCGCGCTGATCCGCTCGAGGGACGGCCCGTCGTCGCGCCCGGCCAGGACCCGGGCGGCGACGCCCGCCCACTGCGCCAGGCTCTCCGGGCTGAGGACGGCGACGTCGAGGCGGCCGTCGTCGAGGTGGGCGTCCGGCAGCAGCACCATCCCGCCGGTCAGCTCACCGCAGTTGCCGACGACGACCGAGCGCGCCTTCGTGGCGGGTGTCGCGCGCCCGTCCGCGACCAGGTCGAGCGCGAACGGGGCGTCGTTGAGGTGCCGTCCGCCGCTGGCGACGTACGCCGCCCAGCCGACGGTGTCCTTCACCCGCTCGGGGGCGTCGGCCATCATCTGGGCGTCGAAGCCGAGCCCCGCCATCACCGTGAAGCAGTGCACGTTGTCCGCCGGGGCGGGGATGCCCTCCTGCTGGTCGGGATGCGGGTCCAGCACCAGCCAGCCGACGTCGATGCGCCGGTCCCGGCCGGAGAAGGCGATCCGCGCGGCGTCCGCGACGGACCCCACGCCGTTGCCCAGGTTGCGCGCCAGCAGGTTGCCGGTGCCGCCGGGGAGGAACCCGAGCGGCACGCCGGTGCCCACCAGCTCCTGGGCGACCGCCCGGACGGTGCCGTCACCACCGAGCGCGCACACCAGGGTGGCTCCGGCGGCGACCGCGGCCCGCGTCTGGCCGAAGCCCGGGTCGTCCTCGGTGGTCTCGACCAGGCGGGGCGGCGCGACGCCCTCCGCCTCGGCGGCCTCGGCCAAGGTCTCCGCGACCTCGTCGGGGTCGACCTTCAGCGGGTTGACGACGACGACGGTGCTCGATGTCAACACGGGCTCGCCTCTCGTCAGACCCGCGCGTAGCGGGCGCGGGCGAACGAGTAGATGCCGTACGCCGCCAGCCCGAGCGCGACGCCGATGAGGATCGCCTGGCCGGCGAGCAGGTCGCGCAGCGACTTCAACGCACCGTCGAGGCCGGTCGTCTTGCCCACCTGATGGTGGAAGGCGGCGGCGATGAAGAGGACACCCACCGCGAGGAGCGCGATGCCCTTGCCGATGTAGCCGACCCGGGCCGCGACCACCGCCCAGCGGCCGGGGTGCTCCTGCAGGTCGGAGAGGAACTTCTGCTTCCAGCCCTTGTAGACGTGGTAGAGCGCGATGCCGATGACCCCCAGGCCGACCACGCCGATCAGCACTCGGCCCGCCGGGGCGTCCATCAGGGTGTGGGTGAAGTCCTGGGTCTGCTTGTTGCTCGAGGTGTGACCGCCGAGGGCGAACACGAAGGACGTGTAGCTCAGCGCGGCGTACATGACCGCCTTGCCGCCGGCCTTGGCCTTGTCGAAGGCCTCGCGCGCCGTGAACAGCTCCGTGACCTGCCAGATCGCCAGCAGCGCGAAGCCGATCGCCAGCACCCACAGCAGGAACAGCCCGAAGGGCTGGTGGGCCACCGCGGCGAGCGCGCCGGACTGGCTCGCCTGGCCGCCGGACCCGGTCGCGATCTGCACGGCCAGCCACGCGATGACGAGGTGCAGCACTCCGCTCGCGGCGTAGCCGAGACGAGCACCCCACTCGATGACGGGGTGGTCCCCGGCCCGCGTCGCCGCGCCCTGGGCGGCGGTGGTCGCCCGGTCCACCTGCGTGGACATGTCCTGGTGCGTCATGGTCTCCCTCACTGTTCCCGTCCCGACCCTCCGACTTACCCGGCGTACGACGCCGGCACACCTAGGAGACGGTCACGGCCCGCTCGGACCCGGCGCGCTCGTCGGCACCGGTCGCGCGGGCCGGGTCACGACGCAGCCAGTTCCACGCGAGCAGGCAGGCGACCAGGCCGTTGACGATCGCCACGGTGACGTCGCTGACGTGGTGCATCCCGCGGTAGAGGCGCGCCGTGGCCACGAGGAACGGGACCAGCAGGCACACCGTCACGACCACGGCGCGGAGCGCGGGCTGCCGGATCCGCAGCGCCATCAGCGCCAGCGTGAAGTAGAGCCCGGTCGCGGCACCGGTGTGGCCGCTCGGGAAGCTCGAGGTCGGCGGCGAGTCGTCGAGCTTCTCGACGTGGGGCCGCTCGCGGTCGATCAGCAGGGTGGTGAGGAAGAAGACCAGCGCCTGCGCCGAGATGGCGATGAGGGGCACCACGGCGTACCACCACTGCCGGGTCCGCCACCACACCAGCGCGACCACCACCAGGCAGACGCCGATGATGCTCACGGTCGCGCCGGTCCACGAGAAGAAGAGCGTCACGTTGTCGAGCAGTCCCGTGCGCGACGAGGCCATCGAGGTGTTGACCTGCTCCTCGGACGTGCCGAGGTGCTGCAGCGGACCGTCCGTGAGCGCCCACCCGGTGGCCAGCACGACCAGCCACCACAGGACCAACAGCGACAGCACGCGTACGGCCAGGTCGCGCCCGGCCTCCTTCGCCGACGGGCGCGACCGGTCGTCACGCCACCTGGTGAGCATGGTCATCCGCGGACTCCTTCGAGGGGGTGGTGGGACTCGGTGGGCTCCAGCCCACGTAGCCGGCGTAGGACGCGAGGCAGAGGCCGCAGCCGAGCAGCACACCGGCGATCACGTCGGACAGGAAGTGCGCGCCCATGAGCAGGCGGTCGGCGCAGGTCAGCAGGACCCAGGCGCCGGCGACCACCGGCAGCGCCCGGCGGGCGGCCTCGCCGAGGACCGGCCACAGCAGCAGCACGACGACGGTCGCCACGATCGCGTTGTTGGTGGCGTGGCCGGAGGGGAACGAGTAGCCCGCGTGGGTGGCGAAGGGGTCGTCGACGGTCGGCCGGGCGCGCTGCACCAGGAGCTTGAGCCCGGTCGCCAGCGCCCAGCCGGTGACCATGGTCGCCAGCGCCCACAGGGCGCGGGTGCGCAGGTGCAGGCGGAACCACGCGAACAGGCAGGCCGGCACGCCCACCACGAGGTAGACCACCCAGGGCTGGCTGAGCTGCTCCCATGCCTCCGCGAGCGAGCGGAGCCAGGCGTGCGAGCGCGCCAGGTCCGTCGTCTCGACGATGACGCGCTGGTCGAGGTCGATCAGCGGATCGAAGTTGGTGCGCACCAGGAACGCGAGCAGGCCGAGCGGCACCACGACCACCACGGCGTACACGATGGCGCGCCGCAGCCGGCGAACGCGTGTCTGGGTCCCCTCCACGTCCGCATCTTGCGCAGCCGCTCATCTCGTCAAACCACGCCGGACACCGCATGTTTGCCGACCGGACATCCGACACAGACTTGCGCCGTGGAGGTGAGTGATTGGCTGCTGGTCAGCGCGGAGAGGGAGAACTCGCACACCGTGATCGACGCCGTGCGCGGCGACGGCACGGCGTGGAGCGCCGGCAACCAGGTGCGCGCGCTGGTGCACGGTCGCGACTACTTCGCCGAGCTGCACGAGCGCATCTGCGCCCTCGGACCGGGTGACCGGTTCTACTTCGCCGACTGGCAGGGCGACCCCGACCAGCAGCTCACGGACGATCCGGCGTCCACGCTCGACAACGTCCTGGTCGACGCCGTCCGCCGCGGGGTCGACGTCCGCGGTCTGCTGTGGCGCTCGCACTGGCACCGGCTGGGCTTCAGCGCCCACCGCCACCGGCAGCTGGGCGACGCCATCGGCGCGGCGGGCGGTCAGTGCCTGCGCGACATGCGGGTCCGCACCCGCGGCGCCCACCACCAGAAGTTCGTGGTCATCCGGCACGCCGGCGACCCGGACCGCGACGTCGCCTACGTCGGCGGCATCGACCTGTGCCACGGCCGGCGCGACGACGCGAAGCACCAGGGGGACGGGCAGCCGGTCGAGATGGCCAGCGCGTACGGGCCGACACCCGCGTGGCACGACGTCCAGGTCGCCATCCACGGGCCGGCGGTCCACGACGTGGAGACCACCTTCCGCGAGCGGTGGGAGGACAGCACCCCCCTGACCCTCAACCCCGGCCGGCTGCTCTCCAGCGTCGTCCACCGGGAGGACCTGTCCCCCGAGCCCCTCGGCGAGCAGGCACCTCCCCCGCCCGTCCGGGCCGGGTCGCACGAGATCGTGCAGATCGTCCGGACCTTCCCCGCCATCTATCCCAAGTCCTACGACTTCGCGCCGGAGGGCGAGCGCTCGGTGATGCTCGGCAACACGAAGGCGATCGCCCAGGCGGAGCGGCTGGTGTACGTCGAGGACCAGTACCTGTGGTCCGAGGAGGTCGGCGAGCACTTCGCCGGCGCGCTGCGGCGCAACCCCGACCTGCGCCTCGTCGTCGTCCTGCCGATGGTCCCCGACCGCGAGGGCGCCGCCGTCGAGGTGCCGCAGCTCTACGGACGCGCGCTGGCCATGCGCACGATCATCGAGGCCGGCGGGGACCGGGTGGCGTTCTTCGGCCTCACCAACGAGGCCGGCCTCCCGGTCTACGTGCACGCCAAGACGTGCATCATCGACCACCGCTGGGCCAGCGTCGGCTCCGACAACCTCAACCGCCGGTCGTGGACCAGCGACAGCGAGATCGCGTGCACCGTGGTCGACGACCGGGGCGACGTCGGCGACGCCGCCCCGGCGGACTCGTTCCCCCGGGCGCTGCTGCGCACCCTGGTGGCCGAGCACCTGGGCTGCGATCCGGACGAGGTCCCCGAGGATCCGCACGAGCTGTTCGACGCCATGGTGTCGACCGCCGACGCGCTCGACGCGTGGTACGCCGCCGGCACCCGGCCCACGGGCGTGCGCGGTCGGCTCGCCGACCGTCGACCCCGCCGACCGGTGCCGGTGCCGCGGTCGTTGAGCGGCCGGCTCCCGGGCCATGCCCGGCGCCGGCTCCGGGTGCTGGCCCGCGCGGACGCGTTCGCGGCGGCCGAACACGGTGCGCTGCGACCGACTGGTCGGCTCCGCCGGTTGTCGACCCCCCAGCTCACGCCGACCCAGATGTTGTGGGCCCCTCGGCTGTACGACCTGCTGTTCGACCCGAACGGCGCGCCCCGACCCGGAGAGGACCACAGACCATGAGCAAGCGACACGAGGACCCCTGGTCGGAGGACCCGCGGGACCTGCTGCGGTCGGGCCCCGACTTCGACCTCGCCGAGATGGACCGGGGTGCCACCCCGGGGTGGGACGAGGGCAAGAAGGCCGCCACCGCGCACGGGCACCGGCGCGGCTCCCTCCTCAGCGAGCTTCAGGAGCGGCTGTTCGCCGAGGGCCGCGAGCGGGGTGAGCGATCGCTGCTGGTGGTCGTCCAGGGCCTCGACACCGCCGGCAAGGGCGGCGTCGCCCGCCACGTGATGAGCAAGGTCGATCCCCAGGGCGTCGCCCTGCGGTCCTTCGGCCCGCCGACCGAGGCGGAGCGCAAGCACCACTTCCTGTGGCGCATCAAGAAGGAGCTCCCGTCCCCCGGTCTCATCGGCGTCTTCGACCGCTCCCACTACGAGGACGTGCTGGTCGCCCGCGTGGACGGTCTCGTGACGCCCGACGAGTGGGAGGGCAGGTACGACGAGATCAACGCGTTCGAGGAGGGGCTGGTCGAGGCGGGCACGACCATCATCAAGTTCGGCCTCATGGTGAGCCACGACGAGCAGGGCCTGCGGCTCATGAAGCGGCTCGACCGGCCCGACAAGCACTGGAAGTACAGCACCAACGACCTGCCGACCCGGCGCGACTGGGACGCCTACCAGGCGGCGTACGAGGACGTCTTCCGGCGCACCTCGACGGACGCCGCGCCGTGGTACGTCGTGCCCGCGGACCACAAGTGGTACGCCCGCCTGGCCATCACCGAGATCCTCACCCAGACCCTCGCCGACATGGACCCCGAGTGGCCGTCCGTGCGGTGGGACCCCGAGGTCCAGCGTCGCGAGCTGGCGGCCTCGATGAGCACGGCCGCGTTGCGCGCCTCGCTGAAGGAGACCGACAAGCAGGTCAAGAAGGCGGTCAAGGACGACCGCCGGGTCCAGGTGCAGGCCGCCCGCGCCCGCGGCGTCGGGGCGGAGGACGACCCGCTGGTCGAGGCCGAGGCGGGGGCGCGTGAGGCAGAGGCTGCCGCGACGGCGGCCGCGGCGATGCTCGACCTGCACCGCACCCGCAAGCAGAAGGCGGACCTCCTCGCGGAGCGCGAGGACGGCTGAGGGCCTGGGCGGGCCCCGTGTTCCGGCCAGCGGAAGTCGTCGGTGGCCGGGCCGCGCGCGGAGCCGTTGACTGACGGCCATGCGCACTCAGGTCGCCATCGTCGGCGCGGGCCCGGCCGGCATGCTCCTCTCCCACCTCCTGGCGGCCGACGGCGTGGAGTCGGTCGTCGTCGAGACCCGCTCGGAGGAGTACGTCGCGAGCCGGATCCGCGCGGGGATCCTCGAGCAGTCGAGCGTCGACCTGCTACGCGAGGTCGGGCTCGGCGAGCGGCTCGATCGCGAGGGCGACCCGCACCGCGGCATCCACCTCCAGTGGCCGCACGAGCGGCACCACCTCGACTTCGTCGACCTCACCGGCCGCCAGGTCTTCGTCTACGGCCAGACCGAGGTGCAGAAGGACCTGGTCGCCGCACGGGCCGCGGCCGGCCAGGAGATCCACTACGAGGTCGGCGACACCGCGCTGCACGACCTCGGCACCGACCGGCCGTCGGTCACCTTCACCGACAAGGACGGCGTCGAGCAGCGGCTCGAGGCCGATGTCGTGGTCGGCTGCGACGGCTCGTTCGGGCCGTCCCGCGAGGCCGTCCCGCAGGCGGTACGCCGTACCTGGGAGAAGACGTATCCCTACTCCTGGCTGGGGATCCTCGCCGATGTCGCCCCCTCGACCGACGAGCTGATCTACGCCTGGCACCCCGACGGGTTCGCCATGCACTCGATGCGCTCGGCGCGCGTCTCGAGGCTCTACCTGCAGGTCCCGAACGACACGCAGATCGACGACTGGTCCGACGACCGGATCTGGGAGGCGCTCGCCACCCGGCTCGGCCACGGCCAGGACGGCTGGCAGCTCACGCCCGGCCCGGTGACCGACAAGAGCGTGCTGCCGATGCGGTCCTTCGTTTCGCAGCCGATGCGTCACGGCCGGCTCTTCCTCGCCGGCGACGCCGCCCACATCGTGCCGCCGACCGGCGCAAAGGGGCTCAACCTCGCGGTCGCCGACGTGGCGCTGCTCGCCCCCGCGCTGGTCGCGCTCGTGCAGAAGGGCGACCCCGCCCTCGCCGACGCCTACTCCGACACCGCGCTGCGGCGGGTCTGGCGGTGCACCCACTTCTCCTGGTGGATGACCACGATGCTGCACACCAGCGGCGACCCGTTCGACGAGCAGCTCCAGCTCTCGCAGCTGCGCTGGGTCACCTCCAGCGAGGCCGGCGCGACCGGTCTGGCGGAGAACTACGCCGGCCTGCCGATCGGCTTCTGACTTCACAGGAGCGGCACAGGCTGCTCAAGCCGTCGGATCAGAGTCGTCGGGTGGAGTGCTCCCATGAGCACTCCCGACTCCCCGCCGCCCCCGTACCGCCCGGACGACCCCTTCCCCGCCCACCCGCCGGTGGCACCCTCGCTCGAGCACGAGGTCGCCCCGCGTCGCGGCCGGCGGTGGCGCGGCGCCGTCGCGGGCGCGGTGGCGGGCGGCGTGCTCGCCGCGGCGGTCGCCGTGCCCGTCACCTGGGCCTTCGCCCGGGTCGACGATCCGGCGGCCCCCGCGTCCTCCGGCACCCTCACCCCGCAGGACGGCACCGCGCCGACGGTCCCCGAGCAGCAGCTGCCTCAGCTCCCGGACCAGGGCAGCGGCCAGGGCGGGTTCGGTGGCTACGGTGCGCCGGGCCCGTACGGCGAGTCGACCTCGACCGGCGAGACCGACGCGACCGACGACCAGTCCCAGGGCGTCGTGCTCATCGACACCACCCTGACCAACGGCGCCGCGGCCGGCAGCGGCCTGGTGCTCGACGACTCCGGCCTGGTGCTCACCAACTACCACGTGGTCGAGGGGTCGACGAACGTCCAGGTCACGATCGCGACCACGGGCGAGACCTACACCGCGACGGTCGTCGGCCACGACCAGGACGCCGACATCGCGCTGCTGCAGCTCGACGACGCGTCGGGTCTGACCGCGGTCGCCCTCGACGACGACGGCGACCCGGCCGTCTCCGACGAGGTGACCGCGGTGGGCAACGCGCAGGGCCAGGGCTACCTGTCCGCCTCGACCGGTGACGTCGTCGCGCTCGACCAGTCGATCACCACCCAGTCCGAGGGCAGCGCCCAGGGCGAGCGCCTCACCGGCCTGATCGAGACCGACGCCTACGTCGTCGGCGGCTACTCCGGCGGCGCCCTCCTCGACGGCGAGGGCGAGGTCGTCGGCATCACCACCGCGGCGTCCGGCGGCGGTATCGCCGAGAGCTATGCGGTCCCGATCGACGACGCGCTCACGATCGCCCACGCCATCGAGTCCGGCGACGAAGGCGACGGCGTCGAGATCGGCGCCACCGCCTACCTCGGCCTCGGCATCGCCAACACCAGCAGCCTGCAGATCGCGTCGGTCGAGTCCGGCTCCGCCGCCGACGAGGCCGGCATCACCGCAGGCGACACCCTCACCTCGCTGGGCGGCACCGCCATCACGTCGTACGACGTCCTGCGCTCGACGCTCGGGACCCACGAGCCCGGCGACCGGGTGTCGATCGGGTGGACCGACAGCCTCGGCCGGAGCCACACCGCGACGGTCACCCTCGGCGCCTCGCCCGTCAACTGAGGCGCACGACCCCCCTGGTCTAGACCGTGCGACGTTCGTCACAGCGAGCCGATTGGCGGCCGAGACCCCTGGGTACGAGGCCGGGGCCGGTGTGGAGGCGCCGGCCGAGGGACGGAGGGGAGACAAGCCATGATCAAGACCGCAGCGCGACTGCTGGTCGTTGGTTGTGTGGCCGTCGCGATGACGCTGGGAGCGACCGGATCAGCCGGCGCCAGCAGCTCGGAGCGGACGACCAGCCACGCCAGCAGCGCCGCGAAGGCGCCTGAGAAGTGCGCCAAGCAGAAGGCCAAGGTGGCCAAGGCCAAGAAGCACGTGAAGCAGGCGAACAAGAAGGTCAAGAAGGCCAAGAAGCAGGCCAAGAAGGCCGACAAGGGCAAGCAGAAGCAGAAGGCGAACAAGAAGGTCAAGAAGGCCAAGAAGCAGCAGCACCAGGCGAAGAAGCACCTCAAGCAGGCCCAGGCCAAGCTGAAGAAGTGCAAGAGGAGCGGCTCCGGCGGCGGTGGCGGTGGCGGGTCCGACAACCCGCTCCAGCCGGCCTGCGACCAGGGCCTGCCGCAGGAGGTCTGCGACGCCTTCGGCACGCTCCCGAACCCGGGTGGTGGGGGCAGCGGCGACCCGAGCCCGATCCAGCCGCTCTGCGACCAGGGCCTGCCGCAGCCGATCTGCGACGCGTCCAGTGGTGGTGGCGACATCCAGCCGCTGTGCGACGCCGGTCTCCCGCAGGAGATCTGCGACGCCGCGTCCGGCAGCTCGCCGCTGCCCGACCCGGGCGGCACCGACAACCCGCTCTGTGACATCGGCCTGCCGGTCCCGGCACCGATCTGTCCCGACGGCCGCCCGGTGGCACCCGGGTCTCGGGCGCTCGTGGCGTAGCGGAGGGGCATCTCGGAGGGGTGCGTTGCTGCCGTGGGCGGCAACGCACCCCTTCTCCATGCCCGGCTGCTCCGCGGCCCGCCACTCAGCCGAAGTCGCGCAGCGCCCGCGACTCGACGTCGCGCAGCACCTCGTCGGCCGCGGCCGCGCTGACCTGGCCGCGCCGCCGTTCGTCGAGCACGAGCTGGCGCTCCGCGTTGCTGGCCTTGCGCAGCAGCCGCTCCAGCTCCTGGGCGGGATCCCCGTCCTCGACCTCGAGCTGGCGGGCGTCGTGCATCGCGCGCTGCGCCTGCAGGTAGCCCTCGTACTGCAGCGTGGCGGCGCGCCGGACCTCCTCGGTGCTGGCCGGACCGGTCAGGGCCCGGACGTAGTCGAGGGCGGCACCCGCGGCCCGGGCGCGCAGCTCGGCGACCTCGACCCGGTCGTCCTCCTCGCCCCCGACGCCGAGCCGGGTGGTCAGCGGGCCCAGGGTGAGCCCCTGCAGGAGGAGGGTGACCAGCACGCACGCCAGCGCGCGGAGACGACCAGCAGCTGCCGGTCGGGGAACGACGCGCCGTCGTCGGTCGTCAACGGGATCGCCACCGCCGTCGCGACGGTGACCACGCCGCGCATGCCGGACCACGACACGACGGCGGTCTCGCGCCAGTTGGTCGGCAGCATCGACTCCTGATGGCGCGCGAGGAGCCGGAAGAGCGCGCCGACCGGGAAGACCCAGGCGATCCGGAACAGCACGACCGTGACGACCACGCTCGCCGACACGGTCACGATCTCGCGGGTCAGCGGGACCTCGGCGAGCAGCGTCGAGAGCTCGAAGCCGAGCACCGCGAAGGCCAGGCTGGTGATGAGGAAGTCGGCGTACGACCAGACGGACCGGCCGAGCAGCCAGCCGTGCGACGTCGTCTCCTCGTGGCCGACGTCGCGCAGGTAGAGCCCGAGCGCCAGCACGGCGAGCACGCCCGAGCCGTGCACGTGCTCCGCGCCGAGGTAGGCGACGAAGGGCACCACCACCGTGAGGGTGGTCTCCGTGTTGGCGTCGGCGATCAGCCGGAGCAGCCACTTCGTGGCCAGGCCGACGGCGAGGCCCGCTGCCACGCCGACCACGATCGTGACGCCGAACTCCAGGGCGGTGGCGCCGTACGAGAACTCCCCGGTCACGACAGCGGCGAGCGCGACGCTGTACACCACGAGCGCGGTCGCGTCGTTGAACATCCCCTCGCCCTCGAGGATCGTCACCAGCCGGTCCGGGAGCCCGAGCTTGCGGGCCACGGCGGTGGCGGCGACCGGGTCGGGCGGCGACACGATCGCCCCGAGGATCACGGCCGGGCCCCACTCCAGGCCCACGGCGTGCGCGACCACGGCGACCGCGAGCGCCGTGCTGAGCGTGAGGCCGACGGCCAGCGCGAGCACCCGTCCCGCCTCGGCGCGGAACTCCGTGGACGTGGTGCGTTGCGTCGCCGCGAAGAGCAGCGGCGGCAGCACCACGGGCAGCACCAGGGCGGGGTCGATCTCGAGCGGGTCGGCGAAGGGCATCAGGCCGGCGAGCAGCCCGAAGATCGTGAGCAGGACCGGCTGCGGCACTCGGAGCTTGCCGGCGAGCGGGGTGAACGCGATCACCCCCGCGAGGAGCACGGCGAGCAGCCACGGGTCGCTCATGGGTCCTCCTCAGGTCGGTCGGACCGGGTCAACCCCCGAACTGCTCGAGATATGCCTGCCCGTCGGCATCGAGGTTCCCGTGTGCGGCGGCGATTCGTCCCCACCGCACCGACATCTTCGAGAACCGCATCGGGTTGTAGACATCCTCCTCGCGGGAGAACAACCCGTCGCCGGCGTAGGTCATGATCGTCAGGTTCGACTCCTCGAGCATGGTGCCGTCGCCGGGGTCGGGCATCAGGTTGCGCACCTCGCAGATCAGCCGCGAGGTCGGCTCGTCGACCACGGACCACGCGAGCGGGAAGCCGGTCATCACCCGGCCGGGGAACGACGTCATCGTCCGCACCGACCAGGCGCGGATCTCGTCGCGGCCGTGGAACTCGCCGAACGCGTGCTCCCGGTAGACGGCGTCCTCGGTGAACAGGTCGGCGAAGCCGTCCCAGTCGCCCGACTCCTGGAAGCCCTGGACATGCCCGTGGAAGACGGCGTACGCCTCCTGGATCTCCTGCGCGCTGAACGTCACGGTCCCATCCAACCAGCGCGCTGGAACACGTTCTAGTCCTCGTGGGGCGTCGGCGCGACCCGTCAGTCGTCGTGCCCGTCGGCGGACGACATCTCCGGCACCGGCTCGCCGCGCACCTGGAAGCGCCGGTAGCTGTAGACGATGAGCCCCCCGGCGATCAGCCCGGACGCCACCTGGGTGACGCCGGTCGCCACGCCGCCGGGCAGCCACCAGCTGTCCGCGAAGGGCCACCACGACGGCACGGCCGGACCCCAGATCCACAGCACACCGCAGGCGACCAGGCCCAGCGCGAGCAGGCTCGACATCGCGATCCGCGGCCACGTCTCGACGCTCTCGGCGGCACCGCGCAACGCGCGCACCTTGACCGGCTCGAGGCGCCGCTCGGCCCACTCGTACTCCTGCGACAGGATCACCAGGCCGGCGAAGATCATCAGCAGCCCCGGCCCGGGGAGGATCAGGGCGGCCACGCCGGCGACGACCAGGATCCAGCCCAGCGTCTCCAGCAACACCCGCCGGACGACCTTGGCGCCGGGAGCCTTCATGCCCCGAACTCTGTCAGACGCCGCCAACCCGACCCGTCAGCGCCGGGCGCGGTAGCCGAGCTGCACGAAGCCGCTGTCGAAGCGGCGCTGGTCGACGAGCTCCAGGTCGAGGCGGGCGCCGTCGGCGAGACCGCGAACGGCGTCGAGGTCCAGCTCGCGCTCGATCCGCGTCCGCGACGTGGTCGGCTCCTCGAGCGTCCGGGAGAAGACCACCTTGTCGGCGGCCCGCCAGAGCTCCGCGAAGTCGCGGGTCGCGGGCGAGGCGTCGGTGAGGTCGAGGGTCTCCCACACCCGGAGGACGTCGTACATCCGGCGTCCGTAGAGGTAGGTGCCGATCGGTCGCTCGACGTCGTTGACGGCGGCGTGCACCTCCTCGTCGGGGGCGCACCAGCCGAAGTCACCGTGCTCGTCGACCGTGTAGCCGTCGAGCGAGCAGATCGCCGAGTAGGTCAGCCGGGCCATGCCAGCAGCATCGCAAGGTCAGGCGACGAGGTCGAGGTCCTCGCGGTCCAGCGTGGGGTCGACGGCGACCGCCCCGCCCGGCAGCGGCACCAGCCGGGCGTGCACGTGGGCGGGCATCCCGATCCGGACGAGGATCACCAGCGAGCCGGTGATCGCCACGGCGGCGTAGAGCAGGTTCGCGTCCACCTGGGCCATCAGGCCGTAGGCGCCGGCGAGCAGTGCGTCCACGATGAGCATCGCCCAGGCCGAGGCAGCGATCGCGGACACGTCGTGGCTGCGCCAGGCGGTGATCGCCGCGGGCGCGATCATCAACGCGACCGAGCAGCCGAGCAGGACCGTGATCGGCAGCGCGCCGACGACCGGCACCAGCGCCGTCGCGGTCACGATGGTCACCAGCCACACCACGGGCAGCCAGAGCCGGTCCCGCGACCCGCCGCGGAACCACGCCAGCACCAACGCACCCGCGGTGGCCGGGAGCGCGAAGAACGCCGGGAGGGTCACCCAGATCTCGTGCTCGACCACGCCGTACGCCGTCCACGCGACGCCGCTGATGGTGGAGTTGGCCAGCGAGGCGACGCTGACGCCCGCGGCCGAGCGCAGGCGGATCAGCTTGCGCAGCTGCGGGACGGTGTAGGCGAAGGCGAGCACGGTGCCGGCGAGGCCGACCGCGGTCGCGAGGGAGATGGTCACTGTTCTGCTCTTCCAGCGCTGGCGCGCACAACAAGCCGAGGCGACCGATGCGCAGGGCTGCGCGTCGACCGCTTCGTGGGTCTCGTGGTGAGTGGCGCACGGCAGCGAGACGTCAGCCGACCGGCGCACCATCAATCCTATGGCCCTTACGGACCCGATTCGACCAAAAACAGGGTGATGTCACGCACACCAGACGGAGAAATCTCCTGTTAGAACAGTCTAATGCAGGATATCCGTCGGTCTAGACGTCGGTGACGCGGATCCCCGCATGGGCCTTGTAGCGCCGGTTGACGCTGATCAGGTTGGCCGTGAGCGCCTCGACCTGGTGGGCGTTGCGGAGCCGGCCGCCGAAGATGCCGCGCACGCCCGGGATCGTCGCGCACAGGTCCTGGACCAGGTCGGTCGCCTCGCGCACGTCGCCGAGCACGAACACGTCGGTGTCCACCGAGGTCACCTCGAGGTCCTCGAGCAGGACCGCGCTGACGTTGTGGAACGCACCGACCACGGTGCTGTCGGGCAGCAGCGCCTGCGCCTGCTGGGCGGCCGAGCCCTCCTCGACGGGCAGTGCGTAGGCACCCTGCTTGTCGAAGCCGAGCGGGTTCACGCAGTCGACGACGACCTTGCCGGCCAGCTCGGTCGCGAGGCTCGCGACCAGCTCGCCGTGGCCGTCCCACGGGACCGCCACCACGACGATGTCGCCGGCGGTGGCCGCGCCGGCGTTGTCGGCACCGGTGACGTCCCCGCCGACCGCCGCGGCCAGCTCGCTCGCGGCGTCCGCCGCCCGCTCGGCGCTGCGGCTGCCGATGACGACCGGGAGGCCGGCCGCGGCGAAGCGCCGGGCCAGGCCACGGCCCTGGGGGCCGGTGCCGCCGAGGACGGCGACGGTCGTGCCGGTCAGGGAGTCGGGCAGGGTGCTCATGACGGTCACTCTCTCAGGCGGCGTACGCCGGCCCGCGGGGTGGTCAGGGTGTGGACCCGCCCACGCCGTGCACCACCAGGTCGGCGAGCGCGCGGTACGCCTCGGCGTCCGCGAGACCGGACGCGGCCGCGATCCGGCCACCGTGGATCGCGGTCATCACCTGGGCGACCGCCGCACCGACGAAGGAGGCGTCGACGGCGCGGAGCGTGCCGGCGGCGACCCCGGCGGTGACCAGGTCCTGCACGCGTCGCGCCGCGAGCCGCGTGTTCTCCTCGTAGATCTCGGCCGCGGGCGCGTAGGCCTGGAGGTCGGCGTAGAAGCGCTCCGACGCCGGCGACAGCTCCTCGGCGACCGCGTTCAGGTAGACCGCGAGCCGGGCACCGGGGTCGGGCTCCGCCGCGACCTGGGCCTCGATCCGCTCCGCGGCGCGGCGGAAGAAGCCGCGCACGGCGGCCAGCACGATCTGCTCCTTGCTCGCCGCGACCTGGTAGATCGTCGTGCGCGAGCAGCGGAGCCGGGCGGCGAGGTCGCCGACGCCGAACTCCAAGAAGCCCTCGGCCAGGAACAGCTCGATGAGCTCGTCGAGGAGCTGGTGGCGGGGCGGCGGCACGCGATGACGCTATCAGTACCAGTCGGCGTACTCTGGTACTCATGCCCGCCTCTCGCCTGCTCCCCACCGACGAAGCCGTCGACCTGATCGCGCTGGTGCGCGAGCTCGCGACCAAGGAGCTCAGCCCCCTGGTTGCCGGCGCCGAGCGCGACGAGGCCTTCCCGCGCGAGGTCTTCCGGATGCTCGGCCGGGCGGGGCTGCTGGGCCTTCCCTACCCCGAGGAGTACGGCGGCGGTGGCCAGCCGTACGAGGTCTACCTCCAGGTCCTCGAGGAGGTCGGGTCGGTCTGGGCGAGCGTCGGCGTCGGCATGTCCGTGCACGCGCTCAGCTGCTTCGGCCTCGCCACGGCCGGCACCGAGGAGCAGAAGCAGCGGTGGCTGCCCGACATGCTCGGCGGTGAGCTGCTCGGCGCCTACTGCCTCTCCGAGCCGCACGCCGGCTCCGACCCGGCGGCGATGACGACGCGGGCCCGCCGCAACGGTGACGAGTACGTGCTCAACGGCGCCAAGGCATGGACGACGCACGGCGGGCACGCCGACTTCTACAAGGTGATGGCTCGCACCAGCGACGAGCGCAACGGGATCTCGTGCTTCCTGGTGCCCGCCGACACCGCCGGCCTGAGCGCCGACCCGCCCGAGCACAAGATGGGCCTCACCGGGTCGGCCACCGCGACGATGCGCTTCGACGACGTCCGGATCCCCGTCGAGCGCCGCCTCGGCGACGAGGGCCAGGGCCTGAAGATCGCGCTCGCCGGCCTCGACGCCGGCCGGCTCGGCATCGCCGCCGTCGCCACCGGTCTCGCCCAGGGTGCCCTCGACCACGCGGTCGCCTACGCCCGCGAGCGCGAGACCTTCGGCGCCCGGATCATCGACCACCAAGGCCTCGGCTTCGTGCTCGCCGACATGGAGGCCGCGATCCAGTCGGCCCGCGCGACGATGCTGCACGCCGCGCGGCTCAAGGACGCCGGCCTGCCGTACTCCCGCGAGGCGTCGGTCGCCAAGCTGGTCGCGACCGACAACGCGATGCGGGTGACCACCGACGCCGTCCAGGTGCTCGGCGGCTACGGCTACACCCGCGACTTCCCGGTCGAGCGCTTCATGCGCGAGGCCAAGGTGATGCAGATCTTCGAAGGCACCAACCAGATCCAGCGGATGGTGATCGCCCGGTCCCTCGACCGAGGTGGTGCGGGCGCGCTGACCCACCGCTGATCGCGGTCGCCGCCCCGGTGGTCGGGGAAGGCGCACACGCCCTCCCCGGCGGTGGAGGAAGGCGCGCACGCCCTCCGGTGGTTGAGGAAGGCGCGCAGCGCCTGTCTCGAAACCCCCGCAGCCCGACCACCCTGCCTGATGTGGCCCGCGGACTGCTTCGGGTGCGACCGACAAGGCTGACAACGAGAACAGGTAGGCAGTGCTCGCGGCGGCCTGCCGGCTTCCGCCCGGTGGTTGAGGTGCGAGGAGCGCCAGCGACGAGCCTCGAAACCACCCACCACCTCGCAGAACTTTGGCGGATTCAGTCGGTTGTTG
>NZ_BDJE01000043.1 GCF_002117935.1 Nocardioides sp. PD653-B2 | reverse complement strand
GCGCCTTCCTCAACCACCGACGGGGCGGAAAGCGGCCGCAGCCTCCACGATGACCACCGGCGGTAGACGCGTAGGCCCGACGACATCGGGTACGAGCAAGAGATGACCACCACCCCGCAGGACCCCGACACCATCCAGCCCGATGTGATCCCGTCGCTCGACCCGGAGCCGACGGCCGACCCGGACCTCCCCGACACGGAGCCGCAGCCCGTCATCCCCTGAGCCGCGGGGCTACTGCTCCAGGAACCGCCGCAGCACCTCGGTGAAGACCTGCGGCTGCTCGGAGTGCACCCAGTGCCCGGCGCCCTTGATCGTCACGCGGCGGTTGCGCGGGAACCAGCGGTCCATCGCGGCGGCGTACTCGTCACGGACGTAGGACGAGTTCTGCCCCGCGACCCACAGCGTCTTGCCTTCGTACGGCGGAGTCGCCGCCAGCGCGTCCTCCGGCCAGTCGCCGAGCATAGCGAGGTCGCGGCCCAGCACCTCCAGGTTGGGCTGCCAGGACCACGCGCCGTCGTGGTGGCGGAGGTTCTGGAGCAGGAAGCTGCGCACCGTCCGGTTGGGGACCGCGTCGGTCAGCGCCTCGTCGGCGTCGCTGCGCCGCTCGAGCCGGGAGAGGTCGAGCGCCAGCATCGCCTCGATGTAGCCGGCGAACTCGCTCCGCTCCTCGTACTCCACCGGCGAGACGTCGACGACGCAGAGCCGCTCGACCAGCGCCGGGTGACGTAGCGCGAGCACCATTGCCGCCTTGCCGCCCATCGAGTGTCCGACCAGGCGCACCGGGTCGTCCTCGCTGAAGAGCTCGGCCACCCGGTCGGCGACGTCGATGTAGTCGAAGTGGTCGCTCCACGTCGAGCGCCCGTGGTGCGGCATGTCGACGAGCAGCACGCGGTGGTCCTCGGCGAACGCCTTGGCGATCGTGGTCCAGTTCTTCCCCTGCCCGAAGAGCCCGTGGCAGAAGGCGACCAGCGGGCCGGTCTCCCCCAGCGACGTCGTGTGCAGGCCCGTGTCGTTCAGCACCACCGGCGCACCCCCGACGGGCTCAGGTCGCGATCACGCAGCACCACGGCGAGCCGGTCGCCGACGTGCGCGCAGGTCCAGCGGAAGTCCTGCGCGCGGTACTCGATGGAGAGCACGAGGTCGCCGTAGTCCTCGACGTACGCCGCACACTCGCGGTAGCGCCCGCACTCCTCCGCGACCGCGAAGTCGTAGCCGATCGTGGTGCCGTCGAAGCCCGCGAGGTTCTTCTGGCCGGCCTCGAGCCCGGCGGCGTGGGCGCGCCGCACCAGCAGCCGCGCGTACGAGATCGCCTGCCGGCGCGACAGCAGCCCGTGGCTGCGCGTGAACGAGTCGAGGTTGTCGAACTCCACGGCGTCGAAACCGTCCCGGGCACAGCCCGTGACCCACCGCCCCACGATGCGAGCGAGATCCGTGCGCTTGGACGGCGTGCGCAGGTCGAGCAGCCACTCGTCCCAGGCGGAGTCCTCGACCGGCTTGCCGTCCTGCTTCAGCACCAGGTTCATGTGCCGTCGCCAGAAGGACCGCTCGTTGCTCTGCGTCTGGAAGCCGTTGACGTAGCAGATGTTGTAGCGCCGGGCGGCCGGCGCCGACCGGCGGTCGCGGACGACGATGCCGACGTGGTCGGGCACCGGCCGGTTGCCGCCCAGCTGGTAGTCGACGTCGGTGCCGGTCGGCAGCGGATCGGCGTACGCGGGGGCGGGCAGGAGCAGCGCAGCCAGGAGCACGACGTAACCCAGCAACCGGGTACGGCGTTGTCGGGGCACCTCACGAGATCGGATCATCCATGCCATCCTCGCGCACCCGGCTGCTCGCGCTCACCTGCGCCCTCGCCGCCGCCCTCTCCCTGACCGGGCCGCTGGCCGGCATCAGCCCCGCCTCCGCCGGCCCTGCCCCGGCCCCGGCCGGCCTCCACCTCGGCCTCGACCGCCTGCTGGCCGAGGGGACGCCCGACGGCCGCGCGATCGTCACGTTCGACGCGGTGCCGACGGCTGGCGACACCCACGCACTCGAGGCGCTCGGCCTCACCGTGCAGCCGATGAAGCAGCTGCCACTCGCTCTCGTCCAGGGCCCGGTGGCCGCGATGGTCGAGGCCGTCAGCTCCGGGATCGGCCTCGACGTCTACCCCGACGAGCGGCTCGAGCTCCTCGACACGACGTCCAGCAACGCGATGTCCTCCTCCCCCGCGGCCGCGGCGTCGCTGCGCCAGCAGGGCCTCACCGGCAAGGGCGTCACCGTCGGCGTCGTCGACTCGGGCTGCGACGCCACCCACGCCGACCTCGCCGACCACGTCGTCCACAACGTGACCCTGGCCAGCCCGGAGTACGCCAACGCCGGCACCCAGCCGACGCTGGTGGTCCCGGTCGACCAGGGCCCGCTGAGCAACACCGACCTCGGCAGCGGGCACGGCACCCACGTGGCCGGCATCATCGGCGCGGACTCCACCTCGGCTGCCGACGGAAGCCGCCTGGGCGTCGCACCGGACGCTGACATCGCGTGCTTCTCGATCGGCCTGGTGCTCTTCACCACCGCGGTCGTCACGGCCTACGACTACATGCTCGACCAGCCCGACCTGATGGGCATCGACGTCGTCAACAACTCGTGGGGCAACAGCTACCGTCAGTTCGACCCGAACGACCCGGTCGCCGTCGCGACCAAGGCCGTCGCCGACCGCGGCGTCACCGTCGTCTTCGCGGCCGGCAACTCCGGCAGCGGCGCGGTGCCGATGAGCCTCAACCCGTTCTCCCAGGCCCCCTGGGTGATCTCGGTGGCCGCCGGCACCGTCGACCGCTTCCGCGGTGACTTCTCCTCCAACGGACTGGCCCACGACAACTCGCGGGCGACCGGGATCGGCGCCGACGACCACACGACCTACACCGGCGACCGGATCGGCCTGGTGCACCCGGACATCACCGCGCCCGGCGTCGACATCAGCTCCACCTGCGACAGCGCCGGCACCCTGATCGGTCCGTGCGCCCCCGACGACAACGCGACCGCCTCGGGCACCTCGATGGCCTCGCCGCACATCGCCGGCGCCGCCGCCGTCCTGCTCCAGGCCCAGCCGCGGCTCACGCCGGACCAGGTCCGGCTCGCCCTGCAGGCCACCGCGACGCCGGTGAAGGCGGCCGGCGGCACGACCTCGCTGCCCTTCTGGCAGGTCGGCTACGGCTACGCCGACCTCGACCGGGCCGTCGGCCTGGTCCGCGGCCCGAACTGGCAGCGGGACCTGCGCACGGCGGCCGCCCGGGCCGACAAGCGGGTCCTGGCCGCGGACCACACCACGGTGCTGCGCTCCGACTTCTTCGTGCACGCCGCCCCGCCTGCGACGGCCGGCGGCACGGACAGCACGTCGTACGACGTCCCCGTCCGGAAGCGGACCCGCACCCTGTCGGTGAGCCTGGCCTTCCCGTCCGGCGGGACCGTCGGCGCGAGCTTCTTCAGCTACACCGTCGAGGTCCTGGACCCGTCGGGCCAGGTGGTCGGCACGACCACCAGCGACCCGGTCGCCGGGTCGGGCACGGCGCTGGCCACGGTCCGGCTGCCGGAGTCGGCGCGCGCCGGCACCTACACGTTCCACGTCACCGGCGACTACTCCGCGTCCGACCCCGACACGGTCGACAGCGACTCGGTGCTGGGCCGCTTCGTGACCTTGCACGTGGCCCAGCTGAGGAAGGGCTAGAGATGTACCCGGCCATCAGGT
>NZ_BDJE01000042.1 GCF_002117935.1 Nocardioides sp. PD653-B2 | reverse complement strand
ACCTATCCGTGCAGCAGACCCTCTCGCGGGACTGCTCTGCCACTGTAAGCACCCTGCGTTCGAGGTGGAGCGAGAGGTCCGGATGGTCGCGATTTCGGCTCTCAACAGCAACGCCGTAAGGCATCGCCCAAGCAAGTACGGCGTTGCACCGTATGTGCGCCTGGCCGTGCCGCCAGACAGAGCTGTCGGCGAGCCGGCTTGGTGGACAGTCACAGATCACCCCCAGCTCCCGGTCAGGAAGGTCCTTGTTGGCCCTGGGCCCGCTAACGAATCCGCACGTATCGGTATGAGGTCGCTTCTTGTACGGACCGGCCACGTCGCTGAAGTGGAGCTCAGCAACGCGCCATACCGGTAAGCGCCCACGTCACCTGGCGCTTGCGAGTACAACAGCAGTTCCGGCGCATTCGTGGTGCGGATGCAAGGCTGGCGGCGGGCAGATCGCGCCAACCCGTACGTTGCTGGAATCGCTACGCCTGGACCGGTCAGTCGTCAAAGTCTGAGGCGCGTCATTGCGCCGCTTGATTCGCGAGGCACAAGGCCTAGTCGGCTAGAGGCAAGACACCAACTCCCGCGACTTGAGCAGCGAACTGCATGTTCCCGTCTACGGTAACGATGTGCACCTCTCGGCCAGCTAGAGACTGGATCGCGTCAGCGCGCTCGATGAGCTCATCGTCTTCCCGCTCGAGACGACGATGCTGTCGAGCGTCGAGCAGCAACTCAAGTGTTACTCCTTCGTCCAGTTCCACGACATCCAGCGGGGATGCGAAACGCGTCCGGATCCGACGCGATGTCACGCGCGCGCGGGTGCGGACCGTTTCCTTGCAGGTATCGCTGACCTTGTTCTGCCCGTTGCCGTTCTTGCTCTTGTCGAGCTCACGTAACACTGCGGCAGGAATCAAGACCCGAACAGGATTGGAGCTACCACTCAGCTCTCGCCACGGAATGTGGTCGAAGTAGGAGTCTTGGTGAAGGTAGATGTTCGTGTCGGGCACGAGAATGGTCTCCGGCCATGACGCTCAAGCCGCCGCGGCGGCCTCCAGCTGGTCGATCAGAACTTGAAGGCCGTTGTCCTGCCATCTCGATTCGGCGTTGAGGGTGTGGTTCACCATTCCGACATTGAAGGCCGTGGCCTTGCTCATCATCAGGTCGTGCCGCGGCGTTCGAATGAGCCGATCCACGGCGTCGGTGGCCAGGACGCCTTCGAGAAGGTCCGCAGTCTGTGAGGCCCACTCGTGATACCTGGTGAGCCGTTCGTCAGCACTGCCCGACACCCATTCGTGGACACGGTGTTGCTGTGCTTTGAGAAGCTGCACGATGTTCGCTACGTCCCTACCCGGGAGCGGGCGAACCTCAGGGATGATCACCGCCACACCTTCCTACGGACCTGCTCGGCGGTCCAGCGGCAGGCTGGCGCGATCGGTGCGTAGCCGCGTCTATCCGCGGCGTCAGCGCCGTCGGCGCACGTTCCCAGCGTTCCGGTCAGGGTGCCTGGATTGCATCGAGCCACTTGTGCGAGACGTCGCTGGTGCGCGCGACGTGAACCGTCACCTCGGCGCGCAGATCCGAACCCTTGACGATCGCCCGAGCCACGGGCACTCGGCCCTTGTCGGCGACGAATGCGACCAGATCGTGAATCTGCTCGCTGATCGCCTTGCTCATCACGCCGACGCGTTCGCCATCCAGGCGGACTTCTACGAGGCGTACCGGGTCGCCAGTCCTGCGGGGCTCTTCCACCACATGCAGTGTTGCCGCGACGTGGCGCGGGTCGGTCCCCAGCGCGAAAGTGCGCAGCACCTCCATATGCAGTTCTTCGCCCGCAATCTGGACGGCACGCCCCCAGGGCAGGACTGTGTGGGGTTCGTCGGGTAGATCGTTGAACGCGGTAACGCCGTTCGGGTCGGGCAGACGGACGCTGACGCTGCCGCGAACCCCGTTCTTCTTTCTAGCGCCGGTGTCCCGGTCCCAATCGTCGCGCCCGATCCATACCCGTGCCGGCACTTGCAGGTAGGTGCCTCGGTCGAGCGCCTCAAGCTTGGGCGCGTACGCGGCCGCGACATCTCGCGGGAGGTGCCCAACGAGGTGCTTGCCTTCTACCCAAACGGCGACCGCATTGGGATCGAACGCGTTCTCAGGGTCTGGCACGATCACGGCTACGGCTTCGGGGATCTCGTAGCCGTAGTCGGGCAGGCTACGTTGCCCGTACTCCGCCGCGATCGCCTTGAACGCGTCTTCGTGGAAGGACTCGCCCACGATGTCTTGGTGCGCGAGCTTCTCTGTCCACGGCGGCACGGGCCGGCCGAACGGTCGCCCGTCACTGGCCCGCGTCCCATGAGCTGTTGGTGCTTCTTCCGCGGCTGGCGTCTGCTGGTCTGGCGTCGCCGCAACGCGGTCGGTCCATGCAGCGCCGTCCCAATAGCGAAGCTGTCCGGCGCCGGCCGTATCGGCGTACCAGCCAGCCTCTGCGGTGGCGGGGATCTGCGACGGCTTGTTGCGGCTGAACCAACCCATGCTCCGCACGTTAGGACTGCAGCCGGGCACTCGTCACGGGAAACGCAACTTCCCGCCCCGGATGCAGTGAGCATGTTCCCCCAGACCTGCGTCGCTTCGCCGCCGATGAGGCGCGATCGTCGATGCCCCGGATCTACCGCTGGTAGCGCACGCCGCGACCGAGACCCGATCAGCAAACCGAGTGCCCCCATTCAGAAGGGGCAGGCCTCGGGCTGAAATCTCAAACGAGTGCGTCCCGCTGCTTGCCTTTCTCGTGACCTGGCGTATAATCGAACCTATGTTCGATTCACGCGTTCTTGTCGACACCGTCACGGTGAACGACTGGACGCGCCGACTCGGCACCCTGGACCGCCACCTCGAGGATCCCGCCAGGATCGACCTGATCCGCGCACTGGAGGAGCTGAAGTGTGCGGCGGAGGCCGCGCAGGCGGTGGTGACCGCTGACTTCGACGCCTCCCAGTGCGCCGAGCAGGCGGCCCAGGGTGTCCCGGCCGAGCGGCAGGGCCGAGGTGTCGCTGCGCAGGTTGCCCTCGCGCGGCGCGAGTCGCCGCACCGGGGTCAGCAGCACGTCGGTCTCGCGAAGATCCTCTCGACCGAGCTCCCTCACACGAGGGCCGCGTTCCGTGGCGGCCGGATCAGCGAGTGGAAGGCGATGCTGGTGGCCCGCGAGACCGCCTGCCTGAGCCTCGAGGACCGGCTGACGGTCGACGCGGAGATCGCGGGCAACCCCGAGCGGATCGAGGCCATGGGCGACGGCGAGCTCGTCGCCGAGGTCCGCCGGCTCGCCTACCAGCTCGACCCGCACTCGGTCATCGAGCGCCGGAGCCGCGCCGAGCGCGACCGCCGCGTGACCCTGCGACCGGCGCCCGACGTGATGAGCCAGTTCTCCGCCCTCCTCCCGGTCAAAGACGGGGTCGCGGTCTACGCCGTGCTGACCCGCGAGGCCGACCGGGCCCGGGCGGCGGGCGACGAACGCAGCCGCAGCCAGATCATGGCCGACACCCTCGTCCGTCGGGTGCTGGGCTCCGACGCCGCCACCGGTGTCGCACCGGGCGTGATGATCAACCTCGTCGTCAGCGACCACGTCCTGTGGGACCAGTTCAACGACGCCGCCCACCTCGATGGCTACGGCCCGATCCCCCCCGACCTCGCCCGCGAGCTCGCCGGCACCACCGGCGCCTGGCTCCGCCGCCTCTACGCCACCCCCGAGACCGGCCGCCTCGTCGCGATGGACTCCCGCGCCCGCCTGATGCCCGACAAGCTCGGCCAGCTGATCCGCCTACGCGACCAACGCTGCCGCACCCCCTGGTGCGACGCACCCATCCGCCCCTCCGACCACGTAAAAGCGGTCGCCGAGGGCGGCGAGACCAGCGAAACCAACGGCCAGGGCCTCTGCGAGGCCTGCAACTACGCCAAACAAGCACCCGGCTGGCGAGCCAGACCCAGCCCCGGCCCCCGACATCACGTCGAGACCACCACCCCCACCGGACACCAGTACTCCTCGACCGCACCACCCCTGGTCAGACCAAGGTTCGTCGAGACCCACCCCGGCGTCTGGACGCTCGTCGCCTGAGCCGGCTCGCGCCTGCCGGGAACTGTCGGTGGCTCCGCCTAGGCTCATCGGGTGAAGCGACGATGAGCAAGATGGACGCCCTGCGGGCGATGCGCGAGGCCAAGTACGAAGCCGCAGCCAAGGCCGCCAGGCCCGCCAAGACCGCGGCACCCAAGCTGCCGAAGGCCGACCCAGCGAAGGAGACGACGAAGGAGTCGGCGGAAGGCCTCTGCGGCCACCGAGCCATCAGCGGACGCACCTGCACCCGTGAGGCCGGCCACACGGCCAAGAGCCACCGCTACTCCTGAGCGACCAGCAACCGCAAGATCCGGTCCAGCTCGGCCCGGTCGGCGTCGCTGAGCACGGCGAGCCGCTGCTCCGTCGCCGTACGGCGGGCCTCCTCGAGGGCCGTGCCGAGTCGGACCCCCTCGGCCGTGGGCACGACGCTCGTCGCCCGGCGGTCCGCCGGGTCGGGCTGTCGCGCCACGAGCGACCGCGCCTCGAGCGCGTCGACGACCTCGGTGACCGAGCGCGGCGCGATGCGCAGCCGGTCGGCCAGCACGGAGAGGCGCACCGCGCCCAGCTCCCCCACGATCCGCAGCGCCCGGGCCTGGCTGGGCGTGATGTCCCAGGCCGCCATCGCCTCGCCGAAGGACCGGCGCATCGACCGCGCCGCGGTCATCAGCAGGTCGCTGGTCGAGTCGTCGTGGGTGTGCACGGGAACATCCTAGCGAATGCTGTTGTTTCCTCAACATGAGGTAACCTCAGCATATGACCTGATCTCCACCCGGAAGAGGTGAGCGCATGGAGGAGTCCATGAGCCGCGGCCGCGGAGGCCGCAATCCCCAGTCCCGAGACCCGCAGTCGAGGTTGGCCGACCAGCGTCAGCTCGCCGACGCCCCCGTCTCGCTGCGCCGGATCGGCCGCCTGTTCGCGCCGCACCGGGCCCGGCTGACCCTCGTGGTCGCCCTGATCGTCGTCAGCTCGCTCATCGGGCTGGCCCAGCCGTTCCTCGTCAAGCGGGTGATCGACGAGGCCATCCCCCGCCAGGACGTCGGCCTCCTGGTCGGCATCGTGCTCGCCATGGTCGGCATCGCCTTCGCGTCGTCCGCGATCGGCGTCGTGCAGACCTGGCAGTCCACGACCGTCGGCCAACGGGTGATGCACCGGCTCCGCTCCGACCTCTTCGGCCACCTGCAGCGCCAGTCGGTCGGCTTCTTCACCCGCACCCGCGGCGGCGAGATCCAGTCCCGCGTCGTCAACGACATCGGCAGCATGCAGTCCGTGGTCACCTCGACGGCCACGTCCATCGCCGCCAACCTCACCACCGTCGTCGGCACCCTGGTCGCGATGCTCGCCCTGAGCTGGCAGCTCGCCCTGATCACCTTCGTCGTGCTCCCGCCCGCGGTCGTCTTGACCCGCCAGGTCGCGCGGATGCGGTACGCCGTCACCTCCGCCCGCCAGGCGAAGCTCGCCGACCTCCACGTCCAGGTGGAGGAGGGTCTCTCGATCAGCGGCATCCAGCTCACCAAGACCCTCGGCGCCGCACCGACCCTGGCTCGCCGCTTCGAGCAGACCTCGGCGGAGCTCGTCGACCTCGAGGTGCGCTCCCAGCTGGCCGGGCGCTGGCGGATGGCGACGATGAACGTCGTCTTCGCCGCCGTACCCGCCACCCTCTACCTCGCCGCGGGCCTGCCGGCGACGTCCGGCGGGATGACCATCGGCACCCTGGTCGCCTTCGTGGCCCTCCAGGCCGCGCTCTTCCGCCCCCTGATGGGCCTGCTCAACGTCCAGGCCGACGTCACCGCCTCGCTGGCGCTCTTCAGCCGGATCTTCGAGTACCAGGACCTCCCCGTCGAGATCGACGACCCGGCCGATCCGGTGCGCCTCGAGCACCCGCGCGGTGAGGTCCGCTTCGACCACGTCGGCTTCTCGTACGGCGACGCACCGGTCCTGACCGACATCGACCTCACGGTCCCGGCCGGCGGGTCGCTGGCCCTGGTCGGCGAGACCGGCAGCGGCAAGACGACGCTCGCGTCGCTGGTCGCGCGGCTCCACGACCCGACCGGCGGTGCGGTCCGGATCGACGGGGTCGACCTGCGCGACCTGACCCTCGAGGACCTCGCGGCGACCGTCGGCGTGGTCACCCAGGAGACCTACCTCCTGCACGCGTCGGTGCGCGACAACCTGCTGCACGCGAAGCCGGATGCCACCGGTGCCGAGATCGAGTCCGCGGCCCGGGCGGCCCGGATCCACCACGTGATCGAGGCGCTGCCCGAGGGCTACGACACCATGGTCGGCTCCCGTGGCCACCGGTTCTCCGGTGGCGAGAAGCAGCGGCTCGCGATCGCCCGGACGCTGCTGCGCGACCCGCGGATCCTGGTGCTCGACGAGGCCACGAGCGCCCTCGACAACGAGACGGAGCGCGCCGTCCAGGCCGCGCTCGACGACCTCGCCGTCGGCCGGACCACGATCACCATCGCGCACCGGCTCTCGACGGTCCGCGACGCCGACCAGATCGCCGTCCTCGACCACGGCCGGGTCGTCGAGCTCGGCACCCACGAGGAGCTGCTGCTCCGCGGTGGGCGCTACGCCGCGCTGGTGCGCGGCGGGCTGGTGAGCTCGGCAGCCTGACCCAGGGCCGTGGCCCGGCAGACCTCGGCCCACGGCGTCGGGCCGACGCCGGCGTACGGCGCCGGGCGGACCTCGCTGGAGCTCGTCGGCCACATGCACCGCGGGATCCTCGACCACGACGCCCACTTCGCGCAGGTGACCGGCCAGCTGGCCGCCGACCTGGGGCTCACCGGCTGATCAGCAGCCGTGGTTGGCCTGGGCGCAGGTGTCGATGCCCCACTGCAGGTCGTAGCTCCGCTGCACCCCTGAGTAGCGGACGACCACGTGGATGGGGGTCTGCTCCATCTCGTTGCCGCCGTCGTCGACGTACGCGTAGACCATCCGCCACCACGTGCGGCCGTGCGGGTCCATGGTCGTCGTCGCCTGCTCGGTGTGCCCGTCGGGGAACGTGTAGCTCACGTCGTATGCCATGAATCCCTCCGGAACCAGCCCGCCGGCGACCCGGATCGCCCGGAAGCCACCCCCGTTCGCCGGGGCGAAGATGCTACTGACGCGGTAGGTCTCCACCTGCTCGACGGGCGTCATCGGGAGCGGCTTGTGCACGGTGGTCGTGCCGGCCCGGACGTCGCAGAGCACGAACCGGTCGCCCTTGACCCAGAACGTCGTGGTCCCGCCGTCTGCCTCCGGGAACGCCGCCTCCGGATCGGCACCCGGCAGCACGTCGGCCAGCTCGTCCACGCACGGGTTCGTGCCCGCCTCGTCGCCGCCGTCCTGGTTGCCGGTGGTCTTCGCCGAGGGGGCCCGCGACGGGGTCTCGCTGGGCGTCGCGCCCGTCGGGGCGCCCGACGTCGATGTCGATGTCGACGCCACGGGCGTGCCTGCGGAGTCGTCGTCACCGCCGACCTGCACGGCCCACGCGGCCAGGCCGACCACGAGGACGACCGCCGCGGCGGCCACCCCGGGCAGCAGCCAGCGTTGCGCCCGGGACGGCTCGCCGTCCCGGGTCGCGGCCAGCAGGTCGGCGCGGATCCTGGCCCGGGTCCGCTCCGGCATCGGCTCGTCGGGAGGCGGGGTCAGGTCACTCATCGAGGTCTCCTCGGGTCTGGTCGGCGAGCCGGGCGCGGGCCCGGGAGAGGCGGGACCGCACGGTCCCCACGGGGACGTCGAGCGCGGCCGCGGCCTGCTCGTAGGTCAGGCCCGACCACACGACCAACCCGAGCACCTCGCGCTCGTGGGTCGGCAGGTTGTCGATCGCAGCCAACACCCCCTGCATCCGCTCGCTCGACCCCAGCCGGTCAGTCACCCGCTCACCGTGGTCGGTGGCCACCGTGCCTCCCTGCATACCCGTCCATGTCCGCGGACGAGGGTGAGTTCCCTAGTGTGTGCCCCGTGACGGACGCACTGCACGAGGGTGACCGGGTCCTCGGCACCCTCTCCCCCGACCTCGTCATCGGGTCCGGCTCCGACCTCGACCAGCTGACCCGCGCGTCGGGTCTCCCCCTGGCCCGGCCGATGCACGTCACGAGTGGCACGACCGGCGTGCCCAAAGGCGTCTACAGCGGCGTGCTGAGCGAGCCCGACGCGGCGGCCCTGCTCGCCGAGGAGCGCGACCTGTGGGGCTTCACCGACACCGACGTCAACCTGGTGCTGAGCCCGCTCTACCACTCCGCGCCGCTCCGGTTCGCGATGGGCACGGCGCTCGCCGGCGGCCGGGTGGTCATCCCGGGACCGTTCGACCCCGCCCTGGTCACCGCGGCGATCGAGGTCGAGCGCCCGACGACGATGTTCTGCGTCCCGGCCCACCTGCAACGGCTCTTCGCGCACTGGGACCGGGTCGGCGCCCCGGACCTGTCCTCCTTCCGGCTGGTCGCCCACGCCGGCGCACCGTGCCCGCCCGCCCTCAAGCGCCGCCTGATCGAGGCGTTCCCCGACGGGACGACGTGGGAGTTCTACGGCGCCACCGAGGGCCAGTTCACCGCCTGCCGCAGCGAGGAGTGGCTGGAGCGGCCGGGCACCGTCGGCCGGGCGCGGCCCGGCCGGACCCTGCAGGTCGAGCAGGACGGCACGATCTGGTGCGCGGTGCCGTCGTACGCCCGCTTCGAGTACTACGGCGACCCGGACAAGGCAGCCGCGGCCTGGCGCGGCGAGTCGTTCACGGTGGGTGACCTCGGGCGCCTCGACGACGCCGGCTACCTCTTCCTCGACGGCCGCCGCGAGGACCTGGTGATCACCGGCGGGGTCAACGTCTACCCGCTCGAGGTCGAGAACGCGTTGCGGGAGCACCCCGGCGTCACCGACGTCGCGGTCTACGGCGTGCCCGACGACCGGTGGGGCCAGCGCGTCTGCGCCGCGGTCGTCGGGACGGCGACGGCCGCGGAGCTCGACGCGTTCGCCCGCGAGCGGCTGGCGCCACCGAAGCGACCCAAGGAGTACCACCACCTCGACGACCTGCCGCGCACGCTGACCGGCAAGGTGCTGCGCAGCCGGCTGACCGACTCCTAGCTAGCCGGCGAACCGGCGCCGGTACTGCTGGGGGCTCAGCCCGCGGACCCGGCCGAAGTGGTGGCGCAGCGTCGCCGCGTTGCCGAAGCCGACCTCGCCGGCGATCCAGTCGATGGAGTGGTCGGTGCGCTCGAGCAGCTCCTCGGCCGCCTGCACCCGCTGCCGGGTCACCCAGGAGTGCGGCGTGGTGCCGGTCTCGGCGCGGAACCGCCGGGCGAAGGTGCGCGCCGACATGTGGTTGCGCTTGGCCAGCGTCTCGACGCTGAGGTCGTCACCGAGGTTCTCGACGATCCACTGCAGCAGCGGACCGAGGGTCTCGGCGTCGCAGTCGGGCACGGCGTTCGCGATGAACTGCGCCTGCCCGCCGTCGCGGTGCGGGGGAACGACGATCCGTCGCGCCGTCGTCGCGGCCACCTTGGCGCCGAAGTGGTCGCGCATCAGGTGCAGCGACGCGTCGATGCCGGCGGCCGCACCGGCACCGGTGAGGATGTTGCCGTCATGGCAGTAGAGGACGTCCGGGCTGACCTTCGCCTCCGGGTAGGTCCTCGCCAACAGGTCGGTGTAGCGCCAGTGCGTCGTGCACTCGCGTCCGTGCAGCAGCCCGGCCGCGCCGATCTCGAAGACGCCCGAGCAGTGCGCGTAGATGGTCGCGCCGCGCGCGTCGGCGGCGCGGATGGCGTCCAGCACGGCCGGGTCGTGGTCGCGGAAGTCGTACTTCGGTGCGAGGCAGACCAGGTCGGCGTCCTCGGTGGCCTCCAGGCCGCGCTCGACGACCAGGTTGTAGTCCGAGCGACCGCGCACGACCCCGGGGCGCGGCGTGCACACCCGGAAGTCGAAGACGGGGTTGTCGTCCTCGGGGTGGTAGGGCTCCCCCCACACCTCGACCAGCGAGCCGAGCCCGAACGGCTCGGCGCCTTCCTGCACGATCACGCTCACCTTCTGCACCGGCCCAGCAAACACCCGATCTGGCAGAAAATCAACGTAGGGTGACTTTTCTGCCACTCGTGGCAGGATCTCGCGAGGCGCAGTATTACTGCCATGACCTACCTGATGATCCTGCTGCTGATCGTGGCGGCGATGAGCGTGGCGACCATCCGCCTCATCGTCCGTGACGGCCGGGGGCCCCAGCGCCCGCCGGTCTCGCACTTCGAGGACGCCCGGTTCCGGGCCCCCGTCGCGCACTGATGTGCTGCCCTGTCCTGAGCTTGCGCAGGACAGGATCCGGCAGCCAGGTCGAGTAGCCGTACGACCGACGAAGGAGGTCGCAACCGGCGTATCGAGACCGAGAACGACGAAGGCCCGGCCACCTCGCGGTGGCCGGGCCTTCGTTGCGTAACGGGTTCTGCGTGCCGGTTAGTTGCTTCCGCCGGTCAGCTTCTCGCGCAGCGCCTGCAGGGCCTCGTCGGAGGCGAGCGAACCGCCGCCACCGCCCTCGACCTCGCCGGTCTCGACGTCGTCGCCACCGCTGGAGTAGGTCGTCGCCTCGCCGGCCTCGACCTCGGCCACCTTGGCCTCGGCCTGCTGCTTGACGTGCGCCTCCCAGCGGGCGTGCGCCTTGGCGTACTGGTCCTCCCAGACCGCGCGCTGGTCGTCGAAGCCCTCGAGCCACTCGCCCGTCTCGGGGTCGAAGCCCTCGGGGTAGACGTAGTTGCCCTGCTCGTCGTAGGTCGCGGCCATGCCGTAGAGGGTGGGGTCGAAGTCCTCGACGTCACCCGCGGCAGCGGTCTCGTTGGCCTGCTTGAGCGACAGCGAGATCCGGCGACGCTCGAGGTCGATGTCGATGATCTTGACCATGACGTCGTCGTTGACCTGGACGACCTGCTCGGGGATCTCGACGTGACGCTCGGCGAGCTCGGAGATGTGCACCAGGCCCTCGATGCCCTCCTCGACGCGCACGAACGCACCGAACGGGACCAGCTTGGTGACCTTGCCGGGCACGATCTGACCGATCTGGTGGGTCCGGGCGAAGTGCTGCCACGGGTCCTCCTGCGTCGCCTTCAGCGACAGGGAGACACGCTCGCGGTCCATGTCCACGTCGAGGACCTCGACGGTGACCTCGTCGCCCACGGCGACGACCTCGGACGGGTGGTCGATGTGCTTCCACGACAGCTCGGAGACGTGCACCAGACCGTCGACGCCGCCGAGATCCACGAACGCACCGAAGTTGACGATCGAGGAGACGACACCCTTGCGGATCTGGCCCTTCTGGAGCTGGGTCAGGAAGCCGTGGCGAACCTCGGACTGGGTCTGCTCGAGCCAGGCACGGCGCGAGAGGACCACGTTGTTGCGGTTCTTGTCGAGCTCGATGATCTTCGCCTCGAGGACCTGGCCGACGTACGGCTGCAGGTCGCGGACGCGACGCATCTCGACCAGCGACGCGGGCAGGAAGCCGCGCAGGCCGATGTCGAGGATGAGTCCACCCTTGACGACCTCGATGACGGTGCCCTCGACGACGCCGTCCTCTTCCTTGACCTGCTCGATGGTGCCCCAGGCGCGCTCGTACTGGGCACGCTTCTTGGACAGGATCAGGCGGCCTTCCTTGTCCTCCTTCTGGAGGACGAGAGCCTCGACCTTGTCGCCCACGGAAACGACCTCGGAGGGGTCGACGTCGTGCTTGATCGAGAGCTCACGGGACGGGATGACACCTTCGGTCTTGTACCCGATGTCGAGGAGGACCTCGTCACGGTCGACCTTGACGATGGTGCCTTCGACGATGTCGCCGTCGTTGAAGTACTTGATGGTCGCGTCGATGGCCGCGAGGAAGTCTTCTTCAGAACCGATGTCGTTGATCGCGATCTGAGGCGCGTCGTAATCGGGAAGAATCGAGATGGTGCTCGTCATAAGGGAGTTGGGTCCTTGGATGGATGATGTCGTGCGGGCACGTCGAAGATCGATTTCACTCAACCGGTGATGGCAAGCGAGCACTGGGTCCGCTCCGTCTGGGACGCAGGCAGACCTCCGGCGCACCCTGAAGCCTACGCGGGGCGCCCGACGTACGTCCAACCGGCGGGAGCGGGCGATGTCCACCCGGGGGGCTACGCTCCGAACGTGGAGAACCACCCACCGGTGCGGGTCGAGCGCCGGCCCGTGACGGAGGAGGAGTCCCGGCGGGCCAACGGCCCCGACTGGGACCGCTACGCCGACGAGTACCAGTCGACCCACGGCGAGTTCCTGGGTGACGACGGCTTCGTCTGGGGACCCGAGGGCTTCACCGAGGCCGAGGCCCGCATCCTCGGCGACCTGGCCGGTCGCGACGTCCTCGAGGTGGGCTCCGGCGCCGGGCAGTGCTCCCGCTGGGTCCGCGGGCAGGGCGGCCGGTCGTACGGTCTCGACCTCTCGCACCGCCAGCTCCAGCACTCGCGCCGGATCGACGTCGAGACCGGGGTCGCGGTCCCCTCGGTCCTCGGCACCGCCACCCAGCTGCCCTTCGCCGACGGCTCGTTCGACGTGGTGTTCTCGTCCTTCGGCGCGCTGCAGTTCGTGAGCGACATCGCCGACGCCGTGGCCGAGACCGCGCGGGTGCTGCGCCCCGGCGGGCGCTTCGCGTTCTCGATCACGCACCCGACCCGCTGGATGTTCCCCGACGACCCGACCGAGGCGGGCCTGCTCGCGAGCCAGTCCTACTGGGACCGCACGCCGTACGTCGAGGTCGACGACGCCACCGGCGTCGTGTCGTACGTCGAGCACCACCGCACCCTCGGCGACTGGGTCGCGCTGCTCGCCGGCCACGGCTTCGTCATCACCGACCTCCTCGAGCCCGAGTGGCCCGACAACCACGACCGCGTGTGGGGCGGGTGGTCGGGCGTCCGGGGCAGGTTCACCCCCGGTACCGCGATCTTCGGCGCCCGGCTCGGGTGAGCCGGACGCCGAAGGAGGTCAGATCAGGGAGGGTCAGCTCGAGGTGCCGGCCAGCGCCTTCGTGCTCTTCTCGTTGCCGGCACTGTCGCGACGGCTCGCCGTGAGGAGCAGGGCCAGACCGGCGAGGACGCAGAGCGCGCCACCGACGAAGCCCACGATCGGCATCCAGAGGGTCATCATGTCGAGCATCCGCATGTTGGTCTTCGCGTCGTCGGCGAAGGCCTTCTGCTGGTCCTCGGTGAACCCGATGTTCAGGTCCACGACCTGCGTGCCGTCCTCGAGGTACTGCTGCATGCTGTCGGTCTGCTGCTGGATCGCACCCGTCTTCGGCTCGACGTAGATCGTGGTGAGGTCGTCGTACGTGCCGGGGATGCCCTCGGCGATGTCGATGGGCTCCTTCTCGGCCTTGATCTCGTAGACGTAGGTGTCGATGCCGAGGATGTTCTTGGTGCCCTTGTAGACCGCCGGAAGCGCCCGGTCGAGGGTGCCGTTCCAGTAGGTGTAGTCCTTCTTCTGCGAGTCGAAGGGCCACTTGTTCACGAGGCCCTCATGGGGCACCGCGTCGGTGGGCAGACCCTTGAAGTCCGCGATCGCCTCGGCGCTGACGCGGTCGGTGGCGAAGACGTCGGTGGTCGCCGTGACCAGGCGCGGGTCGTCGCCGTCGACGCAGTTGGGGGCGTTGTCGACGTCGATGACCACGCACGCCGTCTGCACGAAGACGATGACGTCGTCGTTGGAGGCGTCCGCGTCGGCCTTGCTGATGCTCTCGACCTTGACCGGGTTCTCCTCCATCTCGCCCGTGGCCGGGTTCAGCTTGTTCACCGTGCCGTCGAGATGGGTCGTCTGGTCGACGTCGAGCGGAGTCTTCTTGACCACACCCGGGGCCCACACCGTGGCGAGGACCCCGACCACGAGAAGGAATGCGCCCAGTCCGAGCAGCACCATTCCGAACCACTTACGCTTCACTGCGTCCCCTCCCAAGGATGTGCGATCCGGTGCACGGTAGCAGTACTCACCGGTAGATTTGGGGCGTCCGTCACACCCGTGACCGAAAATTGTCCGGACACCTGTGACAAACTCCCGGCGTGCTGCGCCGACCCGACAAGTTCCTCCTGGCGGGCGCGCTCCTGATCGCGGCGCAGCTCGGTTTCCGGACCTGGGCGCTCGCGGGATCGTGGTTCTACTTCGACGACCTCGCCTTCATGTCCCGGGCGATGAACCAGCCGTTCGATCTGGCCTACCTCACCGAGTCGTACGGCGGCCACCTGATGCCGGGCGGGTTCGCCGTCGCCTGGCTGCTCACGAAGTGGGCCGTGTTCGAGTGGTGGCCGTGGGCGCTCACCCTCCTCGTGATGCAGGCCGTCGCCGGGGTCGCCATGTTCCGCCTCCTGGTCGCGATGTTCGGCCGCCGTGCGTTCGTACTGGTCCTCCTCGCGGGCTACCTGGCGTGGGTCTTCACCTTGTCGGCCGGCATCTGGTTCGCCGCGGGCATCAACCAGCTGCCGATGCAGATCGCGCTCGGGTTCGGCCTCACCTCCCACCTCGCCTACCTCCGGACCCGCCGCACCCGCCACCTCGTGGCCACCCTGCTCTGGACCGCCTTCGGGCTGCTCTTCTTCGAGAAGACGCTGCTGCTGTTCGGCCTGTACGCCCTCGTCGCCGTGGGCTGGTTCGGCACCGGCAGCACCCCGGTCCGGCTCCGCGGCCTGTGGGACCGCTACCGCGCCGGCATCGTCGTCCACGCAGCCGTCGCCACGTGCTACCTCGCCGTGTACGTCCACTGGGGTCTCAACTTCAGCGCGAACGACTCGGCCCGGGTCGCCTGGGGGCCGATCGCCTGGAACCTCGTGGGCGTCGCCTTCTCGCCCGCCGTGGTCGGCGGCCCGCTGACCTGGCTGCCGCTCAGTGTCGGCTCGTTCGCCGACCCCTCCGACCTGGTGATGCTCGTCTCCTGGGTCGCGCTGCTCGGGGTCGTGGCGTACGCCTTCTACACCCGCACCATCAGCAAGCGCGCGTGGTCGCTGATCGGCTTCAGCCTGCTCGCCGACGTGGTGCTGCTGGCCACCGCGCGCGCCGGCCTGGTCGGGCCCGAGATCGGTCGCGAGTACCGCTACCAGACCGAGTCGGCCGCCATCGTGGTCCTCAGCCTCGGCCTCGCGTTCCTGCCGCTGCGCGGGGCGGTCGACGTGAACGAGCCGCGACCCGGCGTCCCCCGCTCCTACGAAGGCCGCGCGTTCATCGCGACCGTCGCGACGCTGGTGGTCGCGGCCGCGGCCTTCTCGAGCATCCGGTACGTCGAGCTCTGGCAGGACCGCAACCCGTCCGAGGAGTTCTTCGCGAACGTGCGCGCGACGCTGGCCGACGCCGACCAGCAGCCGGTCCCCCTGGTCGACACGGGGATCCCGCAGACGCTGCTCTGGGCCTACCGGTACCCCGAGAACTCCTACAGCCACATCCTGCGGCCCTACGCCGACATGACCTCGTACCCACGCAGCTCGGTCGACTCCCTCTACGTCCTCGACGACGCCGGCCGGGTCACGCCCGTGCGGATCGACCCGGCCCGCCGGATGAAGAAGACGGACGGCTGCGGCTACGAGCTGGAGGCCGACGGCACGACCGTGATCCCCCTCGACGGGCCCGTCATCGGCGGCGGCTGGTGGATCGACCTCACCTACGCCGCCGACACCGACGTCTCCCTGACGCTGACCGCCGGTGAGGAGGTGCACGAGCTCGACCTGCCGGCCGGCGACCACGACGTCTACGTCCAGGCCGCGGGGACGTTCCGCTCCGTCGAGATCTCGGACCACTCGCCCGGCACCGACCTGTGCGTGAGCGACCTCGTCCTCGGCACGCCCGTCCCGGACGGCGACGAACCGAGCGCATGAGCGTCACCGAGGCACCCGCGGGAGTGTCGAGCCGGGCCTGGCTGCGCAGTCACGCCGTGCTGGTCACCGCCGGCGCGATGATCGTCGTGCAGCTCGCCTATCGCTCGTGGGCGACCTACGGGGCGTGGTACCACTACGACGACTTCAACTTCATGGCGCGCATGGCCGGGGCCGGTCCCAGCCCGGCGGCCGCGATCGAGCCCTACATCGGGCACGTGATGCCGGCCGGCATGTACCTCTCGTGGCTGGCCGACGCGATCGCACCGTACGACTTCCGGGTCACCGCCACCCTGCTGCTGGGCATGCAGGCGGGGGCCGCCGGCGCGCTGCTCTGGACGCTGGTGCGGATGTTCGGCGTCCGGCCCGGCATCCTGCCGCCGCTCGCGTTCTACCTGTTCTGCGTCATCACGACCCCGGTCGCGATCTGGTGGGCGGCCGGCGTCAACCAGCTGCCGTGGCACGTCGCGCTGTTCGCCGGGCTCGGCACGCACGCGACCTACCTGCGCACCCGCGAGCTGCGCTACGTCCTGATGACGGTCGGCTGGTCGGTCTTCGGGCTCGCGTTCTACGAGAAGACCGTGCTGCTCTTCGCGGCGATCGCCTTCGTCTCGCTGGCCTACTTCGCGAGCGGCACGCTCGGGGTGCGGGCGGTGACCGTGCTGCGCACCTACGCCCGAGGGGTGGCGGTGTACGCCGGGGTGCTCGGCGTCTACCTCGTCGCATACGTCGCGTTCGCCCTGGACTTCGCGCCGGGCGCGGCCGTGAACGACGGGCTCGACCAGGTGGTGTGGAACATGGTCGGCCGCGGGTACGTGCCCGCGCTGGCGGGTGGACCGGTGCGGTGGGAGTTCCTCGACCAGGCGGCACTGCCCGACCCCGGCAGCGCGGTGCGCTGGGCCGCGGTCGCGGCCGTCGCGCTCGTGGTGTGGGAGATCCGCCGGGCTCGCACCCGGAGCCTGCGTGCCTGGCTCCTGCCCGCGGCGTTCCTGGCCGTGAACGCGCTGCTGGTGCTGGCCGGCCGGGCGACGTACCTCGGCACCCAGGTGAGCCTCGACTACCGCTACCAGGGCGAGCTCGGCGCGGTCACCGCCGTGGCCCTGGCCCTCGCCGTGCTGCCGCTGCGCGGCGCGGTCGAGCCGGTGGAGCGCCGGCGAGCCAGCGAGCTGCTCGACCACCCGCGGCGCGTGGCGCTCGTCGTCGTCACCACCATCGCCGTGGCGGCGGTGTCGAGCACGGGCTTCGTCCGGCACTGGCAGACCCACGACCCGGCCCAGGCGTACTTCGACAACCTGCTGGGCGCGCTGCGTGCCGACCCCACCCGGGTCGTGCTCGACGACACCACCGTGCCGGTCGTGGTGATGGGTGCCTACTCCTACCCCGACAACACCCTGAGCCACCTGCTGACGAGCTACTCGGACGAGACCTCGTTCCCCCGGGCGGCGGTCGACCGGGTGTCGACCGTGACCGACAGCGGCACGGTGGTGCCGACGGTGGTGACGCCGCTCGAGCAGGCCGCGCCCGGGCCGCAGTCGCAGTGCGGGTACCGGATCGAGGACCGGCCCCGCACCATCACCCTGGCCCCGACCGGGATCGACGTGCTCCCGGACACGCGCGAGCACTCGGCGGTCTGGGTCAGGATCGGCTACCTCGCGAGCGGACCCAGCCCGGTGACGGTGCAGGTGGGCGATGAGACGATCAGTGCCACCATCGTGGGAGGACTCCATGCGCTCTACCTCAGGACCGGCCTGGTCGCCGACGCCGGCACGCGCGAGCAGGTGTCCCAGGTGACCGTCTCCGGCCTCCAGGGCGGTGCCGCCCTGTGCACGAACGACCTCACCGCCGGTCCTCTCGCGCCGATCACCTCCGCGACGCAGGACGCGTCGTGACCTTCCAGGACCGCACCTTCCCGACCCTGAACGCCGTCCGCGCGATCGGGGCGATCATGGTCGTGCTGACCCACTCCGCCTTCAACACCGGGCAGATCAACCACGGCTGGGTCGGGGCCGCGCTGGCGCGCTTCGACTTCGGCGTGACGCTCTTCTTCCTGCTCTCCGGCTTCCTGCTCAGCAGGCCGTGGTTCCTCACCGCCGCCCTCGGTCGCCCCGAGCCCTCCACCCGGCACTACCTGTGGAAGCGCGCCCTGCGGATCCTCCCGCTCTACTGGGTCGTCGTCGCGGCAGCGCTCGCCCTCGACCCGGCCAACGACGGCGCCGGCTGGAAGGTCTGGCTGAGCAACCTCACGCTCACCCAGCTCTACCGGCCCGTGCTGCTGCCGAGCTCGCTCACGCAGATGTGGAGCCTCTGCACCGAGGTCGCCTTCTACCTCGTGCTGCCGCTGCTGTGCTGGCTCCTCACCTGGCACCCGGGCCGCGGGCACCGCCTCGACCTCCGGGTCGTCGTCGCCGGGTCCTCCGTGCTGTGCGTCGCCGGCGTCGCCTGGCAGGCGGTCGTGGCGCAGATCCCCGGCAGCGAGGGCCACTTCGCCCAGTGGCTGCCCGGCTACCTGCCGTGGTTCCTCATCGGCGTCTGCTTCGCCGCCGTCTCGGCGAGCCTGGCCGTCGACCCGCGCGAGCACGTGCTCGACCGGATCGCCCGCGACCTGCCCGGCTGCTGGATCCTGGCGACCGCGATCTTCGCGGTCGCCTGCTCCCCCCTGGCCGGACCGCGCCAGCTGCTGATCCCGGGCGGCTGGGAGGCCGGCTCGAAGGTGGTGCTGTACGCCGCAGCCGGAGTGTTCTACCTCCTGCCGCTGGTGTTCGGCCCCGAGCGCGAGGGCTGGGTCCGCACCCAGCTCAGCGGGCCGGTGATGTTCTGGCTCGGCGAGATCTCCTACGGCGTGTTCGCGATCCACATGCTGGTGCTGAACGCCGTCTTCTCGGTCCTCGACATCCCCATCTTCACCGGTCGGTTCCTGACGGTCGCCCTGACGACGCTGGGCGTGACCATCGTCCTCGCGAGCATGTCGTACTACCTGTTCGAGCGGCCGATCATGCGGGCCAAGAACATCGGGCTCTTCGCCCGGATGGACGCGCGGGCGCGGCCGGTCGGGGCCACCGTCCGATGACCCCGCCCGGCGGCCGCCGGGCGCCGCAGGGACGGTCGTCCGGCCGTCGCGTCGTCCTGGCCGGCCTCGTGCTGGTGGCCGCGGCGACGGCGTTCCGGTGGTGGCAGGTCCAGGGCACCTGGTTCTTCTACGACGACCTGTACTTCGTCCAGCGGGCTCTCGAGGAGCCGTTGTCGTGGTCCTACCTGGTGACGCCGTACAACGGCCACCTGATGCCCGCCGGCGCGCTGCTCACCTGGGTGAACGCGCAGATCGACCCGATGTCCTACGGCTGGCCGGCCGCGGAGATCGTGTTCTTCGCCGCCGTGGCCGGGATCGGCATGCTGCGCCTCCTGCTCCGGCTCTTCGGAGCCCGCTGGGCGGTGCTCGTGCCGCTGACCGCGTTCCTCTTCTCGCCCATCTTGGTCCCGGCGACGATCTGGTGGGCCGCGGCCGTCAACCAGGGCCCGATGCTGATCGCGATCATCTTCGCCCTCACGTCGTTCGTGGCCTACCTCCGCGCACCCCGCTGGCCGGCGCTGGCCGCGACGTTCGCCTGGATGGCGGTCGGTCTGCTGTTCGTCGAGCGCACCCTCGTGGGGTTCCCGATGCTCTGGCTGGTCGCCCTGCTGTACTTCACCGCCGGCCCCCTGCCGCACCGGCTGCGCGAGCTGTGGCGCCGCTACCGGGCGGCCGTCGTGGTCCAGGTGGTGGTGGTCGCCGTCTACCTCGCGCTGTACGTGCCGTTCGCGCTCAACTTCGACGCGGGGTCGGTGCGCAGCCGGCCGCTGTTCGGCGTGCTCCGCGACCTCGCCGGGGTCGCCTTCCCGGTCGGGGTGACCGGCGGTCCCCTGCACTGGCAGGTCTCCGGCGTGACGCAGAGCGAGGCACACCCCTCCCAGCTGCTGCTCGTCCTGTCCTGGGCCGTGCTGGGCACGATCGTCCTCGCCTCGGCCATGACCCGTCGCCACGGCCTGCGCGCGTGGCTGATCCCGCTGGCGAGCCTGCTGGCGAACGTCGCCCTGATCTCGGTCAGCCGGGCGATCTACTTCGGCAGCGAGATCGCGCTCGACTACCGCTTCCAGACCGAGTCGGCGCTCACCGTCGCCCTCGCGCTCGGTCTCGCCTTCCTCCCGGTCCCCGGCGCGCGACAGTCGGCGGAGCCGCGCCCGGCCACCTGGAGCATCACGACCCCGTCCTGGGCGGTGGTCTCGGCTCTGGTCTTCGTGACGATCTCGGTCATCAGCACGGCCGGCTACCCGCTGCGCCACCTCACGACGACCAGCCCCGAGCGCTACTACCGCAACGTCGAGGCCGGGCTCCGGGCCGATCCCGACGTCGAGCTCCTCAACCGCACGACGCCGGACTGGCTGTGGGCACCCCTCGCGTATCCCACCAACACCTACCTGCACATGTTCCGGATGGTCACCGCCGACGTCCCGGCGTCGAGCTCGGTCACCGACGGAGGCACGATCGTCGACGACACCGGCAGGTTCCGGAGCATCGCCTTCGACCCGGCCCGCGCTCAGCTGGAGCGCGTCGGCGCCGACGGCTGCTTCGGCACGGCGACCGACGCCACCTCGCGCTGGCGCCTCGACGGTCCGGTGCTGGGACCGGACTGGTACCTCCGGATGCGCTACGACGCCCCGGTCGCCACCGACGCGACGATCTCCGTCGGCGACCGCGACGTCCACGTGCACCTCGAGGCCGGCGGGCATCTGCTGATCACCGCCGCCCCGGGCTCCTACTCCACGGTCGACGTCCGCCTCGAGGACGGCGCCCCGGAAGTCTGCCTCGAACGGATCGAGATCGGCTCGGTGTCGCCGGGCCCCTGAGCCGCAGCGCCGGCAGGGCAGCGACCAGCAGGCCGACCGCTGCGAGGATCCAGGCCTGGCTCCACGTCAGCGCCCAGCTTTGCTCGGTGATCTGCTCCTGGCTCAGGCCCAGGCCGCCGGCCAGCAGCGCGAGCCCGGCGAGCCAGCCCCACTCGACCCGCCGCCAGACGACACCCACGACGACCCCGGCGACCACGGCCACGAGCCCCCACCAGCCCGCGAGCAGCGCACCGGCGCCGACCACCACGGCGACGTCGGCCGGACCCGGCCGGGCCGGGCGCAGCGCAGGCGCGGACTCGCGCACCGGGCGGCGCCGCGGCCAGAGCGCGACGCCGAGGACCAGGAGGGCCGTGGCGAGACCGGCCGCGACCAGCACGACGAACGGGGTCGCGGGCGCGTAGTGGAGCGTCACCGTGCCCGCCTGCCCCGGAGGCAGCCGCCAGCCCTGCTTCCAGCCGTCCATGCGCTGGACCGGGAGCTCGGCGCCGTCGAGGGTGGCGGTCCAGCCGGCGTTGAGGTTCTGAGGGAGGGTGAGCACCGTCGCGGTGGAGCGCGCCGGCACCTCCACCGACGTGGGAGACCCGCGGTCGTCCCGGTGGACCACCACGCCGCCGAGCGCGGCGGCCTCGGAGGCGTCGCGCGCCTCGAGGGTCACCGAGTCGGCCCGGAACACCGGTGTCGGCGGCACCAGCAACGCGGTCGACTCGGCCGCCAGGGGCAGCTGGGCGGAGCCGCACACCCGCATCGGCACGCTGGCGCCCCGGATGAGGTCGCGGGTGCTGGCCCGGAGCGCCGTGTCCCGGATCTCCCCCGCCACCACCACCTGCGGGCCCACACCGCAGGGGAACGACCGGTCCGCGGACGCGCCGGCGTTGAGCAGCGAGCCGTTGACGCGCAGCTCGGAGATGCCCGCCGGGAGGCGGACGAACTGCTGTCCCACGGTCGAGAACGCCGGTTCGGTCTCCCTGACCTGCAGCGTCAGCGTGGTGACGTCCCAGCCGGGGAGGGTGACGGTGCCGCGCTCGTCGACCGGGAACACCCGGCTCCGGTCACCGGAGGTGAGCCGGACCTCGGTCGGGAGCGCCGCCGGCGCGCCCGGGTCGATCGTCATCGTGAGCGTGTGCACGCGCTGGGGCGCCGGCAGCCGGAGGAGCACGGTCTCGTCCGGGTTCCGGGAGACCCAGGTCGTGCCGGGGTCGCCGTCCCCGAGCGCGACCGGGCTCTCCGCGACGTCGCGGATCGGGGCGTCGCTGGTCACCTGGACGCCCGACGAGAGCAGCACGCTGGCGTCGGTGGTCCGGCGCAGCGACACCGTGCCGTGCAGCTCGTAGACGTCCTGGAACGACGGCACGAACCGGCGGGCCAGGGTGTCGCCGTCCTCGCCGGGCGCGATCAGGGAGTCGTCGCAGGCATAGGTCACCGCGCCGGTCGGTGCGCAGACCGCGCGGTCCTGGTCGCGGGTCAGCGAGACCGCGTCGACGGGCAGGCGGTCGTCCGGCAACGGCAGGTCGAGCACCCGCTGGGCGACGACCTCGGGGACCTCGACCTCCGCGATCGAGAACACGCCGGGGAGCACGACGTCGCGGCCGGCCGAGGTGATCCGCAGGAAGGTGGCGTCGTCGGCGCCGAGCGCGAAGGTCCGGGCCTCCCCCGGCGGCGGCGCCGGCACCACGCGGGTGCCGGCGTCCGTCTGCAGGAGCAGCTGCCCGACCGCGGCCGAGCCTCGGCCCAGGGTGACCTTGACCCGCGACAGCGAGGTCGGCCGCGCGAACGACTCCTGCCACCACTGACCGGTGGGGTCGAGGTTGCGGGCCGACTGCCAGGCGGTGGCCGGGTCCAGGTCGAGGGCGGCTCCCGGGTGCGTGCCGACCGCGAGCGGTGCCTCGGCGTCGGAGTAGGCCTGCGAGCTGCTGGCCTCGGCGGAGACGACGTCGCCGGTCCACGCCTCGGTGGTCTGCCAGCGCTCGGGGTGTCTCAGGAAGCGGTGCTGGTGCTCGGGACCGCGTAGCCGGAAGGGCTGGATGGCCGGCATGGTCGCGGACTGGTTGGCGCGCACGGCCGCGAAGTTGACCTCGCGCCGCTTGCTCCCGTCGGTCAGCACCTGCCCGCGCTCGTCGCCCTCGGCGTCCTCGGCGACGACCCGCGGCCCCGCCCCCAGGTCGGCCATGCCCTCCTGGAGGCTGCTGCCGGGATCACCGACCAGGGCCTGGGGGTCCCCGGTGAGCGTCGCGGCCGCGGCACCCTCCACGTCGTACACGTCGACGGAGCCGGTGACCGCCGAGATCCCGGAGCCGGCGACGACCCGCACGTCCCCCTCGGCCGTGGTGACCTCGGTGTAGGGCTCGACACCCACGTCGGGTCCGAACGACTTCGCGAGCGTGATGCCCGGTGAGCGGACCAGGACGCTGCGCACGTACGCCGGGTCGGGTGCACCAGTCTGGAACCGGTCGAGGTCGTTGCGCACGACCAGCCGGCCGACACCGTTCTCGGCCAGCACGGCAGCCAGCGTGTCGCTGGGGTGCCCGGCCTCGAGGGCGCGGGTGACCGCGTCGAGGAAGGCGACGTTGCCGGGCTGGGCGAGCGGGATGACGTTGCGGACCGCCCACGGGCTGTCGGCCAGCCCCTGGAGGATGTCGTCGTGGACGTTGCCCCACTCGTAGACCCCGAAGGCCGACGCGGGGACGACGAGCGAGACGGTGCCGTCGTCGCTGTCGTGGAGGTAGTCGGCGACCTGGTACCAGTAGCCCGGCACCTCGACCACGCCCTCGCGCGGCGCGATCCGGTCCTGGGCCCACGGCAGCGTCATGGCGACCACCGCGATCACGGCCGCTGCCCGCAGCAGGCGGACGGCCCACACGGAGCCGCGGTCGCGCCGGCCGCCGACCAGGGACGGCAGCTGCCCCATCACGTGGGCGAGGCCGAGGACCAGCGGGATCCGGAGGACGAGGTCGAACTTGTGCAGGTTGCGCAGCGCCGCCAGCGTCCCGTCCAGCCACGAGCCGCGGTCGACGGCGAGGAAGCCGGCCAGCTCGCCGGAGTAGCCGAAGCCGACCAGCACCAGCCCGGTCAGCACCCCCCAGGTCAGGAACCGCTGGTGGGGGTTGCTGCGCAACGCGACGCCCGCGAGCCCGAACGCCGCGACGACCGCCGCGTCGAGCACGAGGAACGGCGTCGCCACCAGCTGCTGACCGGCCGGGAAGTCGATGCCGGCGAAGTAGGCGACCCAGTCGGACTGGCCCAGGAACGTGCGCGCCAGGTCCGTCGGGACCGTGGTGATCGTCGCGTTCTCGATGTAGTCGAGGAACGGCACGCTGTAGCGGCCCACGAAGACCAGCGGGCCCGACCACCACAGGGTCGCCAGCATCGTGAAGAGCGTCCACCAGCCCAGCAGGGGCCACTTGCGCGGACCGGCCGCGCGGGTCAGGATCCAGATCACGCCGAGCGGGAGCACCGCGGCGACGGCGATCGCGTTCACGCCGCCGCAGCAGGCGACCGCCAGGGCGCTCCAGGCCGCGGCCCGGCGTACGGACCCTCGTTCGCTGCCCACGACCAGCGGGATCAGCACCCACGGCGCCAGCGCCATCGGCCAGATCTCCACCGACGTGCCCCCGAGCAGGGTGGTGATCCGCGGGGTGAGGACGAACGCGAAGCCGGCCAGCACCTGGGTGAGAGGCGAGCCCAGGCCCAGCCTCTGGGCCAGCCGGACGACGCCGAAGAACGCCAGGCAGAGGAGGAGCGCCCACCAGAGCCGCTGGGTCACCCACGGAGGGAGGTGCACCAGGTCGCCGAGCAGGAAGAACGGCCCCATCGGCCACGCGTAGCCGTAGGCCTGGTTCTGGACCTGCCCGAACGCGGCCGACGGGTCCCACAACCGCAGGCCCCTGGACAAGAACTTGAGGGGGTTGGTCAGGAGGTCGAACTTCGTGTCCGCCACCATCCGCCCGGCGGACTGGGAGAACGCCATCGCGGTCAGGATGGCTGCGTAGCCGAACATCCGCAGACGTGACGTGGCCAGCCCCGTGCGCGGGGCGTCGTCCTGGGGGCTCACGCCTTCCGCACCACGATCACGAGGTTCCACGTGACCAGCTCGCGCAGGCCCGGCACCCGGGTCAGGCCGTAGCTCCAGCGCGGGTTGTAGCGCGGCAGCACGTCGAGCACCTCACCGGCCCGCTGCCGGCGCGCCCAGGCGACCCCGTCGCGCACGGTCACCGCGAACAGCGACTCGCCGTACTTGTTCTTGGGTTCGTGGCCGTGCTTGCGCGCGTACCGGCGCCGGGCGCGGGCACCCCCGAGGTAGTGCCACGGCGAGGTCTCGTGCCCTCCCCACGGGCCGTACCAGAGCGTGAAGGAGAGGAACGCGATGCCGCCGGGGCGGGTGACCCGGAGCATCTCGTCGGCCATGTCCCAGGGGCGGGGCACGTGCTCGAGGACGTTCGAGGAGTAGCAGAGGTCCACGGAGCCGTCGGCGAACGGCAGGTTCATCCCGTCGCCGATGACGGTCCCGCGGGCGATGTCGCCCAGCCCCGAGAGCTCGCCGACATCGGCGTCCAGGGCCCAGTAGGTCGCCCCGGCCGCCCGGAACGCGTCGCGGAAGTAGCCGGGGCCGCCGCCCACGTCGAGGACGGTGCTCCCGGACAGGTCGAGGTAGCCGGACAGCTGGCCCACCGAGTCGGCCGCGAGCGCGGAGTAGAAGCGCGCCGGGTCGGCCTGCTCCTGCCGGAAGTCGCCCATCAGCCGCACCGAGCGCCTCAGGTCCGCGGTCCACGGTGTCGTCGACCCGCTCAGCATGCGGGAACCATAGCCGAGGCCTAACTGGGTAGTAACCTCGCCGGGTGTCACCGACGGATGCCGCTGAGCTGGCGGGTCGCCACGTCGTTTTCCTGAGCTGGCGCGACACCCGCAACCCCGAGGGCGGGGGTGCCGAGCGCTACCTGGAGCAGATGGCCGCCGGGCTGGTCGAGCGCGGCTGCCGCGTCACGATCTTCTGCGTCGCGTACGCCGGCGCCGCCCCGGACGAGACCGTCGACGGCATCCGTTTCGTGCGCCGCGGCTCCAAGCTGTCCGTCTACCCGCTCGGCATGTGGGCGCTGCTGCGTCGCCGCCTCGGCCGGGTCGACGTGGTGGTCGACGTGCAGAACGGGCTCCCGTTCTTCACCCCGCTGGTCACCCGCGCGCCGGTCGTCGTCCTGGTCCACCACGTCCACCGGGAGCAGTGGCCGGTCGTCTACCCCGGACTGGCCGGCCGGGTCGGGTGGTGGATCGAGAGCCGGCTCGCGCCGCGGCTCTACCGCGGACGCCAGTACGTCGCCGTCTCGCGGGCCACGCGCGCAGAGCTGCGCGAGCTCGGCGTGACCGGGCCGCGGATCGCGGTCGTGCACAACGGCAGCGACCCCGTCGTGTCCGTCGACGCCCACAAGTCCGCGAACCCCTCCATCTGCGTGGTCGGACGGCTGGTCCCCCACAAGCAGGTCGAGCACGCCATCGACGCCGTCGGCGAGCTGCTCGAGGAGTTCCCGGACCTCCGGCTGCGCGTGGTCGGCAGCGGCTGGTGGGAGGCCGAGCTGCACGCCCACGCCCGCGAGCTGGTGGACCGCGGGGCGGTCGTCTTCGAGGGGCAGGTCTCCGAGGTCCGCAAGCACGAGATCTACGAGGAGTCGTGGCTGATGGTCCTGCCCTCGCTCAAGGAGGGCTGGGGTCTGGTCGTGGGCGAGGCCGCCGCGCACCGCACCCCCACGGTCGCCTACGCGAGCGCGGGCGGCACCCGGGAGTCGATCGTCGACGGCGTGTCCGGAGTCCTGGTCGACACCCCGGCCGAGCTGACGGCCGCACTCGGCGCGCTGCTGCGAGACACCGCCGGACGCCGGGTCCTCGCCGAGGGGGCGGTCCGGCACGGCGAGGGCTACACCTGGGAGCACTCGCAGGCGGCCTTCGCCCACGTGGTGGGCTCGGCACTGCGCGGAGAGCTGGTCAACGACCAGGACGCGACCGGGGACTGATCAGTCGCGAGAAGCAGCCGGCGTCAGCTGGTGGTGCCGTACTCGAGAACCGGGTCGCTGACGTTGGCCGGCGACTTCTCGGGAGGCGCGGTCTGCGAGTCGACGAGTCCGACGACCGTCGCACCGGCCAGACCTCCGCCGACCAGAACGCTGACGAACGCGATCAGAAATCCTTGCACGTGGGTTCCCTCCCTCTCGGGCCAGACCGTATCACTGGAATCCACGTCTCGTACGCATTCGCGACCACAGCAACGAGAACACGTTCCACGTGCCGCCGAGCAGCAGCAGGAGGAAGGCTCCCCAGGCGGCCGAGAGCGCCACGACCCAGCTCGTCGGGGGCTCGCGCAGGGCGACCGGGGCATCGATCCGGACCACGTCGACGCTCGCTCCGTGGAAGATCCGGGTGCCCGCGACCGGGGCGTCGTACGCCGGCGAGGTCGGCACGTCGGTCTCGCGCGCGACGATCCCGATGCCGAGCCGCCCGAGGGCGGTCGCCCGGCTCGTCGCGTCGGGCTCCTGCAGCGCGTCGAGCACCGCCGGGACCCGCGGGTCCTCCCCCGAGATCAGCCGGCCGTCGACCGCGAGCTGGTCGTTGACGACGTAGTCGCGCTGGAGGTAGCGCGCCAGCGGGTCGAGCACCTTGCGCCCGCCGTTCCAGGTCGGCGCGCGGTAGCTGGTGAACGGCAGCACCACGAGGTCGCCCGGGGGCGGGTCGGCGAGCGCCGCGCGGGCCGCGGCCCAGTCGTCGGGGTACGTCGCCGGGTCGAGGTCGCCTCCCCCGCCCCAGGCGGCGTCGGGCATCAGCGCCAGCGGGAGCAGGGCGCCGGCGACGCCGACGACGACCTTCGGCGCCAGCTCGCGCCACCGGCCGGCGAGCCGCTCCGCGCCCGCCGCCATCAGGGCTGCGGTCAGCGGCGCGCAGAGGGCGAGGAAGCGTCCGCCGTCGCGGAGCAGCCCACCCCCGGGCACGTGGCCGGCCAGGCCGCCGACGGTCTCGGGCGCGGCCCACGACAGCAGGGCGAGCCCGTAGCCGAGCAGCCAGGACGCGACCAGGGCGTCCATCGTGCGGCGCCCGAGGCGCTCGCGCAGCAGCGGCCACCCGGCGACGGCCGCGGCCACGAGCACACCGGCGAGCACCAGGGGGAGCACGACGCCGGTGCGCGAGGCCGGCACGACCTCGGCGTTCCAGATGCCGCCTAGGGTGAGGACCGACAGGGGCGTGGGCAGCGAGCCCTCGGCGTTGACGCCGAAGACGCCACCGGCGGCGCTCGAGGTCGCGCTGTCGAGGTGGAGCACGCCGGCGACGAGCCACGGGGCGTTGGCGGCCACCACGGCCAGCGCCAGGCGCACCGCACCCCGGCGGGTGAGCCCGACACCGAGCAGCACCAGGGCCGACATCACCCCCGCGTTCGCGCTCAGCGAGCCGACGACCAGCAGGAACGGGAGCGCGGCACCGAGGCGTCCGTCGCCGCGGAACCGCGCGGCCTCGACCACCAGCCACGGGAGCACCGCCCAGCACAGCAGCAGCGGCCAGTGCCCGATCCAGAGCCGTTCGACGACGAACGGGGTCCACACGTAGGCGCTCACGGCGACGAGCCGGGCCGCGGTCGACCGGCCCGCCAGCCGGATCGCGCCGAGGCCCCCGAGCGCGAGGGCACCGAGCAGGACGACCTTCTGCAGGACCATGCCGGGCACGACGCTGTCGAGGACGGCGACGACCGCGTCGGAGGGGACCGCGCGCGGGAGCGCCGTGCCGAGACCCCAGAAGTCGCCGCGGAGCGCGAGGTCGGGGACCCACACCATGTCGTAGGTCAGCAGGTAGCCCGGCCCCAGCGCCGGACCGAGCAGCAGCAGGCCCAGGGCGAGCGCCCAGGCCGCGGGTGCGTACCTCGCGACGAACCGCATGGTCAGATGGGGAGTCGGCGCAAGAGCGCCCGGGGCACGTGCCGCAGGCCCGACATGACGCCGCGCATCGCGCCCGGCACCCAGATCAGGTCGTCGCCGCCGGCGACTGCCTTGGTCACGGCGGCCGCGACGTCCTCGGCGGTCACCGAGAGCGGCGCCGCGTCGCGCCCCTCGGTCATCTTCGTGTGCACGAACCCGGGGCGGACCACGAGCACCCGGCCGCCGGTGCCGCGCAGCGCCTCGCCCAGCCCGAGGTAGAAGCCGTCCATGCCGGCCTTCGAGGAGCCGTAGACGAAGTTCGACCTGCGTACGCGCTCCCCCGCCACCGAGGAGAGCGCGACGATCACCCCGTGCCCCTGGCGCTTGACGACGGCGGCCAGGCAGACGCCGACGCTCACCGGCGCGACGTAGTTGACCGTGGCGAGGTGGACCGCAGCGTCGTGGTCCTGCCAGGCCTGCTCCTCGTCGCCGAGCACCCCGAAAGCGACCACCGCGACGTCGATGTCGCGCACCCGGGCGACGCCCTCGATGAGGTCGGCGTGGGTGTCGGTCGCCTCGGCGTCGAAGTCGACCGCTTCGACGCCCAGGCCGAGGCCGGCCAGCTCCGCGACGGCCGCGTCCCGCCGGGCACCCGGACGCGCGGCCAGCACGACGTACGGCGAGCCGGTCCGGGCGTAGTCGCGGGCCACGGCGAGCGCGATGTCGCTGGTGCCGCCCAGGAGGAGCAGGGTCTGCGGCTGACCGAGTGCGTTGATCATGGGGTCCTGTCAGAGGGCGAGGCGGCGGGCGAGGTCGGACTGGAAGACGTGATCGGGGTCCACGGTCTCGCGAACGGCGCGGAACTCGGGGAGCCGGGGGTACATCTCGGCCAGCACGTCGGGCCGCAGGCGCGCGTCCTTGGCGAGGTAGACCCGGCCGCCGGCGGCCACCACCAGCCGGTCGAGCCCGTCGAGGAGCGGTGCCAGGTCGGGGTGGGCGGGCACGTCGTACGCCAGGGTCCACCCGGCGAGCGGGAAGGACATCGGCGCGGCGTTGCCGGGACCGAAGCGCTTCAGGACCGCGAGGAAGCAGGGCAGCCGCTCCGCGGAGATCCGCTCGAGGATCCGCACCAGGGACTCCTCCTGTCCGTCGGGCACGACGAACTGGTACTGCACGAAGCCGTGCGGACCGTAGACCCGGTTCCAGTTCGCGACGCCGTCGAGCGGGTGGAAGAACGCTCCGAGCGACTGGATCTCGCCGTCCCGGTGGGCCGGTGACGTGCGGAACCACGCCTCGTTGAACGCGCGCACGCCGAGCGACGTGACCAGGTTCGTGGGCGACGGGAAGGGCACCGCGAGCCGAGGGGCGCCCGGCACGACCAGCGGCTCGGCGCCCGCGCGACCGCTGAGCTGGTCGCGGGTGGCGTGCTCGCCGCGCGAGAGCACGGACCGCCCCATCGCACGACCACGGGCGAGGGTGTCGATCCAGGCGACGGAGTAGGTGAAGTCGCGGTCGGACTCCCGCATCTCCCGCATCACGGCGTCGAGGTCGGGCAGCCGCTGGGTGGTGACCGTGGCGTACCCGGTCTCGACCGGGATCGTGCGGAGCACCGCCGAGGTGACCACGCCGGTGAGCCCCATGCCACCGACCGTCGCCCAGAAGAGGTCGGCGGAGCGGTCGGGTCCGACCGTGCGCGTGGAGCCGTCGGCGAGCACCAGGTCGAGGGAGGCGACGTGGTCTCCGAAGCTGCCGGCGACGTGGTGGCTCTTCCCGTGCACGTCGCACGCGATCGCGCCACCGACGGTCACGTAGCGGGTGCCGGGCGTGACCGGCACGAAGCGGCCGCGCGGCAGCAGGTCCACCATCAGCTCGTGGAGGCTGGTCCCGGCCGACACCCGGACCGTGCCGTCGGCGAGCGGAGCCTCGATGCGCCCGGCGAACGGGGCGAGGACGGTGCCGCCGGCGTTCTGCGCGGGATCGCCGTACGACCGGCCCAGACCCCGGGCGATCAGACCGCGCGGGCCGGCCCTACCCACGAGCTCGGCGACCTGATCGGGCGTCGAGCTGACGACGTGGCCGACCGTGGGCGCCGTGCGCCCCCAGCCCGTCAACCGCTCAGACACCCAGGACCCCCAGCGACAGGACCACGATCCAGACCACGCCGACGCCCTGCAGGACCCGGTCACCCCAGACGATGTCCTCGGGCTCCGCGGCCTGGCCGGCGTCGATGTCGACGGCGTACCGGAGCAGGCCGACCACGAACGGCAGGATCGACAGGGTGTGCCACGGGACGCCCGAGTCGCCGGCCTCCGCGCCGCCCTCGAACGCCCAGAGGCAGTACGCCGTGATGGTCGCCGCCGCCGCGATGCTCCAGACGAAGCGCAGGTAGGTGTCGGTGTAGCGGACCAGGGACCGACGGGTCCCGGCCTCGCTGCCGAGCGTGTGCAGCTCGGAGTAGCGCTTGCCGGCCACGATGAAGAGGGACCCGAAGCCCGCGACCAGGAGGAACGAGTCCGAGATCGGGATGTCCGCGGCCAGGCCGCCGGCGACGGCCCGCATCAGGAAGCCGCCCGCGATCAGGGTCAGGTCGAGGACCGGCTCGTGCTTGAGCCACAGCGCGTAGAGCAGCATCACCGCGATGTAGGAGCCCAGGAGCGCCGCGAACTCCCAGCGCATCGCGGCGGCCACCGCGACGCTGCCGGCGAACAGTGCCGCCGCCACGACCAGCGCCGTCCGCACGGACAGCCGGCCGGACGCGATCGGCCGGAACCGCTTGCGCGGGTGCAGCCGGTCGGCCTCCACATCCGCGCAGTCGTTGACGAGGTAGATCGCCGAGGACGCCGCGCAGAAAGCGACGAACGCGAGGAGGGTCGCGCCGAGGACACCGGGCTCGCCGATGTCACCGGCCGCGAGGGGCGCCGCCACCACCAGGAGGTTCTTGGTCCACTGCTTCGGTCGCATGGACCGGAGCACGGCGCCGGCGGGAGTCACGGCGGCGAGTCTAGGGTGCGGGTAGCGAGCGCAGGTCCGGACTCGCATACGCTTCCCTGCCGTGGCCCTTCGAACCCCGCGACTGACCGCCCTGCTGGGCGGCGGCGGGTCGATCGCGGTGGCGATGGGCGTCATGAACGTCGCGACCTACGGCTTCACGATGATCGCCGCGCGCCTGCTCGGCCCGAGGTCGTACGGCGCCCTCGCCAGCCTGATGGCCACCCTGCTCGTCATCACCGTGCTGCAGCTCGGCCTGCAGGCCACCGCCGCCCGGCGGATCGCTGCGGAGCCCGAGCACGTGGCCCAGATCGAGAAGACCATCCTGGGCGTCACCTACCGCGCGGCCGTGGCGCTCGGCGTGCTGCTCCTGGTGCTGACCCCGCTGCTCGACATCGTCCTGCGCCTGGACAGCCTCGGCACGGCCGCGCTGGTCTCGGTCGTGTCGGTGCCCTTCACGATCATGGGCGGACAGGCCGGCATCCTGCAGGGCGAGCGCCGGTGGGGGGCGCTCTCCATCCTCTACCTCCTCAGCGGGCTCCCCCGCCTGGTCATCGGCACCGCGCTGATCGTGTGGCAGCCGAGCGAGGCGGCCGCGCTGGTCGGCATCGGCATCGGCGCGACCTTCCCGGTGATCGCCGGCTGGCGCTTCCTGCGCCGCCCGCGCGAGTCCGGGGTGCAGAGCGAGTCGCACGGCTTCCGCAACGTGATCCGGGAGTCGTTCCACAACTCCCAGGTGCTGCTCGCGTTCTTCGCCCTCTCGAACGCCGACATCGTCGTCGCGCGCAACGTCCTCGACGGGCACGACGCGGGCCTGTACGCCGGCGGCCTGATCCTCACGAAGGCGGTGCTCTTCCTGCCGCAGTTCGTGGTGGTCGTCGCCTTCCCGTCGATGTCGACCAGCTCCGAGCGGCGCAGCGCGCTCACGCTCAGCCTCTCGCTGGTGGCCGTCCTCGGTGCGGTGACCACCGCGGGAGCCGCGGTGCTGCCCCAGCTGGCGCTGATCTTCGTCGGCGGCGACAACTACGACGAGATCGCCGACCACCTGTGGATCTTCGCGATCCTCGGCACCGTGCTGTCGATGCTGCAGCTGCTCGTCTACTCCGTGCTCGCCCGCCAGGGCCAGCGCTCGGCCTACCTGGTGTGGGCGGCGTTCGTCGCGGTCATCGCGCTCGGCCTGGCCGCCGACAGCCTGCGCGGCCTGCTGACCGTGGTCATCGTCGTCGACGCCCTGCTGCTGGCCGCGTTGCTGACGATCAGTCTCTACGTGACCCGCACGCGCCCGATGCCGGAGCCGATCGTCACGCCGCAGCCCTAGTGCGCTGCTTCGTGCCAGCTGTGCCCGGTGCCGACGGAGACGTCGAGCGGGACCGTCAGCTCCGCGGCGGCGCCCATCTGCTCACGCACCAGCGCGTCGAGCGTCTCGCGCTCACCCGGCGCGACCTCGAACACGAGCTCGTCGTGGACCTGGAGCAGCATCCGTGATGCCAGCCCGGCCTCGCCGATCGCGCGGTCGACGTTCAGCATCGCGATCTTGATCAGGTCGGCGGCCGAGCCCTGGATCGGGGCGTTGAGCGCCATCCGCTCGGCCATCTCACGGCGCTGCCGGTTGTCGCTGGTCAGGTCGGGCAGGTAGCGGCGCCGGCCCTTGATGGTCTCGGTGAACCCCGTCTTGCGCGCCTCCTCGACAACCCCGCCGAGGTAGTCGCGGATGCCGCCGAAGGTCTGGAAGTACTCGTCCATGAGGCCGCGCGCCTCGCCCGGGTCGATGCCGAGCTGCTGGCTGAGGCCGAAGGCGGACAGCCCGTAGGCCAGGCCGTAGTTCATCGCCTTGATCTTGGCGCGCATCTCGCTGGTGACGTCGTCGGCCGGGACGTCGAAGACCCGGGCCGCGGTGATCGAGTGGAAGTCACGGCCCGACTTGAACGCCTCGATGAGGAGGGCGTCCTCGGAGAGGTGGGCCATGATCCGCATCTCGATCTGGCTGTAGTCGGCGGTCATCAGCGACTCGTAGCCGGGTCCGACCACGAACCCCTCCCGGATCCGGCGGCCCTCCTCGGTGCGGACCGGGATGTTCTGGAGGTTGGGGTCGGTGCTGGAGAGCCGGCCGGTGGCCGCGATCAGCTGGTTGAACGTGGTGTGGATGCGGCCGTCGCCGGCCACGGTCTTGAGCAGGCCCTCGATCGTCTGGCGCAGCCGGGACACGTCGCGGTGGCGCAGGAGGTGGAGCAGGAACGGGTGCTCGGTCTTCACGTAGAGCGCCTGGAGCGCGTCGGCGTCGGTGGTGTAGCCGGTCTTGGTGCGCTTGGTCTTCGGCATGTCGAGCTCGTCGAACAGCACCACCTGGAGCTGCTTGGGCGAGCCGAGGTTGATCTCCTTGCCGATCACCGCGAACGCCTCCTCGGCGGCGGTGCGGACCTCGGTCGCGAAGTGGCCCTCGAGCGCCTCGAGGTGGTCGGCGTCGACCGCGATGCCCGTCTGCTCCATCTTCGCGAGCAGGTCGACCAGGGGCAGCTCGATGTCCTTGAGCAGGCGGGTGCCGCCGCGCTCGTCGAGCTCGTCGTCGAGCGCGGCGGCCAGGTCGAGCACCGCGCGGGCGTGCAGCATCTCGACCTCACCGGCCCTGCTGTCACCGAGCGCGTCGTCGAGCCCGTCGAGGCTGAGCTGCCCGTCGTCGGCCACACCCTGCTTGAGCTCGCGCTTGAGGTAGCGGACGGTCAGGTCGGCGAGGTCGTAGGAGCGCTGGTCGGGCCGGGCGAGGTAGGCCGAGAGCGCCGTGTCGCGGTCGAGCCCGGACAGCGGCATCCCCCAGGCGGCCAGCGCCAGCATCGGCCCCTTGGCGTCGTGGAGCACCTTGGGCCGGGCCGGGTCGGCCAGCCACGCCGCCAGCGCCGCCTGGTCATCGGCGTCGAGCTCGTCGGCCGACACCCAGGCGGCCGTCCCGTCACCCGTCGCCAGCGCGAGCGAGGTGACGTCGCCGCTGCCGGCGCCCCAGCTGCCGACCACGTGGACCCCGACCCGGTCTCCGGACGAGGCGTTCTGCTCGAGCCAGGCCGGCAGCTCGCCGGCCGCGAGGACGCTCATCGCCACGTCGAAGCCGGAGTCGTCGATCTCCTCCTCGGAGGTGAGCGTCTCGAAGAGGCGCTCGCGCAGCACCCGGAACTCCAGGCCGTCGAAGAGGGTGTGCACCTCCTGGCGGTCCCACGGGCGGATCGCCAGGTCGGCCGGGCCCAGGTCGAGGTCGAGGTCGCGGATCAGCGCGTTCAGCTGGCGGTTGCGGATCACGTCGCCCAGGTGGGCGCGCAGCGCCTCGCCCTTCTTGCCGGGGATCTCGTCGGCGTGGGTGATGACGTTGTCGAGCCCGTCGTACTGGTTGATCCACTTCGCGGCGTAACCCACCCCGACCCCGGGCACACCCGGGAGGTTGTCGGAGGTCTCCCCCACCAGCGCCGCGATCTCGGGGTAGCGGTAGGGCGGGACGCCGTACTTGTTCTCGACCCAGTCGGGCGTCATCCGGGCCAGGTCCGAGACCCCGCGCATCGGGTAGAGCACGGTCGACTCGTCGGTGACCAGCTGGATGGAGTCGCGGTCACCGGTGAGGATGAGCACCTCCATCTCCTGGGCGAGCGCCTGGGTGGCGAGCGTCGCGATGATGTCGTCGGCCTCGTAGCCCTCTTTCTTCAGGAACGGGATCCGCAGCGCGTCGAGCACCTCCTCGATCAGCGGCAGCTGGCTGCTGAACTCGGTGGGCGTCTTGCTGCGGCCCGCCTTGTACTCGGCGTACTCCGCGAGCCGGAAGGTCTGCCGCGAGACGTCGAACGCGACGGCGATGTGGGTCGGCTGCTCGTCGCGGAGCACGTTGATGAGCATCGACGTGAAGCCGTAGACGGCATTGGTGTGCTGCCCGGTCGTGGTCGAGAAGTTCTCCACCGGCAGGGCGAAGAAGGCCCGGTAGGCCAGGGAGTGGCCGTCCAGCAGGAGCAGGCGCGGGCGGGCGGTGATGGGAGCGGCGTCGGGCACCCTGCGACTCTATCGGCGACCGCCGACCGGCAGGATGGGGCCATGAGCGACGAGCTGAGCATCGACGACTACATCTCCTCCATGCCCGAGGGCATGGGCGGGCTCAACGAGAAGATGGGCATCCGGCTCACCGAGATCTCCGCCGAGCGGGTCGTCGGCACGATGCCCGTCGAGGGCAACACCCAGCCGTACGGGCTGCTGCACGGGGGCGCGTCCGTCGTGCTCGCCGAGACCCTCGGCTCGGTCGGCTCGGCCGTGCACGCTCACCCCGACAAGCTCTCGGTCGGCGTCGACATCAACGCGACCCACCACCGCTCCGCCACGTCGGGCACGGTGACCGGCGTCGCGACCGCCATCCACCTCGGGCGGAGCAGCGCGTGCTACGAGGTCGTCATCACCGACGAGCGCGGCAAGCGGGTCTGCACCTCGCGGATCACCTGCGCGCTGATGCCGCGGGAGCGGTACACCTAGCCTTCTGCACCGGCGCGGCTGCGCCGCATCGAGCGGCGCGCGGCGAGGACCTGCGTGAGCTGACGACCGCCGGACGACTGGGCCGGGCGGCGGTGCGCGCTGAGGCGACTGCGGACGGCGTGCGTGGTGGCGACGCGGAGCACGGCGTACGGACCGAGGGCGATCCGCGCCATGAAGCGGTTGGCGTCGCGCGAACCCGCGACCGCGGCGGTGGCGACGTGACCGATGCCGAGCTCCTCGGCCCACGTCACGGCGGCGTCCATGAGCGCGCTGCCGATCCCGTGCCGCTGGAAGCGGGGCAGCACGTGCGGCGACAGCGCCCGGACGACCGGCTCGAGGTTGAGCGGCGACAGGGTGGTCGCCTGGAGGTAGACGGCGCCGGCGAACTCACCGTCGTACTCGGCCACGATGATCCGCTCGACGGTCGAGTCGTCGAGGCCCGCGATGATGAGCTCGAGGTCGGCCGCCTGGTCCTCGACAGTGGTCCGCCGGAGGACGTCGGTCCACAGGTCGGCGAGGTCCGGCGCATCCGAGGGCACGGCCATCCTGAGCGACACCTGGGTTCGGGTCATCGGGTCATGGCCTTCCGGTTCTCCACACGTACGCCACGTCTCGTGTCCCCCGAACGCAGCACCACCCCAGGAGACTACGCTCAGCGTCGCTGTCCTGTCAGAGGAGTCCCTTGATCCCCGGTATCGGCACCCTGGTCAACGTGGCCACCGTCCTCGTCGGAGCGACCCTCGGGGTGCTGCTCGGCAACCGTCTCCCGACCCGCACCCGCGACGTCGTCACCGACGCGCTGGGGCTGGTGACGCTGCTCATCGCGGGGACGTCGGCGATCGCCGTCCTGGACGACGACCTGGCCGACAAGGTCGGCGACAGCGCCCCGATGCTGATCGTGCTGGGCTCGCTCCTGGTCGGCGGCATCGTCGGGTCGCTGCTCCGCCTGGAGTCGCGCGTGGAGTCCTTCGGCGGCTGGCTCCAGGGTCGCCTGTCGGGCGGGGCCGACTCGGCCGAGCGGCACCGGTTCGTCGAGGGGTTCGTGATCTCCTCGCTGGTCTTCTGCACCGGCCCGCTGACCATCCTCGGCTCACTCAACGACGGCTTGGGCAACGGCGCCGACCAGCTGTTCCTCAAGGCCGCGCTGGACGGGTTCGCGGCGATCGCCTTCGCGGCGTCGTTCGGCTGGGGCGTGGCCGCCAGCGCGCTCACCGTGGTCGTCGTGCAGGGGTCGCTCACGCTGCTGGGGCTCGCCCTGGGCGACGTGCTCCCCGACGCCCACCTCGCCGCGATCACGGCCACCGGGGGGCTGCTGCTCGTCGGCGTGGCGCTGCGCCTCCTCCGGGTGCGGGAGATCCCGGTGGCCGACCTGCTGCCCGCGCTGCTCGTCGCGCCGATTCTGGTCCAGTGCGCCGCCGCACTTCATTGACGTAACGGTTCGCTAACGACAGGGTGCCGTACGGCCCGGCACCAGACCCCCGGTCCTACGGTGACAGGGCTATGCCCAACCATCCGGGAGGGCGGGCGCGGTGAAGTGCAACAACGCGACAGAAAGGTTCACCCCGTGAATCGATCCACAACCGCCACATGGGTTCGACTGATGGCCGGCACCGCCGTCCTCAGTTTCGCCTTGGCAGCCTGCGGGTCCGACGGCTCGTCGGATGACGCAAGCGACACGCCCAGCGACACCCCCACCAGCGCATCGGCCCCCGAGTCGAGCGAGCCTCCGGCCGACTCGTTCACCAACGACAAGTGCGCCGCCAACCAGACCAGCGCGGACAGCTTCCGGGTGGGTGGCATCCTGCCGCTCACCGGCTCGCTCGCGTTCCTCGGTCCCCCGGAGATCGCGGGCGTCGGCCTTGCTGTCTCGGACATCAACGCGGCCGGCGGCGTCAACGGCGCCCAGGCCTGCCACGACGTCCAGGACTCGGGCGACTCGAGCGACATGTCGGTCTCGACCGCTTCGGCAGGCACGCTCGTCAGCTCCAAGCCCTCCGTGATCATCGGTGCGGCGTCGTCCAGCGTCTCGCTGAACGTCGTCGACACGTTCGCCGACAACAAGATCACGGAGATCTCCCCGGCCAACACCGCGGTGGACCTGAGTGGCTACTCGCCGTTCTACTTCCGCACCGCCCCGCCGGACGGCGTCCAGGGCAACGCGCTCGGCACGCTGATCAGCACCGACGGTTACTCGAAGGTCGCGTTCATCGTCTTCGCGGACACCTACGGCACCGGTCTCCGCAACGCGGTCGAGGAGACCATCAAGGCCGCCGGTGGCTCCTGCACCTACGGCTGCAAGGGTCAGGGCGACGAGTTCCCGCCCGGACAGACGACGTTCTCCTCCGAGGTCAGCAGCGCCCTCGCGTCGAAGCCCGACGCGATCGTCGTCCTCGCCTTCGACGAGACGAAGTCGATCGTCCCCGAGCTGAAGTCGCAGGGCTGGGACATGTCCAAGACCTACTTCACGGACGGCAACACGGCCGACTACAGCAAGGACTTCGCCAAGGGCACCCTCGACGGCGCCCAGGGCACGATCCCGGGTGCTGACCCCGACCAGACCTTCAAGGACCGCCTCAGCGGTTGGGCCGAGGTCGGCGAGGGCAAGCCGCTGTCGGACTACTCGTACGGCGCTGAGTCGTACGACGCCACCATCCTCGCCGCGCTCGCCGCGGTGAAGGGCGGGGCGACCGACTCGGTCACGGTCCAGAAGAACCTGGCTGCGGTCTCCGGCGCCACGGACGGCGAGGAGTGCAACACCTACGCCGACTGTGTCGCCCTGCTCGGCGACGGCAAGGAGATCCGGTACGCCGGACCTTCGGGCATCGGTCCGATCGACGACGAGAACGACCCGTCGTCGGCGTTCGTCGGCATCTACACCTTCGACGCCAACAACAAGAACGAGCTCACCAGCACGGTGGAGGGCTCGAAGGGCTGATCGCCTGCTGATCAGCTCCTCGGCACCACGCTGAAGGGCCCCGGACCTCACGGTCCGGGGCCCTTCTTCATGCCCTGCCTTCTGCAGGCCCTGCCTTCTTCCGGGCAGCTGGACAACCGGGATACTCCCTGACGTTTCCGGGGTCGGACACGCCGCACGGTGCCCGAATCGTCAGGGACTATCCCGGTGACAGTCCCAGAAGGGCTGGGAGGAGCTCCTCAGCTGCAGGACGCGGGTCGATCAGTGCTCGCGCGCCTCGTCGACGTCCTTGGCCAGGGTGCCGAGGTAGAGCTCGATCACCTTGGGGTCGTTGGCCAGCTCGCGGCCGGTGCCGGTGTAGGCGTCGCGGCCCTGGTCGAGCACGTAGCCGCGGTCGCAGATCTGGAGGCAGCGGCGGGCGTTCTGCTCGACCATGACCACGCAGACGCCGGTCTTGTTGATCCGGCGGGTGCGCAGGAAGGTCTCGTCCTGGCGGACCGGCGACAGGCCGGCGGACGGCTCGTCGAGCAGCAGCACCGAGGGCTCCATCATCAGCGCACGGGCCATCGCCAACGACTGGCGCTCACCGCCGGAGAGGGCGCCCGCGCTCTGGTTGCGGCGGTCGTGGAGGACCGGGAAGAGGTCCCACATCGCCTTGAGGCGCTCCGCCGCCTTCTTCGGGCGGAGGAAGAGGCCCATGCGGAGGTTCTCCTCGATGCTCAGCGACGGGAAGACGTTGTTGGTCTGCGGCACGAAGCCGACACCCATCTCCACCAGCTGGTTGGTGCGCAGGTTGGTGATGTCGCGGTCGCCCAGCACCACCGTGCCGGAGTGCACCTTCACGAGGCCGAACATCGCCTTGAGGAGGGTCGACTTGCCGGCGCCGTTCGGGCCGATGATGCCGATCATCTCGCCGGGGTAGGCGACCAGGCTGCACCCGTTGAGGATGTTGACCCCCGGGAGGTAGCCCGCGACGACGTCCTTGGCCTCGACGACGGCCTTCCGGGTCTCTGTCGCGACCCCGCCCTGCTGCTGCTCGGTCATCGCAGTCCCTCCGCCTCTTCCTCGGCCTGACGTTCGGCTTCCTCGGCCGCCACCTCGGCCTCGATCTCCTCGAGCGCCTCGTCGGTCAGCAGCGCGTCGTCACCGAGGTCGGTGTCGTGGTGCGCGCCGAGGTAGGCGTCGATCACGGCCGGGTTGGACATCACCGTGTCGGCCGCACCCTCGGCGACCAGTCGGCCCTCCGCCATCACGGCGACCCAGTCGGAGATGTGGCGTACGACGTGCATGTCGTGCTCGACGAAGAGCACGGTCATGCCCTCGTCGCGCAGGGTCTGGATGTGGCCGAGCAGCGACTGGGTCAGCGCCGGGTTCACGCCGGCCATCGGCTCGTCGAGCATGATCATCTTCGGGTCGCTCATCAGGGCGCGCGCCATCTCGAGCAGCTTGCGCTGACCACCGGAGAGGCTGCCGGCGTAGTCGTGCTTCTTCTCGAGCAGCTTGAAGCGCGCGAGCAGCTCGTCGGCCTTCGCCTCGATCTCGCGCTCCTGGGCACGCCAGACGCCGTGGAACATCGACTTGAAGAGGTTCTCCCCGGCCTGGTTCTGGGCGCCGAGCATCATGTTCTCGATCACGGTCATCCGGCTCAGCGCCTTGGTGAGCTGGAAGGTCCGGACCATGCCGGCCTGGGCGACGCTGGACGCCGAGGTCTTGTCGAGCTTGCGCCCGTCGAAGGACCAGTGCGCGCCCTGCTTCGCCGAGGTCGGCTTGTCGAAGCCGGTGATCAGGTTGAAGAACGTCGTCTTGCCGGCACCGTTCGGGCCGATCAGCGCGGTGATGATGCCGCGCTGGACCTCGAGGTGGCCCACGTCGACGGCGGTCATGCCGCCGAACTGGCGCACGATGTGGTCGACGACCAGGATCGGGTCGGGCTTGCTCGCGCCGGGCGTGGCGTCGAGGGTCGCGACCAGGGCCGTACGGGCGGCCGGGTCGGCCATGTCGTTGGTCGTGATGGTGTGCTCAGACATCGAAGCGCAGCTCCCTCTTGTTGCCCAGGATGCCTTGTGGCCTGAAGATCACGATCAGCATCAGCGCAACACCGACCACGATGTAGGAGAACTGCTCGGTCTGCTGGGCGTTCATCACGCTGTCCGGGATGTAGGCCGAGGCGGTGTACTTGATCCCGATCCGGCAGCCGAAGAAGATCAACGCTCCGAGCACCGGACCGAAGATCGTCGCGGCACCGCCGATCAGCAGCGCGGTGTAGCAGAAGAACGTCAGCGAGCGGCCCATGGAGTCGGGCTGGGTGCTGGACGGCAGCACGTAGATCATGCCGCCGATGGCACCGAACAGGCCGCCGATGATCAGCGCCTGCATCTTGATCGAGAAGACGTTCTTGCCGAGCGAGCGGATCGCGTCCTCGTCCTCGCGCACGCCTCGCAGGAGCCGGCCCCAGGGGCTGCGGACCAGCAGGAACACGAGGAACGTGCAGATGGCCACGATCGTCCAGGCGACGAACCGGACCCACCAGCCGTTGACGCCGGTCGACTGGTTCGGGACCGGGAACAGGAAGAAGACCAGGAGGACGGCCAGGACACCCAGGACGACCGCGGCGCCGACCTTGGCGCCGCCCGCGAGGCCGGCCTTGCCGCGCAGCACGTAGACGAGCCCCACGATCAGGGCGACGAGCACGATCCACCCGAGGATCCGGACCCACGCGGCACCGCCGGCGACGTCCAGGTAGTTGAACGGCCACAGGGTGAAGGAGCCGTTGCCGAAGAAGGAGAGCGACGTGAAGGGCGTGCGGTACTGGCTGCCGGGGATGCCCTGGGCCGCACCGGTGAAGTCCGAGAGCAGCGACGATCTGCCGACGTACCTGAGGATCTCGGCGGCCGAGATCGTCACGATCGCCAGGTAGTCACCACGCAGCTTCAGGGTGGGTACGCCGAGCACCAGCGCGAAGATGAGCGCGGCGCCCAGCCCGAAGAGGATGCCCACGGCGAACGGCAGGCCGTGCCAGACGGAGATCGCCATGCCGTAGGCGCCCAGCAGCATGAACCCGGCCTGGCCGAAGTTCAGCAGGCCGGTGAAGCCGAGGTGGATGTTGAGGCCGATGACGGCGATGGCGACGGCGGCGGTCTGCGGGGAGAGCGTCTCCCGCATCATGCCGTTGAGAATTCCCTGGATGGTGTCCATGTCCCCGTCCTTCCTCAGCCGACCCGCTGCGGCTTCCCGAGCAGGCCCTGGGGCCGCACGAGCAGGAGCAGGATCAGGATCAACAGCGCGGTGGCGTACTTGAAGTCACCCGGCATGCCCACCACCGGGGAGACCTCGACGACGAGGCCGATGACCAGGGCGCCGAGCAGCGCGCCGAACGCCGTGCCGAGACCACCCAGCGTGACCGCCGCGAACAGCAGCAGCAGGATCTGCAGACCGGAGTCCCACTTGATGCCGTTGACGACCAGCGCGTAGAGGATCCCGGAGAGTCCGGCCAGGCCCATCGCGACCGTCCAGACCAGGCGGATCACCTTGTCGGTGTCGATGCCCGAGGCCGAGGCGAGGGCCGGGTTGTCCGACACCGCCCGGGTGGCCCGGCCGATGCGGGTGCGCAGCAGGGCGAAGCCGACGGCGGCCAGGACGACGATCGAGATCGCCATCGCCACCAGCGACTGGTTGGTGATCGTGACCGAGCCGAACGTCCGCACCGACGGGTTGTCCTGGACGACGCGCACCGTCCCGGCGCCGAGGAAGTACTGGAAGACGTACTGCAGCGACAGCGAGAGACCGATCGTCACGATGATCATCTGGGTCAGGCCCAGGCCCCGGCGCCGGAGCGGCTGCCAGAGCACCCGGTCCTGGAAGTAGCCCGAGAACGCACAGGCGAGGACCACCAGCACTCCGCCGATCCAGAGGTTCAGGCCCCAGCTGTTCACGAACAGGTAGCCGAGCACGCCGCCGAGGGTGACCTGCTCCGCGTGCGCGAAGTTCGAGAGGCCGGTCGTGCCGTAGATGAGCGAGAGCCCGACGGAGGCCAGGGCGAGCAGGAGCCCCAGGCGCAGGCCGTTGACACCGCTCTGGACGAGCTCGTCGACCTTGCTCGTGGAGGCGTCGTACGACGCGGTGCGGACGTCGAACAGAGCCGGCAGGGTCGCGCCGAACTTCGCCTGGACCGTGATCTCCGACTTCGCGACGTCGAGGTCCTTGGGGAGGGTCGTCTTGTCGAGCGCGACCGTGTAGGTCCCCTCCTCGTCGACCTGGACGTTCCACTTGCCGGTGTCACTGGTGACCGCCTCCTGGACGGTGCCAGCCTCGTCGGTCACGGTGATCGTGACGTCGGGGAGGACGCCGTCCTCGGTGCGGAGCGTGCCGGCGATGCAGGCCTTGTCCGGGCCGGGGAGGCAGAGCGTGTCGACGGCGCCCGCCGATGACTGCCCGAGGAGGACGATCAGGGGCGCGACGAGCATGGCGAGGAGAAGGCCTGCGGCCCGCCTACTCACTGCCCGTGCGCGGACTGCGTGTCGAGTCGTCAACTCGGTCCTCCCTCCGGGCACCCGGCCGGGCACCGACGGCAGTCTAGGGGTCAACTCGCCGTCCAGCGCCACATCGCGCGGTTCGATCGGCGGGTCACGGTGCGCCTTTACCGAAGCGTGATCTGCGAGTGATCCGGACGTTGCTCGTCCACAGGTGCCGGCGGTCAGCCCGCGATGCTCGGACCGTGCGTGATCACGCCGTCCGCGACCTGGCGCATCGAGAGGCGGAGGTCCATCGCGGTCTTCTGGATCCAGCGGAACGCGTCGGGCTCGGACAGCTGCAGCTGCTGCTGCAGCACGCTCTTGGCCCGGTCGACCGCCTTGCGGGTCTCGAGACGCTCGGTGAGGTCGGCGACCTCGGACTCGAGCATGGCCAGCTCGGCGAAGCGGCTGACCGCCATCTCGATCGCGGGCACCAGGTCGGTCTGGGAGAAGGGCTTCACGAGGTACGCCATCGCGCCGGCGTCGCGGGCCCGCTCGACGAGGTCCCGCTGCGAGAAGGCGGTGAGGATGACGACCGGGGCGATCCGCTGACCGGCAATCCGCTCCGCGGCGGCGATGCCGTCGAGGACCGGCATCTTGACGTCGAGGATGACCAGGTCGGGTCGGAGCTCCTCGGCCAGCTGGACGGCCATCTCGCCGTCGCCCGCCTGGCCGACCACGTCGTAGCCCTCCTCGGAGAGCATCTCGGCGAGGTCCATCCGGATCAGGACCTCGTCCTCGGCGATCACGACGCGACGGGTCGCGGCGCTCGCGGGCTCGGGGGTCGGCGGGTGGGTCGGCTGGCTCACGGGCAGAAGGCTAGCCGCCCGCGACCCGCCGTACGCGCGGGACCGTCAGGCTGGACGCCTGGTCGCGGCGGGCGTCGCTGCCGCCACGCGTCGGTGCTGCCGGAGGAAGAGCTCGATCTCCTGACGCTCGACCCGCCGGCGGCTGAGCTCGGTGCTCGCCGCGCGGGCGTTGACGACCGCGGCCCGGTTGCTGTCCTGACTCCACTGCCACGGCTTCCACCACGACCCCATGACCGACCTCCACCTGTGCGGCACCCGATGTTGACCACAAACAATAGTTAGTTACTCGACTTTTGCCAAGGCGTCATGCCTCCGGGAGTTTCGGTAGGGTTCTGCAGCCGCTGGCCCCGATAGCCCAACGGCAGAGGCGATGGTCTCAAACACCATTCAGTGTGGGTTCGAATCCCACTCGGGGCACGCCGGCCGGTCGGCCGCGCACATCACGAAGGAGCGCCACATGGGCACAGTCATCGGCATCATCGGTCTCGTCGCCGCCATCTGGGTGATCGTCGAGGTCGCACGCTCCTCGGCGAGCACCGCGGCCAAGGTGATCTGGATCGTCTGCGCGATCCTCTTCTCCATCGTCACCGCGGCCGTGTGGGCCCTCTGGGGTCGCAAGGAGTTCGGCGGGCGCAGCGCAGTGGTCTGAGGCATCGCCCTCGGGCGGGAACGTGCACAGGGTGCGTGCACCGCACAGCCGAGGAGGGAGGCGGCCCGGGTTCGGGCCGCCGACCTGTCGGGGTCGGACGCCGCGGCGAGGTACGAGCTAGGCGTCCGTCGACCGGCGGTAGGCCGGGGCGACGCCCTTGATGGCGTCGCCCATCCGGTGGATGCGCAGCGCGTTGGTGGAGCCGGGGATGCCCGGAGGCGCCCCGGCGATGATCACGACCAGGTCGCCCTCGCTGACGCGGCCGATCTGGAGCAGCTGCTCGTCGACCTGGCGGACCATCTCGTCGGTGTGCTCGACCATCTGGGTCAGGAACGTCTCGACGCCCCAGCTCATCGCGAGCTGGGACCGGACCGCGGGGACCGGGGTGAACGCGAGGACGGGCACCGGGCCACGCAGCCGCGACATCCGGCGGGCGGAGTCGCCGCTCGTGGTGAACGCGACGACGTACTTGGCGTCGACCCGCTCGGCGACCTCCTCGGCCGCCTTGGCGATCACGCCGGAGCGGGTGTGCGGGTCCCAGTCGATCTTGGCGAACACGCCGACCTCGTCGCCGGACTGGATCGCGTGCTCCTCGGTCGACGTGATGATCCGGGCCATGGTCTCGACCGTGTGCACGGGGTACTCCCCCACGCTGGTCTCACCGGAGAGCATCACGGCGTCGGCGCCGTCGAGCACGGCGTTGGCGACGTCGGAGGCCTCGGCGCGGGTGGGCGCCGGGCTCGAGATCATCGACTCGAGCATCTGGGTCGCGACGATGACCGGCTTCGCGTGCAGGCGCGCCTTGCGCACGATCTGCTTCTGCAGGAACGGCACGTCCTCGAGCGGGCACTCCACGGCGAGGTCACCGCGGGCGACCATGAAGCCGTCGAAGGCGTCGATGACCTCGTCGAGGTTCTCGATCGCCTGGGGCTTCTCGATCTTGGCGATGATCGGGAGGTGCACGCCCTCCTCGTCCATGATCTTGCGGACGTCGTCCGCGTCCTTCGCGTCGCGCACGAAGCTCAGCGCGATGAAGTCGACCGTGAGGTGCAGGGCGAAGCGCAGGTCCTCGATGTCCTTCTCCGACAGTGCGGGGACGGACACCGCGACGCCGGGGAGGTTGATGCCCTTGTGGTTGCTGACCTTGCCGCCGACCAGGACTTCGGTGCGGACGTCGGTGCCTTCGACACCGGTCACCCGCAGCCGGACCTTGCCGTCGTCGATGAGGATCGGGTCGCCGACGTTCACGTCACCGGGCAGGCCCTGGTACGTCGTGCCGGCCACCTGGTCGTCACCGGGCACGTCGCGCGTCGTGATCGTCCACTGCTGGCCGCGGTGGAGCACGACGGGGCCGTCGTCGAAGGTCGAGAGCCGGATCTTCGGGCCCTGGAGGTCGGCGAAGATGCCGACGCCGTGGCCGCTGGCGTCCGAGGCCTCGCGCACGAGGCGGTACGCCTCGGCGTGGTCCTCGTGGGTGCCATGGCTCATGTTCAGCCGGGCGACGTCCATCCCGGCGTACACGAGTTCGCGGATGCGCCGCGGCGACGAGGTCGCCGGACCCAGGGTGCAGACGATCTTGGCTCTACGCACGGGCCCTACCCTAGCGTGACTTTGATCGTTCAAAGACCGAACCCCGGGTCCTGGGCGACTCTCATACGACGAGCGGGCGCTCCGTCGGCGCGATCGGCGCCGGCAGCGTCGTCGAACCCGTCAGGAACTCGTCCACCTTCGACGCGGCGGCCCGGCCCTCGGCGATCGCCCAGACGATGAGCGACTGACCGCGACCGGCGTCGCCGGCCACGAACACGCCGGGCACCGACGAGAGGTACGACGCGTCGCGCTTGACGTTGCCGCGCTCGTCGAGGTCGACGCCGAGCTGCTCGATGAGACCGGCCCGCTCGGGGCCGGTGAACCCCATCGCGAAGAGCACCAGCTGGGCCGGGATCTCGTGCTCGGAGCCCTCGACCTCGGTGAACTTGCCGGCCTCGAACTCCACCTCGACCAGGCGCAGCGCGCGCACGTTGCCGTCCTCGTCGCCGAGGAACTCCTTCGTGGAGACGGCGTAGACGCGCTCACCTGCCTCCTCGTGGGCCGAGGAGACCCGGAAGGTCATCGGGTACGTCGGCCACGGCTGGCCCGCCGGGCGGGTCTCCGGGGGCTCGGGCATGATCTCGAGCTGCGTGATCGACGCGGCACCCTGGCGGGTCGACGTGCCGAGGCAGTCGGCACCCGTGTCGCCGCCGCCGATGATCACGACGTGCTTGCCGGTGGCCGTGATCTGGCCCTCGACCTCTTCGCCGAGCGCGACCCGGTTGGCCTGCGGCAGGAACTCCATGGCCTGGTGGATGCCGCCGAGCTCGCGGCCCGGGGCGTCGAGGTCGCGCGCCTGGGTGGCACCCATGGCGAGGACGACGGCGTCGTACCGCTCGCGCAGCTTGTCGCCGGTCATCTTGTCCTCGCCGACGTTGACGCCGGCCCGGAAGACGGTGCCCTCGCGGCGCATCTGCTCGAGGCGCTTGTCGAGGTGCTTCTTCTCCATCTTGAACTCGGGGATGCCGTAGCGCAGCAGGCCGCCGATCTTGTCGGCCCGCTCGTAGACGGCGACCGTGTGACCGGCGCGGGTGAGCTGCTGCGCCGCAGCCAGGCCCGCCGGGCCCGAGCCGATGACGGCGACCGTGCGGCCCGAGAGCCACTCCGGCGGCTGGGGCCGGACCATGCCCGACTCCCAGGCCTTGTCGATGATCGAGACCTCGACGTTCTTGATCGTGACCGGGTCCTGGTTGATGCCCAGCACGCAGGCGGTCTCGCAGGGGGCGGGGCAGAGGCGACCGGTGAACTCCGGGAAGTTGTTGGTCGCGTGCAGGCGCTCGATCGCGCCGTCCCAGTCGTCGCGCCAGACCAGGTCGTTCCACTCCGGGATGATGTTCCCGAGCGGGCAGCCCTGGTGGCAGAACGGGATGCCGCAGTCCATGCAGCGCCCGGCCTGCTCGGTGATGATCGGGAGCAGGGCCCGCCCGGCGCTGCCGGGGTAGACCTCGTTCCAGTCGTGGATCCGCTCCTCGACCGGACGCCGCTCGGCGACCTCGCGGCCGTACTTGAGAAAGCCTTTGGGGTCAGCCATGCTGCGCCACCCCCTCCATTCCTTCGCTTCGCTCATCCATGGAGTGCCTCCATCATCGCGTGCGCCGTCTCGTTCTCGTCCAGGCCGTCGGCTTCCGCCTTGGCCTTGACCTCGAGCGACTTGCGGTAGTCGGTGGGCATGACCTCGGTGAAGCGCGTCAGCGAGGTATCCCAGTCGGCGAGCAGCTCCTCGGCGACCGTCGAACCGGTCTCCTCGAGGTGCGCCCGCACCATCTTCTCGAGCTCGACGGCCGCGTCGCCGGTGACGGGGCCGAGCTCGACGAGCTCCTGGTTGACGCGGCCGGGCAACAGGTCGAGCACCCAGGCCACGCCTCCGGACATGCCGGCCGCGAAGTTGCGACCGGTCTTGCCGAGGACCGCGACGCGGCCGCCGGTCATGTACTCGCAGCCGTGGTCGCCCACGCCCTCGGTCACGACCCGCGCGCCGGAGTTGCGCACGCAGCACCGCTCGCCCACGCCGCCGCGGATGAAGATCTCGCCCGAGGTCGCGCCGTACGCGATCACGTTGCCGGCGATGATCTGCTCGTCGGCCCGGAACGTCGCGGCCCGGTCGGGGCGAACGACGATCCGACCGCCGGACAGACCCTTGCCGACGTAGTCGTTGGCGTCGCCCTCGAGCCGCAGCGTGATGCCCTTCGGCACGAACGCGCCGAACGACTGGCCCGCCGAACCGAGGAACGTGATGTCGATGGTGCCTTCGGGCAGACCGTCACCGCCGTACCTCTTGGTGACCTCGTGGCCGAGGATCGTGCCGACCGTGCGGTTGACGTTGCGGATCGCGACCTGCGCGCGCACCGGCTCCCCGGACTCCAGCGCCGCCTTCGCGAGCGGCACCAGGTCGGTGACGTCGAGCGCCTTGTCGAGGCCGTGGTCCTGGGTCGTCGTGTTGCGCAGCGCGGCGCCCTCGGGGAGCTCGGGCTTGTGCAGGATCGGCGTGAGGTCGAGACCCGCGGCCTTCCAGTGGTCGACCGCCTCGGCGACGTCGAGGGTGTCGACCTGGCCGATCGCCTCGGCGAGGGTGCGGAAGCCCAGCTCGGCCAGGATCTCGCGCACCTCCTCGGCGATGTACTCGAAGAAGTTCACGACGTACTCGGCCTTGCCGGAGTAGCGCTCCCGCAGGACCGGGTTCTGCGTCGCGACGCCCACGGGGCAGGTGTCGAGGTGGCAGACCCGCATCATGATGCAGCCGGAGACCACCAGCGGGGCCGAGGCGAAGCCGTACTCCTCCGCGCCGAGCAGCGCGGCGACCACGACGTCGCGGCCGGTCTTGAGCTGGCCGTCGGTCTGCACGACGATCCGGTCGCGCAGGCCGTTGAGCAGCAGCGTCTGCTGGGTCTCGGCCAGGCCGAGCTCCCAGGGTCCACCCGCGTGCTTGAGCGACGTGAGCGGCGCGGCGCCGGTGCCGCCGTCGTGGCCGGAGATGAGCACCACGTCGGCGTGCGCCTTGGAGACGCCGGTCGCGACCGTGCCGACGCCGACCTCGGAGACCAGCTTCACGTGGACGCGGGCGCTCGGGTTGGCGTTCTTGAGGTCGTGGATCAGCTGCGCCAGGTCCTCGATCGAGTAGATGTCGTGGTGCGGCGGCGGGCTGATCAGGCCCACACCCGGCGTGGAGTGCCGGGTCTTGGCCACCCACGGGTAGACCTTGTTGCCGGGCAGCTGACCGCCCTCGCCGGGCTTGGCGCCCTGCGCCATCTTGATCTGGATGTCGTCGGCGTTGGTGAGGTACTCCGATGTGACACCGAAGCGACCGGACGCGACCTGCTTGATCGAGCTGCGCCGCTCCGGGTCGTAGAGGCGGTCCGGGTCCTCGCCGCCCTCACCGGTGTTGGACTTCGCGCCCAGCCGGTTCATGGCGATCGCGAGGGTCTCGTGCGCCTCCTTGGAGATGGAGCCGTACGACATCGCACCGGTCGAGAAGCGCTTGACGATCTCGGAGACCGGCTCGACCTCCTCGATCGGGATCGGGGCACGCCCGGTCCCCTCGGCGTCCTTGAAGCGGAACATGCCGCGCAGCGTCATCAGCCGCTCGGACTGCTCGTCCACGCGGGAGGTGTACTGCTTGAAGACGTCGTAGCGACCCGCGCGCGTGGCGTGCTGGAGGCGGAAGACGGTCTCGGGGTCGAACAGGTGCGGCTCGCCCTCGCGGCGCCACTGGTACTCGCCGCCGATCTCGAGCTCGCGGTGCGCCGGCGCGATGCCGCCGCGGGGGTACGCCGTGGCGTGCCGCTGCGCGACCTCCTCCGCGATCGTGTCCAGCTCGACGCCGCCGAGCTTGGAGGTCGTGCCGGTGAAGTACTTGTCGACGACCGCCTGCGAGAGGCCGACCGCCTCGAAGATCTGGGCACCGGTGTACGACGCCACAGTCGAGACGCCCATCTTGGACATCACCTTGAGGACGCCCTTGCCGAGCGCCTTGATCAGGTTGGCGACGGCCTTCTCGCCGTCGGTCTTGACGTAGTAGCCCTCGCGGGCGAGGTCCTCGACGGACTCCATCGCGAGGTACGGGTTGACCGCGGCCGCGCCGTACCCGACGAGCAGCGCGACGTGGTGCACCTCGCGCACGTCGCCGGACTCGACCAGCAGCCCGACCTGGGTGCGGGTCTTCTCGCGGACCAGGTGGTGGTGGACCGCACCGGTGAGCAGCAGCGACGGGATCGGGGCCAGCTCGGCCGTGGAGTGCCGGTCGGAGAGCACGATGACGCGGGCGCCGTCGGCGATCGCCGCGGACACCTCCTGGCAGACCTCCTCGATCCGCTCGGCCATCGCCGCTCCTCCGCCCTCGACGGGGTAGAGACCGCGCGCCACGTGGGTGATGAAGCCCGGCATGTCGCCGTCACGGTTGATGTGGCGGATCTTGGCGAGGTCGTCGTTGGAGATGACCGGGAACGGCATCACGACCATCCGACAGGAGGCCGGCGCCGGGTCGAGCAGGTTGGCCTCCGGGCCGATGGTGCCGGCCAGCGACGTGACCAGCTCCTCGCGGATCGCGTCCAGCGGAGGGTTGGTGACCTGGGCGAACAGCTGGCTGAAGTAGTCGAACAGGAGCCGCGGCTTGGCGCTCAGCGCGGCGATGGGCGTGTCGGTGCCCATCGACCCGAGCGGCTCGCCGCCGGTGTTGGCCATCGGGGTGAGGATGACCCGCAGCTCCTCCTCGGTGTAGCCGAAGACCTGCTGGCGGCGGGTCACCGAGGCGTGCGTGTGGATGATGTGCTCGCGCTCGGTGACGTCGTCGAGGTGGATCAGGCCGGCGTGCAGCCACTCGTCGTAGGGGTGCTCCGAGGCGAGCTGGGTCTTGATCTCCTCGTCCTCGATGATCCGGTGCTCGTCGGTGTCGACGAGGAACATCCGGCCCGGCTGGAGCCGGCCCTTGCGGACGATGGAGGCGGGGTCGAGGTCGAGGACGCCGACCTCGGAGGCCAGCACGACCAGGCCGTCGTCGGTGACCCAGTAGCGCGACGGGCGCAGGCCGTTGCGGTCGAGGACCGCGCCGATCTGGGAGCCGTCGGTGAAGACGACGCAGGCGGGGCCGTCCCACGGCTCCATCATCGTGGAGTGGAACTCGTAGAACGCGCGGCGCTTGGCGTCCATCTCGGCGTGGTTCTCCCACGCCTCGGGGATCATCATCAGCACCGAGTGGGGCAGCGTCCGGCCACCCATGTGGAGGAGCTCGAGGACCTCGTCGAACGACGCCGAGTCGGAGGCCCCCGGGGTGCAGATCGGGAAGAGCCGCTCGAGGTCGCCCGGGATCAGGTCGGAGTCGAGCAGCGCCTCGCGGGCCCGCATCCAGTTGCGGTTGCCCATCACGGTGTTGATCTCGCCGTTGTGGGCGATGAACCGGAACGGGTGCGCCAGCGGCCAGCTCGGGAACGTGTTCGTCGAGAAGCGGGAGTGCACGACGGCCAGCGCCGAGGCGACCCGCTCGTCGACCAGGTCGGGGAAGAAGTTGTCGAGCTGGTCGGTCGTGAGCATGCCCTTGTAGGCGAGCGTGCGCGACGACAGCGACGGGAAGTACACGTCGGTCTCGCGCTCGGCGCGCTTGCGCAGGCAGAAGGCGAGCCGCTCGAGCGCCATCCCGGTCACGCGGGAGCCGGCGCCGGCCACGAACAGCTGGCTGAACGACGGCATCACGCCCAGGGCGGTCTTGCCGAGGATGTCGGGCTGGGTCGGGACGTCGCGCCAGCCGAGGACGGTCAGGCCCTCCTCGGCCGCGATCTCCTCGATCCGGCGTCGGGTCTTGGTGACCTCCTCGTCGTCGCCGGGCAGGAAGGCCGTGCCGACGGCGTACGCGTGCTGGCCCGGGAGCTCGAAGCCGGCCTCGGCGGTCACGGCGCGCAGGAACGCGTCCGGGACCTGCATCAAGATGCCGGCACCGTCGCCCGAGTTGGGCTCGGCGCCCGCGGCTCCGCGGTGCTCGAGGTTGCGCAGGGCCGTGAGGGCCTTGGCAACGATGTCGTGACTGGCGACGCCGGTCAGGGTCGCGACGAACGCCACACCACACGCATCGTGCTCGTGGCGGGGGTCGTAGAGCCCTTGGGGCGGCGGGAATGCGTGCGAGTAGGGCACCGGGCATTCTCCCGTCGTCTTCAGCGCCGCACGGACCCCACGACGTTGTCGGGGCCGCCGGCGAATCGGCTGTGCATGGGCAGGGGACGACATTGGCCCTAGCGGAGTCATCAGATTATCACCCGGTCGGGCGCTCTTGCTCCGTCACGTCGGACGCGGACACGGGCGGGACGGGCCCGGTCAGCTCGCGCCCGGGGGGCCGTCACGGTCGGCGGCGGCCTGTTCCGAGGCTACGTCGTCCCCCTCCGGCGCGGAAGGGGTGCCGAGCACCGAGGCCTCGGGGCCGCGGCCGTCGTCGTAGACCTGCTCCTCGCGACCGGGGCGCATCCGGCTGCTGACCAGGAACCAGATCAGCGCGGCCACGAACAGCACGATCGAGGTCCACACGTTGAAGCGCAGCCCGCCGACGTCCTTGAGCTCGACGTCGTCGATGCGCAGCATCTCGATCCAGCCGCGGCCGAGCGTGTAGATCATGATGTAGAGCGCGACCACCCGGCCGTGGCCGAGCCGGAACCGACGGTCCAGCCACACCAGCAGCACGAAGCCCGCCAGGCACCACAGGCACTCGTAGAGGAACGTCGGGTGGAACAGCGTCCCGGCGGGATAGCCGAGGCCGAGCGCGGTGTCGTCGCTGACCGAGAGGCCCCAGGGCAGCTTCGTCGGCCTGCCGAAGAGCTCCTGGTTGAACCAGTTGCCCCACCGGCCGATGGCCTGGGCGACCAGCACCCCGGGTGCCATCGCGTCGAGCACCGGCAGCAGCTTGATGCCCTTGCGGCGCGCGCCGATGATGACGCCGACCGCGCCGAAGGCGATCGAGCCCCACACCCCGAGGCCGCCGCGCCAGATGTACAGGGCGTCGATCGCGTGCCGACCGGCGCCGAAGTAGAGGTCGTGGTCGGTGGCGACGTGGTAGAGCCGCCCGCCGACCAGGCCGAAGGGGACCGCCCAGATCGCCAGGTCCTGGATGTCGCCGGAGCGACCCCCGCGGGCGACCCAGCGGCGCTCGCCGATCCAGATCGCGGCGACGATGCCGAGGATGATCGCCAAGGCGTAGCCACGCAGTGGGAACGGTCCGAGGTACCACTCCCCCGACGAGGGGCTCGGGATCGAGAGCAGCGTCAGTGCGGTGGTCATCGGTCAGTCCTCGTTCAGCAAGGTGTGGATGTCGGCGGCGTACTGGGCCGAGGACGTCGCCTCGCCCCAGTAGACAGTGCCCTCGTCGTCGCCGTCGATCCCGGTGATGGTCGTGCCGTGGGTGACGTCGTAGCCGCCCGAGGGCAGCTTCTGGCCCTTCTCGACCCCGACGCCGAGCGGCAGGGCCACGTCGGCGATGGTGCCGATGTCACCGGTCAGGCCCACGAAGGACGGGTCGTAACCGTCGAGGTACTTCCGCAGCACGGGGGCGGTGTCGCGCACCGGGTCGGTCGTCACGAACACGACGTCGACCCGGTCGCGGTCGCTCTCGTCGAGGCGGGTCATCGCCGACGCGAGGCTGGACATCACCTGGCCGCAGATGTCCGGGCAGTGCGTGTAGCCGAAGAAGACCAGGGTCAGCGGCTTGTCGGTGTCGTCGGCCAGCGAGTAGGGCTCATCGCCCGTATCGGTGAGCGGGGTGCTCAGGACCTCGAACGGCGGGTCCAGCCGGTTGCCGCTGAAGTCGCCGTCCGACCCGCCGCCGCAGGCCGCGAGCGCGCCCAGGCAGAGCAGCGCGGCCAGCGCGGCCACGGTGCTACGCACGCCGGACGCCTCCGGCGAGGTCCTCGGTGAGGGCGGTGAGGGCGCGCAGGCCCGCGGCGCGGTCGTCGGCGTGGTCGAGCAGCACCCGCACGAACGCCGAGCCGACGATGACGCCGTCGGCGTACGCCGCGATCTCGGCCGCCTGGTCGCCGTTGCTCACGCCGAGCCCGACGCCGACAGGGAGGTCCGTGAGCGCCTTCGTGCGGGCGACGAGCGGGCCGGCGAGGTCGCTGGTCGTCGTCCGGGCGCCGGTGACGCCCATGACCGCGGTCGCGTAGACGAACCCGCGGCAGGCGGCCGTGGTCATCGCGATCCGCTCGTCGGTCGACGAGGGCGCGACCAGGAAGATCTTGTCGAGGTCGTGCTCGTCGGCGGCGGCGATCCAGTCGGGTCCGCTGTCGGGGGTCAGGTCGGGCGTGATCAGGCCCGCTCCCCCGGCGTTGGCCAGGTCGGCGGCGAAGCGCCCCACCCCGTACTTCTCGATCGGGTTCCAGTAGGTCATCACGACCGTGGGCGTGCCGGTAGCGGCGACCGCCTCGACCGTGCGCAGCACGTCGGCGGTGCGGACGCCGCGCTCCAGCGCGGCCTGGGCGGCGGCCTGGATGGTCGGACCGTCCATGACCGGGTCGCTGTAGGGCAGGCCGATCTCGATCACGTCGCAGCCGGCGTCGACCATCGCGAGCAGCCCGTCGATGGCGCCCGGCACGTCGGGGTAGCCGGCCGGCAGGTAGCCCACCAGCGCGGCGCGGCCGTCGGCGCGTGCCTTCTCGAAGGCGATCGACACGCTCATCGGACGTCCCCCACGGGCTCTTCGGTCACCTGGTCGGACAGCACCACGTCCTCGTGGCCCAGCCCGAAGTACTCGATGGCGGTCTCCATGTCCTTGTCGCCCCGGCCGCTGAGGTTGATCAGCATCGTGACCTCGGGGCCCTTCTCGGCGGCGAGCTGCTCGGCGACCTTGAGCGCGCCGGCGATCGCGTGCGCCGACTCGACCGCCGGGATGATCCCCTCGGTGCGGCTGAGCAGCGCCAGCGCCTGCATGGCCTCGTCGTCGGTGACCGGGAGGTACGTCGCCCGGCCGACCGCGGCGAGGTGGGCGTGCTGCGGCCCGACGCCCGGGTAGTCGAGACCGGCCGAGATCGAGTGGGACTCGATGGTCTGGCCGTCCTCGTCCTGCAGCACGTAGGTGCGGGCGCCGTGCAGCACGCCGCGGTCGCCGGCGTGGATGGTGGCGGCGTGCCGCCCGGTCTCGAAGCCGTCGCCACCCGCTTCGAAGCCGTAGATCGCGACGTCCTCGTCGTCGAGGAAGGCGGTGAACAGCCCGATCGCGTTCGACCCGCCGCCGACGCAGGCGGCGATGGCGTCGGGCAGCGCGCCGTACTGCTCCAGGCACTGGGCGCGGGCCTCGTCTCCGATGCCGCGGGTGAAGTCGCGGACCATGCTCGGGAACGGGTGCGGGCCGGCGGCGGTGCCGAAGAGGTACGCCGTGTGGTCGACGCTCGCGACCCAGTCGCGCAGCGCCTCGTTGATCGCGTCCTTGAGGGTCGCGCTGCCGGAGTCGACCGGCACGACCTTGGCGCCGAGGAGATGCATCCGGGCGACGTTGAGCGCCTGGCGCTTGGTGTCCACCGAGCCCATGTAGACGGTGCAGTCGAGGCCGAAGTAGGCGGCGGCGGTCGCGCTGGCGACACCGTGCTGGCCGGCCCCGGTCTCGGCGATCACGCGGGTCTTGCCCATCCGGCGGGTGAGCAGGGCCTGGCCGAGCACGTTGCGGATCTTGTGGGCGCCGGTGTGGTTGAGGTCCTCGCGCTTGAGCAGGATCCGGGCGCCGACCTTCTGGCTCAGCCGCTCGGCGTGGTAGAGCGGGCTCGGGATCCCGGCGTAGTCCCGCAGGATCGCCTCGAACTCCGCCACGAACTCCGGGTCGGCCATCGCCTCGTGCCAGGCGACCGTGAGCTCGTCGAGCGCGGCCACGAGCGCCTCGGGCATGAACCGGCCGCCGAACCCCGTCCCGGCACCGCCGAACCAGCCCTGGGCGTCGGCGTCGTAGCTGGGGGGACGTGCCTGGTGGGTGGTCATGCCTGCACTCCTGTCATGCTCGCGACGGCCCGCTCGGGGTCGCCGTCCTTCACCAGTGCCTCGCCGACGAGCACCGCACCGGCGCCCTCGCGGACGAAGCGCTTGACGTCGTCGGGCCCGAAGATGCCGGACTCGGCGACTTTGACCCGGTCATCGGGGATCTGCGGCGCGAGCCGGCCGAACGTGTCGTCGTGGATCTCGAGGGTCTTGAGGTTGCGGGCGTTGACGCCGACCAGCTCGGCGCCCAGCTCGACCGCGCGCTCGGTCTCGGCCTCGTCGTGGACCTCGACCAGCACCGTCAGCCCGAGCTCGCGGGCCTCGTCGTGGAGCCGCCGGAGCTCGTCGCCGGGCAGCGCCGCGACGATCAGGAGAGCCAGGTCGGCGCCCGCGGCACGGGCCTCCACGAGCTGGTAGGTCGTGACGATGAAGTCCTTGCGCAGCAGGGGGACGTCGACCGCCGCGCGGACGGCGCGCAGGTCGTCGAGGCTGCCCCCGAAGCGGCGGCGCTCGGTGAGCACGCTGATCGCGGCCGCCCCGCCGGCGGCGTACGCCCGCGCCAGCACGGTCGGGTCGGGGATGTCGGCCAGGTCGCCCTTGCTGGGACTGCGCCGCTTCACCTCGGCGATCACGCTCGAGCCGGGGGCACGCAGCTGCGGCATCGGGTCGAGCGGCGGGTCGACGTCGGCCAGGGCTGCCCGCAGGTCGGTGAGGCTGGCCGCGGACTCCCGCTCGGCGAGATCGACCCGCACGCCGGCGACGATGTCATCGAGCACGGACATGCGGCGAACTCCAACGTCAACGAACGGGTGCGGGCGTCTCAGTGTTTCACGGCGGCGGTTGCGTCCCGACGACGGTCCGTCCGGGGTAGGGTCCGCTCCAAGCGGCCGACAGACGGAACGGCCACAACGAAGGGTTCGACCACGTGAGCTACTCAGAACCGCCCCCGCCGCCGCAGTACGGCGCACCCGTCCCGCCGGCCGGCGGGACCCCGCCCAAGACGGCCGGCAAGGCCATCGCCTCGATGGTGACCGGCCTGGTCGGCCTCCTCACGATCTGCTGCGGGTTCCTCGTCGTCAGCAGCATCGTGGCGCTCGTGCTCGGCATCCTGGCCCGCAAGGAGATCAGGAACTCCAACGGTGCCCTCAAGGGCGACGGCATGGCGCTGACCGGCATCATCACCGGCATCGTCGGCATCATCATGGTCATCATCTCGATCATCCTGGTCGCGACCGGTGTCATCGACACGAACTTCGAGTACAGCAGCTGACCCACGCACTCAGCTCAGAAGGCCGGTCTCCCTGCGGGAGGCCGGCCTTCGTACGTCCCGGGTGGGACTACGGCGCGAGCCAGGAGCCGGCCGGGATGTTGCGCAGCACGGCGAAGACCACACCGAGCGCGCAGAACACCACCGTCGCCACGGTGATCAACCGGGTGTCGGGCTCACGCTCGCGCCCGGTCCAGCGGTCGACCGCCCAGCGCCCGAGCAGGAACACCAGGAGCGGGAGCACCGCCACGAAGAGCAGGTTGCTGGACGCGGCCGCACCGACCTGGCCCCGGGTGAGGTCGTTGACCGCCCGCAGGCCGCCGCAGCCGGGGCACCAGAAGCCCATCGCCGCGCTCGGGCAGTAGCCCCAGGAGCCGCTGTCGTGCGGGTCGCGGACGTGCAGGGCCACGGTGGCCAGGGCGAGACCGCCGATCGTGAACGTCGGGGCCGCCATCCGCTGCCACCGGCTCGGCTCCGCGGCTGCGGCCGGCGGCTGCCCGGTGGGGCGCGCGGTGGCGGTCATCGTCGAGCTGTCCGGCTCAGTGCTCGGACTCGGTGTGGTAGCCGAGCTTGGCCATCACGGCGAAGATGACCAGGGAAGCCACGCCGATCCCCACGCCGATGTAGAAGATCAGCCAGTTGATCTGGTCGACGTCGATCAGCATGCCGACGGCGGCGACCACGAAGCCGAGCATGGCGACGGTGACGGCCGTCCAGGCTGCGGGAGTGTTGCCGTGACTGTCAGACATGCGGGGCTCCTCGGGGCGGTTCAGGTGGGCGACGATCGTGCGTGTGCAGTCTATTCAGTGTCGTCACGCGGTGGGGTCGCGACCCTCGTCGAGCGCCTTCCAGAGGTCGAGACTGGTCTGCTCCTCCGGCTCCCGGGCCGGGGGTGTGCTCGACGCAGCGGTGCCGGGTGCGTCGTACCGGGTGCCCATCTCGGGCCAGTCCGGCACCCACGCGACCGCGAGCACGGTCACGCCGACCGAGAGCAGGGTGCCGATCCCGGCCGCGAAGTACCAGAGCGTGTGGCCGATGCCCGCGTCGGTGACGCCGACCTCGGCGAGGTCGGCGCGGAGCTGGTCGGGAACCGCGGACCAGGCCATCACCACCGCGACCAGGGCGCCGCCGCTCGCCAGGACGCCGAGCGCGGCGACGGCCCGGCGGACCCGGCCGCGGGTGACGAGCACGACCCCCCAGCAGGCGAGCACGACCAGTCCGAGGGCGGTCACGAGCGGCAGGTGGGCGTCGTACGTCACGAAGCCACCGGCCGCCGCGCGCGCCGCGCGGCCCGAGGCGTCGGCGGCGGGCTGGTCTCCCGCGACCGCGACCAGGCCACCGGCCACGAGGCCGAGCAGCACCACCGGACCGAACGTCCGGCGGCGACTCTCAGGCACCGTCGTGGACCAGGTCGGCGTCGAAGCAGGTGCGGTCGCCGGTGTGGCACGCCGCGCCGACCTGGTCGACCTTCACCAGGAGGGTGTCGCCGTCACAGTCGAGCCGGACCTCCTTGACCCACTGCACGTGGCCCGAGGTGTCGCCCTTGATCCAGTACTCCTGACGCGAGCGGCTCCAGTAGGTCGCCCGGCCGGTCGCCATCGTGCGGGCCAGTGCCTCGTCGTCCATCCAGCCGAGCATCAGCACCTCGCCGGTGTCGTGCTGCTGCACCACGGCCGGCACCAGCCCTTCGGCGGTGCGCTTGAGCCGGTCGGCGATCGCGGGGTCGAGGGAAGTCACGCCGTCATTATTCCGCGTGGGTGGTTTCGAGGCTCAGGCGCGGGGCGCCTTCGCACCTCAACCACCGCGACGGTGGTTGAGGTGCGAGGAGCGCCAGCGACGAGCCTCGAAACCACCTCGGCAGGGTCATGAGCCTTGTTGGCTGACCCACGAGGCGTGCAGACCGGCGTAGACCGACCCCTCCTGGGCGACCAGGTCGGCGTGCGGGCCGCGCTGCACGATCCGGCCCTTGTCGACGACCACGACCTCGTCGGCGTTCTCGGCGGTGGAGAGGCGGTGCGCGATGGTGATCGACGTGCGGCCGCTCATCAGCCGCTCGAGGGCGCGGCCGATGCGCATCTCGAGGGCCGGGTCGACGGCACTCGTGGCCTCGTCGAGGACGAGCAGGTCGGGGTCGGCGAGCTGGGCGCGCAGCAGTGCGACGAGCTGGCGCTCCCCCGCCGACATCGACTCGCCGCGCTGGCCGACGGCGGTGTGGATGCCGCGCGGCAGCCCCGCGAGCCAGTCGTCCAGGCCGAGCTCGCGGGCGGCAACGAGGATGTCGTCCTCGGTGGCGTCGAGCTTGCCGTAGCGGACGTTGGCCTCGATGGTGTCGTCGAAGAGGAAGCCCTCCTGCGGCACGAGCACGACGCTGCGACGCAGCGACTCGTGGGCGATCCGGCGCACGTCGACGCCGTCGAGGAGGACGGCGCCCTCGGACGGGTCCATCAGGCGGGTCACCAGCTTGGCGACGGTGGACTTGCCGGAGCCGGTCTCGCCGACGACGGCGAGGCGGGTGCCGGAGGCGATGTCGAGGTCGATGTCGCGCAGCACGGGCGGCCCACCGGGGTAGGCGAAGGTCACGCCGTCGAGGCGGACGTCGATCGGTCCGCGCGGCAGCGTCCGCCCGTCGGGTCCGGGGTCGACCAGGTCGGCCGGCGTCTCCAGGATGCCGATGACACGGCGCCAGCCCGCGATCGCGTTCTGCCCGTCGGTGAGGATCTGGGTCCCCATCTGCACCGGGCCGACGAAGAGCGTCACCAGGAACGCGAAGGCCAGCACCTTGCCGGCGGTGATGTCGTCGGCGAAGCCGAGCCAGATGCCGACGATCAGCACGCCGGCGTTGGCGAGGCCCGCGGACAGGCCGCCCAGCGAGAACGACACGGCGGTGAAGCCCTGGGCACGGGTGCTGGCCGTCTTGTACTCGTCGATGGCCTCGTCGATGCGGGCCTGGGTGCGGGCCTCGACGGCGTACGACCGCACGACGGCCGCGCCGACCACGGGCTCGGAGATCGCGGAGAGCATCAGGCCGACCTGCTGGCGCACGGTGCGGTAGGCGTCGGACAGCTTGCGCTGGAAGTACTTCAGCGACAAGAAGAGCGGCGCGAAGCAGACCCACACGACGAGTGCGAGCTGCCAGCTGTAGATCAGCATCACCACCGTCGCGACCAGCACCTGCCCGACGCTCACCACCAGCAGCAGGCCGCCGAACACCAGGAACTGGCTGACCTGGTCGACGTCGCTGGTCACCCGCGAGACCAGGGCGCCGCGGCGCTCGGTGTTCTGGGTGAGCAGCGGCAGGTCGTGGACGTGGCGGAAGGCCTTGATCCGGAGCGTGGCGAGGCCGCGCTCGGCGCTGGTGAACAGCCGGCGGGTCATGGCGTACGACGCCCAGCTGGTCACCATCAGGGCGAGCGCGGCACCGATGCCCATCAGCACCGTGAACGACACGTCCGGGCCGTCGGGGCCGTTGAGTCCCTGGTCGAGGGTCTGCTGGACCGCGACCGGCACGATGATCTGGCCGACCGACGCGAGCGCGGCGAGGACGAGGGTCCAGCCGACGCCCTCCTTGAGCTCGGGCGAGAAGTGGACGCCGCGGCGGATGGTCTCGATCGCGCCCATCTCGTCGCCGGAGTCCATGGCCGTGCCCTGCTCGAGGGCGGTCATGACGGGTCCTCCACGAGCTCGGTCCCGAGATCGAGGGCGGAGTGTTCGTAGGCGTTGACGAGACGGGCGTAGGCCGGGCTCCGCTCGAGCAGGTCGGCGTGGGTGCCGCGGTCGGCGACCCGGCCGTCCTCGAGGTGGACCACCTCGTCGGCGAGCCCGATCGTGGCCTTGCGGTAGGCGACCACGACGAGCGAGGCCCCGGTGCCGCCCGAGCGGAGCGCCTCGAGGATCCGGGCCTCGACCTCCGGGTCGACCGCCGACGTCGCGTCGTCGAGGATCAGCAGCCGCGGCCGGCGCACGAGCGCCCGGGCCAGCGAGATGCGCTGCCGCTGGCCGCCCGAGAGCGACGTGCCACGCTCGCCCAGCCGGCTGTCGAGACCCTCCGGCAGCGCGGCGACGAAGCCGTCGGCCTGGGCCGCGCGCAGCGCCGCCCACACGTCGTCGTCGGTGAGGTCCGTGGCGCCGAGGGTGATGTTGCCGCGCACGGTGTCGTCGAAGAGGAAGGCGGTCTGGGGCACGATCGCGACGGTCTCGGCGAGCTGGCCGCGAGCGAGGTCGCGCAGGTCGGTGCCGTCGAGGAGGATCCGCCCGCCGTCGGGGTCGACGAGACGGGTCAGCAGGTGGGTGAGCGTGCTCTTGCCCGACGCGGTGGCCCCGACGACGGCGACCGTCCGACCGGGCTCGACGGTGAAGGAGACGTCCTCGAGGAGTCCCTGGTCGGTGTCGTAGCGGTAGGCGAGGTGCTCGACGGACAGCCGGGCGCCCGAGCCGGAGTCGCGGTCGGCCTCCCGGTCGCCGTACGCCATCTCGCCGGTCGCCCGCAGGACGTGCTGCACCCGGTCGAAGCCGACCACGCTGCGCGGGAACTCCCCCAGCAGCCAGCCGATCGACCGGATCGGGAAGGACACGATCGTCAGCAGGTAGGCGATGGTCACGACGTCGCCCGGGTCGGTGGCGCCGTGCAGCACCCGCTCGACGCCGACGGCGAGCACGATCAGCACCCCGACGTTGGGCAGCGCCGCGAGCGTCGGGTCGAACGCCGCGCGGATCCGGCCGGCCCGGATGTTGACGTCGCGCAGGGCCAGCGCCTTGTCGGCGAAGCGCCCGGTCTCCTCGGTCTCGCGGCCGAGGGTCTTGACGACCATCGCGCCGTCGAAGGACTCGTGGGCGACCTCGCTCAGCTCCGCACGGAGCTGCTGGGCCTTGGTCATCAGCGGCGACGCTCGCCGCTGGTAGGCGAGGTTGGCGAGGACCACGGCCGGGAACACCAGCAGTCCGACCAGCGCCATCACCACGTCCGCGGCGAACATCTGGGCGATCGCGATCACCATCATCGCGAGGGTGCCGACGGCCATCGGCAGCGGCGCGATCGGCCCCCACGCGGCCTCGACGTCGGAGTTCGCGTTGGAGAGCAGCTGCCCGGTCGGGTGCCGCTGGTGCCACTCCATCGGGAGGGTGAGGTACTGCCGGGTCACGGCGCGCCGGGTGTGGGCCTGCATGCGGTACTGCATGACCCCGGCGCCGAGGCGGCGGGCGACGATGCCGACCGCGCGCAGGATCGCGACCCCGACGAAGAGCGCCAGGACCGCGAGCAGCATGTCGGCACCGATCTCGCCGTCTCGGAAGGCGGGGAGCACGACGTGGTCGGTGGCCCAGCCGAGCACCCAGGCGTCGGCCACGGTCAACGCACCGAAAAGCAGGCTGCCGACGGTCGAGAGGGTGAAGATCCACGGCTCGCGCCGGATCGCCACGGCGAGTACGGCGAAGCCCTCGCGGGTCGTGCCGCGCCGGCTGCGCCGTTGGTCCGTCACCTGTGTCGTGCCTCTTCTCGTGTCAGCCGCTGACAACCCAGCGGGACGGTCAGGGTATTCCCGGGTACGGACAATAGGCTCGCCGGTATGAGTGCGTCCCTGGCCCGCCGCGAGCGCGCCGACCTCTGCGACCTCGCCCTCGTCCTCGGCGAGGACGCCCCGACCCTGTGCGGTGGCTGGGACGCCAAGGACCTCGTCACGCACCTGCTGGTGCGCGAGCGCCGCCCGGTCGGCGCGGCCGGCATCGTGGTCGGCCCGCTCTCCGCCCTCACCGAGCGGTCGATGGCCCGCTACCGGCGCCAGGACTTCGGCGTGCTCGTCGAGAAGCTGCGCTCGCCCGGCCTCTCGCCGTACGCCCTCCCGCCGGTCGAGAAGGCCGCCAACACGCTCGAGTACCTGGTCCACCTCGAGGACCTGCGCCGCGCCCAGCCCGACTGGCAGCCGCGCGCGCTCGAGCCGGCCGACCTCGACGAGCTGTGGCGCCAGCTGCGCGGGGGCGCGGCGTTCCTCGGCCGGTCGCTGCCGGTCCCGGTCGTCTTCCACCGCGCCGACTCCGGTGCCGAGGTGACCATGCGCCGGGGCCCGGACCCGGTGACCGTGACCGGGCCGGTCGTCGAGCTGGTGCTGTTCCTCTTCGGCCGCCGGGCCGTCGCCGGGGTCGAGATCACGGGCCCGGACGACGCGGTCGAAGCGGTGCGCTCGGCGGACCTGGGGGTCTGAACCGGTTTTCCGCAGGTCGACGGGCGTACGCTGTCACTCCACCCCCTCGGGAGGCACCATGATGTTCTGGTTGATCGTCCTCGCGGTCGTCGTCGTGCTCGGAGCCCTCGCGTGGTGGACCAGCGGCCGCAAGAAGCCGGGCGGCGTGGACGCCGAGGAGTTCCGGCGGGCCCGCGAGAAGTCCGAGGGCGACGTCGCCATCCGCTCCGGGCGTCCCGTGGAGGGTCACGGCACCGGCCACGGCAACCCGTTCAACTCCATCTAGGAGACCCCGTGATGTTCTGGCTCGTCGCCCTGGTGGTCGTCGTCGTCCTCGGCGCGCTCGCCTGGTGGACCAGCGGGCGGCCCCGCCGCGGTGGGGTGGATGCCGACAAGATGCGGCGGAGCACGCTGGACTCCCAGAACGACGCGTCCGACCGCGCCAACCGCCCCGGCCCCGGCCCAGGCCCGATCGGTCCGATCGCCTAGCGCACCGGGTGGCCCGCGGCCGCGAGCGACTGCTTGACGTCCGCGATCCGCAGCGTGCCGAAGTGGAAGACGGTGGCGGCCAGCACGGCGTCCGCACCCGCGTCGACCGCGGGCGGGAAGTGCTCGACGGCGCCCGCGCCCCCCGACGCGATCACCGGGATGGTGACCTCACGGCGTACGGCGCGGATCAGCTCGAGGTCGAAGCCCTCCTGGGTGCCGTCGGCGTCCATCGCGTTGAGCAGGATCTCGCCGGCGCCCAGCTCGGCGGCCCGCACGGCCCACTCGAGGGCGTCGAGCCCGGCGGACTTGCGGCCCCCGTGGGTGGTGACCTCGAAGCCGGACGCCGTCCCCGGCGCGCGGCGGGCGTCGACCGAGAGGACCAGGACCTGGCTGCCGAACCGGTCGGCGATCTCGGCGACCAGCCCGGGCCGGTGGATGGCCGCGGTGTTCACGGCGATCTTGTCGGCGCCGGCGCGCAGCAGCCGGTCGACGTCCTCCACGCTGCCGACTCCCCCGCCGACGGTCAGCGGGATGAAGACCTCCTCCGCGGTGCGCGACACGATCTCCATCGTGGTGGCGCGGCCCTCGTGGGAGGCCGAGATGTCGAGGAACGTCAGCTCGTCGGCGCCCTCGGCGTCGTAGATCCGCGCCAGCTCGACCGGGTCACCCGCGTCGCGCAGCTCCTGGAAGTTGATGCCCTTGACCACGCGGCCGGCGTCGACGTCGAGGCACGGGATCACGCGGACCGCGAGGCTCACCGCGGGCCCCGGGTGAGGGCGAGCGCGTCCTCGAGGGTGAACCGGCCCTCGTAGAGCGCGGTGCCGGCGATCGCGCCCTCGACGCCGACCGGCACGAGGCCCATCAGCGCCTCGATGTCGGCGAGCGTGGTCACGCCGCCGGACGCGACGACCGGGCGGTCGGTCGCGGCGCAGACGTCCTGCAGCAGCTGGAGGTTGGGACCCTGGAGCATGCCGTCCTTGTTGACGTCGGTGACGACGTAGCGGGCGCAGCCCTCGGCGTCGAGCCGGGCGAGTACGTCGTACAGGTCGCCACCGTCGCGGGTCCAGCCGCGGGCCGCGAGCGTCCGGCCGCGGACGTCGAGGCCGATCGCGATCCGGTCGCCGTGCTCGGCGATGATGCGCGCGCACCACTCCGGCTGCTCGAGCGCGGCGGTGCCGATGTTGACCCGGCGGCAGCCGGTCGCCAGTGCGGCCTCGAGCGACTCGTCGTCGCGGATGCCGCCGCTCATCTCGACCTTGATGTCGAGGGCGCCGACGATCTGCGCCTGGAGCTCACGGTTGCTCCCCCGGCCGAAGGCCGCGTCGAGGTCGACCAGGTGCAGCCACTCGGCGCCGGCGTCCTGCCACCGCATCGCGGCGGCCACCGGGTCGCCGTAGGCGCGCTCGGAGCCGGCGACGCCCTGGGCGAGCTGGACGGCCTGACCCTCGGTGATGTCGACGGCGGGGAGGAGCTCGAGGTAGTCGGACATGGGTTCCTTCAGGATCGGCGGAAGAGCATCGTGTACAGGACGGGCGCGGCGAGCAGGCTGACCACCAGGGCGGCCAGGCTGACGCCCCAGTCCCGGAGGAAGACCCAGACCAGGACGTTGAGCGCCAGCAGCAGCGCGATCGTCGCCCCGGTCTGCTTGCGGCGCCGCTCGGCGATGATCCCGGTCGGCCTGGCTCGCCGCTTCGGCAGCTGGGAGGTCACCGCGCGGAGCCGGGCGGCGCGGCGCTCCTGGCGCTCGGCCTCGGCGGCCCGGGCGGCAGCCAGCACGGCGGCCTCCCGCTCGCGCTCGGCCCGGCGCTGGGCGCGTTCCTTGCTCATCCCAGCGACCGGACCCAGTTGCGCAGCAGGGCCGCACCGGCCTCGCCCGACTTCTCCGGGTGGAACTGGGTCGCGGTGAGGGGGCCGTTCTCGACGGCGGCGACGAACCGGTCACCGCCGTGCTCGGCCCAGGTCACCAGCGGCGCGCGGGTGCGCCCGTCGGTCTCGAGCTCCCAGGCGCGCACGCCGTACGAGTGCACGAAGTAGAAGCGCTCGTCGGCGATGCCCTCGAAGAGGGTGCTGCCCTCGGGCACCTCGACGGTGTTCCACCCCATGTGGGGCACGACGGGCGCCTGGATCCGCTCCACCACGCCCGGCCACTCGTCGCAGCCCTCGGTCTCGACGCCGTGCTCGACGCCACGCTCGAAGAGGATCTGCATGCCGACGCAGATGCCGAGCACCGGGCGCCCGCCCGCGAGCCGGCGACCGATGATGCGCTCGCCCTTGATCGCGCGCAGGCCGGCCATGCACGAGGCGTAGGCGCCGACCCCCGGCACGACCAGGCCGTCGGCCTGGAGGGCAGCGTCGAAGTCGCCGGTGAGCGTCACCTCCGCGCCGGCGCGTTCGACAGCGCGCACGGCGGAGCGGAGGTTCCCCGATCCGTAGTCGAGGACGACGACACCGGGCTTCGTGCTCAGAGTGCACCCTTGGTGCTCGGGACCCCGGTCTCGCGCGGGTCGAGCGCGACCGCGTCGCGGAAGGCCCGCGCGAACGCCTTGAACTGGGTCTCGACGATGTGGTGCGGCTCGCGGCCGGCCAGCACGCGGACGTGCAGCGCGATGTGGGCGTGGAAGGCGAGCGTCTCGAAGACGTGGCGGGTCAGCGAGCCGAGGTAGTCGCCCCCGAGGACGACGTACTGCTGGCCCTCGGGCTCGCCGGTGTGCACGCAGTAGGGGCGCCCGGACACGTCGACGACGGCCTGCACCAGCGCCTCGTCGAGCGGCACGGTCGCGTCGCCGAAGCGGCGGATCCCGGCCTTGTCGCCGAGCGCCTCGCGCAGCGCCTGGCCCAGCACGATGGCGGTGTCCTCGACGGTGTGGTGGGCGTCGATGTGGGTGTCGCCCGCGGTCTGGACGGTCAGGTCGACGAGCGCGTGGCGGGCGAACGAGATCAGCATGTGGTCGTAGAAGCCGACGCCGGTGGAGACGTCGTGGCGTCCGGAGCCGTCGAGGTCGACCTCGACGAGCACCTTCGACTCGCTGGTCTGTCGCTCGATGCGTGCTGTCCTGCTCATCTCTCTGCCTCTTCCATGACCTGGGTCAGTGCTTCCTTGAAGGTCTGCATCTCGTCGGCCGTGCCGATCGAGACGCGCAGCCAGCCGTCGGGGCCGGTCTCCCGGATCAGCACACCCCGGTCGAGCAGCCCCTGCCACACAGCATGACGGTCCCGGAAGGTCCCGAACAATGCGAAATTGGCGTCGCTGTCGGCGACCAGCAGCCCGCGGCCGCGCAGCCACGCCACCGTGTCGTCGCGCTCGGCCCGCAGCTGGTCGACCTTGCCGAGCAGCTCGGGGGCGTGCCGCAGCGCCGCCAGCGCGGTCGCCTGGGTGACCGCGGAGAGGTGGTAGGGCAGGCGGACGACCCGGATCGCGTCGCAGATCTCCGGCGCCGCGGCGAGGTAGCCCACCCGGGCACCGGCCAGCGCGAACGCCTTGCTCATGGTCCGGCTGACGACGAGGTTGCGGTGCCGCGGCAGCAGCTCGAGCGCACTCGGGGTGCCGGCCCGCCGGAACTCGCCGTACGCCTCGTCGACGACGACGATCCCACCCTGCTCCGTGCTGGCGGCCGCCTCGCAGAGCGTGGTCACCGCGTCGAGCGGGAGCGCGGTGCCGGTCGGGTTGTTGGGGCTCGGCAGCAGCACGACGCTCGGCTGCTTCTCCTTGACCAGGTCGCGCGCGTGGTCGAGGTCGAGCGAGAAGTCGGTCTCGCGGTGGCCGACGACCCACGCGGTGACCGAGTCACGGGCGTACTCGGGGTACATCGAGTACGTCGGGGCGAAGCTCAGCGCCACCCGGCCCGGACCGCCGAAGGCCTGGAGCAGCTGGAGCATCACCTCGTTGGAGCCGTTCGCCGCCCACACCTGCTCGGGGGTCACGCCGTGGCCGAGGTAGTCGGCCAGCGCGGTGCGCAGCTCGGTGAACTCGCGGTCGGGGTAGCGGTTCAGGGTCGTCGCCGCCGCCGCGACGGCGGCCGCGATGTCGGCCGCGCAGGCCGGCGAGGGCCCGTACGGGTTCTCGTTGACGTTGAGCTGGACGGACACGTCCAGCTGGGGGGCGCCGTACGGCTCGATGCCGCGCAGCTCCTCCCGCAGCGGAGGCCAGGTCATCGCTCGAACCGAACCGAGACCGCGGCGCCGTGGCCGGGCAGGTCCTCCGCCGCGGCGAGCGTGACGACGTGGCCGGCGACGGCCTCGAGCGCCTCGCGGGAGTAGTCGACGACGTGCACCGACTTGGTGAACGCGCGCACCGACAGCCCCGAGGAGTGGCAGGCGCAGCCGCCGGTGGGCAGCACGTGGTTGGAGCCGGCGCAGTAGTCGCCGAGGCTGACCGGGGCGTACGGCCCGACGAAGATCGCACCCGCGTTGCGGACCCGGGCGGCGTACGACGCGGCGTCGGCGGTGTGGATCTCGAGGTGCTCGGCGGCGTAGGCGTTGACCACGGCCAGGCCCTGCTCGAGGTCGTCGACGAGCACGATGCCCGACTGGCTGCCCGCGAGGCTGGTGCGGATCCGCTCGACGTGACGGGTCGCGGAGACCTGCTTGTCGAGCTCGGCCTCGACGTCGGCGGCCAGCGCCTCGCTCGGGGTGACGAGCACCGCGGCGGCGAGCGGGTCGTGCTCGGCCTGGCTGATCAGGTCGGCGGCCACGAACGCCGCGTCGGCGGTGTCGTCGGCCAGGATCGCGATCTCGGTGGGGCCGGCCTCGGAGTCGATGCCGACCTGTCCCTTGAGCAGCCGCTTGGCGGTGACCGTGTAGATGTTGCCGGGGCCGGTGACCAGGTCGACCCGGTCGCAGGGGCCGGTGCCGTAGGCGAACATGGCGATCGCCTGGGCACCCCCGACGGCGTAGACCTCCTCGACGCCGAGCAGCGCACACGCGGCCAGGATCGTCGGGTGCACGGAGCCGCCGAACTCCTTCTGCGGCGGGCTCGCGAGCGCGATCGACTCGACGCCGGCAGTCTGGGCGGGGACGACGTTCATCAGCACGCTGGACACCAGCGGCGCGAGGCCGCCGGGGACGTAGAGGCCGACCCGGCCGACCGGCACCTTGCGGTGGGTCACCCGGGCGCCGGGGCCGAGGTCGGTGACCGCGTCCTGCTCGAGCTCGGCCGCGCAGGTCAGGCGCAGCCGGCGGATCGACTCGTCGAGCGCGGCTCGGATCGCCGGGTCGAGGTTCGCGAGCGCGTCGGCCAGGTCGGCCGCGGGCACGCGGATGTCGTCGACGGTCACGCCGTCGAACTTCTCGCCGTACTCCCGGATGGCGTCGAGCCCGCGGGTGCGGACCGCCTCGCAGATCGCATGCACGGCGGGCACCGCAGCCTCGACGTCGAAGTCGGCGCGCGGCACGGCTTCGCGGTAGTCGACGGAGCCGGGCGCGGCTCCACGCAGGTCGATGCGGCGGATCATGGGTCAATCGTACGAGGCGCCACGCCTGAGCAGCACACGGCGACAGTCGATGGACGGGCTAGGTTGAAGGGGTGAGCGACACGCTGCCGATGTTCCCGCTGAACGCGGTGCTGTTCCCCGGGGTGAGCGTGCCGTTGACGGTCTTCGAGGACCGCTACCGCGCGCTCGTGCACCACCTGCTCCGCGTGGAGGACCCCGCCGAGCGGGTGTTCGGCTCGGTGGGCATTCGTGAGGGCTACGAGGTCGGCGACCACGGCGCGCAGTCGCTCTACCGAGTCGGTTGCCGGGTGCAGCTGACCGAGGTCGAGGGCCACGCCGACGGCACGTTCGACGTGGTCGCGGTCGGGCTCGAGCGGATCCAGCTCGACCGGCTCGACACGACCGGCAACTTCCCGGTCGGCCACGTCACCGAGCTGCCCGACCCGGTGGCCGACGTGCCGGAGTCGATCCTCGAGCGAGCACGGGTCACCTTCACGGCCTACCGCGCTGCGCTGGCGGGCATCCGCAGCGACCCGTACTCCGGGGCGCTCCCCCGCGACCCGACGTACCTCTCCTGGACGCTGGCCGCGGTGGCGCCGCTGCCGATGCAGGAGCGGCAGGCGCTGCTCGAGGCCGAGGACGCCGGTGAGCGGCTGGTGCTGGTCACCGACCTGCTGCGCGCCGAGCTCCGGTTCATGAACGTGATCCCGTCCTTGCCGGCAACCGAGGTGGCCCGCACTCGGTGGAGTCCCAACTAGGACGATGGCCAAGAAGAAGTCCGCCGGAGGAACCCCGGCCACCGTCGCCCTGACCCGCGCCGGGATCGCCTTCACGCTGCACGAGTACGACCACGATCCGCGGGCGGCGTCCTACGGGCTCGAGGCAGCGGCGGCGCTCGGGGTGGAGCCCGCCAGCGTGTTCAAGACGCTGATGGCGACCGTCGACGGGGTGCTCACCGTCGGCATCGTGCCGGTGTCCGGCCAGCTCGACCTCAAGGCGCTGGCCCGGGCCCGCAGCGCGAGCAGGGCCGCGATGGCCGAGGTCGCCGCGGCCGAGAGGGCCACCGGCTACGTCGCCGGCGGCATCTCGCCGGTCGGCCAGCGGCGCCCGCACCCGACCGTCGTGGACGAGTCGGCGCTCGGCTTCGACACGGTCTACGTCTCCGGCGGCCGGCGCGGCCTCGACCTCGGGATCGCGCCCGCCGACCTGGTGGCCGTGACGGGCGCGATGGTGGCCCCGATCGGCCGACAGCAGGCCTAGGTCTCGACACGCGGCTCGCTCGACCACCATCAGCGGATCCGCTGCCGCGTCTCCGCTAGTCGGTCGTGACCCGCAGCACCAGGTGACTGGTGTCGTCGTCGAGCCAGGTGCTGAGACCCAGGCCCTGGAGCGGCTCGAGGTTGTCGGCGATCTCGGGGTCCTGGTCACCGATGCTGCTGAGCCAGTCGTCGCCCGCGTCGAAGTTCACGAAGAGCACGGCCGCGGCGTCACCCGCCTCGCGGACGACGTTCTGGAACACGTCGGAGTCGCCGAGGTCGCCGTCGTCGAGGAGCTGCTGGCGGTAGTCCTCGTCGGGTCCGATCGCGATCATGTCGCCGTCGCTGTCGCTGTCGAGGAAGAAGCCTTCGCCCTCGCTGACCTGGAGCCGGAGCTTGTCGAGGACCTTCTCGATCTCGTCGGGGTCCCCCTGGACCTTCAGGCCGACGGGCACACCGGTGCCGTCGCCGGACTCCAGGAAGGAGTTCGGGTCGAAGTCGGCGCCCACGGCCAGGGCCGCGGAGTCGCCGGCCAGCGTCTCGGCGTCGTCGGGCAGGTCGAGCCCGGACTCCTGCGAGAGCTGGTCCAGCAGCTCGTCGGCACTCGTGTCGCCGCCGACGGAGGAGGCCAGCTGGTCGACGAGGTCGCCGAACCACCCGTCCGCCAGACCGACGCCGATCGCGGCGGCCGTGTCGTCGGGCAGCGTCGCGAGCACGTCGTCGCCGCGGTCGGACTCGCTCAGCGCGTCCTGGCTCGACCCGGCGTCGGCGGCGACCTCGACCTCGAGGGCGCCGTCGTCGAAGCGGACGGTCGCGGCCATCCCCTGGAAGTCCTCGAGAGCATCGGCGTAGCCCGTGACCGGGGCGTCCGCTCCGAGCCCGCCGAAGGGGGACAGCAACCCGTCGAGGTTGTCGGCCAGGATCTGCCCGGCCTCGGGCGCGACGTACGCCGTCATGATCCCGGGGTCGCCGGTCTCGTCGGTCCAGGTCGTGTAGTCGTCGTCCCCGGACAGCGGTGACTCGGCGGCGTCCTTCGCGATGCCGTCCACCGTGTCCTGCGACTCGCCGAGCAGCGCCCAGCCGTCGTTGATCGCCCAGGCGACCGAGTCGCCGCCGTCACCACCGCAGTCCTCGAGCTTCTGGAGGCCGGCGTCGGCGGCGTCGTCGTCGCTCACCTGGAGCACGAAGACCGGTGTCGGGGTGTCTCCGCCGGTGTCGACGGCCGCGAGTGCCATCCGGTCACCGAGCCACGGCTCGATGTCGTCGCCGTAGTCGAGGTCGTCGCAGGGCGACGACTTCTGGATCTCCTCGAAGATGCGCTCGCGGATGTCGTCATCGGTGTCGAGGCCGACCTTGTCCTTGAAGGCGGGGAACTCGCGCAGCGTGCGCAGAGCCTCGATCTTCTGGCCGCCGCTCGGGTCCAGGTCGACGCTCACGTAGGCGACGGTCGAGTCGGGCAGCGCCTCGGCCGGCTGCGGGCCGGTCGCGAAGAACGACCAGGCGCCCCAGGCGCCGGCACCGATCAGCACGACACCGGAGATGACTCCCCCGGCGACCAGGCCGGTACGGCGTCCGCCGCCGGCAGGAGGCGGTGGCGGCTGCCGCGGACCGCCGCCGTGGCTGTCGAGGTACTCAGGGACGCCGGGGCCACCGGGAGGCACGTTGCTGGACACGCGCGGATCCTACCCAGCAGGCGGGGCGTCAACCTCGTGGGCGGGAGCGATCCGGGCCCGGGCGGACAGTCCGAGGAACACCAGCGTCAGGCCGACCAGCGCCCCGGTCGGCAGGGCGATCCACGGGCTGTACCGAAGGAAGCCGAGCCCGCGCGGCAGGTCCCCCGGAGCTGCCCCCGAGACCGTGAGGTCGGCGGGCAGGTGGGTGCCCTCCTCGGCGGTGAGCGCCAGGTGGCGGGGATCGGGCGGGCCGAGCGCAGAGCCGACCTCGATCATCAGCCAGGTGGCGATCACCGAGCCGACGACCACCGCGACCAGCGTCAGCAGCGGCACCCGGTCGAGGAGGAGCGCGACCAGCGCACCACCGAGGAGCCCGGCGACGCCGGCGACGACCACGAACCAGCCGGTGCTGGAGAACTGTCCCCGCAGACCGGCCTCGTCCTCGGCGAGCCACTGGTGGTCGGAGACGACGCCGACCGGGGGCGTCCAGACCCAGTTCCACACGACGGCGCCCAGGGCCCCGAGCGCCGCGATCACCGCGACGGCGAGCAGGAACTGGAGCAGGGCAGCACGGGTCCCGGACCGCTCGCCGGCGCCGAGCTCGTCGGCGGGCGCGGTCAGCTGGTCAGACATCCGGGTCCCAGGAGGGCCTTGAGGTCCGCGAACAGCGCGGGGCTGGGGGTGACGCGGAGCCGGTCGTCGAGCCGCATCACCAGGGTCTCCTCGCGGGTCAGCAGGCGGAGCCGGACCTCGGTCATGCCGGGGTGCGTCGCGAGCACGTCCTTGAGCTGGTCGACCACCGGTGGCGTGCACCGGGTCGACGGGAGGCTGATCACGACCGGGCCGGACGGACCGTCGGAGACGTCGGGGACCGACACCTCCTGGCCGTGGATCTCGGGCTGGTCCTTCTGGCGTGACAGCCGGCCCTTCACGGTGAGGATCGCGTCCTCGACCAGGTAGGTGCTGGCCAGCTGGTAGGAGCTCGGGAACAGCAGCACGTCGATGGCGCCGTCGAGGTCCTCGAGGGTGACCATGGCCCAGGCGTCGCCACGCTTGGTGATCTTGCGCTGCACCGAGGTGACGAGGCCGGTGATCGTGATCGGCGAGCCGTCCTGGCGGTCCTCGTCGAGCATCAGCTGGCCGACCGTGCAGTCGGAGCTGTTGGCGAGCACGTGCTCGAGGCCGAGGAGCGGGTGGTCGGAGACGTAGAGGCCGAGCATCTCGCGCTCGTGGCCCAGCAGCGTCATCTTGTCCCACTCGTCGATCTCGGGGATCGCGACCGACATGTTGAACGCCGCCTCGGACCCCGACTCGAGGTCGTCGAACAGGGAGTCCTGTCCCCCGCCGGTGTCCTTCTTCATCGTGGCGTAGCGGTCGGCGGCGTCCTCGTGGATGGCCACCAGCGCGCGGCGCTTGTGCTTCATGTCGTCGAAGGCGCCCGCCTTGATCAGCGACTCGAGCACCCGCTTGTTGCAGACCAGGCCGTCGACCTTCTCGAGGAAGTCGTTGAAGTGCTCGTAGCGCCCGTGCTCCTCGCGTCCGGCGACGATCTTGTCGACGACGTTGCTGCCGACGTTGCGGACCGCGGTGAGACCGAAGCGGACGTCGTTGCCGACCGGGGTGAAGTTGGCCGACGACTCGTTGACGTCGGGCGGGAGCACCTGGATCTTCATCCGGCGGCACTCGTTGAGGTAGATCGCGGACTTGTCCTTGTCGTCCTTGACCGAGGTGAGCAGGGCCGCCATGTACTCGGCCGGGTAGTTGGCCTTCAGGTAGGCGGTCCAGTAGGAGACCATGCCGTACGCCGCGGAGTGGGCCTTGTTGAAGGCGTAGTCGGAGAACGGGAGCAGGATGTCCCAGAGCGTCTTGACCGCTCCCATGGAGTAGCCGCGCTCCTGCATGCCCGCGGAGAAGCCGGCGAACTGCTTGTCCAGCTCCTCCTTCTTCTTCTTGCCCATCGCCCGGCGCAGGATGTCGGCCTGTCCGAGCGAGTAGCCCGCGAGCTTCTGGGCGATCGCCATGACCTGCTCCTGGTAGACGATCAGACCGTAGGTCTCGCCCAGGATGTCGGCCAACGGCTCGGCCAGCTCGGGATGGATCGCCTCGACCGGCTCACGGCCGGTCTTGCGGCGGGCGTACTTGTTGTGGGAGTCGGCACCCATCGGCCCGGGTCGGTAGAGCGCGCCGACGGCGGAGATGTCCTCGAACGTGTCGGGCTTCATCGACCGGAGCAGCGCCCGCATCGGTCCGCCGTCCAGCTGGAAGACGCCGAGGGTGTCGCCGCGCTGGAGCAGGGCGTACGTCGTCTCGTCGGTCAGCGGGAGGTCCTCGAGGACCACGTCCTCGCCGCGGTTGGCCAAGATGTTCTTCACGGCGTCGTCGAGGACGGTGAGGTTGCGCAGCCCGAGGAAGTCCATCTTGATCAGCCCGAGGGCCTCACAGGTCGGGTAGTCGAGCTGGGTGATCATCGCGCCGTCGGCGGGCCGCTTGAGCATCGGGATGATGTCGAGCAACGGCTCGCTGGACATGATGACGCCGGCCGCGTGCACGCCCCACTGGCGCTTGAGTCCCTCGATGCCGATGGCGGTGTCGACGACCCGCTTGACGTCGTTGTCGCCGTCGTAGAGCGCCCGGAACTCGCCGCCCTCGCCGAACCGCTTGTGCTCGGGGTTGAAGATCTCCTGGAGCGGCACGTCCTTGCCCATCACCGCGGCCGGCATCGCCTTGGTGATCCGGTCGCCCATGGCGAACGGGTAGCCCAGGATGCGCGAGGAGTCCTTGACGGCCTGCTTGGCCTTGATGGTGCCGTACGTGACGATGTAGGAGACCCGGTCGTCGCCGTACTTCTCGGTGACGTACTTGATGACCTCGCCGCGCCGGCGCTCGTCGAAGTCGATGTCGAAGTCGGGCATCGACACGCGGTCGGGGTTGAGGAAGCGCTCGAAGATCAGGCCGTGGACCAGCGGGTCGAGGTCGGTGATGCGCATGGCGTAGGCGACCATCGAGCCCGCGCCGGAGCCGCGGCCCGGGCCGACCCGGATGCCGTTGTCCTTGGCCCAGTTGATGAAGTCGGCGACGACGAGGAAGTAGCCCGGGAAGCCCATCTGGGTGATGACGCCGACCTCGAAGTCGGCCTGCTTGCGGACCTCGTCGGGGATGCCGTTCGGGTAGCGGACGCGGAGGCCGCGCTCGACCTCCTTGACCAGCCAGGAGTCCTCGTTCTCGCCCTCGGGGCAGGGGAAGCGGGGCATGAAGGTGCCGTTGCCCTCGGTGAACGAGACGTTGCAGCGCTCCGCGATCAGCAGCGTGTTGTCGCAGGCCTCGCGGAGCTGGTACTTGTCGGCCCACAGCGCCCGCATCTCCGCGGGCGACTTGATGTAGTAGCCGTCTCCGCTGAAGGCGAACCGCTGGCCGGGGCCGTCACCGGCCGGGATGTCCATCGTGGAGCCGGAGTTGATGCAGAGCAGGTGCTCCTGCGACGGCGCGTCCTCGCGCATCACGTAGTGGGAGTCGTTGGTCGCGATCATCGGGATCTGCAGGTCCTTAGCCAGGCGCAGCAGCCCGTCGCGGACGCGGTTCTCGATGTCGAGGCCGTGGTCCATCAGCTCGAGGAAGTAGTTGTCCCGGCCGAGGATGTCCTGGAAGTCGGCGGCGGCCTGGCGCGCCGCGTCGTACTGACCGTGGCGCAGGTGGACCTGCACCTCGCCCGACGGGCAGCCGGTGGTGCCGATGATGCCCTTGCTGTGCTGGGCGAGCAGCTCGCGGTCCATGCGCGGCTGCTTGAAGAAGCCGTCGCGCCAGGCTCCGGTGCTCAGCCGGAAGAGGTTGTGCATGCCCTCGGTCGTCTCCGACAGGAGGGTCATGTGGGTGTAGGCGCCGCGGGCCGACACGTCGTCGGGGCCGCCGCCGTAGAAGTTGACGCCCTTGCGCTCGAAGCGGGAGATGTTGGGCGCGAAGTAGGCCTCGATGCCGATGATCGGCTTGACCCCGGCGCCCTTCGCCTTCTTGTAGAACTCGTAGGCGCCGAACACGTTGCCGTGGTCGGTCATCGCGATCGCGGGCATGCCCAGCTCGGCGGTCCGCTCCGCCAGCGCTCCGAGGCGAGCCGCTCCGTCGAGCATGGAGTACTCGGTGTGGACGTGGAGGTGGACGAAGGAGTCCTGGGAGCCTGTCGCCATCGTCGCGGGCCACTCCTCGGCTGATCTCGGATAGGTGTTCGGTGCTACTTCAGGGCGTGCGGCAGCGGCCACGGCAGAGGCCGTGACGGTCGTCCTGGGGGAAGACCGTCAGCCTACGCGACCGCTGGATCTGATCATGTCAGGACGCACGGACAGTCTGCGCGCGACCATCTCGGGGCGACCGGAACAGCGCAATTGCGCTGTTGTGACGTGCTGGCGGCCGATGTCGAGTGCCCAACCGCGCGATTGCGCTGTTGTGACCTGCTGGCGGCCGATATCCAGTGCCCAACCGCGCAATTGCGCTGTTGTGGCGCACGAGAGGCTCTCGCCGGACGCCTGCCTCAGCCACCGCCGGGAGACGTCGCGTCGAGGCTCTCGGTGATGATCGCGTCCACGATCCGGGAGAGCCGCTCGGCGCCGAGAGCAGGGGCACGGAGCGCCATCGCCTCGGCGATCGCGCGCTCGCGGACGGGGTCGCGGGTGGTGTCGTGCTTGATGTGCTGGACGGCGGCGGTCAGCGCCGCGCGGCGGGCGAGCAGGTCGCCGAGATGCTCGTCGACCTCGTCGATCAGCCCGCGGAGGAACGCCAGCGGGTCCTCCCCCGGCCAGGCCATCCGGAGGTCGGGCGCCTGCTCCTCGTTCGCGGAGCCGTCGGTGTGCTCGAGCTCCACCAACCCGTGGCGCGCGTAGAAGTCACGGGCGGGCGTGTTCATCTCGAAGACCCAGAGGCAGAAGCCGCCGGGGCGCTGTGCCTTGACGACCTCGAGGAGCGCCGAGCCGACCCCGCGGCGCGCGTACGGCGGGGCGACGTACAGGTCGTCGAGCCAGGTGGCGGTCATCCGGGCGTAGCCGGCGACCACGCCGTCGACCTCGGCGACCCACAGCTCGTCCTCGGCCAGCTTGGCGGTCAGCCAGGCGTGGACCTCGTGGTCGGGATGGATGCCGGGCGGCATCGTGGCCTCGCGGCGAGAGGCGATCTGCACCTCGGCGATCGCGGTCGCGTCGGTCTCGACCGCGGGTCGGAGGAGGAGGTCAGTGCTCGTCACGGACGACCTCCAGCGCGTGGGCGAGGTCCTCCGGGTACTCGGTCTCGTACTCGACGTGCTCGCCGGTGTCGGGGTGCTCGAAGCCGAGGCGTACGGCGTGCAGCCACTGCCGTTCGAGCCCGACCCGCTTGGCGAGCTTGGGGTCGGCACCGTAGGTGAGGTCACCGACACAGGGGTGCTTGAGCGCGGCCATGTGCACCCGGATCTGGTGGGTGCGGCCGGTCTCGAGGTGGACCTCGAGAAGGCTGGCGAAGCGGTGTGCCTCGAGGGTCTCGTAGTGGGTGACGCTGTGCCGGCCGTCGGCCATCACGGCGAACTTCCAGTCGGACTTCGGGTGCCGGCCGATGGGGGCGTCGATGGTGCCCTCGAGCGGGTCGGGGTGGCCCTGCACCAGCGCGTGGTAGACCTTGTCGACCGTGCGGTGCCGGAAGGCGTTCTTGAGCACCGAGTAGGCGTGCTCCGACTTGCAGATCACCATCACGCCGGATGTGCCGACGTCGAGGCGTTGGACGATGCCCTGCCGCTCGGAGGCGCCGCTGGTGGAGATCCGGAAGCCGGCGCCGGCGAGGTGCCCGACGACGGTCGGTCCGTTCCAGCCGGGCGAGGGGTGCACGGCGACGCCGACGGGCTTGTCGATCACCACGATGGCGTCGTCGTCGTGGATGATCTTGATCCCCTCGACGATCTCGGGCACGACCATCAGCGGGTCGGTGAGGATCGGGATCGTGACGTCGAGGATCGCCCCCGGCATCACCCGGTCGCTCTTGCCGACGGCGGCACCGTCGACGGCGACGTGACCCTCGGCGATCAGGTCGGCGGCGCGGGTGCGCGAGAGCCCGAACATCCGCGCCATGGCGGCGTCGACCCGCTCCCCGGCGAGGCCATCGGGCACCGGAAGCGTCCGGTGGTCGGCCCCGCGGTTCACTCGGTCGTCTCCGGGGCCGGCTCGGGCTCGGGCTCGACGTCGTCGCGCTGCGCGCGCGTGCCGTCGAGGCGGACGCCGCGGTAGACCAGGATCAGGATCAGGATCGCGGCGGCGTCGATGCAGATGTCGGCGACGTTGAAGATCGGCCAGTGCGGGAGCATGAAGAAGTCGATGACGTGCCCCCGCAGCGGGCCGGGCTCGCGCACCAGCCGGTCGGTGAGGTTGCCCCCCACCCCGGCGAGGAGCAGACCGAGCGCGACGCCCCAGCCGGCGCTGCCGACCCGGCGTACGACGTAGAGGATCACCAGCACGGCGACGATGGCGACGCAGCTGAAGATCTCGGTGTAGCCGGTGCCGGTGCTGAAGGCCGCGCCGGGGTTGCGGACGAGGTGGAGCACGAACAGGTCGCCCACGAGCTCGACGTCGGGACGGTCGGTGAGCTTCTCGACGGCGACGATCTTGGACACCACGTCGACGGCGTACGCCGTGAGCGCGACGCCCGCGAAGAGCGCCAGCAACCGGGCTCGAGAGGCGCGGCGAGGGGTCGGCTGGTCGACGGACTGGTCGTGCGCGCCGCCGGTCAGCGACGCTCCTCGCGCTGCTTGCATGTCATGCACAGTGTGGCACGCGGGAAGGCCATGAGCCGCATCTTGCCGATGGGGTTGCCGCAGGACTCGCACACGCCGTACGTGCCGTCGTCGATGCGGGCCAGGGCCCGGTCGATCTGGGCGAGCTTGTCGCGCTCGCTGTTGAGCACGGTCAGCTCGTGGTCGCGCTCGAAGCTGGTCGCGCCCAGGTCGGCCTGGTCCTGGCCGGCACCGTCACCCGAGTCGCGCATCAGCCCGTTGAGCTCGGAGTCGAGGCTCTGGATGATCTCCTCGCTGTGCGCGCGCTGGGTGTGGAGCTCGTCGAGGACCTCCTTGAGCTCGGCCTTCGTCCACTTGGCCTCGCCCTCCTGGACCACCAGGGCGCTGGGCGACGCCTTGCGTGCCGGGGCGGCCTTCTTCACGGGGGCAACCTTCTTCGCCGGGGCGGCCTTCTTCACGGGCGCAGCCTTCTTCACCGCAGCGGCCTTCTTCACCGGGGCGGCCTTCTTCACCGGGGCGGCCTTCTTGGCCGGGGCCGCCTTCTTAACCGGGGCCGCCTTCTTCACCGGCGCAGCCTTCTTCGCCGCAGCGGCCTTCTTCACGGGCGCGGCCTTCTTGGCCGGGGCGGCCTTCTTCACGGGCGCAGCCTTCTTCACCGCAGCGGCCTTCTTCACCGGGGCGGCCTTCTTCGCCGGGGCCGCCTTCTTCACCGGCGCAGCCTTCTTCACCGCAGCGGCCTTCTTCACGGGCGCGGCCTTCTTCGCCGGGGCCGCCTTCTTCACGGGCGCAGCCTTCGTGGCGCCGCTCTTCGTCGTGGCCTTCGCCGTCTTGTCGGCGGGTCGTCGTGTGATCACCTTGCGAGCGGCGGTGGCCGCTTGCCCGGCGAGTGACTTCCTCGTGCTGCGGGCCATGGGCGGGCCTCCTCCGGCCTCGGCTGCTGTGGCTTGAGCCACAGTTGTGCACGGAGGGTAGCGGGTGACCCCTACCCCCTCAAATCAGGCGCACCGTGCACAGGCAAAGCGGCCGGCCCCCGAAGGGACCGGCCGCCTGGTGGAACGCTGTGTCGGACCGTGCCTCAGGCCTCGTCCTCGCCCAGGATCGAGCGGAGCCGCTTGGGAGCGGGCTGCTCGTCACCGGTCGGGGCCGAAGCCTCCGAGCCACCACTGAGGGCCTCGAGCTGCTGGCTGAAGTAGCTCTTGAGGCGGGAGCGGTACTCGCGCTCGAACGAGCGGAGGTTCTCGACCTCGCCGTTGAGCTTGTCGCGCTCCTTCTCCAGGTCGCCGAACATCTGGCGACGGCGCTCGGCCGTCTCCGAGTCGAGCATCTGCGCGCGGGTGCGGGCGTCCGCCTCGAGGCGGTCGGCCTTGCTCTTGGACTCCGACTCGAGACGCTCGGCCTTGGTGCGGGCCTCGCCGACGATCTTGTCGGCGTCGTTCTTGGCCTCTTCGACCAGCTCATCGGCGTTGCGGGTCGCGATCTCGAGCAGCCGGGCCGCGGCGTTGGACGCCTGCGGGACGGTCTCGACCCGGATCGTCTCCACCGGGGTGGCGGCCACGACCGCCGCCGGAGTCGCGACCGGCGCGGGCTCGGGCGTCGGCTCGGGAGCCTTCTGCTCCTCGACCTTCGGCTGCGATGCGGTCTCGGTGACCCCACCGGAACCCTGCGCCGTGGACAACTTGGACCTGAGGTCTTCGTTCTCCTTCGTGAGCCGCGCCAGCTCGGCCTCCACCTCGTCGAGGAACTGGTCGACCTCGCCCATGTCGTAGCCCTCGCGGAGCCGGACGGGCGTAAAGCGCTTGTTGCTCACGTCCTCAGGCGTCAGCGGCATGACCTCACCCATTCATCAATCGTCAAAGTAACTGTCGGTCGAACAATAGCGTCTGCGATGGTGACCAAGTCACCGCCACCAGGGTGCACCCGCTCAGGTCAGGAGCAGCTGGTCGTTGATCCGGAGCAGGATCCAGGCGGCGATCATCACGATCAGGAAGCTCAGATCGAGCGAGATGCTTCCGATCCGCAGCGGCGGGATGACCCGTCGTAGTGCCTTGATCGGGGGGTCGGTGGTGGAGTACACGCCCTCGAGGCCCACCAGGAGCGGGCCGCGAGGCACCCACGACCGGGCGAAGACCTGCACCCAGTCCACCACGAACCGGATCCAGAGGAGTGCTATGAAGAACCAGAGGACCACATGGATGACGAGTCCGACTGAATGCACGTGATGTGTCCTAGCTCTGGTTGAAGAACCCGCCCTCGACGATGCGCTGCTTGTCCTCGGCGGCCACCGTGACATTCGGCGGCGAGAGCAGGAAGACCTTGTTGGTGATGCGCTCGATGGTGCCACGAGTCGCAAAGACCAGGCCCGCGGCGAAGTCGACGAGGCGCTTGGCGTCGCTGTCGTCCATCTCGGAGAGGTTCATGATCACGGGGGTGCCCTCGCGGAAGTTCTCCCCCACGGTGCGTGCCTCGTTGTAGGTGCGCGGGTGCAGGGCGGTGATCCGCGACAGCTCGGCCACGACTCCCACCGGGCCCACCTGACCCGGCGCCGGACGCCGGCGCTCCGACAGGTCGGCCACCGGGGCGGGGCGCCCCTCTCGCTTCACGGGACGAGCCGCGACGGGGGCTGTCTCCTGGGTCTCGTACTCGTCGTACTCGTCGTCGTACCGACCGGTGTCCTCGAGCAGGCCGAGGTACTCGCCGATCCTGCGCATTCCGCCGCTCATGACTGTTGCCCTCCGGTACTCCGCATCCCTTGCAGGGACGCACTCTTAGGTGATTGGGACCCTACTTGGTCTGTGGCCTCGAACCGAGGACCGCGGACCCTATCCGTACGTGTGTCGCGCCGGCTCTCACGGCGGGTTCGAGGTCGCCGCTCATCCCGGCCGAGAGCCAGGTGGCATCGGGGTGGTCGGCGAGCAGCTCCTGGCGGATGCCCGCAAGCCGCTGGAAGGCCGCCGCCGGGTCCTCGCCGAGCGGGGCGACGGCCATCAGCCCGCGCAGCCGCAGGCTGCCGGCCTGCTGCACGGCCGACGCCAGGGCGGCCAGCTGGTCGGGCGCCGCGCCGGAGCGGCCGCCGGCGCCGGGTGGGTCGAGGCTGACCTGGAGCAGCACGTCGACCGCGTGTGAACGCTGGTGGGCGCCCCTGGCGAGGGGCGCGACCAGCTTGGCGCGGTCGACGGACTCGACGACGTCGGCGTACGCCGCCACCGCCGCCGCCTTGTTGCTCTGCAGCCCGCCGATGAAGTGCCAGGTGAGCCCGAGGTCGGCGCACTCCGCCGCCTTGGCCTCGGCCTCCTGGTGGCGGTTCTCCCCCACGTCGGTGACCCCCAGCTCGGCGAGCAGCCGGACGTCGCTGGCGGGGAAGAACTTGGTCACCACGACCAGGCGGACGTCGTCGGGCGCGCGACCGGCGTCGGCGCAGGCCGAGGCGATCCGGGCGCGCACGGTCTCGAGGTTGGCCTCGAGCTGGTCGCGGCGGCTCACGAGGACCGCACCCGGATCACGCCGGCCAGCCGGCCGGCGGAGGCGCCGTCGCGGCGGTAGGAGTAGAGGTCGGCCGACTCGCGCGTGCAGCGGGAGACGTCGACGACCACGACGCCCGCGCGCTCGAGCTGGGCACGGACGCCCGCACCCAGGTCGAGGGACGGAGTGCCCCACGAGGTGGTCGCCACGCTGGCGGGCTCGACCGCTCCGACCTCGGCCCGCATCTGCTCGGGCACCTCGTAGCAGGCCCCGCACACGTGCGGCCCGATCCAGGCGGTGATGTCGCCGGCGCCGAGATCGCGCATCCGCTGCACGGTCGCGGGCACCACCCCCGCGGCCAGGCCGGGCCGCCCGCAGTGGGCCGCACCCACGACCCCGGCGGCCGCGTCGGCCAGCAGCACGGGCACGCAGTCGGCGGCGCGCACCATCAGCACCACGTCGTGACGGTCGGTGACCAGGCCGTCGGCCCGGGCCCGGTCGACGGGGCCGTCGGCCGCCACCACGTCGCGACCGTGCACCTGGTGGAGGTCGGCGAGCGCGGCGTCGGGCGCGAAGTCGGCGAGCAGCAGCGCGAGGTTGCGCTCGCGCGCCGGGGCCGGGTCGTCGCCCTCGATCGCCAGGTTGAGCTCGTCGAACGGAGACGCACTGACCCCGCCGTACCTGTCCGTGAAGGCCAGGTCGACGGGGTCGAGTGAGGTGCGGAAGGAGTACAAGCGGCTACTTCAGGAAGTCGGGGATGTCCAGGTCGTCGTCGTCGAACTGGACCTGCCTCGGCGCCGGCTTGCCACCGGACGCAGCGGCGTCGGGGGTGGTGCTGGCCGGCGGGCGCAGCGAGGAGCCGGCCGGGACCTTCTCCTTCTCCTTCTGCTGCTCGCTCGAGGCGAGCGCCTGGGCCGCGGCCTTGGTCTCCTCCTGGGTCTGCACCGGCTTGGTGTCGCGCCGGAGCACCGTGCCCTCGCCGCTGCGCTTGGGCATGCCGCCGTCGAAGCCGGCCGCGATGACGGTCACCCGGACCTCGTCGCCGAGGGCGTCGTCGATGGTGGCACCGAAGATGATGTTGGCCTCGGGGTGCACGGCCGCGGCGACCAGAGCGGCCGCCTCGTTGATCTCGAAGAGGCCGAGGTCGGAGCCACCGGCGATCGAGAGGAGCACGCCGTGCGCGCCGTCGATGCTGGCCTCGAGCAGCGGGCTGGAGACCGCCATCTCGGCCGCGGCCACCGACCGGTCCTCGCCACGGGCGGAGCCGATGCCCATCAGCGCCGAGCCGGCGTTGGACATGACCGACTTCACGTCGGCGAAGTCGAGGTTGATCAGGCCCGGCGTGGTGATGAGGTCGGTGATGCCCGAGACACCCTGGAGCAGCACCTGGTCGGCCTGCTTGAAGGCGTCGAGCACGGAGACGTTGCGGTCGCTGATCGACAGCAGCCGGTCGTTGGGGATGACGATGAGGGTGTCGACCTCCTCGCGGAGCTGGGCGATGCCCTCCTCGGCGGAGTTGGCGCGGCGTCGGCCCTCGAAGGCGAACGGCCGGGTCACGACGCCGATGGTCAGGGCACCCAAGGAGCGCGCGATCCGCGCGACGACCGGGGCGCCACCGGTGCCGGTGCCACCGCCCTCGCCCGCGGTCACGAACACCATGTCGGCGCCCTTCATGACCTCTTCGATCTCGTCGGCGTGGTCCTCGGCGGCGCGGGCTCCCACGCCGGGGTCGGCGCCGGCGCCGAGGCCGCGGGTGAGCTCGCGGCCGATGTCGAGCTTGACGTCGGCGTCGCTCATCAGGAGCGCCTGCGCGTCGGTGTTGATCGCGATGAACTCGACGCCCTTGAGTCCGACCTCGATCATCCGGTTGACGGCGTTGACACCACCACCACCGATGCCCACGACCTTGATGATGGCCAGGTAGTTCTGTGCTGCTGCCACGGCGTGATCGCCTCTCGCTGATCGTGTCCGGGTCCGGACGGGAGTGCTGCTCGGTCGCGGGGAAGTCCGGCTCGGTGGTCCAGAACTCTTACCCTCAGGCTGAGGGTTATAGTTATGTCAACCTCGCCGTGCTGAAGACACTAGGCAGCGCAGCGCCGCAGATCGTGACGACACGCCGGGCCGGACCCGTCAGTTGGACGTGGTCGGCTGACCCGGGACGCTGACGTCGAAGGTCCGGGCCTCCTGGGTGGTCGGAGCCGCGAGCAGCGCGGCCAGCACGTCGGCCTTCTCGTCCGACTGCTCCGCACTCCCCCACTCGACGGTGCGGTCGTCGCGCAGCACCAGCGAGATCTCGTCGATCGTCGTCACCGCGACGTGGTCGACCTTCCCGGCCAGGTCACCCGGCAGGGCCGCCACCACGAGCGCTGCCTCGCGCAACGCCTCGCTGCCGGTCGCGGCCGCGCTCTCCACCCGGGGCAGCCCGGGAGGCGCCTTCGCGTAGCTGCGGAACACCACGCCCTCGGCGTCCATCCCGCGCAGCTGTCCGCTGATCTCGACCACCGCGATCGCCTCGCGCTCCTGGACGACGATCCGCACCTGGTCGGGCCACTCGCGGGTCACGTCGGCGGAGCGCACCGGGGCCATCGCCTCCACCCGCGAGCGGATCCGGTCCAGGTCGACCCGAGCGAGCGGCTGGCCCTGCTCGACGGCGGCCGCGGCCCGCACCTCGCCGGCGGAGAGCTGGTGGGTGCCGCTGACCTGGACGCCCTGCACGGCCAGGTAGGACGAGAAGAACACCAGCCAGATGGCTCCGACGAGCAGCGCGACGAGGAGCACCACGGCGACCACGGGCTTCCAGGCCAGCCAGCGCCGCGCCCACTGGCGGCGCGCGAACCGGCGCCGGGTCCGCACCACGGCCCGGTCGGCCACCGGAGCCGCGGGCCCGGCCGATCTCCTAGCCATCGGCGAGCAGCTCCAGCACCCGGGGGCCGATCTCGGTGACCGTCCCCGCGCCCAGGGTCAGCACCAGGTCGCCCGGACGGGCGCGGGCGACGAGCTCGGCGGCCACGGCGTCGAAGGACGCGACGTGGGCGACCTGGCCGGCCGGGAGAGGTACGGCGTCGGCGACCAGCGCGCCGGTGACCGCGGGATCGGCGTCCTCGCGGGCGAGGTAGACGTCGAGCACCACGACCTCGTCGGCGGCACCCAGGGCCTCGCCCATGCCGACCCCGAAGATGCGGGTGCGCGAGACGAGGTGCGGCTGGAAGGCGACGACGACCCGGCCGGTGCCGGCGAGCTCCCGCGCGGCCTGCAGGTCACCGGCGATCTCGGTCGGGTGGTGGGCGTAGCTGTCGTAGACCCGCACACCGCCCGCCTCGCCCTTGCGCTCCATGCGGCGCTTGGTGCCCGTGTAGGAGACGAGGCCGCGGACCAGGTCGTCCTCGGCGAAGCCCAGGGTCGTGCCGGCGGCGAGCGCCGCGAGCGCGTCGGCGAGGTAGTGCTCCCCCGGTGACCAGAGCCGCACACCGGTCAGGGCTCCGGGCTCACGGGCCGACACCGTGACGACCCGGCGACCCGCGGCCCGCTGCCGCTCGGCCAGCGCCGCAGCGCCGGGGTCGTCCACGACGCACACCAGGAAGCCCTCGGGGTCGAGGGTCTCGGCGAACTCGTCGAAGGCGGCGGCGTAGGCCTCGGGCGTGCCCCACTGGTCGAGGTGGTCGGCGTCGACGTTGGTGACGACGGCGGCGTACGGCGCGTAGTGCAGGAAGGCGCCGTCGCTCTCGTCGGCCTCGGCGACGAACAGGTCGCCGGAGCCCTCGTCGGCGTTCACGCCGGTCGCGGTCAGGTCGCCGCCGATGGCGTACGTCGGGTCGGCGCCGGCGGCCTGGAGGGCGACGGTCAGCAACGAGGTCGTCGTGGTCTTGCCGTGGGTGCCGGCGACGGCGACCACCCGGCGCCCGGCCATCACCGAGACGAGCGCGGCCGAGCGGGGCAGGATCCGCAGGCCCTGGCGCACCGCTTCGACGTACTCCGGGTTGTCGTCGCGGACGGCGGTCGACACGACGACCGTGTCGACGTCGCGGACCTGGGTCGCGGCGTGGCCGAGGTGGACCGTCGCCCCGAGCGCGCGTAGCGCCTCGAGGGTGGGCGAGTCGGTGCCGTCACTGCCGGAGACGGCGATGCCCCGGGCCAGCATGATCCGGGCGATGCCGGAGAGCCCCGCGCCGCCGATGCCGACGAAGTGCACGCGCCCCAACCGGTCGGCGGGGAGGATCTCGTCCGGGACGGGGATCTTCATCGGGCGGCTGCCTCGATGACCATCCGGGCCAGCTTCTCGTCGGCGTCGCGCGGGATGAGCGACGACGCCGCGGCACCCATGGCGGCCAGCCGGCCCGCGTCGGTGGCGAGCCCGGGGACGGTCGCCGCGACCCACTCCGCGGTGAGGTCGGCGTCCATGACCATCAGCCCGCCGCCGGCGTCGACGACCGGCCGCGCGTTGTGCTCCTGCTCGCCGTTGCCGATCGGCAGCGGCACGAACACCGCGGGCAGCCCGACCGCGGCGGCCTCGGTGACGCTGGACGCCCCGGCCCGGCAGACCACCAGGTCGGCGGCGGCGTAGGCCAGGTCCATCCGGTCCACGAAGTCGACGATGACGTACGGCGCGCTCGCTCCCTCGCCGGCGGCGGGGGTGGCCTCGCCCTGCGGGCCGACGACGTGGAGGACCTGGACGCCGGCCGCGGCCAGCGCGGCGGCCGCCCCGGACACCGCCTGGTTGAGGCGGCGGGCGCCCTGCGACCCGCCGGTGACCAGCAGCGTCGGCCGGTCGGGGTCCAGGCCGAAGAAGGCCCGCCCCTCGGCGCGCCGGGCTGCCCGGTCGAGGCCGGAGATCATCGTGCGGATGGGGAGGCCGACGTACTCGGCTCGGGGCAGCGGGGTGTCGTGGAAGCTGACCGCCACCCGGGTGGCGACCCGGGCGCCGACCTTGTTGGCCAGGCCGGGCACGGCATTCTGCTCGTGGACCACCAGCGGCAGCCTGCGCCGGCGCGCGGCGAGGTAGGCCGGCATCGAGACGTAGCCGCCGTAGCCGACGACGACGTCGGGCTGCAGCCGGTCGACGATCGCCAGCGTCTCCTTCACGGCACCGCGCAGCCGGGCCGGCACCTTGAGGAGGTCGGCGTTGGGCCGGCGCGGCAACGGGACCGGAGGGATCAGCTCGAGCGGGTAGCCGGCCTCGGGGACCACCCTGTTCTCGAGGCCACGCGGCGTGCCGAGACAGGTGATCTCGACGTCCGGCAGGATCCGGCGCAGGGCGTCAGCGGTGGCGAGCAGGGGCGAGGTGTGGCCGGCGGTGCCGCCGCCGGCGAGGAGTACGCGCATCGGCAGTAACCCTAGTTGGACACGCGGCCCGCGGAGAGACCGGCCGAGCGTGCCTTCTTGCCCTGCGCCAGGGCCTGGGCCGCTTCGGGTTCACGGCGCGCGAACCCGATCAGCAGACCGAGGGCCACCAGCGAGGGCACCAGCGCGGACCCGCCGTACGACACGAGCGGCAGCGGGATGCCGATCACCGGGAGCAGGGCGAGCACCATGCCGACGTTGATGATCATCTGGCCGAGCAGCCAGACGACGATGCCGAACGTCGCGTACCGGACGAACGGGTCCGACGTATGAGTGGCGACCCGGACCGCGGCGAACGCGATGGTCAGGAAAAGAGCGACCACGAGCAGGGTGCCGACCAGACCGAGCTCCTCACCGAGCACCGCGAAGATGAAGTCCGTGTGGGCCTCGGGCAGGTCGCCCCACTTCTGCCGGCTGGCACCGATGCCCTCACCGAACCAGCCGCCGCTCGAGAGCGCGTAGAGGCCGTGCGCGGGCTGCCAGCCGGCGTTGTGGAAGTCCTTGAACGGGTCGGCGAAGTTGGTCAGCCGCTGACGCCGCTCGGCGCTGGTCGAGGCCAGCCAGATCGCGACGACGCCGATCACGGTCAGCGACACGGAGAACAACCGGGCCGGGGCGCCGACCACCCAGAGCATCGCCAGCAGGATCGCCATCAGGACCAGGGCGGTGCCGAGGTCGTGGCCGACGACCACCAGGGCGACCACGACCAGCATGCCGGGGACGACGGGCACGAGCACCTCGTGCAGGCTGCTCAGCCGCTTCTCCTTGAGGGCGTAGATGTGCGCCGCCCACAGCACGATCGAGAGCTTGGCGATCTCGGCGGGCTGGACGACGAACGGGCCGACCCCGAGCCAGTTGGTGTTGCCGTTGACCGTGCGGCCCAGGCCGAGCTGGGTCAGCGCGAGCAGCACGATCGAGACGATCAGCGCCAGCCAGGCGACGCGGCGCAGGAACGAGTGCGACAGCCGCGAGGCGACCCACGCACACGGCACGCCGATCGCGACCCACATCAGCTGCCGCGTGACGACGGCGTAGGAGTTGCCGTCGTTCTGCCTGTAGGAGTACACGCTCGACGCGCTGAGCACCATGATCAGACCGATGGTGAGCAGCAGCGCGGAGGCACCGAGCAGCAGGTAGTAGGCCGTGAGGGGCCGGTCGAGCGCGTGCCGGGCGGCGTCGTACCAGCTGAGGACACCGGGCCGGCGGCGAGCACCGTCGACCTGGTCGTCGAGGGGGTTCGCGGTGGTCATCGCGGTCCCCCTCTCGGTGTCAGTCCTCGCTCACAACCTGCGTCGTACGGCCTCGGCGAACGCGTTGCCGCGCTCGGCGTAGTCGGTGAACATGTCCATGGAGGCACATCCGGGAGCGAGCAGCACCGTGTCGCCGGGTCGGGCCAACTCGGCAGCCGCCACCACGACGCGCTCCATGGAGGCATGTCCACCTTCTACGGCCCCAGTCTCGTCGTCGTCGACCACGATGACGGGCACATCCGGCGCGTGTCGCGAAAGCGCGGCGGCGATCACGTCGCGGTCGCGGCCGAGGAGCACGGCGCCCCGGAGCCGGCCCCGGACGGTGCGCACCAGGTCGTCGAACTGGGCGCCCTTGGCCAGCCCGCCGGCGACCCAGACCACGTGCTCGTAGGCCTGGAGCGAGGACTGCGCGGCGTGCGGGTTGGTGGCCTTGGAGTCGTCGACCCAGGTGACCCCGTCGCGCTCCCCCACCACCGCGATCCGGTGGCCGTCGGGACGGAACGACCGCAGCCCGTCGCGGACCGCGGCCTGCGGGACGCCGTGGGCCCGCGCCAGCGCGGCGGCGGCCAGGGCGTTCGCCACGTTGTGGGGGGCCTGGCTGGCCAGGTCGGACAGCGTGCAGAGCTCGGCGGCGCTCGACTCGCGCTCCTCGATGAAGGCCCGGTCGGCGAGGATGTCCTCGACGACGCCGAGCATCCCGACGCCCGGCATGCCGAGGGTGAAGCCGACCGCGCGGGCTCCCTCGACCACATCGGCCTCCCGGACGAGCCGCTCGGTCTCGGGGTCGGCCACGTTGTAGACGCAGGCCTTCTGGACGCGCTCGTAGATCTTGCCCTTGTCGGCGGCGTACTGCGCCATCGAGTCGTACCAGTCGAGGTGGTCCTCCGCGATGTTGAGCACGGCGGCGGCCTCGGCGCTCATGGAGTCGGTGTAGTGCAGCTGGAAGCTGGAGAGCTCGACCGCGAACACGTCGTACGGCTCGGGGTCCATCACCGCCTCCACGATCGGCAGGCCCACGTTGCCGACGGCGATGCTGCGCAGCCCGGCGGCCTTGAGGATCGCGTCGAGCATCTGGACCGTCGTGGTCTTGCCGTTGGTGCCGGTGACGCAGAGCCACGGGGTGTCGTGGTTCGGGTCGCGCAGGCGCCACGCGAGCTCGACCTCGCCCCAGATCGGGATGCCGCGCTCGCGCGCCTGGGCGAGCAACGGGGCCGTGGGCTTCCAGCCGGGCGACGTGACGACCAGGTCGACGTCGTCGGGCAGCGTGAGGGTGCTGCCGGCGCCGAGGCGTACGTCGGCGCCGAGCACCTCCAGCAGCTCCGCCTTCTCGGGACGGTCGCCGGCGTCGGACTCGTCGAGCGCGATCACCTGGGCACCCAGGTGGTTGAGGTTGTCGGCAGCAGCGAAGCCGGAGACCCCGAAGCCGGCCACGACGGCCCGCACGCCTTCCCAGGAGTCATGCCGTCCAAGGCTCTCCGGATTCATGGCAGGGGACTCACAGTCGTGCCACCCACTCGGCGTAGAAGACGCCCAGGCCCGCGGCGACGCAGAGGCCGGTGATGATCCAGAAGCGGATCACGATCGTGACCTGCTCCCAGCCGAGGAGCTCGAAGTGGTGCTGGAGCGGCGCCATCCGGAAGACCCGGTGGCCGGGCTCCACGCGGAACACCTTCTGAACCAGCCCGGACCTCCGGGAGAGCTTGAAGAAGCCGACCTGCACCATCACCGACAGCGTGATCACGAGGAACAGGCCGCCGAGGATGACCAGCAGCAGCTCCGTGCGGGTGAGGATCGCCAGACCGGCCAGCGCCGCGCCGAGCGACAGCGACCCGGTGTCGCCCATGAAGATCGCGGCCGGCGAGGCGTTCCACCACAGGAACCCGAAGCAGGCTCCGGTGATCGCGGCGGCGACGATCGCGAGGTCGAGCGGATCTCGGACGTTGTAACAGAGCGGCCCGGGGTTGTCCTGGCAGAACTGGTTGCTCTGCCAGATGTTCACGAGCATGTAGGCGCCGAAGACCATCACGCAGGCACCGGTCGCGAGGCCGTCGAGGCCGTCGGTGAGGTTCACGGCGTTGCTGGTGCCCGTGATGATCAGCCAGATCAGGATCACCGCGAGCACCATGGGCAGCGCGAGCCAGTCGATCTCGCGCAGGAACGAGATCTTCTCGGAGGCCGGCGTGCGGCCGTTGGCGTCCTCGAGCCACGGCGACAGCGCGAGCGCGCCGAACACGAGGGCGATGACGGTCTGGCCGATCATCTTCGCCTTGCTGCGCAGGCCGAGGCTGCGCTGCTTGGAGATCTTGATGTAGTCGTCGAGGAACCCCACCATGCCCATCCCGACGAAGAGGAAGAGCAGCAGGAGCGCGGAGGCCGAGGGCATGTCCTGGGTGATCAGCTTCGCGGAGAAGTAGCCGATCACCGTCGCCAGGATGATGACCACGCCGCCCATCGTGGGCGTGCCGCGCTTCGTGTGGTGGCTGGTCGGCCCGTCGTCGCGGATCTCCTGGCCGTAGCCCCACTGGGTGAAGAGGTTGATCGCCACGCGGGTGCCGAGCAGCGAGATGAGCAGGGCCAGGCCACCGCCGAACAGGATGGCTCTCATGACGCGCCCACCTCTCCCTCCACCTGTCCCTCCGGCCCGTGATCCAGCAATGCGTCGGCGACCGGCCACAGCGCGACGCCGTTGGACGCCTTGACCAGGACGACGTCTGCCGCCGCGACATTCTCGCGCACCCAGAGCAGTGCCTCGTCGCGCCCCGCCGTGAGGATCGCCTCACCGCCCCAGCCGTCGACGGCGCGGGCCCCTTCAGCGATCCCGGCCGCGGGCTCGCCGACGACGACGAGCACGTCGACGCCCGCCCCGGCCGCGACTCCCCCGACCTCGACGTGGGCGGCGTGGGAGCCCTCGCCGAGCTCGCGCATCTCGCCGAGGACGGCGACGGTACGACGCGCGCGGCGGCCACCGATCGCCACCAGCGCCTGGATCGCCGCAGTCATCGACGCCGGGTTGGCGTTGTAGGCGTCGTTGATCACGACCAGCCCGTCGGCGCGCTCGTGCAGCTCCATGCGCATCGGCGAGGCCGACGTGGCCGCGGACAGCGCGGTCGCGATCTGCTCGAGCGGGAGGCCTGCGGCGAGGGCCATCGCGGCCGCCGCCGCCGCGTTGAGGACCTGGTGGGCGCCGCTCTCGCGCAGCCGCACCGGGAGCCAGGCGCCGTCGTACCCGAGCTCGAAGGCGGGCCGGCCGAGGTCGTCGAGCTCGACCCCGCGCCACGCGACGTCGCCAGCGGTCCCGAACGTCAGGGTGCGGGCCGCGGTGCGGGACGCCATCGGTGCGGTGAGGTCGTCGTCGGCGTTGAGCACCGCCGTGCCCTCGGGCGGCAGCGCCTCGACGATCTCGCCCTTGGCGGCGGCGATCGCCTCCCGGCTGCCGAACTCGCCGACGTGGGCGGTGCCGACGTTGAGGACCGCGGCCACCTGGGGCGGCGCGATCTCGCAGAGGTAGGCGATGTGCCCGATCCCGCGGGCCCCCATCTCGACCACGAGGTGGTCGGTGGTCTCGTCGGCGCGCAGCACGGTGAGCGGGACGCCGATCTCGTTGTTGTTGTTGCCGGCGGTCGCCACGGTGGGTCCCGCGGTCGCGAGCACCTGTGCGAGGTAGTCCTTGGTGCCGGTCTTGCCCTGCGAGCCGGTCAGCGCCAGCACGGTCGCGTCGATCCGGCCGAGCACGTGGCGGGCGAGGCGGCCCAGCGCGACCACCGGGTCGTCGACGAGGACCGTGGGGACGCCGGTGGTGCGGGACCCGAGCACGGCGTGCGCCCCGGCCACGTAGTCGTGGCCGTCGACCCGCTCCCCGACGACGGCGACGAAGAGCCCGCCGGGGACGGGCTCGCGGCTGTTGACGTAGGCGGGTCCGTCGACGACGAGGTCGGCGGGCCCGTCGACGGTGCCGCCGACCGCGGTGGCGATCGCGGCCAAGGTCATGGGGATCATGCCATCGCCTCCCGGACAACCTGACGGTCGTCGAAGGGGTGCACGACGCCGGCGATCTCCTGGCCGGTCTCGTGCCCCTTGCCGGCGACCAGCACGATGTCGCCCGGCCGGGCGCGTCCGACGGCCTCGCGGATCGCGGCCCGACGGTCGCCGATCTCGACGACCTCCGCGCCGGGTCCGGTGATGCCGGCGAGCATGGCCGCACGGATGGCGGCGGGGTCCTCCGTGCGCGGGTTGTCGTCGGTGACGATGAGGACGTCGGCCAGCCGCGCGGCGATCTCGGCCATGATCGGGCGCTTGCCGGGATCGCGGTCGCCGCCCGCACCCAGCACCACGATGACGCGGCCCTCCGTCAGCGGGCGGAGGGTCCGGATCGCGGCCTCGACCGCGTCGGGCTTGTGGGCGTAGTCGACGACGGCCACGAAGTCCTGGCCGGCGACGACCCGCTCCAGCCGGCCGGGGACTCCCCCGCCGTCGGCGATGCCGGCCGCCACCACGGCCGGGTCGAGCCCGGCCTCCCCCGCGGCCGCGATCGCGGCGAGGGTGTTGGACACGTTGAAGTCGCCGGGCAGCGGGCAGCCAGCGGAGATCCGGTCGCCGGTCGGCGTGGTGACGACGAACGCCGAGCCCTCGGCACTCAGCTCGATGTCGGAGACCCGCCAGTCGGCGTCGGCGCCCTCGGTCGAGAAGGTGCGCAGCGGGACGGTCGCCCGCTCCAGCAGGAGCCGGCCGTGCTCGTCGTCGACGTTGACCAGGCCGAGCCGGGCGCGCTCGGGCGTGAACAGCGAGGCCTTCGCGTCGAAGTAGTCGTCCAGGTCGCGGTGGAAGTCGAGGTGGTCGCGGCCGAGGTTGAGGAAGACCGCGACGTCGAAGACGACGCCGTCGACCCGACCCATCACCAGCGCGTGGCTGGAGACCTCCATCGCGCAGACCTCCACGTCCCGCTCGAGCATCATCGCGAAGAGGCCGTGCAGGTCGGGCGCCTCGGGCGTCGTCAGCGTCGTCTTCAGGTCGTCGCCGGCGATGCGGGTCCCCACGGTGCCGATCACCGCGGCCCGGACGCCGGCCTGCTCGAGGCCGCTCACGAGCAGCCGGGTGCTGGTCGTCTTGCCCTGGGTGCCGGTCACGCCGATCATCCGCATCGACGCCGCCGGCTCGCCGTACACCCGCGCCGCGAGCCGGCCGAGGACGCCGCGCGGGTGGTCCACGACGAGCAGGGGCACGGCGGTGCGCGCGGCCTCGGCGAGGGCCGCCCCGGCCGGGTCGGTCAGGATCGCGACGGCGCCGGCCTCGACCGCCGCGGGCGCGAAGTCGATGCCGTGCGCGCGGGTGCCGGGCAGGGCGGCGTACAGGTCACCGGGCAGGATCCGCTGCGAGCTGAGGGACACCCCGCTCAGCTCCACGCCGCCGGCGTCGCCGCGCAGCGAGCTGCCGGGATCGACGGTCGTCAGCCAGTCCACGAGGGTCGGGAGCGGCGTCCGCACCGGGTGTCGCGGTCGGGCAGCCGCGATGGGGTCGTCACTCACCGGTCGAGGCTATCTACCACTCGACCGGCAGGCGGGACGGGGGCGTGCCGGTCGGCGGGACGGCGTAGCGCCGCAGGGCGTAGCTCATGATCTTCGCGAACGCCGGGCCGGCGACCGAGCCACCGCCACCGCCGTTGCCGGGGTTCTGGACCACGACGTAGATCGTGAAGCGTGGGTCGTCGGCCGGAGCGAAGCCGGCGAACGACACCGTGAAGGTGCCGTCGTAGCAGCCGCACTCGGCGCCGACGCGCTGCGCCGTACCGGTCTTGCCGGCCACCCGGTAGCCCGGCACCGCGGCAGCCGGCGCGACGCCGACGTCGGGGTCGACGACGCGCTCCATCATGTGCGCCGTCTGGCGCGCGGCGGAGATGCTGATCACGCGGTGCTTGGTGGCGTGGTCGGTGCCGACCACGGCCCCGTCCTCGGTGGTGGCCGAGCCCTCGATCAGGCTCGGGGAGATCCGCACGCCGTCGTTCGCGATGGTGTTGACCGCTGCGGCCATCTGGACGGCGTTCACGGACAGCGACTGGCCGAACGCGATGCGGTCCTGGGTCTGCGGGGTCCAGAGGCTGTCGTCGGGGAGGATGCCGGGGGTCTCGCCGCGCACGCCGATGTCGGTGCGCCGGCCCAGGCCGAAGCTCTCGAGGTAGGAGCGCAGCTGCCCGTCCTCGAAGCGCTTCGACGCGAGCACCGTGCCGATGTTGGAGGACTTGGCGATCACGCCGGCCAGCGTCAGCCTGATGGTCCCGTGCGAGAACCAGTCGTGGATCGGGTGGGTGCCGCCGTCGTCGAGCTGGCTCGGCACCTGGATCCGGGTGCGCGGCGTCACCTCGCCGAGATCGATGAGGGAGCTGAGCGTCAGCACCTTCTCGACCGAGCCGGGCTCGTAGACGTCCTGCATCGCCCGCGAGCCGAGGTCGGCCTTGGGCGACTCCGTGGGCGCGTTGGAGTCGAACGTCGGGTCGTCGGCGATCGCGAGCAGCTCGCCGGTCCGGGTGTCCATGACGACCGCGAAGCCGGACTCGGCCCGCGAGGACTCCACGGTCTGGCGGAGCACCCGCTGGGTGTACCACTGGAGGTCGAGGTCAATGGTGGTGTGGAGGTCCTGGCCGTCGACCGGCTCGGTCACGGTGTTGTCGCCGAGCGGGATCCGGTTGCCGCCGCCGACCTCGTACTTCGCCGAGCCGTCGGTGCCGGCCAGCTGCTCGTCGAAGGTGCGCTCGAGACCGGCCAGCGGCTCGTCGGTGCCCATGAAGCCGACCAGGTTGGCCGCGACGTCGCCGGCCGGGTAGTCGCGCAGTGGGTCGCGCCGGGTGTCGAGACCCTTGAAGCCGGCCTCGGCTGCGGCGTCGACGACCTGGGTCGCCCGGGTCGACGGCACGCGACGCGCGATGTACTCGAACCGGCTGCCCTGCTCGCGCAGCTTGGCGAGCGTGCTCGCGTAGTCGACGTGGAGGCGCTTGTAGAGGAACTTCGCGAGCTCGGGTGCCCGGTCGGCGGTCATCTGCGGGTCCGCGACGACCATCAGGCCGGCGACGGAGTCGGCCAGCGGCTCGCCGTTGCGGTCCAGGATGTCGCCGCGCGCCGCGGGCAGGTCGACCTCGACCAGGCCCTCGGCGGCCGCCATCTCGGCGTACGAGTTGGGGTCCAGGCCCTGGAGCTGGACCAGGCGCGCCCCGAAGACCGAGAGGGCCATCGCGATGACGACGAACCCCACGCGCAGCCGCAGCTGGGGAGAGCCGCGCCGGGAACCGCGGGGCGTCGATCGGGTCGGTCGCAACGGCTTCTCCGGTCTCAGCGCTGGTTCTGGTTCTGGGGCTGGTGTGACTGCTGGTTCTGGCGATTCTTACCGCTCGCGGTGCCGTGCGCCGGCTTCCCGTCGCCCGTGTCGCCCGAATTGCTGGTCTGGTTGCCGGTCTGGTTGCCGGTCTGGTTGCCGGACCGGTTGCCGTTCTGGGCGTCGGGCAGCGTGCCCTCGGGCGGCACCGTGACGACGTGCGGCCGCGGGTTCAGCGCGGCGGGCTTGGTGATCGACGGCCAGATCCGGAAGGGCACCGCCGGGTCGCCGGCCGACGGCTGACCGGAGACCTCGCCGGTGCCGAGCTGGACGAACGCGGGGTTGCCGGCCTGGATCATGCCGAGCCGCTGCGCCTTGTCCGCGATCCGCTGCGGGTTGCGGAGCCGGTCGAGGTCCATCTGGAGCGCCTGCTGGCGGGCCGCCAGGGTGTCGGCCTGCCCCTCGAGCGCGGTCGCCGCGAACGACGCCTGCTGCATCGAGGTGTTGAAGAGGAGGAGGCCGACGACGCCACCGAGCAGCACGATCGTCACCAGCGCGACGAAGGGCACCCGGGCGGCACGCGTGCGCCGGCGCGGGACGACGGTGAGGCGGGCCCGCTCGACCGCGACCTCGGCGAGCCGCGGGATCCGCGAACGGAACTGAGGAACCGGATTACTCATGCGCGTACTCGCTTCGCTCCGTGCGCGCATGAGGCACCGTGGCGCTGAATGATTCGCTCGCTGCGCTCGCTCATGCTGCTGCTCCCTCGTGGATGCGTTCGATCGCGCGCAGCCGGACCGAGGCTGCGCGCGGGTTCTCGGAGATCTCGTCGGGGCTCGCCTTCTCGGCGCCCCGGGTGACCAGGCGGAGGGCCGGCTCGTGGCCCTCCGGGATGAACGGCATGTCGACCGGGACGTGGCTGCGGGTGGCGGCGACGAACGCCTGCTTCACCAGCCGGTCCTCCAGCGAGTGGTAGGACTCGACGACCACGCGGCCGCCGACCGAGATCGCGTCGATGGCGGCGGGGATCGCCCGGCGCAGGACCGCGAGCTCGTCGTTGACCTCCATGCGCAGCGCCTGGAACGTGCGCTTCGCGGGGTGTCCCCCGGTGCGGCGGGCCGGCGCCGGGATCTCGGCGTACAGCAGCTCGACGAGGCGGGCGGAGCTGGTGAAGGGCTCGCGCTCGCGCTCGCGAACCACGGCCCGGGCGATCTTGGGGGCGAACTTCTCCTCGCCGTACTCCCGCAGGACCCGGGTCAGCTCCCCCACGTCGTAGGTGTTGAGCACGTCGGCGGCGGTGCGGCCCTCGGTGCCGTCCATGCGCATGTCCAGCGGGGCGTCGACGGCATAGGCGAAGCCGCGCTCGGGGACGTCGAGCTGCATCGAGGAGACACCGAGGTCGAAGAGCACCGCGTCGACCGAGTCGAGACCCAGCGAGGCGAGGACGTCGGGCAGCTCGTCGTACACCGCGTGCACGCCGGTGAAGCGGTCGCCGTACGGCGCGAGGCGAGCACCCGCGAGGGCCAGGGCGTCGGTGTCGCGGTCGATGCCGACGACCCGGGCGAGCTCGAAGCGCGCGAGGACCGCCTCGGTGTGGCCGCCGAGGCCGAGCGTGGCGTCGACCAGCACGGCACCCTCGCGCTCGAGTGCGGGCGCCAACAAGGCGACGACCCGGTCGAGCAGGACCGGGACGTGGGAGGGGCTCATCGGATCAGGCCTGCCGAGCCAGGACCGCGAGCGCGAGGAAGACGACGGCGACGCCGACGGAGGTCGCGGCGGAGAAGACCATCAGCGTCGCGGCGTCCCGGGCCTGGTGGCGGACGCGGCGCGCGGCCTCCCCCTCGCTCAGGGGCGGCGTCAGTGCCGCTGGTGCGATGCTCATGTCGACCCTCGTAAGCGTTCGGTGCTGCCGGTGTTCCCGAAATGTGCCGATCCGCCTGACCAGGTCCCTGCCCGCTCCCTGGGGTCACCCCCGGGGAAGGTGCCATCCTGGAACCGGGGAAGGTGCCCCAGATGGCGGCGGGAGCGGGCTCGAGACCTCGTCCTGCGGATCGTTCTTCTGTTGTCGTGCGGCGCTGCTAGTTGGTGGTGCTCGGTGCGGGCTGCTCGTCCAGCTCGGCGAACTTGGCCTGCGCGCCGGCCGAGTACTCCCGCCAGCGGGCGGGGTCCCAGATCTCGATCCGGTCCATCACGCCGATCACGACCACGTCGCGCTCCAGCGCGGCGTACTCGCGCAGCGTGGCGGGGATCCCGATCCGGCCCTGCTTGTCGAGCGAGCCCTCGTCGGCACCCGCGAACAGCACGCGGGCGTAGTCACGGGCCCCGCGCACGGTCATCGGGGTGGCCTGGGCTCGCCGGGCCTCCTCCATGAAGACGTCCGTGGGCCACACGACCAGGCAGTTCTCCTGACCTTGGGTCACCACGAGCCCCTCCGCGAGTCGGTCCCTGAACTTGGCCGGGAGGAAGAGCCGCCCCTTCTCGTCGAGCTTCGGGGTGTACGTGCCCATGAAGAACATGAGCGCCTCACTCCCCTGACCCCTGGGTCGGACCCGGCTGCCCGGACCCTCTTCCTCCACTGCGCACCACTTTACTCCACTTCACTCCACCGTCAACCATCGTTCGCGTGTTGCGCGCCTGTTTTCGGCGTACGACGCCGCACCGGTGGCGGCGGCGGGCTCGGCCGCGAGGTCGCGTTTGTGCAGGTCAGCGGCCTCGGGCGCACGGGTGGGGAGGCCAGGTGGGGCGTGGTGGGGTGGATGGTGGGGAATCCGCCCCCGCGACGGGGGCCGGGAACGCAACCAAACCGTGACCCCGCGAGTCAGAGCACGGTGAACCGGACAACGTAGGTTTCCGTGACGGATACGGTGGGGCTAACTCGTGACGCGGGTCACCGAGGCAGGGAAGGGACGGACGTGGCAACTGAATCGGGTGGGGCCGACCTCCAGACCCTGGCGCGGGTCGTGGGCCGGGTGCGGACGAACATCGAGCGCGTCATCGAGGGCAAGCCCGACGTGGTGTCGTCGTCGCTGGTGGTGCTCCTCGCAGAGGGCCACCTGCTGATCGAGGACGTGCCCGGGGTCGGCAAGACCATGCTGGCGAAGTCGCTCGCGCGAAGCATCGACTCGACGGTGCGGCGGATCCAGTTCACCCCCGACCTGCTGCCGTCCGACGTCACGGGCGTGTCGGTCTTCAACCAGAACACCCGCGAGTTCGAGTTCCGCCCCGGCGGCGTCTTCGCCAACATCGTGGTCGGCGACGAGATCAACCGGGCCTCCCCCAAGACGCAGTCCGCACTGCTGGAGTGCATGGAGGAGCGGCAGGTGACCGTCGACAACAACACCTACCAGCTCGACACGCCGTTCATGGTGATCGCGACGCAGAACCCGATCGAGATGGAGGGGACCTACGCCCTGCCCGAGGCGCAGCGCGACCGCTTCATGGCGCGGGTCTCCGTGGGCTACCCCGTCGAGGCGGCCGAGATCGCGATGCTCGACACCCACACCGGCGCCAACCCGCTCGACGACCTCGAGCCGGTCACCGACGCCGCCGAGGTGCGCAAGCTGATCGGCATCGTCGGCCAGGTCTACGTCTCCCCCGCGGTGCAGCGCTATGCCGTGGCGATCACCTCCGCGACCCGGCGCTCCGACGAGCTGACCCTCGGCGCGTCGCCGCGCGCGACCCTCCACCTGGTCCGCGCGGCCAAGGCGATGGCGGCGATCAGCGGCCGCGACTACGTGCTGCCCGACGACGTGCTCCGACTCGCCCGGCCGGTGCTCGCGCACCGGCTGCTGCCCAGCGTCGAGGCCGCGATGAGCGGACGCTCGACCACGGCGGTCCTCGACGCGGTCCTCGGCACAGTGCCCGTGCCGGACGCCGTCCACTGACGACACCTGCCGAGGGGGAGCTGACATGAGGGAGGCGCTGGCCGGACTCACCGTCCGGGGACGGGCGTTCCTGGCGGCGGGGGTCACGGCGATCGCCTGTGCGGTCGTGCTGGACCAGTCGGCGCTGACCCGGGTCGGCATCCTCGTGGTCGCGCTGCCGCTGCTGATGGCCTGGGTCGTCGGCCGCAACCGCTACCGGCTGGCCCTGGTCCGCACCGTCACCCCGCAGCTGGTCGCGGCCGGCCAGCCCGCCCGGGTGACGCTGGCGCTCTCCAACGAGGGCCGCGGCCCGAACGGCGTGCTCCTCCTGGAGGACCACGTGCCGTACGTCCTCGGCACCCGCCCGCGCTTCGTGCTCGAGGGCATCGGGCAGGGCTGGCGCCAATCGGTGAGCTACCAGGTGCGCTCCGACGTGCGCGGCCGCTTCGAGATCGGTCCGATGTCGGTGCGGGTGAGCGACCCCTTCGGCCTGGTCGAGCTGGGCCGGACCTTCCGGACCACGGTCCCGCTGATCGTGACGCCCCGGACCGTGCAGCTCCCCCAGATCCCGCTCGGCGGCGCCTGGACCGGCTCGGGCGACAACCGGCCGCGCGCCTTCGCCATCGGCAGCGCCGAGGACGTCACCGTGCGGGAGTACCGCCGAGGCGACGACCTGCGCCGCGTGCACTGGCGCAGCTCGGCCCGCTTCGGCGAGCTGATGGTGCGCCGCGAGGAGCAGCCCTGGCAGTCCCGGGCGACGCTCTTCCTCGACAACCGGCTGCAGTCGCACCGCGGCCAGGGCATCGCGTCGTCGCTCGAGGCCGCCGTCTCGGCGGCCGCGTCGGTCGCCGTACACCTGACGCATCGCGGCTTCGCCGTCCGCCTGGTCACCGCCACCGGCGAGGACCCGAGCAGCGCCTGGCACCTGAGGGCGGCCGACCTCAACACCGGTCCGCTGCTCGAGGCGCTGGCCGTCATCCAGCCCGTGCAGCAGCCCCGCATCGACACCGGCTGGCTGACGGAAGGGTCGCACGGTGGCCTGACCGTCGCCGTCTTCGGCGGGGTCGAGCCCACCGACCTGCCGATGCTGCGCCGGATGCAGCACCAGGCGGGATCGGCCCTCGCGATCGCCGTCGACGTCGACGCGTGGGTCGGCGCGACCACGGAGTCGACCGCCACCGCGCGGCTGGGGCAGCAGGGCTGGCGCGCGGCGTCCCTCGGACCGCGGGACCGCCTCGACGCCGTCTGGCAGGAGCTCGGGCGGATGAGCGCCCACAGCTCCCGCGGCATCGTCGCCTCCCGGGAGGTCGTCTGATGAGCCGCTCCCGGGGCAGCCTGGCCGCGAACACGCTGCTGACCGCGACCGCTGCCGGCACGGCCTGGATCGCGATGTCCTCCTGGCGCGGCTTCTCCGCGGTGCCCGGCGGCTACCTCAACCCCCTCATGCTGCTCGCGGTCGTGGTCGGCAGCACCGGCCTGGTGACCCGCTGGTGGCGCTTCCCGGCGCCGCTGGTCGTGCTCGTCCAGGTGGTCGTCTCGGGGATCGTCGCCTCGCTGCTCATCACCGGGTCGCCGATCCCGGTCGGCGGCGCGTGGACGGAGCTGCACACCGCGCTCAGCGAGGCGGTCCACACCGCCAACGGGTTCGCCGCCCCGGTGCCCGCCAGCGCTCCGCCGCTCGACTCGGTGCTGATCCTGTCGGGGCTCGGCTGCCTGCTGCTCGTCGACCTCTTCGCCTGCACCCTGCACCGGGTGCCGCTCGCGGGTCTGCCGCTGCTGACGATCTACACGATCCCGGTGAGCATGGTCGGCGACGGGATCTCCTGGTGGATCTTCGTGCTGACCACCGCCGGCTTCCTCACGATGCTCTACCTGCAGGAGAGCGACCAGGTCACCCGCTGGGGCCGGCCGCTCGGGGAGGACCGCGAGACCGGCGACCCGATCGCCTACGGGGCGGGCGCGCACACCGTGCGCGCCACGGCCGGCACCGTCGGCGGGGTGGCCACCGCCCTGGCCGTCTTCCTCCCCGCCCTGATCCCCTCGCTCGGGCTCCACGTCTTCGACTTCGGGCCGGGCAACGGCAACGGCAGCGACATCCGGGTCGACAACCCCACGGCCGACCTGGTCCGCGACCTCAAGCAGGGCGACGACACGCCCCTCGTCCAGGTGACGACCACCGACCCCCGCCCGGCGTACCTCCGGATCCTGACCCTCACCCGCTACACCGACGCCGAGTGGACGCCGGGCAACCGCGACGTGCCGGTCGAGCAGACGGCCGACGGGCAGCTCCCGGCGCCTGCGGGCGTCGGGGCCCGGGTCACCCGCCGTGAGATCCCGTACGACGTGACCGTGTTCCCGGCCTTCGACTCGACCTGGCTGCCGACCCAGACGCCGCTGGGCCGGATCGACGCGCAGGGCGACTGGCGCTACGACGACCAGACCATGGACTTCCTGGCCGGCGACGAGGACCTGTCGACCGCGGGCCTGCACTACACGATGGGCGCACTCGACCTCGACCTGACGGCGACCCAGCTCGAGGATGCCGGCACCTCCAGCGGCAAGGTCAGCGAGATCTTCACCGACGTCCCGAGCGACCTGCCGCAGCTGGTCCGCGACCTCGCCGTCGAGGTCACCCGCGACCAGGCGACCCGCTTCGACAAGGCGGTGGCGCTGCAGAACTGGTTCCGTGAGGACGGCGGCTTCACCTACTCCCTCGACACCGCGGAGGGCAGCGGCAACGACGCCCTCGTCAGCTTCCTCAGCGACGACGCCGGTGGCCGCACGGGCTACTGCGAGCAGTTCGCCGCCTCGATGGCCGTGATGGCCCGGGTGCTCGGCATCCCGGCCCGGGTGGCCATCGGCTTCCTGACCCCGACCCGGGCCGGTCCGAACACCTGGATCTACAGCGCACGCGACATGCACGCCTGGCCCGAGCTCTACTTCGACGGTGCCGGCTGGGTGCGCTTCGAGCCCACCCCGGCGGGCCGCGCCCAGGACGTGCCCGCCTACACGATCCTCGACCCGACCGGCACCGACGCCGACCCGACCGAGTCCGCGTCCACGAGCCCCGGCGCCTCCTCGTCAGGACCGGCCGACCGGCCGACCAAGCAGCTCGAGCCCGCCTCGACCGGGGGCCAGGACGGCGATGCCGGCTCCGGCTTCCCCTGGGCGCCGGCCGGCGGCGCGCTGGCGGGCGTGGTCCTGGTGCTCGCCGGCCTGATGCTGCCGCGGCTGGTCCGTCGGCGGCGCCGTGAGCACCGGCTCGCCGGAGGCCCCGAGGAGATCTGGGCCGAGCTGCGCGACACCGCCGTCGACCTCGGCGTGCCGTGGCCGGCCGACCGGTCCCCGCGCGCGACCCGCGATGTCCTGGTCGACCACCTGGGCGCCCCGGTCGACGAGTGGACGACGGAGCGGCCCGCGCACGGAGCCGACGTCGCACCCGAGGGTGTGGCCGCGCTCGACCGGCTCGTCCTCGACCTCGAGCTGCTCCGCTACTCGCGGGCCGGCGCCACCGCGAACCGCTCGACCCTGCGCTCCGACGGCGAGGCCTGCGTCGCCGCGCTCGCCGGCGGTGCCCCGCGGTCGGCTCGGCGCCGGGCCGAGTGGTGGCCGCGCTCGGTGCTCACCGTGACCCGTCCGGTCCGGGCCGCCGCGCCCACGGTCGAGGCGAGGTTCGGCGGCGTCGTCGACCGCGTCAACTGACGGAGTTCACATCGACCCGTCGCTTCTGCACGCAGGAGGGGCGCTGACCCGTCGGGAAAGCACGCTGAAATAGCAGTGACCCGTCGTCGTCGGACGACGGGTCACGTACATCCAGCTGTGCGCAAGCGCCGGGTCAGCGCAACCTCGACGTGCGCAAGCGCCGGGTCAGCGCAACCTCGACGCGCACAAGCGACGGGTCAGCGCAACCTCAGTAACCACCGTCTTCGCGACGGCGGCGCCACCGCTCCTCGACGCGGGACATGAAGGAGTGGCCACCGCCGCGACGCTGACGACGCAGCCGGCCGGTGCGGCCGCCGTCGATGACGGTGAAGCCGTGGCTCGGGTGCGCGGCGGCGCGCGGGTCGGGAGTGGCCTGGGCCTGCTGACCCCGCAGCGCGGTGAGCGCGATGGTGGCCGAGACCAGCATGACCACGAAGCCGGCGATGCCGATCGGGGTGATCCGGGCAACCGCACCGGTCATCAGCACCACGACACCGAGCACGAAGCACGCCCCGGCGACGATGGCCCGGCGCCGGGCGGAGCGGCGGAACGCCGTCCCCCGCAGAGTCGAGGCGAGCTTGGGGTCCTCTTCGACGAGGGCGCGCTCCATCTGCTCGAGCAGTCGGAGCTCCTCTTCCGAGAGTGGCACCGTTCCTCCCCACATGTCGTCGCCGTCGAGACCAGTCCGGCGTGTCCCAAGTCTAGGCAGCGCGTGGTCGTCACGGTAGGCGGGACCGGGAAATTCGTGATCGAACCGTCGCGGCCCGGCGACGGTCAGCGGGCGAGCAGGTGCAGCTGGGTGGCGAGCGGGAGGTACTCCGCCCGTTCGGACACCGCCCGCTCGAGCTCCACCAGGGCGGCCGTCGCCCCGGGCTCCAGGTCGAGCAGGGAACCGGGGACCAGGTCCGCGAAGACCCGGACGCCGTGGACCGCGGTGACGTCGAAGCCGGCGTCGGTGAGCAGCCGGACCGCTTCGGGGTGGGTGAACCGGTGGCCGCTGCGGCCCGCGCCGGCCGCCCGGTCGTCCAGCATGGCGAGCGCCTGGGCGAAGTGTCCGGCCATCGCGCGGGCGACGACCGCCGCGTGCCGCTGGGCGACCAGGAGGCTCAGGGTCCCACCCGGGCGGAGCACGCCACGCAGGGTGGCGAGCGCCGCGACCGGGTCGTCGACCACCTCGAGCACCCCGTGACACAGGACCACGTCGGCGCCGCCCGGACCGGTGACGTCGAGGAGGGTCGACAGGTCGCCCTGCTGCCCGGCGACGCTGACGCCGAGCTCGCGGGCCCGGCGGTCCAGCGCGGCCAGGGCATCGGGGCTGGGGTCGACCACGGACACGCGGTGGCCGAGCTCGGCGACCCGGACCGCGAACCCGCCGGTGCCGCCGCCGATGTCGACCACGTCGAGCGGGCCGGAGTCCAGGACGGGACGCAGCGCGTCCCACACCACGGACGTCCGGGCGGCGCTGCGACGTTCACTGGGCCGTTCACTGGGCCGTTCACTGGGCCGATCGGGCATGGACCAACCCTAGGGCCTCAGCCGGCCCGGGCCACCGGCACCCGCCGCGTGGTCGCGGCGTGCGGCACCAGGCCGAGCGAGCGCTCGATGACGGCCAGGAACCGGTCGGCGTCGCGAACCAGGTCGTCGGCCTCCCGCTCGGTGACCGCGCGGGTCGAGCCCGCGGCCGCCGCCGCGCGCTTGGCCGCCCCGGCGGCGAAGAACTGCGCCCACTCGGCAAGCTCGGGTGCGACCTCGGCCAGCAGCACCCAGGCGTTCTTCTGGGGGCGCCGGCGCGCCGGCGCCGGGTGTGCCCGGGCGGCCAGCAGCGCGGCGGCGGCCCGGAGCGCGGCGACGTGGGCGCACGCGTAGCGGGTCGGCACCTCGGTGGCGGCGATCGCCTCGCTCAGCGACTCGGCCGAGCGCGCGAGGTAGGAGTGGGTGGTGGCGGGCAGGGCGTACGGGTTCATCGGTGCCTCTCCGTCGACCCCGGGGCGGCGACCCCTGATCAAGCCCACGGGCGAGCCCGTGGCCCGGCGGGGACGGGGGTCGAGGTCGTCCCCGCCGAGCGTCGTTCGAACGCGTGTTCGAACAGTGCTCACGCTACACCCCGCCGCGGACACCGCGTCAAGCCCGTCAGGGCCGGGTGTCGGCCTCGATCGCGTGCGGCGCGCAGAAGGCCCGGGTGTCCTTGTGCCAGAGGAAGCCGACGACGCCCGCGTCGACGACGAGCGCGGCGACCGCCAGCGCCCAGAACAGCGTCGGCGGGTGCACCCGCAGGCCGGCCAGCGTCGCGATGCCCATCATCACGCCCAGAGCGGTGAGCGCCAGCCGGGCCCAGTTGACCCCGTCGCGGAAGAACATGACGAGGACACCGGCGAGGAGGGCGAGCACGATGAAGAGCGTGAAGGCGACCGGCACGAACGACGGCGGCTCGACCGAGCTGCTGGCGGACTCGCTGGTCGCCCACGCGTCGATCAGGTCGTCCTTGAACACGACGCTGAGCACCGCGGTCAGTCCGCTCAGCACAACCAGGGCGACCAGCAGCCAGATCGCCGCCATCACCGAACCCGGCCGCTGCTGACTCATCCGCTCTCCTCTCGCGCGCCCGTCGGACGCATCTCCCCGGGTCGACTCCCCTAGGGTCTCGCACTATGACGACCGAGCACCCCTCGATCACCCGATTTCGAGATGACCACAGCCGCCGGGGTGGCACCGGCCAGGTGGTCATCCTGCCCGACTCCGTGCACACCGCGGCACTCGCCGCCGAGGCACTGGGCTGCGAGGTCGGAGCGATCGCCAACAGCCTGCTCTTCGACGCCGACGGGTCACCCGTCCTCATCCTCACCTCCGGCGCCCACCGGGTCGACACCCACAAGGTCGCCGGGCTCGTCGGGGTGACCGAGCTCAAGCGCGCGAGCCCCGAGTTCGTCCGGGAGCACACCGGCCAGGTCATCGGCGGCGTCTCCCCCATCGCCCACCCGGCGCCGGTGCCGACGTACCTCGACTCCTGGTTGCGTCGCTACGACGTGGTGTGGGCGGCGGCCGGCCATCCCGCGGCGGTCTTCTCGACGACGTTCGACGAGCTCGCGTCGATGACGGGGGCGCCCGAGATCGAGGTCGAGTGATCCTCGCCGACCCGTCGGCCCGTGCCCGATCTCAGGACGTAGGCCCTAGGGTCACGGCATGGCGCGGGTGGTGGTGGTCGGGGGTGGCTTCGGAGGGCTCGCCTCGGCGGTCCGGCTCGCCAAGCTCGGCCACGACGTCACCCTCGTCGAGCGGTCGGCCACGCTCGGCGGCGCGCTGTCGGAGGTGAGCCAGGACGGGTTCGCGTGGGACGCGGGCCCGACGTACACGATGCTGCCCGCGGTGATCCGCGACCTCTTCCGCAAGTCCGGCCGCCCGGTCGAGCGCGAGCTCGAGCTGGTGCCGCTGGACCTGGTGCGCGAGCACCGGTTCGAGGACGACACCTCGGTCCGGCTGCCCGGCGGCTCGCGGTCGGCGCAGGTCGCGGCCTTCGACGCGATGTCGCCCGGACTGGGCCAGCGGTGGGTCGACCACGTCGCGTCGTACGCCGAGGACTGGGACGTGCTGCGTCGCGGCTACCTCGAGAACCCCTGGGACCCGACCGACCTCCCCCGCGACGTCGCCGCCCGGCTGGGCAGCCGGGAGACGCTGCACAAGCGGCTCAAGAGGACCTTCAAGGACGAGCGGCTGCGGATGGTGGCCGGGCACCCGTTCGTCGCCGAGGGCCACGACCTGCGCAACGTGCCGGCCTGGGCCGGGATGACGGCCTACGTCGAGCAGCGGTTCGGGACCTGGACGGTCGTGGGCGGGATGGCCCGGATCGGCGCCGCTCTCGAGCAGCGGCTCGCCACCCGTCGGGTCGCCGTGCTGACCTCCACCGAGGCGACCGACCTCGTGGTCCGCGAGGGTCGCGTGGTGGCCGTCGCGACCGCTGCCGGTGACCTCGACGCCGACGTTGTCATCTGCGCCGTCGACCCGCGCCGGCTGCCGGCGCTCGCGGCGTACGTCGAGCGCTCGATGCCCGCGATCCCGCCAGTGGTCACCCACGTCGGCCTCGAGGGACCGGGCCCGGACCTCCCCCACGAGCTGGTGCTGCACGGCGAGGCGACGCTCGTCGTCCGCACCGGTGGCCGGGCGCCGGACGGCTGCTCGGCCATCACCGTCCACGGGCGCGGCAAGCTGTCGGAGGACATCCTGCGCGCCCTGGCCCGCCACCGGGTCGACGTCCGCGCCCAGGTCGTCACCCGGGTCGACCGCAGCCCGCGCGACCTGGTGGAGCGCTGGGGCGGCTCGCCGATGGGCGTGCTCTGGCAGGGCCGCGCCACCACCCGGCAACGGCTCGGCCCGCGCACCCCGGTCACCGGCGTGTACGCCGCCGGGGCGCACGCGACGCCGGGCGCCGGCCTGCCGTACGTCGGGCTCTCGGCCGCGCTGGTCGCGGCCGAGATCGGGCCTGCCTAGACGGCCATGTTGAGCGCGGCGAAGATCTCGCGGGTCGCCTTGGACCGGTTGAGCGTGTAGAAGTGCAGCCCCGGCGCGTCACCGCCGAGCAGCTCGTCGCACAGCTCGGCGGCGACCCGGATGCCCTCGGCGCGCAGGGCGGCCGGGTCGTCCTCGTGCGCCGACAGCCGGTCGAGGACCTCGGCCGGGACCGCACGACCGGACAGCTCGGCCATCCGGGTGACCTGGCGCAGGTTCAGGATCGGCATGATCCCCGGCACGATCGGGATGTCGACGCCGGCGGCGCGTCCGCGCTCCACCAGCCCGAAGTAGTCGCTCGCCCGGAAGAACATCTCGGTGATCGCGAACTCCGCGCCGGCCCGCTGCTTGCCCAGCAGCACCTGCACGTCGTGGTCGAGCGACGCGGCCTCGCGGTGCCCCTCCGGGAACGCGGCGACGCCGACGCTGAAGCCGCCCGTCTGCTTGACCAGCGCGACCAGCTCGTCGGCGTAGGTGAACCCGCCCTCGGTCGCGGTCCACGGGGTGCCGGGACCGTCCGGCGGGTCGCCGCGCAGGGCGAGCACGTTGGCGACGCCCGCGTCGGCGTACGACGCGAGGATGCTCCGGAGCTCCGCGCGGGTGTGCCCCACGCAGGTGAGGTGCCCCATCGGGGTCAGGCTCGTCTCGGCCGCGATCCGGCCGGTCACCCGGACGGTCGTGTCGCGGGTCGAGCCGCCGGCGCCGTACGTCACCGAGACGAACGTGGGACGGTACGGCTCGAGCTCGCGGATCGCCTGCCAGAGCTGCTCCTCGCCCGCGTCGTCCTTGGGCGGGAAGAACTCGAAGGAGAAGGAGCGCTCACCGTGACGGATCAGGTCACCGATGCTCCGGGTGCGCTCGTTCGCCATACGCAACAGTCTAGGAGACCCGGGGGGTCGGCCCCGTGCCGTGTCCACGACGGCCCGTGGCTAGTCTCATGGCCGTGACAGGGACCGCGAGTGGCTGGGACAGCGCCGGGTTCCGCGACGGCGTCCAGGCCGCGCTCGACGCGTTCATCGACGAGCAGGCGACCACGCTCACCCCCCTCGGCGACGACGCCGCCCGCCTGGTCCACGAGGCCCGGGCGTCGGTGTCCGGGGGCAAGCGGTTCCGCGCCGCGTTCTGCTACTGGGGCCACCGCGCGGTCGAGCCCGCACCCGACGACGAGGACGCCCTGGTCCGGGCCTGCGCCTCCCTGGAGCTGCTGCACGCCAGCGCCCTCGTGCACGACGACTTCATGGACGCCTCCGACACCCGCCGGGGCCGGCCGGCCACGCACCGGCAGTTCGAGCGTGAGCACCGGTCCGCCGGGTGGCGCGGCGACCCGGATCAGTACGGCGCGGCCGCGGCGATCCTGCTCGGTGACCTGCTGCTGAGCTGGTCCGACGAGCTGCTGCGGCGCTGCGGGCTGCCGTTCCCCCAGGTCGCGCCCGCGCTCGAGGTCTTCGACCGCTGCCGCTCCGAGGTGATCGCCGGTCAGTTCCTCGACGTCTCTGTCCAGGCCCGCGGCCGGGCCGACGTCGACACCGCGATGACCGTGTTGCGCTACAAGTCCGCGAAGTACTCCATCGAGCGTCCCCTGCACATCGGCGCCGCGCTCGGCGGCGCCTCCCCCGCGACGATGGCCGAGCTGACCGCGTTCGGCCTCCCGCTCGGCGAGGCCTTCCAGCTGCGCGACGACCTGCTCGGCGTCTTCGGCGACCCGGACGCGACCGGCAAGCCCGCCGGGGACGACCTGATCGAGGGCAAGCGCACCGTGCTGGTCGCGCTCGCCCTCGACGCCGCCTCCCCCGCCGACGCGGCGTTGCTCGACCGCTCGCTCGGCACCGCACTGTCCGTGGACCAGGTCGCCGAGCTGCGCCGGATCATCGACTCCTCCGGTGCGCACGCCCAGGTCGAGGCCGTCATCGGCAGCCTCGCCGACCACGCCGTCGCCGCCCTCGACAAGGCCGACATCGACGACCGGGCCCGCGCGGTCCTCCGCGAGCTCGCCTCGGCGGCGACGCAGCGGGTCGTCTGACGGAGAGCTACAGGGCCATGGCCTGCGCGCGGCGCTTGGTCTCGGACCCGCGGTTCTCGCGCAGCGCGTCGATCGGGCGGCCCGGCAGGTCGTCGTCGGTGAACAGCCACGCGATGCACTCGCGGTCGTCGAACTTGCCGTCGTGGAGGATCGTCAGCAGCCCGGGCAGGCCCTTGACGACCAGGCCGTCCTGGATGAAGTCGGCCGGGATCTTCTGACCGGCGCCCGCGACCGGGACCGCCGCCGCGAGCTCGTGGTCGCGGATCATGGTGCGGACCTTCGCGACGGTCACGCCGAGCTGGCTGGCGGCCTCGGCCCAGTCGATCCACGCGGGGACGAGGGCGGCGAGATCGGCGTCAGCGAGTCGGTGTTCACTCATGCGCCCAGTGTTCCACCGGGCCGGCCGCTCGCGGAATCCGGACCGCGGACGAGCGCCGAGGGTGAGGCGCGCCACGCCGGGGACGTCTGCGCGCCGTACGACGCCTCCGCGTCCGTACGATTGAGACCCCGGATCCTTCCCCATCCGGTCGCAGGAGGGTCGCTGTGCAGCCAGAACGGCACGCCCGCACGGGCACCGACGCCTCCAGCGACCCCCTGAACGGCCGCCTGCTGGACGGTCGCTACCGGGTCGGCGCGCGCATCGCCCGCGGCGGCATGGCCAGTGTCTACGAGGCCACCGACATCCGCCTCGACCGCACGGTCGCGGTCAAGATCATGCACGCGGGCCTCGGCGACGACGACGAGTTCGCGGCCCGGTTCGTGCGCGAGGCCCGCTCCGCCGCCCGCCTCTCCCACCCCAACGTCGTCGCGGTCTACGACCAGGGCGATGACCACGGCACCGTCTTCCTCGCGATGGAGCTCATCGAGGGGCACACCCTGCGCGACGTCATCCGCAAGGAGAGCCCGATGACGCCGTCGCGGGCCCTGGCGCTGGTCGAGCCGATGCTCTCGGCGCTCGCCGCCGCGCACCGCGCCGGGCTGATCCACCGCGACGTGAAGCCCGAGAACGTGCTGATCGCCGACGACGGCCGGGTCAAGGTGGCCGACTTCGGGCTGGCCCGGGCGATCAGCACCGAGACCCAGCACACCGCGACCGGCGGCGTGCTGATCGGCACCGTCTCCTACCTCGCCCCCGAGCTCGTCGTCGACGGGCGGGCCGACGCCCGCGCCGACGTGTACGCCGCCGGGGTGGTGCTCTTCGAGCTGCTCACCGGGGTCAAGCCGCACGAGGGTGAGACCCCGATCCAGGTCGCCTACAAGCACGTCCACGAGGACGTGCCTCCACCGTCGAGCCTGGTGCCCGGGATCCCGGCGTACGTCGACGCGCTCGTCGCCCGCGCCACCGCACGCGACCGCAGCCTGCGCCCGGCCGACGCCGCGGTGCTGCTCCACCAGGTGCACCGGGTCACCCACGCGCTCGCCGAGGGCGTCCAGGACGACCCCGACCTGACCGCCGACCTCACTCCGTTGCTGATGCACGTCGAGCCGACGGAGGCGCCGTCGCCCGACGACACCGCCGCGGACCCGTTCGACCCGCGGGAGTACGCCGCGCTGATGGCGCCGTCCGCTGCTCGCGCCGAGCGGACGACCCAGCTGCACACGCTCGACCGCCCACCCGCCGGACCCCCGGCGAGCAGGCCACCGCGGCGGACGCCACCGCCGTCACGGCCGCGCCGCCGGCGCCGCGGGCTGGTGCTGTTGCTCGTCGCGCTGCTGCTCGCCGCCGGCACCGGCGTCGGCGCCTGGTGGTTCCTCGACGGCCGCTACACCTCGACCCCGGGCGTGCTGGGGATGACGAAGGGCGCCGCCACGCAGAAGCTGGACGACGCGGGCCTCGAGGTCGCGTGGGGCGACCAGGTCTACTCCGAGACGGTCCCGGCGGGCCGCGTGGTCGCGACCGACCCCGAACCCGGCTCGAAGGTCGTCGACGGCGGCACGGTCACCGTCAACTTGTCGCTGGGCAAGGAGCGGTACGACGTACCGAAGCTCAAGGGCAAGACCGTCGACGAGGCGCAGGACGCGCTGACCGCCACGAAGCTCGAGTACGGCACCAGCGAGGAGCGGTGGTCCAACACCGTCGCCGAGGGCATCGTGATCGCCACCACGCCCAAGGCCGGCACCACGCTGCGGCCCGGCGCGGTCGTCGACCTCGTGGTCAGCAAGGGACCCAAGCCGGTCACGCTCAAGGACTGGGTCGGCAAGGACGCCGACGACGCGCTCGCCTGGATGGACGGGAAGGGCCTCGACGGCTCGATCGCGGGCGAGGAGTACTCCGACACGGTCGACGAGGGCGACGTCATCTCGATGGACCCGCCGGCCGGGACGACGATGCACAGCGGCGACCCGGTGTCGCTCGTGGTGTCGAAGGGTCCGGAGCTGGTCGAGGTGCCGTCGGTGCGGGCGCAGGGCGTCGACGCGGCCACGGCCACCCTCGAGGCGCTCGGCTTCCACGTCGTGACCGAGCGCGCGTCGGGCTACCTCGGCCTGGGCTTCGTGTTCTCCCAGGACCCCGGCGGCGGCGACATGGCCCCGAAGGGCTCCACGATCACGCTCAGCCTCATCTGACCGCGGTCAGATGAGGCTGGTGAGCGGGACCTTCCTGGCCCAGCGCACCTCGCCGTCGGCGTCGACGAAGACCATCGCCAGCAGCAGGTCGCGCTCGGGGCTGCTGGTCTCGAGCTGCCCCGGGTCGAGGTAGTAGGCAAGGGTCCCGTCCCCGCTGTCGGTCGCGTCGACACCCAGCGCGTCGGTGTCGTTCGTCCAGCCCTGGTCGGTGTGCTGCGAAGCGGTGCGGGCGAGCCACGGGTAGTGGTCGGCCAGCGACTCGTAGGCGCCGGACCAGTTCGACCCCGTGCCACCCTCCGCGTCCCACACCCCGAACCCGCGGACCGGCGTCGGCGGTGAGAGGCGACGGTCGAGGAGGAGGAACTCGTAGCTCCCGCCCTGGTCCGGCGTGCCGCTCCACGAGACGTGGACCACGTACATCTGCGCAGCCCGCGCGATGCCGGCCTCACGGCCGACCCCGGCGGCGACCAGCGCATCGCCGAAGCCGGCCGGACCCGTCGCGGTGATCCGGGCCCGGGCGTCGACCCCGTCGCCGCCGTGCGCCCACTCCTGGTCGCGCCGGTGGTCGCGCAGCCACAGCGCGGCCACCACCCCCACGGCCAGCACGACGACGACCACGACCACGACCACGACCGGCATCCGCCGGGTGCCCGAAATCCTCATCACACGTCCACGCTCCCTCCGCCCGAGCAGGCCAGCCGATCGTACGCACCGGGGCGCACGTTAGGTTGACGCCGTGCTCGACCCGGCTGCCGATCCCGCCCTCCGCAACCCGATCGGGACCCACGTCCTGGTCGGCAAGGGCCTGGTCGACGGCGCCGTCGCGAACGCCGACCTCGTCGGCGCGGAGACCTTCCAGGTCTTCGTCGGCAACCCGCGCGGCTGGGCGTTGAGTGCCGGCAAGCCCGCCGACGACGCGCGCTTCCGGGACCTGATGGCCGAGCGCGGGACCCGCACCTTCATCCACTCGCCGTACCTCGTGAACCTCGGCAGTCCGACCCCCGCGACGTACGAGAGGTCGGTCGCGTCGGTCGCCCACAACCTGCGCCGCGCGGCCGAGATCGGCGCCGAGGGCGTCGTCGTGCACACCGGGTCGTTCGTCGACCCGAGCGAGGGCGACAGCGGGGCGAGGTACGCCGCCGCGATGCGCCAGGTGCGTGAGGGCCTGCTCCCGATCCTCGACGCGGTCGCCGACGACGCCGCGCCGTGGCTGCTGCTCGAGCCGACCGCCGGCCAGGGCCGGTCGTTGTGCGCCGGCGTCGAGGATCTCCAGGCCTACCTCGCGGCACTCGACTTCCACCCCAAGGCCGGCATCTGCCTCGACACCTGCCACGTCTTCGCCGCGGGTGCGCCGCTCGACGAGCCCGGCGGCACCACGGCGACCGTCGACCGGATCGTCGAGATCGGCGGCGCCGGCCGGCTGCGGCTGATCCACGCGAACGACTCGATGGACGTGCGCGGTGCCTTCAAGGACCGCCACCAGCGCATCGGCGAGGGGCACATCGGGACCGCGGCGTTCGAGGAGCTGTTCGCGCACCCGGCGACGGCGGGCGTGCCGTTCATCCTCGAGACGCCCGACTCGCGCGACGCCGACACCCGCGACATCCCGCTGCTGAAGAAGCTGCGCGGATGAGCAGCCGTCGTACGACGGTCGTCGCCACCGCCGTCCTGCTCGGCATCACGGCCTGCTGGGGATCGACGTTCTTCCTGATCCACGACCTCCTCGACCGGATCCCCGCCGTGGACTTCCTCGCGGTGCGCTTCTCGATCGCGGCGGTGCTGCTGCTCGCCGTCGCGCCGAAGGCGGTGCTCCGCCTCTCCCCCGCGACCCGCCGTCAGGCACTGGTGCTCGGCTGTCTCTACGGTGTGGCGCAGATCCTGCAGACCGCCGGCCTCGCGCACACCCCTGCCAGCGTCTCCGGCTTCATCACCGGCATGTACGTCGTGGCGACGCCGCTGTTCGCCGCGGTCCTGCTGCGCAGCCGGATCACCCGGATGACCTGGGCGGCCGTCGCGCTGGCCGCCGGCGGGCTCGGCGTGCTGACCCTCGACGGCTTCTCGGTGGGGTACGGCGAGGCGCTGACGCTCGTCGCGGCGATGCTCTACGCGCTGCACATCGTCGGGCTCGGCGCCTGGTCGACGGCGCGCGACGCGCTGGGCATGTCGATCCTCCAGGTCGTGGTCGTCGCCGTCATCTGCCTGGTCGCGAGCGCGCCGCACGGGATCCAGCTGCCCGACAACGGGCGCGACTGGCTCTCGGTCGGCTACATGGCGGTCTTCCCCGCGGCCCTGGCGCTGCTCGGCCAGACCTGGGCCCAGGCCCACCTGCCGCCGACCCGCACCGCGATCGTGATGAGCATGGAGCCCGTGTTCGCGGCGCTCTTCGCGGTCTGGTTCGGCGGCGAGTCGACGACCGTGCGGATGGTCACCGGCGGGCTGATGGTCCTCACCGCGATGCTGATCGTCGAGATCGGGCCGCGCCGCCGGCTCGAGGCCGAGGTGCCGCACATCGCGGTCTGAGCGGGGTCGCGAGGATGGTGCTCCGGAGGTGTCGATCCGCGGGCGCGAGGTGCAGCTCCCGGTCGCCCGGCGCGCCAGCAACACCGAGATCTCGGCGGAGCTGTCCACCGGCTCGGCGACGGTGAGGACGCACTCTCCGGCCTGCTCACCGAGCTCGGCCTGCGCGACCGCACGCAGCTGGTCGTCGTCGCCCACGAGAGCGGACTGGAGGAGGCCGGCCGGCCAGGAAGGTGCGCCTGGGTGAGTGCGCACCGCGGTGCCCTTTGGTCCTAGTACCCACGATTTCGCTGCGTTTCTGGGACCTGGGCGCATAGCGTGCCTGTTCGAGGGCACTCCCCCGGCGCAGCGGCCGGGGCCTCACCGCCCGTGAGGGTGTCTGCAGAACTCGTCCGACGCAGCGGCGGACGATGTCCCGGACACCCTCACGGGGCGCCCTTCTCGGTGCCCCTTCTCGGTGCCCGTCGGTCCGGATGCTGAATGCCCGCGACGAGCCGCCTCACCGTGGCCTACGGTTCCTTCCTGAACAGGCCCCGACGACGTGGCTGGAACCTGAGAGGAACCATCCCATGGTCGTCGTCATGTCCCCCGATGCCACCGCCGAGGACGTCGCGCACGTCGTGGAGCGCGTCGAGAGTGTGGGAGGCGAGGCCTTCGTCTCGACCGGCGTCGTGCGCACCATCATCGGCCTGGTCGGAGACATCGACTCGTTCCACCACCTGAACCTGCGGACCCTGCGCGGCGTCGCCGACGTGCACCGGATCTCCGATCCCTACAAGCTCGTCAGCCGCCAGCACCACGCGACTCGCTCCACCGTGTGGGTCGGCCGCGACGGCCACCAGGTGCCGATCGGTCCCGACACGTTCACGTTCATCGCCGGGCCGTGCGCGGTCGAGACCCGGGAGCAGACCCTCGAGGCGGCGCACATGGCCCGCTCGGCCGGCGCCACCATCCTGCGGGGCGGCGCCTACAAGCCGCGCACCTCGCCGTACGCGTTCCAGGGCCTCGGCGTCGCCGGGCTCGAGATCCTCGCCGAGGTCCGGGAGGTGACCGGCCTGCCGATCGTCACGGAGATCGTCGACGCGCGCGACGTCGCGGTGGTCGCCGAGCACGCGGACATGCTCCAGGTCGGCACCCGCAACATGGCGAACTTCGGGCTCCTCCAGGCCGTCGGCGAGTCCGGCAAGCCGGTGCTGCTCAAGCGCGGCATGACCGCCACCATCGAGGAGTGGCTGATGGCGGCCGAGTACATCGCCCAGCGGGGCAACCTCGACGTGGTGCTGTGCGAGCGCGGCATCCGCACCTTCGAGCCGGCGACCCGCAACACCCTCGACATCTCGGCGGTGCCGGTCGTCCAGGCGACCAGCCACCTGCCGATCATCGTCGACCCGTCCCACGCGGCCGGCCGCAAGGACCTCGTCGTCCCGCTCTCGCGCGCCGCGATCGCGGTCGGCGCCGACGGCGTGATCGTCGACGTGCACCCCGACCCGGAGACCGCGCTCTGCGACGGGCCGCAGGCGCTGCTCGGCACCGAGCTGCGAGAGCTCGCCCAGGCCGTGCGCCGGCTGCCGGAGGCCGTGGGCCGGACCAGCGCTGCTGAGCGGGTGCGCACGGCGTGACCTAGCGGTCACCACTAGTCTGTGCCCGGGGCGGGGAGAAGGGCCTGCGAGGAGAGCCATGTCGACCTGTGTGAGCTGTGGCCACGAGCTCGGAGTGGGCCGCTTCTGCACCAACTGCGGCCACCCCGTGGGAGCCCCGCCGGCCGACTGGCGCACCGACACCGCCGAGCGGCAGCCGGCCACCCCGCTGGCGCCACCGGTCGGATCGGTGCCGCCGAAGCCGCGGTTCCCCCTCTTCGCCGACGAGGTCGACGGTGCCCCGGGCCCGGTGGACCCCGCGCCGGTGCCGCCTCCCCCACCGCTCGCACCGCCGCCCGCACCGTCGGCGCGGTCCCCCCACCGGCGCCGGCGATCCTGGGGGCCGTGGGTCGCGGTCGCCGCCGTCCTCGTGCTCGTCGCCGGCCTCGGCGTCTGGCTGCTCACCGACGACGACGGCTCGACCGCCACCGATCCGGGGCCGGACCGGAGCCCGAGCGCGTCGCACTCGTCGTCGACGTCCCCACGCACGTCCGCGCCCGGCGACCCCGTCCCGGCCGGCGACGTGACCGCCGAGTCGACCGCGCAGGTGCCCGCGACGGCGCCACCCAACCAGGACGTCCAGGGCAACCCGGTCGACTTCGAGGCTGCGAACATGCTCGACGGCGTGCCCGAGACCTGCTGGCGGATGGCGGGCGACGGGACCGGCGAGCAGATCACGATCACCCTGCCCGGCGAGACCGTGGTGAGCAGCGTCGGCCTGGTCAACGGCTACGCCAAGACCGCCCGCGACGCCCAGGGCCGCGAGCTGGACTGGTACCACGGCAACCGACGGGTGCTCTCGGTCGCGTGGGTCTTCGACGACGGCACCACGCTGGACCAGGACCTCGAGGACAGCACCGCGATGCAGTCGATCGACGTCGACGACGTACGGACCTCGACGATCACGCTGCGGCTGGTCTCGGTCTCCGCGCCGGGCACCGGCCGCGCGGCTCGCGACTACACCGCGATCAGCGACCTCTCCATCATCAGCGCTGGCTGACGACGTGCTCGGGCGCCTGTCTCCAGCGCGGCGGCGCTTCGTCCTGGCCCTGGCGGCGCTGGCGACCGTCGCCGTGGTGGCGGTCGTCGTGGCCGTCGTCCTGTCCCGTCCCGACGAGGTGACCCCGGTGTCGCAGGACCAGCCCGGACCGGTGCTGCTGGTGCCCGGGTACGACGGGTCGACGGCCGCCCTCGACGTGCTGGCCGCCGCGCTGCGTGCCGACGGCCGCGACGTGACCGTCGTGCCGGCCGAGGGCGCCGGGACCGAGGACCTGCGTGACCAGGCCGCGGCGCTCGGTCGTGCCGTCCGGGCGGTCCTCGACGAGTCGGGCGCGGCCTCGGTCGACGTGGTCGGCTACTCCGCGGGCGGGATCGTCGCCCGGCTCTGGGTCGCCGACCTCGGCGGTGACGCCCTGGCCCGGCGGGTCGTCACCCTCGCCACCCCCAACCACGGCACCGACCTGGCCACCGTCGCGAGCGGCCTCGGGACGACGGCCTGCCCTGCGGCCTGTCGGCAGCTGGCGACCGACAGCGACCTCCTCCGCGAGCTCAACGCCGGGGACGAGACGCCCGCCGGGCCGCGCTGGGTGGCGATCTGGACCGAGGACGACAAGACGGTCGTGCCGCCGGACTCCGGCGTGCTGGACGGCGCGACGGCCTTCTCGGTGCAGTCAGTGTGTCCCGGCCTGGTCGTGGGGCACCCGGACGTCCCGCGGACCCCGGCGGTGATGGCCATGGTCGCCGCCGAGCTCGGGCGCGGCGAGCCGTCGGTGCCGGACGCCACGGTGTGCGTCAGTCGGTGATGTCCTTGGTCGCGAAGTTGGCCCAGGCGGCGCCCAGGAACACGACGACGTAGACGATCTGGAGCAGCACCCCGCGCTCCACGTCGCGCCACAGGATCGGGTCGCGGAAGAGATCGACGAAGGACAGCCAGTAACGGGTGGGCAGATAGGGCTGGAGCACGTCGGCCGCGTCGAGGGTGAGCAGCACGGTCGAGGTGACGAGCACACCGAGGGTGCCGAGCGCGGCGGCGAGCGGCGTGGTCACGACCGTCGACAGGAAGAGCGCGATCGCGGCCACGCCGAGCATGCAGAGCATCGCGTAGGCGAGCGCGAGCATCGTGCGACCGGCGAGCTCCTGGGTCGAGAGCGAGCTCCCGGAGACGCTGGTCGCGCCGGTCGTGACGTCCTCGCTGCCGAGGAGCACCACGCCGACGACGTACGCCGTCGCGGCCACGACGAGGACCGTCAGCACCACGAAGACCATCACGCCCACGAGCTTGGCGACCAGCAGGCGGGTGCGCCCGACCGGCCGGACCAGGAGATAGCGCAACGTCCCCTGCTGCGCCTCGCCGGCGATCGCCTCACCCGCGGTGACCGCGACCGCGATCGGGAGGAAGAGCGGCAGCACGATCGCCAGCGCGGCGAGCGGGAAGAGCGTGCCGTCGGTGAGGACGGCGGACAGGAACGCCGGGCCGGTGCCGGGTCGCGGGCCGAGGTCGGTGACCGCGAGCAGGACGCCGACCAGCGTGGGCAGCGCGTCGATCAGGAGGATCGTCACCCACGTGCGGCGGCTCAGGAGCAGCTTGCGCAGCTCGACGGCGATCATCGGCGGTCACCGCTCGTGGTCGCCGCCTCGAGCACGATCTCCTCGAGGGTCCGCTTCTCGGGCGCGAGCTCGGCCACCCGGATGCCGGCGCCGACCAGGCGGGCGTTGAGCGCCGCGGGATCGTCGACCCGGATCCAGAGCCGGTCGCCGTCCTGGCTCTCGACCTGCCCGTTGAAGAGCCCGCGCACGGCGGCGACGTCCGGGGTGCGGACGACCATCCGGCCGGTGGGCCGTTGCAGGTCGGCGAGCTCGTCCTGGAGGACGAGACGGCCGCGGTCGAGCACGCCGACGCGGGTGCACATCTGTTCGATCTCGGCGAGCAGGTGGCTGGAGAGGAAGACCGTCGTGCCCGCCGCGTTGAGGTCGAGCAGCAGCTGCCGGATCTCGCGGATGCCCTGCGGGTCGAGGCCGTTGGTCGGCTCGTCGAGCACGAGCAGCCGCGGCGTGCGCAGGAGCGCGGCGGCCAGGCCGAGGCGCTGACGCATGCCGAGCGAGTAGGCGCGCACCGGCCGCTTGTCGACCCCGTCGAGACCCACCCGCGCCAGCGCGTCGTCGATGCGACCGGCCCGCGTCCGGCGTCCGCCTCCCGGGCCCGAGGCGTCGACCAGCGCCAGGTTGGTGCGCCCGGAGAGCTGGGGGTACGCCGCCGGCCCCTCGACCATCGAGCCGACCTGTGGCAGCACGTCGCGTCCCGACGCCGGCATCGGGCGACCGAGCACCTCGATCGACCCGCTGGTCGCCAGCACCAGCCCGAGCAGCATCCGCACTGTCGTGGTCTTGCCCGACCCGTTGGCCCCGAGGAAGCCGTAGACGTCGCCCTCGCGCACGTCGAGGTCGATCCCGTCGACGGCGGTGATCCGGCCGTACTGCTTGGTGAGTCCCTCGGTGCGGATCACGAGTCGTCCTGGAGGTACGTCGTGCCGCGGGCGAGGTCGCCGGCGGCCTCGACCAGCGTGGTCTCGGTGACGGTGCCGGCGAGCAGCCAGCCGCCGTCGCCGTCCTCGCCGGTGAGCAGCACGCCGAGCGGGCCGGCCGAGACGGCGGTGCCGGCGGCCAGGTGTCTCACCCCGGGCGTCTGTCCGAGCTGCTCGCGCAGCGGGTCGGCCTCGCGGTCGCGCATCGGGATCGCGATCAGCTGGGTGAGCCCGACCCCGTAGACGCCGACCGCGCCGTCGGAGGTCGACGACTTCGCCAGGCCACCGACCCGGTCCGGCGGGCGCAGCGGCGCGTACTGGTTGGCGGCGTCGGCGATGTCGAGCACGTCGTCGTGGTCCACCTCGATCCCGGGCGCCGCGGGGAAGTCGGTGGCTGCGGTCGCCGGCGTCGCGGCGGAGAAGTCGCGGAACTCGGTGGTGAACGACGGGCTCGGCTCCCCGGCCGCGAAGACCTCGATCCGCAGCGGGATCCCGCTCTCGGGGTCGGCCCAGAGGTCGACGTGGTCGACGCTGGCCTGGGGGGCGGTCGGCTCGAGGCGCAGCCCGGGGGCGTCCACGCCGGCCACCCTGCGCGCCTCGATGCGGACGACGTCTCCTGCGTCGACGTCGCGCAGCAGGCGCTCGGCCAGCACCGGGGGCACGAGGTCGGCCGTGCGCGGCAGCCGGATGTCGGGGTCGCGGCTGAGCCGCGCCCGGTCACCCTCGTAGCTCCACTCGATCGTCAGCCCGGAGTGGTGCACCAGGTCGGTCTCGCCGGCGACCAGGAGCCGGTCCACCCGCCAGTCGTCGTCGCCCCGCCACCACGCCCGCATCCGGGTGCTCTCCCCGAACAGCGAGCCGACGTCGCTGAAGTCGTCCTCGACCGGCAGGTCGAGCGCGCCCTCGGTCTCGACGTACCCCGACCACGGGTGGTCCTCGGATCCGGCCACCGCCGCGAGCAGCTCACCGGCGCCGACGTCGGAGTCGGACGGCGGGATCGCCCGGATCGCGACCGGCACCCCGACCACCAGCAGCACGCCGACGGCGACGACGGCCCACCGGCGGGTTCTGGTCATACCTCCAGACCGTACGTGCCGCTCATGAGGGCTCCCTCATGCAACGGGCCCAGCGAGACCTACAGGCGGGCCAGGACCGCCGCGGCCTTCTCGACGTCGTCGCGGGTGACGTCGAGGTGCGTGACCAGGCGTACGGCGGTCGGGCCGACGGTCGCCACGACCACGCCCGCCTCGCGCGCCGCCGCCACGAACGACGTGGCGTCGTCGCGACGCACGACCACGATGTTGGTGTCGACCGTCGCCGGGTCGACCCCGCAGGCCTCGGCCAGCAACCGGGCGTGCGCGTGGTCGTCGGCGAGCCGCTCGACGTGGTGGTCGAGGGCATGCAGGCCGGCCGCCGCGAGGATGCCGACCTGGCGCATCCCGCCGCCCATCCGCTTGCGCCAGATGCGGGCCTCGGCGATCGCGTCGGCGCTGCCGACCATCAGCGAGCCGATCGGCGCGCCGAGGCCCTTGGACAGGCAGACCGCCAGCACGTCGGCGACGGCGCCGTACTCGGCGAGCGGGACGCCGGTCGCCACGTGGGCGTTCCACACGCGGGCGCCGTCCATGTGCACGCGAACGCCGGCGCCGGTGGCGTACTCGCGCAGGTCGCGCAGGTCCTGGAGCGGCAGCACGGCGCCGCCGGCGAAGTTGTGCGTGTTCTCGACCGAGATCGCCGCGGTCGGCACGAAGAACGGCCCCATGTCGGGCGCGAAGATCGTCTGGATCGTCGGCAGGTCGACCTGGCCCCGCGGGTGGATCCAGGTGCGCATCGTCAGGCCGGTGTAGGCGGCGTGCGCGCCCAGCTCCGCCCGGGCGATGTGGGCGCTGGCCTCGCAGAGCACCTCCTGGCCGACGCCGACCACCGACCGGACGGCGAGCACGTTGGCCATCGACCCGGTAGGGGTGAACAGCGCCGCCTCGTGGCCGAACAGGCCGGCCACCCGCTCCTCGAGGCGCGCGACCGTCGGGTCCTCGCCGTACACGTCGTCGCCGACCTCGGCGCGCGCCATCGCGGCGCGCATCGCCTCGGTCGGTCTGGTCAGGGTGTCGCTGCGGAGGTCGATCACGAGGTCTTGACTACCACGGCGGGTGACCAGCCCGACGTGGCGGATCCCGCAGACGTGCGTGCCCGCACCGACCAGGCGCCCGGCTTCGCGAACGTCGCGCTCGGCGCGGTGGTGTCGGTGCGCAGCGCCCGCCACGGGTGGGTGCCCTTGCGGACCTGCACGTCGTAGGTCGTGCCGCCGGTGCCCCGGGCGGTCGCCCACCGCAGCGTCCACCCGCTGCCCGCGGACCCGCTGCGGCTCACGGGGACCTGCACGGTGCCGGTCATGGACGGGTGGATGGTGCACCGGTAGGCGAAGCTGCCGGCGGAGCCGAACGTGTGGGCGAAGGTGGCGCCGCCCGACTTCGGCCCGCTGTTCCAGAAGCCCTGGTTGGAGGTCGTGGTGTGAGCCATCGCGTCGGGGAAGCTCCAGGTGACGGTGCTGCCCAGACCGGTCTTCAGGGTGGCGGGCGTGAACCGCATGTTCGCGACCGACACGGTGGGGCCGCCGGCGGTCGCGGACCCTGCGAGGAAGGGCGCGGCGGGCACGGCCGCGAGGCCTGTGACGAGCACGAGCCCGGCGACGACACGAGACGCACGGACGAACGAGATGGTGGGCAGGATCATGCGCCGGACGCTAGACCCGGTTCATGAGAGACGGACGTGACGCGGTCAGGGTTGGCTTACGTCCGTCGGTGGAAGCGGACTCCTCCGTCGGGGAGTCGGTCGGTGCGGTAGCGGTGGTCGTGGGCGCGGTGGTGGTGGAAGGAGCACAGGAGGACGCCGTCGACCAGGTCGGTGCGGCCGCCGCGGGACCAGGGATCGCCAGCGTGGTGGGCTTCGCACCAGGCGGCGGGGATGTCGCAGATGTCGGCTCCGCAGGTCGGCTGCCGGATCGAGAGGGCTTTGCGTTGGGTGCGGGAGAACAACCGGCGCTGGCGCCCGAGGTCGAGGACCTGGCTGGCGCCGTCGAGGACCACCGGGATGATGCTGGCGGTGCAGGCGAGCCTCCGGGCCTGGCCCGCGGAGATCGGCGTGTCGCCGACCAGGGCGGCGCCGCGGCTTCCTCGCAGTACGTCGAGGTCGACAGTGACGAGCAGGGTGGTGGCGTCGCCGCCGTGCAGCGGCAGCCGGGTCGGGTCGATGGCTTCCAGGAAGGAACCGAACGCCTCGCCGAGGCGGCGTTCGTGCGGACGCCGGTCATCGGGCGACCCGGTGCCGCCCCGTCGTGGTGCGGTGAAGGCGTCGAGGTAGGTCAGGAACCGGTCGCAGACCAGGTCGGCGACACGGATGTGGATGTCGGTGGTGCCGTCGCCGTTGCGGCGCGTGGTCAGCGACGTACGCCGCGCGGCCCGGGCCTCCTCCTGCTCCAGCAGACGTCTCTCGAGGCCCTCGCTCACCTCGGGCGCGACGACGTCGACGATGCGGCGCCCCAGCACCCGCAGCGCCCGCGGCCCGAACCGGGCGGCCTCCTCCAGGAGCCGGGTCTCGGCCGCGGTGCGCACCCCGGCACCGATCTCGGCGGGCAGGGCTTCCAGAGCGCGCACGACGACCTCGGCCTGGGCGAGGCTCACCCCGCCCTCGCGCAACGCCGCCGCCGTGGCCTCCCGCTCGGCCAAGGCCCCGGCCAGGCGGAGCTGCCGGCGGCACTCGCCCGGGTCGCGGCGGCCGTGGTGGGCCAACCACGCCGCGGCGTCGCGCGCGCCCTGCTGGGCGGCGACGTCCTCGGCGGAGGCCAGCACCCGCATCCGCAGCTCCTCCACCCGATCCACGATGGTGCTCAACCCCAGGAGCGCCGCCGCCTTCTCCCCGGCGTCCATGTACATCGGATCGACCTCAGCGACGTCGCTCAGCGCCGCACCGACCGCGGACAGCGCGGCGAGCACGGGATGCAGCTGGACCTCGGACTGGGACACACACACCTCGGGATCGACGGCCGCCCGGGGACTGACACCACACGGGACTACATCTCGACGTCGATGCCAGCGCGTCACACGACGAGCCCCGGTCGAGCCGGAGGACTACTGCATCAGTGGATATTCGATCACATGTTCGATTCAAAATCAAGACCTGATCCCCAGCCAGCCAGCGGGCGGATCGGACGCTGCGTCAAGCCAGCCGCTCGACAACGACCGCCTTGTGGTCGGAGTCGTTGAGCAGCAACCGGACGGCGGTAGCAGAGCCGGGACCGTGCACGTCGTCGACCTTGCGGCGCGGCCCCAGCGTGCCGGGGTCCGCCTCGCGTCCCTCCCAGGCTGACGTCAGACCGGAGAGCCGCAACCCGTCGTAGTTCGAGTCGCCCACGGCGTACACGACATGCCCGAGGTCGAGGTGCCTGGCGACCAGGCGCTCGATGTTGTGCACCTCCCGCCGGTGCCGGACGACGAGCAGCGGCCGGTCCGCCCGGTAGCGACCGCCTGCCTGCACGCCCGGGACCAGGTGGAAGTTCAGCAGGGCGACCGTCCGGTCGTCGCGACGGTCCCGGTAGATCCCTGCGGTGAGCACCCGGGGCGGCTCGACGCCGAGCCAGCGGTCCGGCTTGTCGGCGTGACCGACCCGGCTGAGGCTGCGCGCATAGCCCCCGACCTGCTCGTAGCGATCCACCCGGGCCCCGACCGGACAACCGCCGATGAGCGGTGCGGTCCACAGATACCCAGACGCCCGTCCGAGCCGGATCCCGGCAGCCGGCAGCAGACCGAGCCGCCCGGTCTCGAGCAGCAGCCCGGCCCGGGAGAGGTTCCATTCCTGGAGGCCGACCAGGTCGGGGCCGATGTCGAGGACACCGCGAAGCGCAGTGCGGGCAGCCTCGAGCGGAAGGCCCCGGCGAATGTTCGCGGTGACCACGACCGTCCGCTGGTCCGTCATCGATCCAAGTCTGCCCGATGGTCTGAAGGGACGTGGTCCACTCGTGCGTCATCTCGAGACCGCCTCGACGACGGCGCCCCGACACCGGTCGTGCGAGGAATGGGACGCACGCCACAGCGCGTTTTCATGGCCAGGTGCTGGGCACTGTGGCGGCATGAGGTTCGAGGACTCGACGCCCCGGCGTTACGCGGCGATCGCACGCTTGTTGATCCGCCACGGGCGTTCGGACCTGGTGCCCGACGCGAGCCTCGACGAGTACGCAGGGGATGCGCTCGAGGACGAAGGTGCAGCCGACCGGGCTCAGTCGTTCGCGGCCGACCTGGAGTCGATGGGTCCGACCTTCATCAAGCTGGGGCAGCTCCTCTCGACCCGGTTCGACCTGCTTCCGGCCTCCTACACGACGGCGCTGAGTCGCCTGCAGGACCAGGTGGAGCCGTTCGAATTCGAGGTCGTGAGGGCGACGATCGCCGAGGAGCTGGGCGGCGACGTGCGCCACCTCTTCGCCGAGTTCGACCCCAACCCGCTGGCCGCGGCCTCGCTCGGGCAGGTGCACCGGGCCACCCTCCGCGGTGGGCGCGAGGTGGCCGTCAAGGTCCAGCGTCCCGGCGTACGTGAGGAGGTACGGGCCGACATGGCGGCCCTCGCCCGGATCGCCACGGTCGCCGACAAGGGCAGCGACCTCGGCCGGACCTACGGCTTCGCGCGGCTGCTGCGGGAGTTCGAGAGGTCCCTCAACCTCGAGCTCGACTATCGACGAGAGGCCCGCAACCTGGAGCGTTTCGTCGGGCTGATGAGCGCCTACGACCTCCTGGTGGTGCCCGAGCCGGTGCCGGCCCTGACGTCGGGTCGGGTCCTCACCATGGACTACATCGAGGGTCGCAAGGTCACCGACGTCGGACCGCTCGGCCTGCTCGACCTGGACACACGCGCCATCGTGGAGCAGCTCTTCTCGGCGTACCTGAAGTGCATCCTGGAGGAGGGCTTCCTGCACGCGGACCCTCACCCCGGCAACGTGCTGGTCACTCCCGACGGCCGGCTCGCGATCCTCGACCTGGGCATGGTCGCCACGATTCCGCCGCGCCTCCAGGAGAAGGTCGTTCGGCTGCTGGTCGCCATCGGTGACGACAACGGCGAGCAGGCCGCACGAGTCCTGGCCACCATGGGGCAGCCGCTGGACAGCTACGACGCCACCGCCTTCCGCGACGACGTCACGCACCTGGTCTCCGACTCCATCGCCCAGGGCAGGGACCTGCAGGCGGGGCGACTACTGGTCGAGCTGAGCCGCGTCTCCGGCTCCCACGGCCTGCGCCCGCCGCCCGAGATGTCCATGGTCGGCAAGGCGCTCCTCAACCTCGACCAGACGACGCTCCACCTCAATCCCGACTTCGTCCCGGCCGAGGCGATCCGCGAGAACCTGCCGCACCTCCTGCGCGACGGGCTGCGTACGTCGCCGGGCGGTCTGGTCACCGCCGCGCTGGACGCCAAGGAGTTCACCGCCGAGCTCCCTCGGCGAGCCAACCAGATCCTCGAGAACCTCGCGGACGGGCGACTCCGGCTTCGGGTCGACGCCGTCGACGAGGAGCGGCTGCACACCGTGCTGCATCGCCTGGCCAACCGACTCACCCTGGGGCTGGTCATCAGCGCCACGATCCTGGGCGCCTCGCTGCTCATGCAGGTGCCGACCGACAGCCAGATCCTCGGCTACCCGGCCATCGGCATAGTCCTCTTCTCGGCCGCCATCCTGGGCGGCGCGGCGCTCGCAGCCTGGATCGTGGTGACCGACCGGAAGGTCGCCCGCACTGAGCTGCGCGCCGAGAAGGACGTCGTGCGCCTGTGACACGCGCCGGTGAGTAGCCGTCAGCCTTGCGCAGCACCAGCGGCCGGCCATCAGGCCAATTGACCATGGCGAGGCGGGACCCATCGCCACTCACGCGGTCAGCTAACGCAGTCGGTGGGGTCGGCCGGGACGCCGCGCCCCGCGACTCCGGAGGGCGTGCCACTCGTCGGTCACTGCTCCACCTGCCTGCGCCGCGACCAACGACGGATCCTCACATGCAACCTCGATCTGGGCACGCGTTGAACGACCACCGGTAGCTCTTTGCGCCCAGATAGACGCAGGTGCATAGCGCCCGCTTGGACGCGGGTGCGCAGCACCCACAATGTCTTGCACTAGTCATGCGCCGGTCGAACTTGACGCCTCCAACGTGAACCCTGCCGTGAATGCGGAGCCGCTTCCGGAGAAGTACATATAGCGAGGCGTCAATGGACGCCCGCAAGTCCGATTGACCTGGACGCTCGGTCAGCTGTCTCGGTCTGCCGGGGTCTCGTCGGCGGTCGGGATGCCGTTCTCAGCCGACGCGAGGACGAGTTCGTCGTTGATCTTGATCGTCAGCGCAATCATCAGCCGTAGGGCCCTGTAGTAGGTGTCCTGGTGCTGGGCCTCGCCCTCGCCCTTGGGCTGGACTCCGTGCTGGTACTTGTTGCGGAGCTTGGGGCCGTTGCTGAAGTCGACCGAGTTCAGGTTGTAGTTGAAGTACGCGGCCTCGGCCTCGGTCAGCAGGGTGGAGCGTCGTACCAGCCATCCTGCGTCGATCATCGTGTCCACGTGGGCGCGGGCCGCCTGATCGAGGTGGTGGTAGGCCACTGCCTCGTGGTGACTGAGTGACCTTAAGACCGAGAAGAGCGGGAAGTTCGTCAACACGATGCGCTGCCCTGTGTTCTCTGCGAGCCCGATCTCGATGAGCTTGTCGATCATGGGCTGCTGGAAGGCGTGCAGTGCCTGGTAGGGGACCTCGTTTCGGACCAGGAGGTCGACGGCATTGTCGCCGCTCAGGTTGTCGTCGACGTAGGCGAGGTGTGACTGGTCGGAGAACAGGATGTGGAGGATCGACTGGATCTCGGGGTGGTCGGTCGCGTAGGCGTACTTGCCCTCGAGCGCGCTGGGGATGGCGCGGTACCGGACCAGGTCTGCCCCGGCGGTGGCCACGTCGTGGTCGATCTCGCCGTCCTCGATGAAGAGGTTGTACTGGGTGGCGATCGACTCCATCTCCGCAAAGAGGTTGCGGCACCTCTCCAGGTAGTTCGCGGTGGAGCTGCTGGGGGTGAAGGCGAACCCGGTGATGCCGAGCTCCGAGGCCAGGTGCTCCTCGAAGTACCAGCGGAGCACTTCCTCAAGGTCGATGTCCCTCGCTTCGAGAAAGCGTCGGTACATGACCGTCTGCGAGAGGGTTGCGAGGTCCTTGGCTGCGAAAACGTGTCCGGTCAGGTAGTCGTGGGTGCCGTCGAGGCCAAAGACGGACTCGAGACCGCGGCGCTCGCTGTCGACGGCTGGCATCGTCAGCAGTCCGTCCTCGGGTGCGAACTCGAACAGGAACTGGAAGTTGTTGAGGACCGAGGCGTTGTCCAGGGTGTCCTCGAGCCAGGCCTCGCTGAAGGTGTACTCGATGACGGTGTCGTCCAGGGAGACCGTCATCGGCTCGATCTGCGTGTCAGACACGGAGACCGAGCATCCGGTCCTGATGCCGGTGTTGGTCGCGAAGAACTCCTTCACCTGGGCGTCGTAGCGGCGCTTGGCGTTGACGATCAGGCGCTTGTCGACACCGGTCTTGGCGTCGATCGGGGCGTTCGCGACGAGCTTTAGGTAGTTGCCGTTCGGGTTGTCGCTGTCGATGTACTTCTGAATCAGTGCGCGCTGGTCGGCTGGGGTGAGGCTGGCAGGGAGGAAGGTCTCCTTCCTGACTTGGTCCTCGAGGTGGTGGCGGATGACGAGCTCGGCTCGGTCGGGGTCGGCGAGGACGAGGTCGCGGACCTGGGTGTCGTAGTTCTCGACGAGCCGTTTGCTGGTGAGCAGGTCACCGGGGTGGATGCGGGCCCGGTCGAGGGCTGCCAGCATGGGGGTCGCACTGCAGCGCCCGAAAACACCGAGTCCGGCAAGGAGCTCGAGGAGGTGCTCGTGGTACTGCCAGTCGACGTCGCTGAGCTTGTCATCGAGATCCTCGTCCTCGAGCGCGTGGAACCACTGGGCGACGACTCGTCTGATGGGGCCGGCCGCCTCGGTGAGCGTGGCCTGCTCGGCCTCGGGCAGGTCCTTCGGCGTGAAGCCTGCCTCCACGAAAAGGCGTGCGTTGTGGAGTTCAAGGATGCCGTTGACGTCTTCGGGCCGGGCGGACGGGTTGAACCGCTGGATGATGTCTGCCGCCTCCTGGCTCTGCCAGTAGGTGGCGTAGTCGCCGGCGCCGTAGAAGCGCAGGCGCATACTGACGTCGTCGACGTCGGTGTCGTCGGTCATGTCGTTCCTCCCCTGGGCCAACGCCGGCGCCGACCGGTCAAGCAGCCGGATCGAAGTTGGTCGCCTCACCATTGAATCTCGCAAACCGACACCGACCGAATGGTTTTCCGCGCGGCTCGAGTGCCGCCGCCGCCAGTTGCCGCCGTTGGGCCCGTCAGCCCGCGACGGAAAGCATGCCCGGACGCCACTGGTCACGCCCAGTGGCCCAGGGATGGCGCCGTAGCAGATGCCTCCCCATTGCCTTGGCCAAGCGAGCCCATCCTCGGCACCTGAGAGTCCGGTCGTGCCGGTCTGACGCTAGCCGAGCCGGTGCATCACTCAGCCGCCTGTCGGCGCCGGCGAAGCGACCGGATCTGCGAGGAGCGGGCACAGTTTGCCGCAGCCCGGCGATGCTCCAGTGCGTCAGAAGTCGCCGCCGAACCAATCCCGCTCGTCTGCGAGGGCTTCGCGGGTCATCAACTCCGTCAAACTATCGAGGTCCGGATCGACATCGACGAGCATCTTCCCGAGCTCGTTGTAGATCTGCACAAGCATCATGAATCCAGGGACGCCATGGCCGCGCACGAGCTCGCGGACCGGCTCGGGGTCGGTCATCCCGTGGTCGACGAGATGACCGATCAGTGCCAGGCAATCGGGCACGACGCCCTTGCGGATTGGAAAGCGCTCGAGCAGCGCTGCTTCTGGGAAGGCGATGGTCTTGCGACCCGACTGAACGCGGGCGTCGTTCATCTGCTCGAAGCGGCGAACCGACATCATCGCGGCGATGCCGACAGCGTGGTCCGGCCCGTGAGAGAACGTGCCCACCCCAAGCTCAAAGTTGCGCACGAAAGCATCAGGCCCGCCCACGGTTAGCGAAGTTGCGACGCCACGAATCTCTGCCAGCAGGTCGTGTACGTCTTTCGCGAAGTCTTCGGTCATGCAAGCCATGCTGTCGCATGGCTCCGACAGTTCTGCGGAACGTCTGATTGCGCACGGCAATCCTCTGCGCTCGAACGGGACCCTCGCGGCATCATGGAGCCCTGACGACTAGGAGAGGTGACGCTTTGCCCGGGACGTTCGAGGCCGAGGACCATGTGTTGCGGTGGCCGCGCGAGTTGTTCCGGCGTCGCTTGGCGGAGTTGATCAACGCACAGCAGCAGTTCACCCCCGGTTGGGCTGAAGAAGTAGAGCTCCTACTCGACGACGCGTTCGACGGCAACCGGCCGGTCGACACATTTCGCTCCACGTCCAACAGCCCGGTGATCGATCCGTGGGGCCCTGCCGAGCCAGCGAATCACAAACAGATCCCCCCGAGGCGCCGCTACCTGGTCGACCTGCTCCAGGCCGCAGACTCCTTACCGCACGAGGTCCAACGCCGGCCGTACCGTTCGCAGCGTGGCCGGCCAGATGGCACAGCTCCAACCATCTCGCTGTCGGCGACCGTCGCACGATTCACCAGCCTGATCATCGACCTCGACGAGCGTGGCTACTTCGAGCGCGCTTTCCAGAAGGATTGCGTAGACGACCCGCGATCAATCGACCCTTCGGTGCTCATCGAAGAGGAAATCGGCGTGCCTGACCTATGGCCGCTCTCCGTCGACCGCCTGATCGACGACCTCGACGTTTTCATGGATGTGATCGAGGTTCTCGGCGAGTTCGTCGCCGCTCCCCAAAGTAGATCGAACCACGGCTACGGCGGGTGCGGATGGCACCACCGCGACTTCAACATCCAGATGGGACGTGACATCTACTTCTGGCAGATCAATAGGCTGCTGGAGCGAACCACGTTCGACCTCCGGCTGGCGACCTCGGGTGAGGATCGGGGTCGGCTGGTCGAAGCCCATGGCGATGCGCGCAATGACCTCGTCACCGCGACGATCGAAGGCGCTGACGAGGACACGCGCAGCCCGATCGAGCACGCGGTTGCTCTCTTTCGTCGACGCGGCGCGACCGTTGAGGACAAACGGTCGGCGTGTACGACGCTCGCGGGGGTACTTGAGCTCCGCCGCTCGTTGTTGAAGGAGGAGCTCTATCGGAGAGACGAGGGGGCGCTCTTCCAGATCGCCAACGAGTTCGACTTGCGGCACCGCAGCGAGAGCCAGAAGGGCGACTACGATCCGGTCTTCCTCGACTGGATCTTTTGGTGGTACCTCGGGACGATCGAGCTGACCGACCGAGTCGTTTCCCGGCAGGCCGAGAGTGACAGCGAGCCACCCTCTTAGGCCGAAACGCCGGCCGGTCGGCGGCTAGCCCGATCGACCGGCGGATGCCCCGCAGGCGGTGCCGTCCTGGTCCTCGTTGATACGGCAGCATCTCGGATCCGGACCGCGCACCGCGTCGTTGCGCTCGGCCGGTTGGGTTCTCAGCTAACCGACCGGAGCAGCCGCGATGAGCGCGGCTGCGGAGGTGCGTCTATCCGCCGCTTGCCTGCGCCAGTGACGTCGGCACGTGGATCGGTTCCACCGTGTGTCGAGTACGTCTCGCCGCTACGAAGATGCCTCCCGGTTGAGGTCTGCGCTCAGGATCGATACCCGCGGTGGGATCGTCTTCATGGGTCAGCCAGGCGAAGCGCATACTGCAGGCCCAAGTCGGCTCTAGAGTGCCTTCTTGTGTTTTCGACGAGGTTCGAGATTCATTCGTGGGCGCAGGCTGTGCGTGTCGCCACCGATCCAGCTTCCGACGCCGGGTTGTCGACCAATGAGCTGCTGACGCTGGTTCTTGCTGTGCTGTCCGTCTTGGTTGCGGTGGGAGGCACCTATCTCGCCAACGAGCGGGCCAAGGCGGGCGAGAAGACCGCTCGCGAAGCACTCGAGGACGCCCGCCTCGCACGCAAAGAGTCCGTCGAGCTCGCCCTATGGACCGGAGCCATCGAGGCCGCGAACCGGCATATGGGGTTTGATCCTGCCAGGGAAGCCGTCGGAACGCGCAACCAAGACCTCCGAATACGCTTGACCCTGCTCATAGACCACCTGCATGAGTGGGACGGGTTCGACACCTGGCTCGCCGAGGAAATGTCCCTCGGGTCCGTGATCGCACGAGTCGTAATGGAGCGACACCGTCCGGGTGAGACTGTCACCGAGCAGCTCGAAAGGGCCTGGGAATACAGCGCATGGGCCCTGGCGCTCACCAAGAACCTCCGGTACCTGCGTCGCTACGGATACAAGCCGAAGCACATCAAGTACCTCCGTGACGCTGCCCACGAACGCCGGGTGTCGCTCTACGAAGCGAACAGCTGGGGCCAGATGCCGACTGAGGTACCCGGCATCGAGGAGCTCGATGACGACCTGCTTGAGGACTGAGCGCCCTGGACAAGGAGTCCACGTCATACCGCCGCGAGCAGGCGCTAGCGAGCGCGGCGAGAGGGTCTAGCGTCGATAGGCCAGACGCTCGGTTGCGTTGACGGCGGGCGGGTCGGGCCGTACAGGGCCGCCGCGAGGTGACTCCATGTCAGGCACAACCGCACTCCTAGCCTTCCAACCGACCGAGATGTCCCCGGCCCAACTGGCCGCGGTCTCCTACCATGCCCGCTACTCCGGGCACACTCGCCAGCTGTACGCGTTCCAGCTACGACGCTGGTTCGCCTGGTGCGAGCGCAACAAGCTTGACCCGCTACAAGGGATCCAGCGCGCCCATATCGAGCTCTACATCCGCCACCTCAGCGACTCGGGGCTGATGGACTCCTCAGTCGTCACGATGATGCACCGGTCCGAGGGTTCTTCCGGTTTGCCCACATCGACGGCCTCATCGTGTCCGACCCAGCCGTCTACGCGAGACTTCCGAAAGTCCACCGCGACGAGTCCCGAACCCAGGGACTCGACCGGCTCGAACTCATCCGGTTCCTCCAGGTCGCACAGACCCTCACCGTTCACCACGGGGCTTTGGCCTACCTGCTCGGCATCAATGCCCTCAGAGCATCCGAAGCCGCAGCCGTGCGGATCGAGGACTACGCCGAAACCCTCCGGGGCCACCGAGTACTGCACCTGGTCGGCAAAGGCAACAAGCCAGCCACCATGCCGATCACGGTGCCCGTCCTCCGCGTCCTGAAAGCATGCCGCGGCCAACGCACCACCGGAAGACTCCTCCTCCGACCGGTCTCGGGCAACCCGATTGACCGCCGCGACGCCTATCGAATGGTCACCAGGATCGCGAAGGTCGCTGGCATCCCACGCCACATCAGCCCGCACTCCCTGCGGCACGCAGCCATCACCAATGCGCTCGACGCAGGCGTGCCACTGCGCGACGCCCAGATCCTCGCCCGCCACGCCGATCCACGGACGACCGAGCACTACGACCGCGCCCGCGGCAACCTCGACCGGCACGGCGTCCACTTCCTCACCGCGTACGTTGCCGGCGTGTGAGCCGATCAGATTCGGTTCAAGCGGGACAGGCGCAGAGCTGCTCACTTCAGCTGTGGGTCGCCACCGCATCGACGAGGGTGGCCGCGGTTCGCTGGACAGCCTGCCGGGTCGAAGTGTCGGAGTTCTGGTAATCGGCGACAGCGGCCTCGACGTGGGCCGAAATCTCAGCCCACGTTAGAAACGCCACCGTCGCCCCCGCGAGCCGGTCACGCACCGAGAACCCAATACGCTCCTCGATGCTGCGCAGACCGACCTCGATTGCGTCCTCGACCGAGACCCGTCCATGGCCTTTCACCAGCAGGGGTGGTGGCCCACCCACCACCAGCAACAGCACCGGTTGGCGACCTTGCCCGTAGGTCGCAGTCAGCAGGAGTTCGCGCGCGAGCTGCTCCTCTGGGAACGAGCCACCACGGACCCGCTTCGCCTCAACGAAGACATAGCTCGACTCTGACTCGATCACCACGTCAGGTTGGGCCTGGATTCCCAGGTCGGGAATCACCAGGTCTCCCAGCAACACCTCGACCGAGGCAGCCTCCAGATGCTCGATGGCGTTCGGCAGTGCGACAGAGCTCCTGTCCTCCGGGGCGATTGTGGTGGCCGCGCGCAGGACGGCGCCAAGGAACGCTGCCCGCGGTAGAAGGTCGAGCGCCTGGAACACCTCGGCGGTCAGCACGTTCTCCAATCCACGACCACCACCGCGGTACTTCCGAGCGTTGCCCTCCCACGACAACTCATCCAGGAGTCGTCCGATTGCGCTCGCCACATTCTGACCGTAGCGCTCGAGTTCGACGATCGCGGCGCATCGGACCGGGTTCTCCGTCAACATGAGTCGAGCTGGTTGCCGCCGCCCACAACCGTTTCCGACGCGGCAGGCTGGAGGGAAATCGATGATCGACGACCTGGGCACGATCGACTGGGCCGCAGTGTGGATCGACGTCGCCGAGCAGCTGGCAGCACACCGGTCAGCAGGACTAAAACACCTACTGACCGAGGACACGGTCCGCATGAGCACCGTCCTCGCCCTCCAGCGAGCCGGCGTCGAACCCGGCCAGCTCGCCATCGAGGTGTCAGACCCCGTCCTCCGCGGCGGGAAGCTTGACCTCGTTGCGACCGGCTCAGCCACACGCGCCGTGATCGAACTCAAGTACCCCCGAGGCTCACGGGTTGGTGCATCACCCGACACCATGATCCGCGGGGAACTGCTTCGAGACTTCCTACGCGTTGCGCTCACCCCAGCAACCGATCGGTGGGTTGTCGCGGTCCTCGAACCCGAACTCCGCCGATACCTCGCACGGCTGTCCGCGCCCCAGTGGAAGAGCGAAGTAGGCGACCAGATCATCCTGGCCCGCGAGGAACTCGAGTCGCTGCCCAAGACGGCACGAGATGCCATCGGGCCACTCGCCTGGGCCCTGCCCGTCCAAGCACGCTGCGTCGTCGCAACCCCCGTTGGCGTCGACCTCGCCCTCTTCGCCTACCAAGTCCAGGCACCAGCAGATGGCACCGTCCCCGGACCGCTGACAACCATTGACACCGCTATTCGAACGCCACGACCTCTACCCGACGTGGCCCGTTCCCCCCGGAACGGAACGGCTCGTTCAGAGATCCTCGACGCCATCCACGCTCTCACCTCCAGATCTGGCAGCCCCGAGGTCGCCGTTCAACAGGTCGTCGACGAGATGCGACGAAGCGGATCGCGCTACGCCGAATCGACGGTCCGCACCATGCTCACGAGCCACATGTGCGCCCAAGTACAAGGCTCCAACATCGGAAGCTACGACGACGTCGACCGTGTCGACCGCGGTACCTACCGCCTGCGACAGCCAGGCACCTGAACAGCCACGGCTCGCGCGGCTTAGCTCCTCCTGCCGGCGCCCGATCACACTGCAGGGCGGCCTCGAGTGGGGAAAGATGGCTCCATGGCCGGATCAACGCCCACAGACCCCTCGACCTTGGAGGCTAAGCAGGTACCAGAGCCAGCGCTGCTGACTCCCTCGACCTTCACCCTCGGCGACGCGCTCGCGAAGGCTGGCCTCCCCCTTGCGGACACCATGGTGATCCGTCATGCCTATCTCAAGATCCACAAAGACGGATTCCCTGGCATCAACGCCGACTCGACGTTCGACCAGATCATGACTTTCACTAGCACGCAGAGTCGCGACCCGAAGGGTTTCAAGAAGGAGCCAGCACGCTACTGGGTCGTCTTTCTCCCTGAACTCGGAACGACCGCGCGTCTGTGGGCTGTGGTAGAGAACCTGGGCGAGATCGCGAACGACGGGCCACTTCGAGAGTTCGACCTCCGAGTGAGACCCGATGCACTCTCTGATCTTGCTGGCCGTCTCGTCATCCGGTGGGCCTCACCCCGAGCGTGGTGGGTGAACGGCACGACCGCGCAGAACTATCCCGTACTGGAGGTTGTCGAAGCAGAACCTGAACCGTTCCCCGGCTTCGACAACCTCGTTGTCGACTTTGATCGCCTGCAAGCGGTTGTCAGCGACCCGCGGTACGCCGCATGGAGGACCGCGCTCTCCTCGGTCATTGGGATATACCTCATTACCGATCTGAGCGACGGCCGACAGTACGTCGGGAAGGCGGACGGCAACGACACCCTCCTCCAGCGGTGGACGGCCTACGCCACCAACGGGCACGGCGGCAACGTCGTGCTGAAGAAGTGCGAGCGGAGCAACTTTCGATTTTCGGTCCTCCGCGTCCTCGATCCCAGCACTGCCACCGCCGACGTGAATTCCGTTGAGAGCCATTACAAGACCGCGCTCGACACCCGAGCACACGGACTCAACAAGAACTAGCCACTGCTCCTCGGCGCGCTCAGATCGGTTAGCGGTCGGACAGGACCCTTCCTGGGCTGAACAGTCGCCAACCCAGGTCATTCCGCCGCACCTAGCGCAGCTCGAACGTCCGGGCATGCCGCGATGACTGTGTGTGCTTACATCGACCACGTCATGAGTGGCCGGCTCTAGCTGCGCCTGAACCAGTCCCGGAACCGTGACCACACCGACGCACGATCCTCTTGCGGTGCGTCCCACTCCTCGTCGGAGAGCGGGGCCGAGTAGGGGACCTCGGGGCGATCGGTGCCAGCTTCGAGCAGCTCGTCGAGACTGGTAAAGGTTCGTTCCCATTCCACGTCCTCCCAGCAACGGCGAGCCGCATGCGCGCTTGGGCTGTCCGAGAACTCCATGAGCTCAGCGTCGTGTGGGGACGCCACGTATCCGACGGCTTCTAGAAGTCGTTTGGCTGCGGCCTCGCTCAGGGCGAGCCGCTCAGCGAGGATCGAGGGGTACCAAGCGGTCTTGGACTCAACGAACTGCCTCAGTTTCCTGGGGTAGAGGACGTGCCGACCGGCCCAGTCGGCAGCCAGCACCTCCAAGTCCTCGCGCTTCTTGGTGTCGTACCGCAGGACCAGCCGATCTACGCCGACACCGAGCAGGATGGCTGGGAACTCCTGCAGGAGCCACACGACCAACGAAGTGATCTGGAACCCATTGCCACCGAACTCTCCCGCTCTTGTGACGACGAGAAAGTCCTCGGCAGATGAGTAGTGACCCTCCGCGATTCCCTTGGCCAGATAGCGCAGGGGCATCTCCTGCGGGTAGTGGAAGTGCACGAGGCCTTGCTCGTCGATGCCGAACGCGTCTGCCGGCTCGAAGGGCACCACAGTCGCCACGTCGCCCTCACGACGAACCGTCGCGAGCCACCACCATTCAGCCGAGAAGGGGGGGGACTGCTGAAGGTTTGGTT